>JAILRS010000035.1 GCA_024698045.1 Selenomonadaceae bacterium
TCGATTGGGGTAAACTTTCGGGCATGGTCGGCTATTCGGTTGCCAAAAATATAAATGTGCCTGCCGAATACGAAGCGGACGAGCGCGGATTTTATATCATGACAAGCGCGGGATTTAATCCCGGAGGCGGCGCGGCTGCTATGAATCGTCTTGATTATTATGTTCGCTATGAAACTCGTGACTTTTTGGAATTTAATGCGCACGATACGCCGAGCGATATGACTTTCAGCGATCACCCCGATACGGATAAACGCGAACAAAAACTATCGGATTTGATGACCGAATACGGCGGCGGTCATGTAAGTGTACGCAAAGATGACAGAGCCTACAAAGTTTTTGTCGACGGACGAGAAATTTTTTACTCGGTAAATATCGGCGATGACCCCATGAGTGCCGCGCGTAATGCTTACTATTTTGCAGGCGGTTTATCTCGTGCCTTCCATGATTATGATTCTATTGACGGCTGGAATTTCCGCGCAGGTACCGGTAATCAGACAGATTTTTTGAATGATGAATTTGCTTATCGTGAAGTGCGCGAACTCAGTCATCTTTACAACTTGGGCGACAAAATAAAAACAGTCGTTGAGTTGGCATATAAGTATGAAGATCCTCGAACACGTGAACGAATTGCCGAAAAGGAAGCCGAACGAAAAGCCTATTGGGCTAAAATTCGCACGGAGGCAACCGCCGCCAAAAAGAAATATGCCGAAAAATTACGAGTGAACGCGGATATTTATAACGATTACGGTCAAGGCGAACTTGCACTCAAGGAAATAGAACGCGCGATTAATGCGCAGAATCAAGATGATATTGCCGAATGTCTTGCGATACGCGGACGGGCTAAAGCTATTTGCGGCGATTATGACGGTGCTCTTGTCGATTCAAATGCCGCCGTGACGAAAGACCCGAAAAATTTATTTAACTTCCTGAATCGTGCGGATGTATATCATATGCGCGGCGAATTGGATTTGGCACATGCCGACATCAAACGCGCGATAGCAATCAACGAAAAAGTTGCGGTGATATATAAATTGCAGGGCGATATTTTCGACGAACAGGCGAACACCGAAGCCGCTACAGAAAGTTATCGTAAATGCTACGAACTGAGTAAAAAAAATGTCGACGCGATTCCGATAAATTACCTTGAGAAAATAGACCCCAAGGCGGCGGAGAAAATCCATAAGGCAGAAGAAAAGGCAAGGGAACAAGCAGAGGCGGCAAAGAAAAAACGTGCCGAAAGAGAAGCTAAGGAACGAGCCGAAGAGGAGGAAAAAAATAATGACAAAGATTGAACCGTTTAGCGAAAGAATTTACGTGACACGCCCCGTCTTCCCGACGATAGAGGAAGTGACGGAAAAACTTCGTGACATATGGGCGGCGAAGTGGATCACAAATAATGGTCCTCAACATACAATGCTTGAGCGCGAATTGGAAAAATTTTTAAAAGTACCGTGTCTGTCGCTGTTCAATAACGGGACAATCGCGTTAATGGTTGCCTGTCAAAGTTTGCGTTTGAGCGGCGACGTAATTACTACACCGTTTACATTTGCGGCAACGCCTCACGTATTGAGTTGGAACAATATCACGCCGATTTTCTGCGACGTAGACGACGAAACAATGAATATCGACGCGAATAAAATCGAATCAATGATAACGCCGAGCACAACCGCAATTTTAGCCGTACATGTATTCGGTACGCCCTGCGACGTAGAAAAAATTCAGGAAGTCGCCAATCGTTACGGGTTGAAAGTTATTTACGACGCGGCGCACGCTTTCGGCGTTGAAATTGACGGACAGGGCATCGGGAATTTCGGCGATTGTTCCATGTTCAGTTTCCATGCTACGAAACTTTATCACACGGTAGAGGGCGGCGCACTCGTACAGAAAAGCAAGATTGTTAAAGACCGTATAGATCTCTTGAAAAATTTCGGAATCAAAAACGAAGAGGAAGTAGTAATGCCGGGTATAAACGGGAAACTTGACGAAATTCGCGCGGCAATCGGTCGGATAATGCTCGGCTACGTTGAGGGCGAACGCCTTAAAAGAATCAACCTGCATAAAATTTACAACGAAGAATTTGCCGAAGTTGAGGGCATAAGAGTTATGCCGACTTGCGCGGAAAATATCAAGTTGAATTATCAATATTACGTCGTGCGGATTGACGAGAAAATTTTCGGGCGTTCGCGCGATTATGTTTACGACGAATTGAAAAATTACAATGTTTACGCGCGGAAATATTTTCATCCTTTGTGCAGTGAATTTACTTGTTACCGTCAATTAAATTCCGCCAATCCGAATAATTTACCCGTCGCAAATGTTATCGGTCAACAGGTTTTGAGTTTGCCCATGTACGGCGATTTAACCGAAGACGATGTAAGAAAAATCTGCGCAATCATAAAAAGTTTCGGGAGGTAATGTCATTGAATTGCCCCGTGTGTCACGCCGAAATGAATCCGTTTATCGAAAAATTTTTCGGCATGAAATATCTGGATAAATGCGATTACGTTCGCTGTGAAAATTGCGGACTCGTAGTTGCGAAAACTCTCTACGAAATGAATCACAATGATTGGGAAAATCTCAATCGCGAATGTCATGCCGCCTATCAAAATACCGACGCGCTTGATGTAGATCCGAAATGGCTGGAGCGTTTGCATGCACAGGCGAATATTTTGGCGGAACTGGTAAAAGTCGGTGTGCTGAACGAAAATACGCGTGCTGTTGATTACGGCGCAGGGGACGGGAAATTATCGAATTACTTCGCCGAAAAAATATCCGCGCCGACGTTGATGAAATTCGATGCTTACATGAGCCGCCCCGATGAAAATTATTTGCCGCCCGAAAGTTTGACGCCGGCAAGTTTCGATTTCGTCATAACCTGTTCGGTATTTGAACATCTTATCGGAGCCGATGACTTTGCCAAAATTTTTGCGTTGCTCAAAGATGACGGCATTGCCGCATTGCATACTTTGGTCTGCGAAGAAGTGCCGCGCGATTCAAATTGGTTTTACTTACAACCCGTTCACGCTACTTTTTGGACGAACGCCGCTATGCAAAAAATTTTCGACCAATACCGATTCAAGGCATGCGCTTATCACGTCGAATCGCGTCTTTGGTTTATGTTCCGCGATACCGATAAATTTTCACTCCTCAAAAAATGTTCGGGCACATGGAGTTTTTCAAATGACTTTGTAGATTATTGGAAGGCGAAGCCGTACAGATGAACGAGATAAAACATTATTTAAGTGACGACGATAAAAATTTGAGCGACAAAATCAAAATCGAGTTGTTAAAAACTTTGCTGCTTGACAGGACGCGCGAAAAGGCTGATGGCGAAGTTAACGAGGATATCGACGCCGATAAACCGAAGCCCGACGAATTGAAGAATAATATAATTTGGGCGACGACCGAACGCGGTAATATCCCCATCACGATTGACGACATCAAAGCCAATTTGATTGTACCGCGCTATAAAAAAGATCGCGAGTATCAAAAAAAGCGTACTCGCGAACGTGCAGAGATTTTCACTCCGAGGGAAGTTTGTGAAATTCAAAATGATACCATTGACGCCCAATTTAGCAGCCGTGAAAATTGGACGGATTATATCAAGCGGAAAGTTTTGGAAATAACTTGCGGCGAAGCTCCTTATCTGGTCAGCCGCTATGATGTCGTCACCGGCGAACCGATTGATATTGAAAAACGTGTCGGATTGCTCGACAGGAAATTGAAACTCATATCCGAAGAGACGAAAACTTATCTTGATTTTAAAAATCAAACTAAATGTGCTTTGAAAAGCATTTACGGTTATGAATTTCAGGGCGACAGTCTTTTTTTGGCGCGGCAAAATGTTTTCGATACCATCGTCGATTATTACGTAGAGAAGTTCAATAAATTTCCGGACGAGGACTTTTTGACAGAGGTCGTCAAAATTATTTCGTGGAATCTTTGGCAGATGGACGGCTTGACTTATGCTCTGCCCTACACCGTTAAGCCGGCAAAAAAGCCCGTCAAGGGACGCAAACAAAATCCGAAGCAAATGGCTTTTTTTGATAGCGATGAAAAAGACGGTTACTGTCAAATTAAGGATTGGGATAAAAATGAAAAAATCGAGCCGTTTAAATCCTCACTGTCAGAAGGTTAAAGTTTCGCCGTCGGCAGGCATGTAGTAATTTTCGATTCCGCGCATTGCCATCAAGCCGCGCATACTCTTTCGGGTAATTGTTGCGTGCGCTACGTTGTCCATATGCGATAAAACTATTTTTGCCTGCGGACTTGTCACTGCGACACATTCTACATCTTCGTCATTCATTATCAATCGCCCGTTGCCTACCAATTCCGCCGCGCAGGTATTCATGACAATGACATCGGGCTTTTGCGTTAACAGTGTTTCCTTGATTTTCTCATACCAAATTGTATCGCCGACTATATAAAGTTTTTCTTCACCTGCCGTCTCGAATATGACGCCGCACGCTTTACCTTCGGGCTTTATCGTTCCGTGCAAGGTAGGTGTTTTTATTATCTTGACTTTGCCGACGTTTATACCCTGTTCGGTCATCACGGTTATATTTTTGAATCCCGATTTCTTTAATACTGCGGCGTCCTGTTCGTTTTGCGTCAATATCGGAATATTTTTATCGAGCGGTGCGCCTATCGTTCCGTCGGGCGACATGTCAATGTGATCGGGGTGGATATGTGTCAGCAGATAATAATCGACGCCCTCCAAAACTTTTTCGACGGGCTCGGGCAAATCGTAGAACGGCATCGGCAATTGTTCCTTAACGGGGTCGGGGACGCTGAAAGGATGTCCAGGGATATCCACGAACGAACCCATGCCATGTTTCTTCACAAGCCACGGATCCACAAGGAATGTCACGCCGCCGAATGTTACTTTCAATGTTGCATTGCGAATCTGTTTGATTTTCATAGTAAAGCTCTCCTTTCAAGATATCCGCTAATCTTTCTACTCCCGAAATATTTTTCCTGCCGTTAATTTTTTCTCTGCGCAGGTTTACGAAATTGACAATAACTTTGCGGTAAATATAATTTGTTCTAACAAATGAAGTAGAATTTTCCTTCGGGGAGGCGCGGCGATTATGTTTAAAATCTATGAAAATTTCTTCACGGAAACAGATTATACCGTTGGAGATTATTTCGATACATCAAAATTCTGCAAAGCCCCGAGATTATTTTCTTGCTTAAGTGAAGACGAAGAAAAGTTTTGTGAAGCATTACAGATTGATACTTCCGGTTTAACATCGCTTAGTCCTGCGGGAAAAAATTACGGAAGAAATTTTCATAACGAACGCGAAAAAATTATCCTCAAAGCACTTTCATTTCTGCGTACGATTTCACTTCGCATTCCTCTGCTGATTTACGGCGCGGATGTTTCGTTTTATAAAAAATTTACCGTCAACATGTTACTTGATGAAAAAATTATCGGCGCGGAAAGTTGGAGCGAATTTATGCCCCAATATTTCACCAAAGATGATTTTCGCAATGTCCTCAAGTATTACAAGGTAGATGCTTTTATCGAGGCAGGAGAAAAAATTCGTGATTTCGTTCAAGTTCTCGACGTAGTGTCGCCGCTCAAACGCGCCAAACATATAATCGAGCTGTTTAAATCTTTCAGCGATCCCGAAAGGGAAACCGTTATCACTCCGCAAAAAATTATCGACCTGCATTTATCGAGCGCATTGACAAAAGATTTTTTCACGCCCGATAAAAAATTTCTGCAACTCAATTCCAAATCCGGACTTTATCCGCTGTGGATTGTCTGTGAAATTTATCGTAAACGGCTCGGCGAATTTTCCGAAGATGATTTTAAATTGTCGGCTCTGCAACGTATTTGGGATAAAATCATAGCCGAAAATATTTTCGTAACTTGCAAGTCACCGATTGCCGCGTCCGTCACATATCGTACACTTTTAGGTTACCGCAAAAAATCAGCCAATATAAAGTATTTCAAAGACATTATTAATACGTTGAAAGACAAATCAGATTCGTTTATCGAAGAAGTAACATCCGGAAAATTTTGGCATAACGGATACGGCAAAATAAAGTTTGATGCCGTCGTCGATAATCCGCAATATAAACACGATTATAAATCCGGCACTAATTCGTCGGTCTATAACTTGTTTATGTCAACCGCTTTTGCTATCGCGCCCGTAGTTTCAATGATTACTCCTGCGCGGTTTTTATTTAACACGTATGCAACCCCGTCAGAATTTAATACTCAAATGCTCAACGACAAACATTTTAAAGTTGTCAAATACTTCCCGAACAGCTTTGATGTTTTTCATACTTCCAATGTTTCGGGCGGTATCATTATTTTTCTGCGCGACGTAAATAAAAATTTCGGCGCAATCGGATTATATATCCCCTTTGAACATTTACACTCCATATACGAAAAAATTGTTCGCAAGAATAAAAAATTTATATCTCTGATAAATATTATATACACAGCTAATGTCTACACCATTTTTGAAGAACATGGCAAAGGGGGCGAAATGAATCCTTTCAAATCAAATGTCATGGATAAATTCCCGAAATTATTTCTCGACAAAAAGCCTACCGGTCGCGACAAATACATCAAGGTTTACGGATTGCAAAAAAAAGCAAGAGTTTACAAATGGTTCCCTTTGGATTGTTTATCAGGTTCGGTAGCGTTGTCAAAATTTAAAGTCCTCGTCCCGCGTGCTAACGGAGCTCTACCGATTAACAATGTATCGGAAACCACTCTTATCGGTAAACCGTTTATTGCGGAACCCGAATCGATTTTCACCGAAACTTTTATCGCTGTCGGCGAATTTGATACGGAAGACCAAGCGCAAGCATGTTTGAAATACGTAAAGACAAAATTCGCACGGGCTATGTTGGGGATTCTCAAAGTCACTCAACACAATCCGCCGTACGTTTGGGAAAATATACCCTTACAAGATTTTTCTGCCCAATCCGATATTAATTGGTCTGCAGATGTTGAAAACATCGACAAGCAACTTTATCGGAAATATAAATTGTCGAATGAGGAAATTAAATTCGTTAAAACGCACATAAAGGAAATGAAGTAAAATTTTCCTTCGGGGAGGCGCGGCGATTATGGCACAGACCAAAACAAAATTAAATTCGACTGCAAAGATAATATTACCGCCGTCGGATAATCTTTTTGAACCTATTCACTTCAATGACGTCTTTCAATACATCGTCATTTATATTTTCGCAATACACGACAGTAAACATGACGGCTTACTGAAAATCGGCAAGACTACTATTAAAATAAATCGTCCGCCCCAAGAATTGCCGCCCAATTGTACCGAACTCCTCAATGCCGCCAAAAATCGAATCAAAGGATACACTAACACCGCAGGCATAGAATTTGATTTGCTCTACGCCGATATCGCTATCAAAGACAAAAGTAAAATCGTCGCCGATATAGACGATAACACTTTCGATGATAAAGACGTCCATGATATTTTACTTAATTCAGGTTACGAGAGAGCCCAAATAGCCGGCACAACCGCACAAGAATGGTTTAAAGTCGATTTGTCTAAGGCAGTCGAGGCTATCAATTCCGTCAAGCGCGGCGAAAAAGTTGTCAGCACTAAATTTGTCGAATTCCCTTTCCGTCCCGAACAAACAGACGCTATCGATAAAACCGTCAATCATTTCCAAAAGGGCGGCAATGCTTTTCTTTGGAACGCTAAAATGCGATTCGGTAAAACCGTCTGCGCACTTCAGGTTATCCGCAAAATGAATTTCGCTAAGACAATTATTATCACACACAGACCCGTCGTAGACGCCGAATGGAATAATAGTTTCTATAAAGTTTTCAATGTCAATAAGGATAAATTTGACTACTATGACAGAACCAAAAACTTTGCCAAGCGCGTCGCCAATGAAAGGCATTTTATTTACTTCGCCTCTATTCAAGATTTGCGCGGCTCCAAAGTTAAAGAGGATAACGACGAAATCAGATACAAGAAGAATGAAAAAATCTTTGACCTAAAATGGGATTGCATAATCGTTGACGAAGCACACGAAGGTACCACAACCGACATCGGGAAAAATCTTATCGACAGTCTCAAGAATGAAAATACGAAAACTTTATCGCTCAGCGGCACACCGTTTAATATAATCGACAAATACGACGAAACTAATGTCTACACTTGGGATTATGTCATGGAACAACGCGCTAAAGCCAATTGGATTGCCCAACACCATGACGATTTGAATCCTTACTTTAACTTGCCGAAGATGAATATCTTCACTTACAATCTCGTTGATAAATTCAAAAAGTACGCCACCGAAAACGATGATGTTTATTTCAATTTCGCCGAATTTTTCCGTACTGACGACCGTGGCAAATTCGTTAACGAAAAAGATATCAAATCCTTCCTTGATTTGCTCGTAGATGAAAACCCCGACAGTAATTATCCTTATTCCCGTGAAGAGTGGCGAAAACTTTTCAAGCATTCACTGTGGATGATTCCGGGTGTTAAGGAAGGCAAGGCACTTAGCAAACTTTTAAAGAAACATAAAGTTTTTAAGCATTTCGGCATTGTCAATGTCGCGGGCGACGGCGATGATGACGAAGTATCTACTAACGCGCTCACCGCCGTTCAAGAAGCTATCAAAAAAAATGACTACACTATTACTCTTTCCTGCGGCAAATTGACTATGGGGGTCACCGTCCCAGAATGGTCTGCCGTCTTCATGCTCTACGGTTCTTCTATCGTTTCCGCCGCAAGCTATATGCAAACTATTTTCCGCGTTCAATCTCCTTGCATTATCAACGGTACTGTCAAAACTGATTGTTTCGTTTTCGACTTCGCACCCAATCGTACTCTTAAAATGGTAGCCGCCTCCGCTATGCTCTCTTATCGCGCCCAAGATAATAAAAACACTCAACGACAAAATTTAGATGCTCTCTTGCAATTTTTCCCCGTCATTGCTATCGCCGGCTCTCAAATGTCCACTTACAATGTCGATAAACTCATGCAACAACTCAAACGCGCTCAAGCCGATAAAGTTACCGAAAAAGGTTTCGATTCCACTATCCTCTATGACGAAAAACTTTTGAACCTATCCGATAAAGAAATTAACGACTTCAAAGATTTGCGGAAAATTTTGGGCGTCACTGCCGCCAAATCTAAAATCAAAATTAATTCTTCCGAAGGTATACTTGAGAAACCATTTACCTCAAGTGCCTCGAGAGCCGAAAAGTTAATTAATTTGGCTCTGGAAAAAAAACTTTATCTGTTCGAGGCTGTCACTACTCTTCATCTGCCGAATTTCTTTGCAATTCGCGACTTACTTCCGAAAATCGGCAATGTCAAGCTTATCATGTGTAATTATTCGCAGTATTCTTCACGCTACGACGATTATCGTGATAATCATGTCGTCGCTCATGTTTTTAATCCGAATTTATTTGGCGGTGCTCTTGCCGATATTAATCTTTACAATATCAATTTCGTCGTCGGTTTATTCGGTATGCCCGTAAAAATTTCTTCGGCCGCAAATATTGGTTGGAACGGTATCGACACGAGCGGCATTGTTACTTTGGAGTACGAAAACTTTTTGGCTCAATGTGTCGGCGCGAAAGATTCAAACAGTCCGCCATTCATAATCATACAGGGCGATAACGGTTACATATGCTCCGATTCCAAACCGAATAGTTTGACTTCGTTCGATCTTGTCGTTCGCGGTGAGGAGATTAAAACTTATTCGCTCAACAAGTTCAGTAATAAGATGACTCATGAATTTATAGAGTTCGGTGAAATTTTCGAGCGTGGCGATTACGATGCCGTCAAGCGCGGTTTGAAAACTTCGCTCAATGTCATGACCGTTCTGGATGCCGCTAAGAATAATTGAACCGTTAAAGAACACTCTGCTATTTTATTCGGTTGATATTGATTCTTTCTTAAACGTTCCTATCGGAAAAAATAAAAATCCCCGTCGAATTTATGACGAGGATTTTTTATTGACGAATGTTGTCGCGATTACTTAGACCGATTGATTGACGAGCCGCACGATTTCTTCCGCACCGCCCTCCATTGTTTCCGCCATGATGACGTTGGCAATCGGCGAATCTTTCAAAATTTGGCGACCGAGTTCCACATTTGTCCCCTCGAGGCGAACGACTACGGGTACGGGCAATGATTTTCCGTCTTCCGAAATAATTTTCGCCGCATCTACAATGCCCTGCGCAACAAAGTCACATCTGTTTATGCCGCCGAAAATATTTACAAAGATGCCTTTAGACTGTCCGCCCTCCAACATAATTTTAAAAGCTTCGGCAATTTTTTCGGGTGTGGAATCGCCTCCGACGTCAAGGAAGTTGGCAGGTTCGCCGCCGAAATGTTTCAAGATGTCAACGGTAGCCATCGCCAAACCTGCGCCGTTAACCATACAGGCAACATTGCCGCCCAAGTTAACGTAATTCAATCCGAGTTTAGCCGCGTGTAATTCTTTCGGCTCTTCCTCGGTATCGTCGCGCATCGATTCGATATCGGGATGACGATAAAGCGCGCTGTCGTCGAAATTCAATTTGGCATCGAGCGCGATAACATCATTCTCCTCTGTAAGGACAAGCGGATTAATTTCGGCAAGGGAGCAATCTTTTTTCACGAAGGCACGATGTAAATTAATCATGAGCTTGGTGACTTTACGGATAACTTCCTTGGGGAAATTCATTTTGTACGCCATGCGCGTCGCTTGGAAAGGTGCCAAACCGATAGCGGGATCTATGTACTCTTTGAAAATTTTTTCGGGCGATTCGGCGGCAACTTTTTCGATATCCACTCCGCCCTCCTCGGACCCCATCATCACGACGCGCGCGCTTTGTCTGTCCGTTACGAAACTCAAGTAATATTCTTTCTTGATATTCGAGCCGGCTTCAATCAGCAGACGACGCACTACTTTTCCTTCCGCGCCCGTCTGATGAGTCACAAGCGTCATGCCCAAAAGTTCCGAGGCATATTTACGTACTTCATCCAAATTGTGAGCCAATTTGACGCCGCCGGCTTTACCTCGTCCGCCAGCGTGTATCTGCGCCTTGACTACGGTAACATCTTCGCCCAACATTTGTGCTTGCCTGACTGCCTCTTCGACACTGAACGCCGCGCCGCCGTTGGGAACGTTTACACCGTAGCCGCGCAATATTGCCTTGCTCTGATACTCATGTATATTCAAAAAATCAGCTCCCTACAATCATTTGCGATTCTTCAGCATGTAAACGGTTTGCGATTTGATTTTACCGTCTGCCGGATTACTGCCCGAAGTTTTTATCGCGAAACCGCCGTCGATTTCTTTGGCGTGAATTTTATTTTGCGTGGCGTAGACAATCATCTCGATACTTGCCGCCTCGCAGAAGAGATTCGCGGCATTTTTCAAACCTGCGTTAAGATAATCAATCGGGCAACCGGGATCGTAACCGAACATGCCGATTTCCATCATGACTTCCGCAGGCGTTGTCACGGAGTAAATTTTTTCGCCCGTGATTTTCTCCCATTGCGATACGCGTTCGCAGGATCTGAAGTCAATATCGGGCAAAACTTCGCTACTGAAAGTCAATTTCGTCGAAATATCTTCAATGCCCGTGCATTCGTACTTAATGCTTATCTCGTTATCGTTTGAAAGGCTGTAGACAACCGCCGCGCTTTTACCGTCTTTTTCCGCCGAAAATTTAATGCCTTCGTCTGTTTGTTCGACCTGCCAAATAATTTTCGCGAAATCATCGGCACCATCAACCAAAACAATGCCCGAAGTATTATCCAATTCGCCGACGTCTTTAAAAGTCTTGAACAGAAATTTATTTGCGAAATCTTTGTCGCGGAACCTCATCGACACAACGCGCGCGCCCAAATCGGTTATCTTCAGCTCGTTACCCTTGTTGTTGCGCAGCGTCCAAACAAAAACTTCTTTTCCGTCCTTACTGCCGAATGTTTCCTTCTTGATTGACGCCATAAAAATTTCCCCTTTCGATTTAAAATCCGATAAAAATTTTGCCTGTACATGTATTTTTAAATTTCTGCGCAGGCAAGTCAATATCCTGCCTAAATAAAGCAATCGCAACATTTTTTGTAGTCGAAAACCCCGCCGCGATATTGCTTGTTTATGAAAATTTTTTGTAGTATATTATTGACGGAATTTTTTTGTTATCGAGGAGAGTGGTGCTTATGCCGCTGGATTTTGAATTCAATGAAAAGGTTTACGCCTTGATTTCGACGCTAACACCTTTGGATATATTTGATATAATTGCGGTTGCTGCAATACTTTACTTCGGATATCAGCAAGTGCAGGACACGAGGGCGTTAACTCTGATAAAGGGGCTTATTGTAATAATTTTGACGTCACTGGTTTGTTATTGGCTCGATTTGCATGTCATAACATGGTTACTGCAAAGAAGTTATGAATGGCTTTTAATCGCGCTGCCGATATTGTTTCAACCGGAATTGCGCCGCGCGTTGGAGCAAATAGGTCAGGGAAAATTTTTACTAAACAGCAGTGGATTAATGGACAAGAAAGAGGCGGAAACAACCGTTGAGGAATTGGTAAAGACCGCCAAAAAACTTTCGCAGACAAAAACCGGCGCGCTTATGGTTATCGAGCGCGAAATGAAATTGAACGACATAAGCGTAACCGGCATTCACATAGACGGAATTATTTCATCGGAATTTCTGTTGAACGTTTTTATAGTGAATACGCCATTGCATGACGGCGCGGCAATCATTCGCGGTAACAGATTAATTTCCGCCGCTTGTGTTCTGCCGTTGACTGAAAATCGTACGTTGTCAACCGAATTGGGCACGCGTCACCGCGCCGCTATCGGTTTATCGGAACAATGCGACGCCCTAATCATAGTTGTCAGCGAGGAGACCGGTACAATTTCCGTGGCGGAAGGCGGTCATTTGATGCGTAGATTCGATGAACAAACTTTGGCGGCAAAAATTCGCCCGGCATTCGTCAAGAAGGAAAATGGTTTCTTTGATGAGTTTTTCTCCAAATTCCGCGGAAAAAAATAACACTTCCGCCGTCGGAAATATTTTTCCGATTGATTACGGCTATATTGCGGAAAGGAAGTGACATGCGCGTCAAAAATTTATCGCGCGGTTTCTATGAAATTTTTACTGGATATTGTCCGTCATAATGTGATGAAAAAAATTATAGCTCTGATTGCGGCATTTTTTATGTGGGTATTCGTCATGGATAAACAAGATCCGCAAATCGAAAAGTATTACGATGTACCGCTGACTTTGTCAAATGCTCCGTTTGAGTTGACGCCGATATGCGAAGAAAAAATGATTAGACTGAAGTTGCGTGCTCAACGTTCCAATTTCTTTAAGTACGACTCCAGTGCTTTTCGCGTCTACATCAACCTTGAGGGCATGGATGCCGGCGAATATAAATTGGTGCCGCGTCCCGTGCCGCCCATGGGTTTTGAAGTTTTGGAAATGATGCCTTCAAATGTCCATGTCAAATTGGATCCCTTGATAGAAAAATCCATGCCGATTGAAATCGAAACAATGGGCACGATTGCTCCGAATGCGATTATCAAAAAAATCGATAAATCTATCGACACGGTAACCGTAGTGGGACCGAAAAGCGCAGTGGAATGTACACAAAGAGTTTTCGGTACGGTAAAACTACTCAATAATTCTTCAAGCTTTGAAGTGCAAGTGCCGCTGACCGCCGTTGATGAAAATCAAAATGCAATTCCGCGCGTGCATGTCGTGCCCAGTGTTATAACCGTCACAGTAAATGTAGAAAGCGGCATTAAGAAAAGAATCGTGCCGGTTGTTCCTGAAGTTTCCGCCGCCGAAGGTTATGAACTTTCAAAAGTCGTATCGAATCCGACGCAAGTTGAAGTTGTAGGAGCAGAGTCAATCGTAAATTCAATCATCACTTTGAAAACAGAACCGCTTATCATTCCGGAAGGTCAAAGCACTTATAGCGGGACATTGAACTTGGAAGTGCCCGAAGGTGTGAGTGTCGATCATAACGAAGTAACAATCTCGGCTATAATTACAAAAAAAGCAACGACAAGTAACGATAACGCAGGCGAAGAATAAAAAAAGAACGCGACCGACTTTTGAAATCGGGCGCGCTCTTCGATAAGCGTGAGATATTTTATCAGTCTTCGGTGTAGAATTTAACTTCATTGCCGAAACGAAGACGCGGCGGACGAATACCTTTTACCGCAATTTGTCCGGGCATTGTCGCTTCCGAATTGACGACGATTGTGCAGTGACCTTCTTCGCGAAGATTTTTATTTGCCGCGCTGCCGACTTTGACGACTTCGAATTCGCTTTTGCCAACGTTCAATTTGTCACCTACGGCAATATCGGCAACCAATTCGCCCACAGTATGTTCGACAACCATGTCGGCCAGTGACGGGCGAATTTTTTCGTTAAGCAGAATGAAACTGCTGTTGCTCTCCAAATAAGCCGGTGCATCTTTACCGATACTTGTCATTTTGACTTCGTATTTTACCATTATCAATCAACCTCCCTGCGCAAAATAATATCACACAGACGGATAAATATTCAAGACTTTTTAATGTAAGTATAGATAAAATTTATAACCTGTTCGCGCCAATTTGACATAGTTGCCGCGCTGATATAAACTCCACGCGAACGGAGGGAATAAATTTGAACGATAAAGATTTTATAACAATCGCGCTGCCCAAAGGAAAATTATTCGGGCTGTCGGCGGATTTATTGGCAAAAGTCGGTTGGAGTGCCGAAGGTTTAACCGAAAAGTCGCGCAAACTCATCATAAGTAATGACGAAGCGCGACTTAAATTTATTATCACGAAAACCGCGGATGTGCCGACCTATGTTGAGTACGGCGCGGCGGATATCGGCATAATCGGTAAAGATGTCATTTTGGAATCGGGTAAAGATGTTTACGAACTTCTTGATTTGGGTTTCGGTAAATGTCACTTGATGATGGCAGTACCGAAAGACAAAAAACGTCCGCGCCTTGAAGATTATGCACATACTCGCGTTGCTACTAAGTTTCCGCATATCGCCGAAAAATTTTTCGCTGCGCAAGGTATGCAAATGGAATACATCAAGCTGAACGGCTCAATCGAATTGGGACCTATCGTAGGCTTGAGCGAAAGTATTGTCGATATCGTGGAGACCGGTACAACTTTACGCGAAAACAATCTTGAAGAAATTGTAACGATAATGAATGCAACCGCGCGGCTTATCGCCAATCGTGTCAGCTACAAATTAAAATTCGAACGTATCAACACTTTGGTTAACGATTTGTCAAAAATTCTTCACGGATAAAAGTCAATCGCGTTTGAACAAATCGCGCGTGTAAACTTTATCGCGAACGTCATCCAAAGAATTTTCGTAGCGGTTTGTGATGATGCATTTGCTCAGGCGTTTAAATTCGGCAGCGTCATTTACGATACGACTTCCGAAAAATCTTGAGCCGTCGGGCAAAGAAGGTTCGTAGACGATAACCGTCACACCCTTAGCCTTGAGACGTTTCATAATGCCTTGAATGGACGATTGACGGAAATTATCGCTGCCCGTCTTCATAGCCAATCGCCAAACACCTATGACGATATCTTGCATGTTGTCGTATGAAAAATTCGAGCCCTTGTAAGCTCCGGCAATTTCCAAAATTCTTTCGGCTATAAAATCTTTGCGCGTACGGTTACTGTTGACAATCGCCTCGATGAGATTTTCGGGTACGTCGCGATAATTCGCCAGTAATTGTTTGGTATCTTTGGGCAGACAATAGCCGCCGTAACCGAACGAAGGATTATTGTACTGGTCGCCGATACGCGGATCGTAACAAATACCCTTGATAATGTCCTGAGTATCCAAACCTTTTACTTCGGCGTAAGTGTCAAGCTCATTGAAGTAAGCGACACGCAAAGCAAGATAAGTATTGGCGAAAAGTTTAACGGCTTCCGCTTCCGTAATTCCCATGACCAACGTGGGAATATTTTTTTTGATTGCGCTGTCCTGCAGGAGTTTAACGAAAGTATTCGCGGCGGACAAATTATCTGGGTTGTCGCGATCCGTGCCGATTATTATCCGCGAAGGATAGAGATTGTCATAAAGTGCCTTTGATTCGCGCAGAAATTCGGGGCTGAATAAAATTTTATCGGTGGAATATTTTTCACGCGCGGATTTGACGAAACCGACTGGAATTGTACTTTTGATGACCATGTAAGCTTTGGAACCGCTCGCCAAAACTTTTTCGATAACCGCACAGACTAAAGACGTATCAAAAAAATTTTTCTTCGGATCGTAATTTGTGGGCACGGCGATAATCACAAAGTCCGCCGCGGCATAAGCACTGTCCGCATCCGTTGTAGCCGTCAAATTCAATTCGCGTTCGGCAAAAAATTTTTCGATATACTCGTCGCTTATCGGCGATTGACGTTTGTTTACCATATCGACTTTCTCGGTCGAAACGTCGACGGCCAACACGCGATTATTCTGCGCCAACAAAGTTGCCAATGAAAGTCCGACGTAGCCGAGACCGGCTATTGCTATTGTAGACAAATGATTCACTCCTTTAATATTATAACGAAACCGGATTTTACAACCAAACAAACATAAAAATCAACCTTAAATAAAATCGGCGATATGTTAAGGATTCTAAAGAGCATCGGCGCAAAAAACTTGCAAAAACAAATGTGCTCGTGTAAAATCAAATGTGTTTGGGGCGCGACATCGTCCCGCGAAAAAATTCGCAAACCTTCGGGAATGTCAAAGGAGGTCGATAGAAAATGATTCCGCTTTTAATTGGATTGGGTGCTCTCGTGGGCGGCTATCTTGTGGTCGCCAATTGGGAGGAAGTCGAGAAATGGCTCAAGGAGTTTTTGCCCAAATTGCAAGCTGCGCTTGAAGATATCGGCGTCAATGATTATGCGGCAAAACTTTTCTCCAGCATCGAAGGTAATGTCATGCGACTCGTTCACAGACTTTACTACAAGGAAGACGGTAAATGGGTCGAGAAAACAACCGTACGCGAAATAAACGAAGCCGAAGTACCTGCGTGGGCTAAGGAAGGTTTGTCCGCAAAAGAAAGCGACGTCACCGCGCGTTACGAAAAAGAACTCGAACTCAAAGTTTAAGCGAGGTGTATTGACATGGCATTAGAAAATAAAATCGAAATGGTCGGCGATTTGGTAGAGAGTGCCAAAAACTTTTTTATCGATTTGTTCCGCCCGAATATGACGCTCGAAAAAATTGCAGATGTTGTGTCACCGCGTTTGGATGCCGTTATCAATAAATACGAAGAGGAAGATTTTAAATTCAGCGCGGGAAAATTCAGCATCAAATTTGCCGATAAAAAACATTTTCAACTTGCTTTTGAAATGTACTTCCAAGACGAAGAAGGCAAGTGGCACAAATGCGCCAACGAAAGTGATTTGCGCGATCGTGACTTGCTCGAAGAAGGCGCGTGGAAAACAATTCAGGCTTTGAAAGTCATAACCTTCCCGATAGAAAAACCGCAGAACAAAGGCGATGAAGTCCTGCAGAAAGACGAAAATCTCGAGGAGTATCGCAAGAACGGCGGACAAAAACCTTTAGAGACGGCGGACAATAAAAAATCCGCGGATATTCCGGTAACAACACCCGTCGAAAAAGAAAATGTGACAGTCCCCGCGGCAAAAGAATAATCAACGAAATAATTTCATAGAGTAAAAAAGTCTCCGTGACAATTCGCGGAGGCTTTATTTTTTAATCATAAATTTTTTCGGCGCGTTCGCGGATAAAATTCTTGGCGGCGTCGTGCACAACGACTTGATTTACAAAATCGTTCAAGTACTCTTCAAAAATTCCCTCGCGTCTACATAAATTCGCCAGCCGTTGAAAATTTTCTTCGGGATTTAAATCGTATTCGATACGGTGTAGCAGCCGCGACAATTCCGCGCGAATTTCGTGAGTAAAAATATCTTTGAGCGCGGCAACTTCGGCAGTACACTTGCAAGCCTTGACCAACCAAATTTTTGTTGTCAAATCGTCGCTGAAATTGTCAAAGCCGAAATTTTCCCATTCATCCGCCGAAATTTTTGCGCGATTGTGCGGCATGAATCGAATCTCCTTGTAAACGGCATCATCCAAAAGTTTCACTACATCTGCCTTCGCCCAAAATCTTTCCTCGTTCGCAGAAAATCGCCCCGACTTCAATGCCTCGAGTACTCCGATATATCTTACGTTGCGGAATTGCGTCAACAGATAGCCCGAATCTTTCAGCAGATGATTTAACGTCAACAGTGTCGCGTAAAAATTTTCGCCCGTCGTCAAAACATACGGCGCGACAATCAATTCGAAAATCTTCGGCGTATTCGGTAAATCGCCCCGTTCCCAATCACCTACTATCAAATCTGCGCGACTTCCTTCGCAAAGTCTTTCAACTTTCGGCGTGCGTTCGGTCGTCATCAATGCAATTTTCGCCGCCGGTAAAATTTCGCGTAAACCCGATAACAAATCTGCCGCCTCAATCACCAACACGGGCACTTCCAAAAAATTCGGCGACACAAAATTTAAAATCCCCTGTCGCTCTTCGCCGTTACTCAACTCCTCAACTCCTCACACGTCAAAATTTTTCCGTAAAAGTCTTCGACGAAACTCTTTGTGTCGGTAAGTTTATCGGCGGAAATTTTCGCCGCTAATGTTTTAAGCCGCGTCCCGTCCCGTGCAATGTCAACAGCCGTCGCAACATAATCATCGACATTCGTGCAAATCATTTCGGAAATTTCGGTAATGCGTAGGATATCCGCGCCCGTTCTTGTCGCCGCCAAATTGCCGCACATATTCACGACGGGCACACCCATATAAAGAGCCAACGCCGTCATCATACCGCCCGTGTAAGGGAATGTATCAAGAATCAAATCGATTTCGTCATAATCGCCGTAAAAATCATCTTCACCCAATCTTACTTCTGCGCAATCAATTCCGAAAATATTGAGCCGCTCGATTAATTCACGGCGTCGACTTTCAAGGGGAGTAGTATCGCGGAAAATAATTTTTGAATTGGGTACGGCAGTCAAAATATTTTTCACGGCATCAAGATAATCGTTACTCAATTTCATAAAATTATTCAGGCAACCGAATGTAAAATTTTCGTGCGGAATTTTTTTACGTGCGACGCGTTCGGCAATCATCTTTTCGTTCGGGCGCAGAGCAAAAACATTTTTCAACGACAAAACTTTTTCCGTGAAGGTCGTATCTTCCGCCGTCAAAAATTCGTCGCCGATAAAATAATCAATCGCGTCAAGTCCCGTGGAATCAAAGTAACCTATGCCGCTGATTTGAAGTCGTGCCGGTTTATAGGCAGCAATCTGCAAAGTCGTTCCGCCTTCGGTATGTCCGCCCAAGTCAATCAAAATATCGACGGCGGCATCGCGAATCATCTGCGCGGCATCCGCAAAACTTACCTTATCCAAAGTAAAATAACCGTCGACGCTGCGCCGAATTTTTTCGGTGAAGGCATCTTCTTCGTCGGAAATACTCCACGTCGTCACTTTGAATTTTTCGCGATTGTAATCGGTCAACAGTGATTCAAAGAAACCTGCGGCGGAAGAATAGCAGAAAGTCGGCGCGATAAATGCCACGGAAATTTTTCCGGTAATCGGGCGCGTGATTTTCGGCAAAGTATCCGCATTCACGTAAAGAGAATTGTAAACTGCCAATTCGTTTGCCAAAGTTTCGGCGTCAAGTTGCGGCAGATAGTGCAGCGCGAACAGATAATTCGAGAAATGTCCGCGTTGACTGCGCAGAAATTTATCGGTCATCGCGGCGTTGAAGTAAGATTGCGCGACACCTTCGGCATTACACAAATCGTGAAAGGTTGCGCCGAACAATTCATGTATGCGCCATTCGCTGTCGTCGTCCGTTTCTGCCAAAAGTTTTTTCAATCGCGCCAATGCCGCCCGTGGTTTTCCTGCGTTTAACAATTCCAATACGGTTTTCAAAAAATCTTCAACTCCTTAGCCGAAAATCAATCGCGACGAATAATCCCATCCAACAAAATTTTTATCTTGAGCCGAATATTTTCTCGGAAAGGCATATCTAATTTGCTGAAGGCCGTTGTCTGATAAATCGAGTGCAGTATTTCCGAGATAATATTTGTCGGCACATCGTCGCGAAATTCGCCGCACTGCTGTCCGCTTAAAATAATCTCCTCGAAAATATCGCTGAAGCCCGGTGAAAGACTTTGCCGAATTTGTTCGGGCTTGTCGGAGTGTTCGCTCGCGGTTATGAACAGCGGCAAGATAAATCTGTTTTCGTCGATTAATTTCGCCGTGAAGATACAACATTGCTCCAACATTTCCGCCCATGACGAATTTCCTTGCCTTTCGGCGGAAATATTTTCTTTGACTTCCGCGCGCAAATTTTTCGCCAAAGTCAACAAAACTTCTTCCTTTGATGTGAAGTAATTGTAGAACGTACCGACGCCCAAATTTGCCTCTTGCATTATGTTCGCTATCGTCGTGTTTGCGAATCCGTGCAGTTTAAATTGATACGCCGCCGCCGATAAAATTGTCTGCCGCGCACGAAATTTTTTCTCTTGCCTTGAGCCGATTTTATCCGCCATTGCCGCGCCTCCAAATTATTTTTTTCATAGCGAAAGGATTATACCAGAAAGTAAAAAAAAATTCCCGTCAAAACATAGCCGACAGGAATTTCATTACAAAAATTTTTTCTTACTGAACGTTCATGGACAGTTCGATAAATTTGTTCGAGAGACGTGCGCGCTGCAAAATTTCCTCGGTGATTTCCGCGCCCAACTCTACGATTAGCGTACCGCCTTCCGCAGTGATTGTCTTGGTTGCGTGTTTGCCCAACAAAACTCTGCGGCGACGTTCATCCACCGGTTTTTCGGGTTGTTTCTTGGCAGGTTGTGCCTGTTGAGTAGTCGTTTCCGTCGCGCGTTTCTTGCCTGCGCGTGCGCGTTGCAATGCCGCCTTTAAATCTTCCGCCTGTTGAGTCATCGCGACGACTCTTTTTTCTGCTTCGTTCGTTGCGGGTAATGGAGATCTCTTTGCGGTAGGTTTGGGTGCCGCGGCTTTCGGCGCAGGTGTTTCTTCCTTCACAACCGGTTTGGGTGTTTCCTTAACGGGAGGAATTTCCGCAACCGGCTCGGGTTCCGGTTCGGGCTCAGGTTCCGGCTCGGGCTCAGGCTCGGGTTCGGGCTCGGGCTCGGGCTCGGGTTCCGGCTCGGGTTCCGGCTCAGGCTCAGGCTCGGGTTCGGGCTCAGGCTCGGGTTCGGGCTCAGGTTCCGGCTCGGGAATTTCTTCGACGGGAATTTCTTCAACGGACTCGGGAATTTCTTCTTCAGCAGAATTATCCTCTTCGGAATCCGTTTGTGACGACTCGAACGAAGGAATGTCAATCAAAATATTTTTTTTTTCAGAGTCAACGTTAATAACCGTGACTTGTTTGCCGAATATGGATATTTCTTCAGTGACAACTTCGTCAATGGATCCGTCCGGCGTAGTAATTTCGCATTTCTCAATTTTTCCGCCGTCGCCGATAAATACTTCGGATACTTTTCCTTCAATACGTCCGGCTTTCGTTATCGCCTTAGTTCCGATGACACGAATATTTTCCAACAAAAGACGCTCGTAATCTCCTGCATCTTCCAAGGTCAATATATTTTCACTGTGTGTAATGGTTATCGCGTCTTCACCTATTGCGATAATGGATTCGTAGGGGATAAGTTTTACTCCGCGATACCAATCATCATCCTCTATCGTCAACGCCGCAACCACACAATTTTTGGCGTCGATTAAGAGTGACTTACTTACTCCCAGTTCACAACCTTCGGTTATGCTGATAATCGGTAAGCCCAAAATCTCAACACTTTTTTTCATCTGAAAGTAGCGCGGCTCGAACACATACGGCACGAGTAAACCACGCTCTTCACCGCCTTCCCTTTGAGATATTTTTTTTGTGACAGAAACTAAAAATCTGCACACCGATAAACTTTACAACAAGACGAAAATTGTTGCAAGTATTTTCCATGATATAAATACAGATTGTTATATCTTCAGGTTTTATTTTTTGCGGAATTGAATAGCACGGAACTTTTCATCTATCTCCTGCAAAACTTTTTGCGGCAATTCGCCGAACGAAACCGATAACAATTTATGTTCAAGCAAAATATCGTAGGCGAAGCGCAAATATTTGAGATTGTTCATGAAATCCCTTTTGACTGCGGGATTAAGTTTCATCGCCGGCAAAGTCAAAGATTCCTCGTAAAGTTTTATCGCTTTGGAGTAGAGTGCTTTTTCTTTGTAGATGTTGCCCAAATCTCTTGCGATAAACGGAGCATAGTCATCGCCGTTGTATTTCCTCAATGCCTTTTCGTAAAGCTCAATCGCTTGCCACGCATTGCCCCTGCTCTGTTCATCGTACGCTTTGTCTAAAATTTCATCGAGTGTATCACTTTTCTTCGATTCCGCCGCCAAATTCTTTTGAATCTGCGTCAGTTCCTCGATTTTGTTCAAATCCAATCTCGACAACGGTTGAAACACTTCTTGCAACGGGAAAATCTCCACGTGTTTTCTTACCGGCTCTGCAGGTTTATTAACAACTTCCACGGCTTTTTCCTCTAACGGTTTATCAACGACGGGCTCCGCATTTTTTTTATCAACGGGTTTATCGACAACGGGCTCCGCAGATTTTTTCTCGACAGGTTTATCGACAACGGGTGCCGCAAGTTTTTTATCTACGGGTTTATCAACGACGGGCGCCGCAGATTTTTTCTCAACAGGTTTATCGACAACGGGCGCCGCAGATTTTTTCTCAACGGGTTTATCGACAACGGGCGCCGCAGGTTTTTTATCGACGGGTTTATCGATAACTGGCGCCGCAGGTTTTTTATCGACGGGTTTATCGATAACGGGCTCCGCAGGTTTTTTCTCAACGGGTTTATCGACAACGGGCGCCGCAGGTTTTTTATCAACAGGTTTATCGACAACGGGCTCCGCAGGTTTTTTATCGACAGGTTTATCGACGACGGGCGTCGCTGGTTTTTTATCGACTGGTTTGTCAACGACGGGTTCCGCTGGTTTTTTCTCAACAGGCTTATCGACAACGGGCTCCACAGGTTTTTTCTCGACAGGTTTATTGACGACGGGCGTCGCTGGTTTTTTATCGACTGGTTTATTGACAACGGGCGTCGCAGGTTTTTTCTCGACAGGTTTATTGACGACGGGCTCCGCAGGTTTTTCCTCAACTGGGTTGTCAACAACGGGTGTCACAGATTTTTTATCGACTGGTTTATTGACAACGGGCGTCGCAGTTTTTTCCTCGACGGGTTTGTCAATGACGGGCGTCACAGGTTTTTTATCGACGGGTTTGTCGACGACGGGCTCCGCAGGTTTTTTATCGACGGGTTTATCGACAACGGGCTCCGCAGGTTGTTCGGTATCTAAATTTTCATCTGCAATCTCGTCTGTAATTTTATCGGCGAGTTCGTTCGGCGTGACATTTTTTTCTTCGTAGTCAAATTTAACCTGATTATTTTCCTCAGATTTTGTCAGCTCGTTGTAATGAGAACTTTCGGATTCTCGGGAATCATTTTCTTTCGCCAATTGTTTACCTGCCGCCGCTCTTCTCAGCTCATCGGCATAAGCCGCCTTGACTGCCTCATCAAATGCTTTTTCTTCGGCCAGTTGTTTTGCCAATAAATATTTATTCACCATCATTATCGGCAACGATACCAAAACAATTATCGCGCCCAATGCTATCAAATAAAATTTGCTGATTGTCGGCACTATTGTCGACGCCACGAAAATCGCAATGAAAGACAGCACCGCCGTCGCAATAAGTGTCGGGTAATAAATTTTCAGACCTAATTTTTTCGCCAGCGCATGCACCAATAATACACTTATTATTATTACGCTCGGCACTATCAAGAAAAATGCCAAACCTTATCCCTCCGGAAAATTAAATCTTATATCGGCTCCACGAATTATTTTACTTTCTACGCAGTATTTTAAAATCCTTTGTCGACGAAAAATTAGCGCAACGCAGGATCTGTCACGCCGTTTAATTCAAAAGCTTTTGCGCGATCCAAACAGGTAGCACATTGTCCGCAAGGTTTATCGCCGCGTTCGTAACAACTGCGAGTCAAATGATAAGGCGCACCCAAAGTCAGACCGACTTTAACAACATCCGCCTTGGTTTTATTCACGAAGGGCGCGACGAGATTAATTTTTTCGTACGTACCGATATTGACGGCGGAAGCTAACGACGCGATAAAATCCGCACGGCAATCGGGATAAGCATTACCTGCGGCATCATCTGCATGCACTCCCACATAAAGTTCAACGGAATCATTTTCAAAAAGTCCGTCGGCGAAACTGACCGCCATGGAAATCATCAACCCATTGCGAAAGGGAACATATGTTGACACTCTGCCTGTCTTGGCGATTTGTTCGGCGTAGGAAGTTTTTTCCAACGGCGCGGCGGATTTATTCAGCATTGCGGAATCAGACATCTTGAAAATTTCTTCGGCGTTTAATTCGTAGTGAGCCACGTTGTAAAATTTGCTGACGGCACGCGCGGCAATTAATTCGTTAGCATTGCGTTGACCGTAGAAAACAGAAATCGTCGCAACATTTTCCGCGCCGAATTTATCCACTGCCATTGCCAAACATGTTGTCGAGTCAAGTCCGCCGCTCAACAAAACAACTGCCTTGCTCATCTTGACGCCTCGAATACTCTTTTGACGCTGGCTAAACATTCATCGTAACTTTCGCCGGGATGTGCCTCGTAAACTTTTTTGCCGTCCACGTACATTGTCGGCACGTAATAATAATCGGTGAATTTTTCGGCGCGTTGCGGCTCGAGATTTTCGTCAATGACTTCGATTTCGATACCTTTCCATTCCTTGTCGAATACTTGAAGTTCCGCAATTGCCTTCAATGCCGCCGTGCAGTACGGGCAATGTTCGATTTTAATCATGGTAATTTTTTTCATTGTAAGTCCTCCCGAATAAGAAGTTATTGTTAATTTGGTCGGGTACGATAATTTTTAGCTTGCCAAAACTTCGACACCTGTTTCGGTTATCAAAATGGTTTTCTCCCATTGCGCCGATAAACTTCCGTCCGCCGTGCGCACTGTCCAGCCGTCACTTTCGTCGACCGTTACTCTGCGTTTACCTACGTTAATCATCGGCTCGACGGTAATGACAATACCGGGTACGAGTAACATACCGGTTTCGGGACGGCAATCGTGACTGACAAACGGTTCGAGATGAAATTTTTTACCGACACCGTGTCCGCCCAAATCCGTAACGACACTGTAACCGTTTTCGTGCGCCAATTTCGCGCAAGCCGCGCCGATATCTCCGACGAAGTGCCAAGGTTTGGCGGCAGCGATTCCCACTTCCATAATGTCATGTGTCACGTCGATTAATTTCTGCGCTTCGGGCGAAACTTCGCCGACTGTGAACATGCGCGAGGCATCAGCAAAATAGCCGTCCAAATCAGTTGTGATATCTATGTTGAGGATATCGCCCGACTTCAAAATTTCTTTACGCGAAGGAATTCCGTGACAGACGACATTGTTAACGGAAATGCAAATGCTTTTCGGGAATCCCTCAAAATTCAGGCAGCTGGGATGTGCGCCGTGACTTACTATGAATTCATGCGCGACATCATTGAGTGTTAAAGTGTCGACACCTTCCTTGACGAGATTCGCCATCAAATCAAGTGCGCCTGTGTTTATCGCCGCAGCTCGTTTAATTCCCTCGATATCTGCCGCGTTGTTAATCAAACGTTTCGGCGGACGAACTTGACCCTTTGACGAAATAAATTTTATCTCGTCGAGTCTTTCGTCAAAATCCGCGTGACACTTCTTGTACTTTTTACCGCTGCCGCACCAACATGAATCATTTCTGTTCATATATCTTAACATCTCCCTAATCCAAGTTATCATAACACTTCTTACTGCCTCTTGAAACTTTAAACCCTCATTGCGCATTGCAGATTGTTACATGCCGCGCAGTTTTTCGGCGGAAGATCCGAATATTTTTTCGCCGTAATTTTTTCCAAGCCGATAATCGCCGTAACCGATTTGCGCGGCTCCAACATCATCGATGAAGTCAACCGCACTCCGATTTGTTCCGCTCCGCAGATTTTAAAAAGTTTTGCCTGTTCCGTCAAATCCCAATTACCGTAGCCCGGACTGAATCGCCAACGCAATTTAAATCCGTCTTTGCCGAACATTGCCGCGAAATGTTTTTCCATTGCATCCGCTACTTGTTCTACTGCCGCAGTTGCCGCCGCATCTAACAGTACCGACGCAAGATAATCGCCGCGCTCGAATTTTTTTGTGACTTCGTTTTCTATATCGCCCCCGACCGTTACCGACATGCATATCACTTTCTCGCAACCGCTTAAATGTTTTTCGATAGATTTTCCCACGATTTTAAAGTTTGGCTCACTTTTTACGATATTATTTATGTCATCATACTCATAAATTTCCCAAGCACCGCGTACCCTCAAAAGCAACAGAGCTTCGTCACAGGCGTCGCGGATATTTTTTTCTCCGAAATTTTGCGCCTTCCTCAAGCCGGCATATCGGCGCGTCTCCGATTCGTCTATCGCCAAAATTTGCGCGTTGTATATCGGCAAGTTAAATCTCCCCTTTCATTGATATTTTCTCTGAAAATTTTATCGCCACTGTTCCGCCCCGTCAATAACTTTGATTCGTGCTAAAAAAATCATTATTTTTTCATTAAATTACTCCGAACGTATAGACAAGCGAAAAGTTTTAGATTAGAATAGCATCGAAGGACTTTTCAGTATTATTTCATAGTGTCTTATAATCTTTTGTTACTCGTTTTCATTTCGGCGAAAATTTTTATTAACGGAAAGGTGGTGAACGGCGCGACCGCGCTTTGTATCATTCTAATCGCGCCATTTAAGATGAAAAACAAAATTACGGTCAACAAGTTAAACGAGAAATTGCACTTCTACTTACTGGCAAACGGTAAACGCTATTATCTTTTTACTCAGGACTTTTCAAAGGGAGTCTATCAATTCTTCAAGAGTGGACGTTCCGAATCGGAATTGCACAAGTATAATCTTTGGCGCAAAAATCCACGCTTAGACAAGACGATTGAAAAAATACCGATGTATATGCGATATGTATTGAAAGAGGATTCTGCCGCGTGATATTAATAATTGAACTAATACCAAATCTCCCGTCGTAACAGATGGGAGAATTTTTTTTGCCCGATTGACGTGTTATAATGGTTACGAATTTTGTAACGGCAGAAAATTTTTTTGCGTTGAAATCTGAAGGGTGGAAATACTTTTGACTGATAAAGTGAAGCAAATAAAAATACAAGGGTTAGGCTCTTCGGGCGAAGGTGTCGGCAAACTTGACGGGCTGGCGGTTTTCGTTGAGGGTGCATTACCGGGCGAAGATGTTTCAATCGAACTTGAGACCGTCAAAAAAAATTATGCGGTCGGCAGACTCGTTGAGATCGTTAAACCTTCCGAAGAACGCGCGCAACCTTTTTGCTCATTGTATAATCAATGCGGAGGCTGTCAACTTCAACACATGAATTATTCTGCGCAGTTGAAGTATAAACGTCAACAAGTAATCGACGCGCTGGAACGAATCGGCAAACTGAAAAATATAACCGTACTTGAAACTTTGGGCATGGAAAATCCTTTGCGTTATCGTAATAAGATGCAATTCCCCGTCGGGCGCGGCAAGGACGGTTTGATTATCGGTTGCTATGAGCGCGGCAGTCATCACATTATCGATACATGCGGCTGTCAAATTCAAAACGAAGGTAATGATAAAATTCTTAACGCCGTGAAAAAAATCGCCGCCAAATTTAATCTGCAACCTTACGACGAAGACAAGCACAAGGGTTTTTTACGTCACGTGATGGGACGCGTCGGAGTCAACGGCGAAATGATGATTGTATTGGTTACCGCGACGAAAAATTTTCCGAATCAAAAGAGTTTCGTCCGTGCTCTTGTAAATGAATTACCCGAAGTCACAAGCATTCAGCAAAATATCCAAACCTTCCGAAACAATGTTATTCTTGGGCGCGAAACGATTGTCCTTTACGGTAAGCCAACCATTCATGATGAAATCGGCGGACTCAACTTTAACATTTCGGCGCGTTCGTTTTTTCAAGTCAATACTGCGCAGGCGGAAGTACTTTATCGTAAGGCTTTGGAGTTCGCTGATTTGCAACGTCATGAAACCGTAATTGATGCATACTGCGGTACTGGTACAATCTCGTTATTTTTGGCGAAGAAGGCGCGTAAAGTTATCGGCATTGAGGTTGTATCTTCGGCGATTGCCGACGCGAAAAAAAATGCTCGCGAAAACAATATCCGCAATGCCGAATTTATAGTAGGTGATGCCGTGAAAATTTTGCCGCGACTCGCCGAAACCGGTATTGATGCCGATGTTATAGTAACGGATCCGCCGCGCGCAGGTTGCGACCGAAAAGTATTGGAGATTTTCGCAACAATATCGCCCGAAAAAATTATTTATGTGTCGTGTAATCCTGCCACGCTTGCAAGAGATTTGGCGGTACTTACCGAATTTAATTATCGCGTCGAAAAAGTTCAACCCGTCGATATGTTTCCTTTCACGTCACATGTCGAGACCGTTGTATCTCTGCGCAAAAATATTTCAACGAAAAATTAAAGGGAGCTGTAAATTATATGTCAAAGGGATTTATTTATATCATGACCAACCCCGCTTTGAAAGATATGGTAAAAATCGGTTATTCGATAGATGTAGAGGCACGGCGAAAACAATTATCTACAACCGCGCTGCCGTATGAATATGAAGTTTATGCAACATACGAAACGTCGGGAAATTTGGAAGACAAAAAATTACATAAGATGATTGACAATCTAAATCCCGACTTGCGAGTATCTTCCAACCGCGAATTTTTTATCATGACTCCTCGGGAAGCATATGATTTACTTGAGGCGATTGCGATAATCAGCGGCACGCAAGACAAACTTAAACTGAGTAACAATGATTTTACAGTAGCGTCATCAGAAAATCATATCAAGAGACCACCGATTAATTTTGAAAAATGCGGTATTCCGATTGGTGCGGAACTGATTTTTACCGAAGACCCGAATGTTAAAGTTACCGTCATCACCGAAAAAAAAGTTCAATGGAACGATGAAATAACATCATTATCCGCGGTAGCCGCTACCATCAAAGGAGCTAAATCGATTGCCGGTACAGCCTATTTCACATACAACGGACGACTTGTCAAAGATATTGCCAACGAAACGCAGTGGAAAGATTTTGATTGACGGGAGATGATTATTACGGAACAGGTTTACAATTTGGCGCGATTCACGGAAGCCCATAAGGAAAGTTTTCAAATTGCCTTGAGCGAAATAAAAAACGGGCGTAAAGAATCACATTGGATGTGGTACATTTTTCCGCAGATAAAAGAGCTCGGGCATAGCAGAACGGCAATTTATTACGGCATAAAGGATTTGAACGAAGCCAAGGCATTTTTGCAAGATGAATATTTAGGCGGTAACTTAATCGAAATATCCGACGCGCTTTTGAATTTGGAAGATGATAACCCGGTAAAAATTTTCGGCGATATAGATTCCAAAAAATTAAAATCCTGCATGACTTTGTTCGCCGCAATCAGCGAAGATGATTCCGTCTTCCGCAAGGTTTTGGAAAAATTTTATAACGGCGATGTAGATGTTGTGACGCTTAAAACATTAAACTTGATTTGATTGTCTGACACCGCATCAAATTAAAAATCCCTCCTTAGGCAGAGGGATTTTTTTGTACGGTTATTATTCGTGATATTCTTCGGGGTGTACTTCTTTCGGTTTATCTTTGTGTCTGCGATGTCTTTCTTTCGGCGGATCTACTTCCGCAGGTTTTCGCATTTCCTTCGGCGGATTATTGTCTTGCGGTTCGTCGGGCATTACGGTATCGCGGAACTTTGACCAGAAGTCTAAATTGTAATACGGAACTCTGTCCGTTCTCATCATGCAATAATTCCTGTTGCCGTGGGCGGCCTCCGCACATGAGCAGCCAACGAAAAATATTGCGCTGACTACTGCCGTCGCCAATATTAAATTTTTCGCTAACCTTTTCATGTGGATTCATTCCTTGCTAAAAATTATTGTCTTACTGTATGCGAATAACTTCCTTGTCAAGTCGCCTCCATTGTATCCCGTGCCTTAAACGTTTCGCCGAAAAAATTTTTTCATTCCCCAAAACAAGGAAAAACGGAAAGCAAGCGTAAGGCCGACTTTCCATTATTCCGCTGATTTCCTAATGTTAAAGTCCTCACACCGACTTTTTAGATGTCACCTTACGGGCGGCGGAGGCGGTACATCATATCCGCCGTATGCTCCGCGTCTGGGTGGGCCGTAACGTCTGCCGTTTTTCGGCGGTGGCGGTGGCGGAGGTGGATAATAATATCTGTCGTGCCTGCCGTATCTTCTGCGTCTATCATAATCGTCATCATCAACGGGCGGCGGTGGTGGCACATCATATCCGCCATATCTGCCGTGTCCCCTACCATGTCTGTCATTATCGACGGGCGGCGGAGGTGGCACATCATATCCGCCATATCTGCCGCGTCCTCTGTCATATCTGTCATTATCAACGGGCGGAGGTGGCGGCGGCACGTAATACATTTCCTGCGATTCTGTACCGTTTAAACTTGTCGGAGAATTTAAATCCGCTGCCTGTACTTCATTCATCAGCCCGAAATTTATCGCACCGCATATAGTCAAGGCTGCCAATCCGGCAATAATTTTTCGCAACATGTTCACTTCCCTTCCTTAGGGTTATTCACTTGATAAAGTTTGTTTATCTAAGTCTGCGCCCGAAATTTATTACTTTAATGTGAACTTTGTTAGAGTAATTCTACAAATATTTTCTACCTTTGTCATTAGTGTATCATTAAAATTTCTGCCACGCCTTACCGCGATTTTACGCGTCATTTCGCCGTCTGTCGGTTAATTTGTCGTGTTAATTTTTCCTTAGATTATCTTTGAAGATTTTAAATCGCCGTGTTCGATTCGCCCGACACCGAGGAATTTACCGCCCGAAATTATCCGCAAAACTTTCGCATCGGGCAAATTTACAGTCGTCGGCAATCCGTTCGTAAAGGCGCGGATTCTGTTTTCGTTCAGCTCAAATGACGGCAGATGATTCAAGCAGTTTTCAATCGGCAAAAGTTTTTCGGCGGTAATATCTTCAAAAACATGCGCAGATTCCAAATTGAAATTGCCGACACGCAGTCTTATGAGTTTTCTTAAAGTTGACGGAAGCTCGAGTCTTTCGCCCAAATCCTGCGCCAAACTTCGGATATACGTTCCCTTACCGCAATCAACTTCAATCGTCGCCGAATCATTACCCAAGTCAAGCAACCTCAACGCAGAAATTTTTATCGTACGCTTCGGCATATCAAACGATAAATTTTTTCGCGCCAAATCGTAAGCCTTTTGTCCGTTGATTTTTATTGCTGAGAATTTCGGCGGTGTCTGCTCAATTTCTCCGATAAATTCCGCCGCAACTTTCTCAAACTCTTCACGCGTCGGCATGACAAAGTTTTCGGTTCGGGCAATCACTTCGCCTTCCAAATCACCGCTGTCGGTCGCAATACTGAATAAAATTTCCGCACGGTAACTTTTATCGCAATCGGTCAAGTACTCGATAAATTTCGTCGCGCGCCCAACCGCAATCGGCAAAACTCCGCAAGCTGCCGGATCCAATGTGCCGGCATGCCCGACTTTTTTCGTCGATAAAATTTTCCGCACACGATTAACGGCATCATGACTCGTTATCCCCGAAGGTTTATTCAGATTAATAAATCCGTCTGTCATTGCGCGAAATCCGTTGTGCGTACTGCCGTCGAAAATTCTTCCTCGGTAAGTCTGCCGTCCGCCATCATTAATTTCCCGATTGTTTCCGTCAAAAGTTTTTCTGCCTCCGCCAATGACATTAACAATGTACAACCTGCCGCGCGTATATGTCCGCCGCCGTTCAATTCCGCCGCTATCTTTGCGACATCCATTCCCTTTGAACGCATACTCACACGACAATAATTCGGCTTGCGTTCGGTCAGCAGAAATGCAACATCAACCGTATCGATTACGCGAATCTCGTCTATAAAGCCCTCGGTCGACTCAAAATTTTTCATGATGTTATAGTCAAGCATCATACCCACTACTTTTCCGCCGAAGAATATTTTCAGCGCGTTTAAAGCGTAGCGCAAACCGATAACTTCCTGCAAAGTTTTTTCCTCGATTTTTTCGGATATGAAGTTCGGGCGGACACCACACTTGACAAGTTTCGCCGCTATATCCAAAGTTTCGGCGCGCGTGTTTGAAAATTGGAAGAAACCCGTATCTGTCGCCAAACCGGTATAAATGCAGGTGGCGATATCTGGCGTGATTGTCGCGTTGAGTTCAAGAGCAAGATTGTAAACCAGTTCGCAAGTCGCGGCGGCATTCGGGTCTACGTACAAATCACAGCCTTCGCCCGTATTCGTGACGTGATGATCTATATTCAAAATCGGCGCGTCGGTTATTTTTCCGACATTGCCGATTCTGTCAACCGAAGTATCTAAAACCAAAAGTAAATCCGCGTCGACTTTCTCACCTTCGGCAGGTCGACGAATCTCCTCGAAATGCGGCAGGCAATGCAGATTGTGACGAACGGTATCATCGATATAAACCTGCGCATCTTTTCCGATTGAACGGAGTATTTGCATGACGGCAAGAGTTGAGCCGATTGCATCACCGTCGGGAATTATGTGCGCCGTCAAAATTATTTTCTGCGCCTCCGATATTTTTTTCGCCGCTTCCTTAAGAGTTATTATCATGTTTTTCATTCTCCTCAACTTGTAGCAATAATTTCTGAATATGATCTCCGTAATCAAGCGAAGTATCGAGCGCAAAAGAAATTTCGGGTGTGAACCGCAGACGAACTCTTTGCCCTATTTCGCGGCGGATAAATCCGAGAGCACTGTTAAGACCTTCGAGCGAACTTTTTACTTTGTCTTCGCCGCCCATTATACTCACGTAAATTTTCGCCTCACGCAAATCGCCCGTCATTTCTACATCGGTTACTGTCACAAAGCCTATCCGAGGATCTTTTAAATCATTGAGTAACATTTTGCTCATCTCTTGCTTGATTAATTCCTGAAGTTTTTCTATCCGAAGTTGTTTTGCCATTGTTAACACCTCGCCTAAATTTTCTGTGGCAAATTATAATTTGTTTGACATTGTAAATCAATTTCCCGTCACGATTGCGACGAGGAAAATTTTTTATTGTAAAAGCTGTCGCGCTCAACGGGTGTGTAACTTATTTCGGAAATTATCGCCCTGAGTTTTTCGCGCGTGATTCCCGTAGAATTTTTAGCCCCTGCCGCGTGAATTATTTTTTCTTCGCCGATTGTCCCGTCCATATCATCAGCCCCGAAATTTAAAGCTAATTGCGCAATCGGTAACGTGAGCATGACCCAAAACGCTTTGAAGTGGTCGAAATTATCCAGCACCAATCTTGATAAAGCCAACATCTTTAAATCTTCCCACGAACCTACGCGCCGCAAATTAAATCGTTTACCCAATTCGGTATTATCCGGATGGAATGGGAACAACATCATCGCGACAAATCCGCCCGTTTCGTCTTGCAAGTCGCGCAATTTCAAAAGATGGTCTATTCGTTCTTCAATCGTCTCGATATGCCCGAACATCATTGATGCGTTTGTCCGCAAGCCCAATCCGTGCGCCGTCCTCATTACGTCAAGCCATTCATCTGCCGTACATTTTTTCGGGCAAATTATTTCGCGGACACGATTGCTCAAGATTTCCGCGCCGCCGCCTGCCAACGAAGTTACACCCACATTAATTAACGTCCGCAGAATTTCGTCGACAGTTTTGCCGCTGATTTTGGCGAAGTTGATTATCTCCACGGGCGTAAAGGCATTGATACCGACATCGGGCAAAATTTTTTTCACGAGCTTAACGGCATCGACGTAGTAATCAAAATCTTTATCGGGGTGCAGAGAACTGACTATATGAATTTCCGACAAATCTTTTATCTGCGCTGATTCACGAAGAATTTTTTCAACGTCATTCAAATCCAAAGTGAAGGCGCGATTATCGCCGCTGTGACATTGGAACGCGCACAGGGGACAATTTGCGCTGCATACGTTCGTCAAATTGATATGGCGGTTGACCGTGTAAAAAACTTGCTTACCGGTCTTGCGTTCCTTCATACGTCGAGCACTTTCGCCCAAATAAAGCAAATCATTGTCTTCGTACAGCGCAAGAATTTCCGCGCGATTTAATCGACTGCCCGAAGATATTTTTTCCTTAGCAGAATCCAAATCAGTCATTCTATAATCCTCATGATGTTAAAGTTACAATCGCATGCGGCAGGTATTCGCCCGGCCTCACGAATGATTTTTATGATATCGTCTTCAGCCAAAGAACGCGGCGAAGTTGCTCCTGCATCATGTAAAATATTTTCGCGGTGAATAGTTCCGTCAATGTCGTTCGCTCCGAAACTCAACGCCACTTGTGCTACGGGTACCGTTAACATTACCCAATACGCTTTAATATTCTTGAAGTTGTCGAGTATGAGCCGCGATATCGCCATTGTCCGCAAATCGTCCCACATTGAGGTCTGACGAATTTCCTTTTCGAGCGCGGTATTTTTCGGCAGGAACGGGAAACATATAAACGTTTGAAATCCGCCCGTTTCATCTTGAAGAGTGCGCAACTTGATTAAATGTTCCACGCGTTCGGCTAAAGTTTCTATGTGTCCGTAAAGCATTGAGGCATTTGTCTTTATGCCCAACCCGTGCGCAGTACGTGCTACGTTTAACCATTGTTCTGCCGTTGCTTTTTTCGGGCAAAGTAAATTTCTGACGCGATCCGTTAAAATTTCCGCGCCGCCACCCGCAATCGCCTCGAGTCCTGCCGCTTGCAATCGCCGCAAAACATTTTCGACACTCAAGCCCGAAATATTTGCGAAGTGCTGAATTTCTACGCCCGTGAATCCTTTGATATAGAGTTTGGGAAATTTTTTGTGTAACGTTTCGACGAAACTTAAGTAGTGTTCAAAAGTCCAAGTGGGATGTAAACCGCTGACGATATGCAGTCCCGATAAATTCGGGTCTTCGCTTGCCTCCTCAACAAGTTTTACTGCTTCGTCAATCGTCATGGCGTAGGAACCGCAATTGCCTTCATCGCGACCGAACGCACAAAATTTACAGCGCGAAAGACAAATATTCGTTAAGTTAACGTGACAGTTGACATTGTAGTAAACGATATCGCCGCAAATTTTTTTCCGTACGTAATCGGCGAGCGCACCCAGCCAACTCAATTCGCCGCACTCAAAAAGTTTTTCGCCGTCTTCACGCGTCAAACGTTCGCCGCGTTCCACTTTCCTCTCGATTTTTTCAAGCTCTCCCCTGACAAACAAATTACATTCCCTCCGTTAAATATTGTCGCGGAACATTTTAACACAGCGCAGGGCATTTTTGTATCACGGCGGCAAAAGATATTGACGATTGTTAAGCCAACTTGTATCATTTCGATAAAAACTACTAATATCCGAAAAATTTTTACGGAGGTGACGCTCCTTTGAACGAGCAACTTTTTTTATCCGACGAAAAGATTTTCCGCAACTTGAATCCTCAACAGGTCGAGGCGGTTAATAAATTGGATGGTCCTTTACTGATAATGGCTGGCGCAGGTTCCGGCAAAACACGCGTCCTGACTTGTCGAATTGCCAACTTGATTGCGCAGGGAATTTCACCGTGGAATATTTTGGCGATAACCTTCACGAATAAAGCCGCAAACGAAATGAAGACACGTGCGGAGAAATTAATCGGGACATCGGCGAAAAGTATCGTGCTGAATACTTTCCATTCGTTCTGCGCACAAGTTTTGCGTCGCGAAATAGAAATCACGAATAAGTTTACGCGCAATTTCGCGATATACGATGCGAATGACAGTAAAGCTCTGATAAAAAGATGCATAGTCGAACTGAAACTCGAGGAGGATAAATTTTCAAATACTCATTTCAGAATCTCCGATATGAAAAACAATTTAATCAGCGTGGAAGAATTCAAAGAGAAAGCAGCGACAAGCGACATCAAAGAAAAAAATATCGCGATGATTTACGATTTGTATCAGCATAAATTGCGGGAGAACAACGCGCTTGATTTTGACGATCTAATTTTCATCATGGTAAAAATTTTCAAAAGATACCCCGAAGTTTTGGATCGTTATCAGGAAAGATTTCAATACATTTCGGTTGATGAATATCAAGACACGAATTACGCGCAATATGTTTTGACAAAAATGTTGGCGGAGAAATACAAAAATATCTGTGTTGTCGGCGATGCGGATCAGTCAATTTACGGTTGGCGCGGTGCGGATATGCGTAACATTTTAAATTTCGAGCGCGATTATCCGAAAGCGCATGTCGTCAAGCTTGAACAAAATTATCGCTCAACGAAAACCATATTGACCGCGGCGAATTCCGTCATAGAAAATAATTTCGACCGTAAACCGAAAACTCTTTGGACGAAAAACGAGAGCGGAGAGAAAATTAAATTCGTACTGTGTCGCGACGACAAAGAAGAGGCAAGTAAAGTCGCCCAAGAAATTACGCGGCTGATTGAGCGTGAAAATTTTCGTTACAATGATATCGCGCTGCTGTATCGTACAAATGCACAATCTCGTATGTTTGAAGAAAGATTTTTGCGTTCGGAAATTCCTTACCTGATTGTCGGCGGTCTGAAATTTTACGATCGCAAGGAGATTAAAGATATCATTGCCTACTTGCATGTTATTGGGAATCCGCGCGACAGCGTACACATGATGAGGATAATAAATACTCCTCGTCGCGGTTTGGGCTTGACGAATCTCGAGCGGCTGAATAGTTTCGCCGAGGAAGCCGGTCTATCGATTTTTGAAGTCGTTTCCGATAAAAATCTTTTTGCGCAGGTTCCGAATTTAACGGCGAAGTTTCGCGAAGGCATTCAAAAATTTATCGCAATGATGACCAGCTTTATGGAATCCGCCAATGATGTCCCGATAGACGAACTGATAAACATCGTAATAAAAGAATCCGGCTACATGAAGATGATTAAGGACGACCAAGAGGACGGCAAAGCGGAAAGTATTTCGCGCGAAGAGAATATAGGCGAATTTATCAACAGCGCAAAAGATTTTGTAGAGATGAATCCGTCGGCAAGCATACAAGATTTTCTGAATCATATCGCGTTGATAAGCGACATCGATTCAATGCAGGATGAAGGATCTTATGTCAAGTTGATGACGATACACGCCGCCAAAGGTCTTGAATTTCCCGTAGTGTTTGTCGTAGGCATGGAGGAGGGTTTATTCCCGAGTGTAAATTCTTTTTCTACGGAATCCGAATTGGAAGAGGAACGCCGCACTTGTTATGTTGCGTTCACTCGCGCGGAAAAAAAGTTATACATAACTTCGGCGGCAAAGCGTATGGTCTTCGGGAAAATTCGCGAACGGGGTATATCGCGCTTTGTCGATGAAATTCCGAAATACTGTCTTGAATCATCATCATTTTCCTACGCGCAACAATCAGTAAAACCTACCTTTAAAAATTCCGTGCCGAACAGTTACAAGCCACCCACTGCATATCACGCGGCACAAATCGCAGTAAAACCTGCGACGAAAAATAAATCTACAATCGATTGGAATGTCGGCGATACACTCAACCACAAAAAATGGGGACTCGGTACGGTCATGGCGGCGGATATGCGTGATGTTACCGTTCAATTTGCTAACCCCGAAGTCGGTATCAAGAAACTAAAAATATCAATCGCACCGATAACAAAACTTTAACAAAGGGGCTGAAGTGCCGTGGATATTTCTTCGGTTAAAGCGGAATTGATTGCACTGCGCAGAGAAATTAAACGCCACAATAAAAAGTATTACGAACAGGACGCGCCCGAAATTTCCGATTACGAATATGACAAATTGATGACGCGTCTTGAAACTTTGGAGGCGGAATATCCCGAATTTATTACGGCAACATCACCGACACAAACCGTAGGCGGTTCGGCACGCAGAACAGCCGGAAAAATTGTGGCGCATGACGTTCCTATGCTTTCGTTGCAAGACGTGTTCAATCGCGAAGATGTGGAGAATTTTGTTAACGACGCTATGGAAAAATTAGGCGCGACAGAATTTGTAGTCGAGGAAAAAATAGACGGGCTATCGGTTGCGCTGAGATATGTCGACGGGAAATTTACACAGGCAATCACGCGCGGCGACGGAATCAATCACGGCGAAGATGTCACGCAGAACGCCGAAGTTATCGACGACGTTGCGAAGGAATTGATTGACACGCCGAAATATTTGGAAATTCGCGGCGAAGTTTACATGACGCACGAGGCTTTTGATGCGGTTAACGTCCGACAAGAAAAATTAGGTTTGAAAACTTTCGCGAATCCCAGAAATTGCGCGGCAGGTACCTTGAGACAACTTGACAGCAGAATAGTTAAGGAGCGACATTTATCTTTGTTCGTGTTCAATCTGCAGAAGATTGACGGCGCGGAAATCGACAGCCATACAGCCGCTTACGATTTCATGAAACGCAACGGAATTAAGATTATCAACAACTATGCCGTCTGTAAAAATTTCGCGGAAGTATGGCAGGCGATAGAGGATATAGGCAAGAGGCGCGACGGTTTGAGTTACGATATCGACGGGGCTGTCGTGAAGGTAAATGATTTTGCGCAGCGTGAACAGTTGGGGACGACAAGTAAATTTCCGCGTTGGGCTGTCGCTTACAAATATCCGCCGACCGAACGCGAAACAATTCTGCGCGATATTGAAGTCAGTGTCGGGCGTACGGGAAGAATAACACCTACCGCAATTTTTGACGCGATAAGTTTGAACGGCACGACGGTAGAACGCGCAACGCTCCATAATCAAGACTTTATTGACAGTTTGGATATTCGTATCGGTGACACGATTCGCGTTTACAAGAGCGGTGAAATAATTCCTCGAATCAGCGGAGTTGATATCTCCAAACGCCCGAAAATTTCCGTGCCGTATAAATTGCCCGAACTTTGTCCCGTATGCGGTCACAAACTCGAGCGTGAAGAAAATGCCGCCGCCGTTCGCTGTATCAATCCGAATTGTCCTGCGCAATTTGAAAATCATTTGCTAAATTTTGTCGGGCGCAGTGCGATGGATATCAAGGGCTTGGGCGAAACTTCCGTGCCGAAATTAATCGAAAATGATTTTGTCCGTACGGTTGCCGATATTTACGAATTGCACAATCACCGCGCCGAATTGCTCGACAAAAAAATTTTCGGGCGCGAAAAAAGTACCGATAAAATTCTTGCGGCGATAGAGGACAGTAAAAAAAATAATCCGTCACGACTTTTGACGGGCTTGGGCATTGACGGAGTAGGCAGCGGCGCGGCACGTGATTTGATTAATCATTTCGGCGGAATAGATGAAATTTCTGCGGCAACACTCGACGAACTTTTGCAGGTGCCCGATATCGGCGAAGTTACCGCGCGACACGTCAGAGAATTTTTTGACGACGAAGATAACATAAAGATTTTGAACGACCTGCGCAATTTCGGATTGACATTCACGGCGGAGAAGAAAACTTTCGATACCGACTCGCCGATTGCCGGAAAAATTTTCGTGTTGACGGGTACACTTGACAGTTACACGCGCGAAGAGGCAACTACTTTGCTCGAGGAGCGCGGCGGCATTGTCAAGACTACCGTCGGCAAGAAAACCGATTACGTTATCGCCGGAGACGACGCAGGATCTAAATTAACGAAGGCACAAAGTTTGGGGGTGAAAATTTTATCCGAAAATGATTTAAAAAAATTGCTGGAGGTGTAACATGAAAAAATTTTTTGGCTTGTTACTGATGATGATGATGATTTCATCGACTACTTTCGCAATGAGATTTTATTGGCCTGTAAAAATCGGGCTGATAGGTTTCGCAATGCAATCGCCTTATCATGGATTTGTTATAGAAGGCGCGACGAAGAATGACGGAGAACCTTATTACGAGAAGGACAGAAATCCGCAGTTGACTACTTACAAGAAAGGTAATGCGCGATTCGATTACGGCGATGACGCTCTTTATTGCAATTATGATTTCGAAACCAAAAATGATTCGAGTGAGGCAATCAAATTCGGCGGCAAAGACAATTACATTTTGTCGCGCGGCACTCTCGACAAAGAAATTATCAAAATTGACAGTGACGAAGGCATAACATTTTATGTGATTTATCATGAGAACGGCGGCGCACATTTCCACATCATGGGCAACCGCGGCGGCGATAATTGGCGCGTATACGTCGACAGCAAAAAAATCAGCGAAAATCTTTTTGAAGGTAAAGACGAATACAAATTGCCTGGCGGAGTTGTCTACATGAAACCGAAAAGCAAAGACGATATGATTATTTTTCCCTACTGTCGCTATTCCGATTACGACAATATGGAAGGCGAAATCAGATTGAAATGGGATGCCTCTACGCAGAATTTTGACGTGAAGAAAGTTATTTACACAAAATGAGCGGAAAAAATTACGCGGCAGTCATAGCCGAATTAACCGCGCAGTTGAAAACCAATCCGAATGACGGCGAATTGCTTATCAAGCGCGGCAATGCCTACACTCACATTGACGGCGGTTTAAATCATGCGATTGAAGATTTTACACGCGCGTTGACTTTGAATCCGTATGACGTCGTAGCATATGCCCGTCGCGCTCACGCTTACATTTTGAAGGGCGAAGACGATAAAGCCGAGACCGATTATGCCGAGGCGTTAAATCTAAGTCCGTTATCGGCGGCAGGGTGTTTCTTCGACAGCGGCGTAACTTATTTCGATATCGGCAAATACGACAAGGCAATCGCAAATCTCAATCGCAGTCTTGAATCGAATCCGAGCAATGCACTTGCGGCAATGATTTACGGTTATCGCGGTCTTGCCTTGAGGAAAATCGGGCAGCACGATAAAGCAGCCGAGGATTTTACGGAGGCATTGCGGTTGAATAAACTTTTGGCGGTAAAATTTTTTTCCGATGAAGAGTTAAAAAGTTACCGCGCTCAATGTTTAGACGACTGAAAATTATCACTGTAAATAAAAATCCCCCGTGATATGCGAGGGATTTTTTTTGTAAATTATTTTGGCGTCAAAGTTTTCTTTTGCGTTTATGCCTGAAATAAAGCCATGCAATGACAATGACGCAGATGATTACGAACGCGATACTTAATTCGTGCCCAATCTCCAAAAGATATTCCCAATTATCGCCGAGCAGGACGCCGCCCCAAAGTATAAGAGCAGTCCACGGCAAAGAGCCGGCGAAGGTGTAGAACAAAAATTTTTTAAAGTCGACACGGGCGAAACCTGCCGGCAACGAAATAAAAGTTCTTACGATGGGTAACATACGGCTGAAGAAAACCGCCGCCACTCCGTATTTATCAAACCATCTTTGCGCCAAATCGACATGAGATTTTTTGATGAAGAAATATTTTCCGTACTTTTCAACAAATTTTCTGCCGCCCGTAGCTCCCACGATATAAGCGAAGATAGATCCTGCCATGCCGCCAATCATCCCGGCGGTCATCGCTCCGACAAAAGTCATTCTGTCCGCGCTGACAAGATAGCCGGCAAATCCGAGAATCAATTCACTCGGCACGGGTATGCAAGCGTTTTCCATAGCCATCAACATCGCAACGGCGAAGTAGCCCCAAGAATCTATAAACGATAGAAATGCTTGTGATATCTGCTCCAATTAATTACCGTCCTTTACATTGGTTTGGTTCTGCGCAATTTTATTTCAGTTAAAATCTTTGAAGTCTTCGCCGTAACCGTAATGTTCGATGACGTAGTCTAAATCTTTGTCACCGCGTCCGCTCAGGTTGACAAGAATCGAGCCCTTACCCATTTCCTTAGCGCGGCGCATAGCGTAGGCGACGGCATGAGAACTTTCGAGCGCAGGAATAATTCCCTCGTAGCGACTGAGTTTAAAGAATGCGTCAATCGCTTCCAAATCGGAGGCGGTGTCATATTTTACGCGACCGATTTCACGCAGGAAAGCATGTTCGGGGCCTACACTGGGATAATCAAGACCGCTGGCAACCGAATAAACCGGCGCAGGTTGTCCGTCTTCGGCTTTGAGCATAATCGAATCAAAGCCATGCATAACGCCCTCGGATCCGTAAGTCATAGACGCGGCATGATCTCCCAATTTATCACCGCGCCCGAGCGGCTCAACACCGACGATATCGACAGCATCATTGATGAAGGGCAGGAAGAAGCCGATAGAATTGGAGCCGCCGCCCACGCATGCAGTGACGACATCAGGCAAGAAGCCCATCATTTCTTTGAACTGTTCGCGTGCCTCTTGACCGACAATCATTTGAAAATCGCGCACCATCATCGGGAAGGGATGAGGTCCCACGGCGGAACCTATGCAGTAAATCGTATCTTTATAGTTCTGTAAATAATCCTCGAAAGCGGCATCGACAGCCTCCTTGAGTGTCTTAAGACCTGTGGTAACGGGTACGACATTCGCGCCGAGAACTTTCATTCGCGCAACGTTGGGAGCTTGTTTGGCGATATCAACTTCGCCCATGTAAATAGTGCATTCAAGCCCGAAGAAAGCCGCGGCAGTCGCCAAAGCTACACCGTGTTGACCTGCACCCGTCTCCGCGATTATGCGATGTTTGCCCATGAATTTGGCTAATAAACCTTCGCCCATGCAGTGATTGAGTTTATGTGCGCCCGTGTGATTTAAATCTTCGCGCTTGAGATAAATTTGACAGTTACCGAGTTTGCGACTCAAAGTTTCACAATGATATACGGGCGTGGGACGTCCTTGAAATTCGCGACGGATACGGCGTAATTCGTTTATAAACTGCGACGAGTGGCAGATAGTCAAATAAGCTTGAGTAATTTCCTCCATAGCCGGCACAAGTTGTTCGGGAAGATATGCGCCGCCGAAACGTCCGAAGCGTCCCGATTGAGACGGATAATTTTTCAGGTAAGTAGAATAATCCATAATTTGAACCTCCTATAAAAAATGCGTTATGTTATTCGGCAAGATATACAGTAAATCCTTTCAGGAAAATTATATTTTAGGTTGCGTCATTTCTTGTTGATGATAGTTACAACGGTTTCAAGATTCGGGCGGCAATCAAAATCGCGTTCAGCCGGCAATGAAATTTTCACGATAAATTTGTCATTGGGTTTATGTTGATTTTCGTTACCTTCGGGAAGTTTTGGCGGTTCTCCTTTGACAGGAGTTGCAGCGTCGGCAGGTTGTGCAGGATTTTCGCCGTTGACAGGTTGCGCAGGAGTTTCGCCGTCGGTAGGTTGTGCAGGATTTTCACCGTCGGCAGGTTGTGCAGGATTTTCACCGTCGGCAGGTTGTGCGGGAGTTTCACCGTCGGCAGGTTGCGCAGGAGTTTCGCCGTTAACAGGTTGCGCAGGATTTTCGCCGTTAACAGGTTGCGCAGATGTTTCACCGTCGGCAGGAGTTTGCCCCAATAATCCGCCGATTGGGTTTTCTGTCGTAGGAATTTCGGGCAAATCAATCGGCTCATTTTCCTCTGAATTTTCTTCGGGCTGTTTTTCGTCCGGTTTGATTTTCTCCATTACCGTACCGATAATTTCCCTGCCTGCAATCTTATACTTCGCCAATTTACCCAAAGAAATTTCGTTGAAAACATCTTCGGATACTTCCGCCTCAATCCAGAGATTGCGACTGTCGCCGATTCTAGAGACGCTGTCACCTGCTGCAAGTTCTTGATCTATTTCGACGCCATAGTAAATCGTGCCGCTAATCGGAGCGATAACATCGGTTTCGCGCGATTCCTGTAATGCAACATTCAAAGATAATTCGGCTTGTTTGATTGCCTGTTCTGCACCTGCCAAAACTTCGGGGGGTGTCGGTCTGAATTCGTCTACATATTCGGTATAATATTCGATTCTGTCGGGCGTACCTGCACTGCCGCCACCACCGCCGCCGCTCGCCAAAGCGTTTTCGTATGCACGTTGTGCCGCATCTCTTTCCACCGCACTGACCGCACCCATCTCAAATAAATCCGCCATACGTTTTGCGCGTTCTTCCAATTTCGCCAAATTGCCCGAAGATCCGCCGCCCGAGGTTGCGGGCGTACCGGGGATTACTCTTTGTCGCTGTACTGGCACACTTACCATTTGCCCCTCTTGCAGTCGCGCGTAATTGTCTTTTGCCAACTGTACTGTATTTTCCAACTGCTGAATTTCTTCGTCGGTTATATTGACTTCAAGTTTGGCAATTACATCGCCTGCCTCGACTTGTGCGCCGTCCTCGAATGTCAATTCTTTTACTTTGCCGTTCGCCAATACGCGCACCGATACCATAGTCCCGACTACTTTGGCATTGTCCAGTTGAATTGTATCGGTCTTGTGCCAGTATTTAAATTCGGCGTAACCAATGATAAATGCCAGCAGGATTATCCCGACCAGCGAATAGCGGATTATCTTTGTGATTTTCGCCGTGATATCAATTTGTTGCATTCAATTATCTCCATGTTAATTTATTAGCATTCGTAACGAAGCAATTTGACTTTGAACACTTTCGGTAACGACTGAAAGTACCGCCGCCGGCAACGTGACGTTGCATCCTGCTGTCGCGCCAAATCTTTCGACAATCTCAGTCAATTGCCGCGCTTGTAACAATTACAAAGTTGACCTTGAAAACTTTTGGTAACCGTCTGAAAGTACCGCCGCCGGCAACGTGACGTTGCATCCTGCTGTCGCGACAAATCTTTCGACAATCTCAGTCAATTGCCGCGCTTGTAACAATTACAAAGTTGACCTTGAAGACTTTTGGTAACTGACTGAAAGTGCATCGCCGCGTTATTTTACAACACTATAAGATTTTTTTCCATACTTCGGTTAATCAATTCATCATCACGATAATTATTTGTTACAATCACGCAAGGAGGCGATTCATTTTGTTAAACATAAAAGTTTTCGGTATTGTTCAAGGTGTCGGCTTTCGTCCGTTCGTCAGCCGCATCGCCAATCTCAATAATATTTTCGGTACCGTTGCAAATAAAGGTTCGTACGTTGAGATTTTTGCGCAGGGTACCGATAACGACTTAGAAAAATTTCTGGAGTCTTTGCGCAGTGATGCTCCCGAACGTTCGGCAATTTTGAATGTGACCGTAGAAAATTTACCCGATGAAAATTTTACCGACTTCAAAATAATCGACAGCATACACGAACGCGGCGATATTTTCGTTTCGCCCGATATAGCCGTCTGCGAAAAATGTTCCGCCGAACTTTTCGACCCCAATAACCGCCGTTATCTGCACCCATTTATTAATTGTACCGCTTGCGGTCCCAGATTGACGATTCTGCGCAATATGCCCTACGATCGCGAACGAACCGCAATGAATGAATTTCCCATGTGCGCCGATTGTTCTGCCGAATATTTTAATCGCGACAGTAGACGCTACGACGCTCAACCTATTTGCTGTAATGATTGCGGTCCCGATGTTTATCTGCTCAATTCAAATCTGAAAGGTCACGATGCAATTAAACATGTACGAAAAATTTTGGCGCAGGGCGGTATCGTTGCCGTCAAAGGTATCGGCGGCTTCCATCTGGCTTGCGATGCTCGTAATTTCAATGCCGTTGAACGTCTGCGCAAGAGTAAGACCAGACCGGCAAAACCTTTCGCGATTATGTTCGCCGATATTGATGCCGTCAAGCGCGAATGTATTTTATCTGCCGAACAGAAAAAAATTTTAGACAGTCCGCAAAAGCCGATTGTATTGCTTGAAAAAATTTCGGGCGGTTCGATTGCCGAAAATGTTGCGCCCGATATTAATCGTCTCGGTGCAATGTTACCTTATACTCCGTTGCATTTGCTAATCTTCAATTTCCCCGACGACATCAAAAATTTTCCCGATGCTCTTGTCATGACCAGCGGCAATC
>JAILRS010000001.1 GCA_024698045.1 Selenomonadaceae bacterium
TATTGTCTCATTGGTTGACGGCAAAGTAGAAAAAATTTCGGTAAAGGAAAATGAAAACGTACGGCAGGGACAATTACTCTGCACGGTGACGGATGAAAAATTGCCGCTGCAGTTACGCGAGGCCGAAAGCAATATTTTTAGGGCGGAAGCGGAATTTGAACACGCTAAAAGTTCCTATGAACGATACGAAAAATTGATGAAGTTGGAAGCGACATCAAAATTGGCGTACGAAGAAAAAATTTCAAGGTATTACGTCGCCGCCGCCGCATTGGAAAGTTGTCGCGCCAAAAAAGATTTATTGTTGAAGACCAAAGACAATCAAAACGTCTGCGCAACAATCGACGGCACAGTATTAAAAATTTACAAACAGAACGGGGCATATGTGGTGAGCGGTACGCCGATAATTTTGCTCGGCGATTACAGTAAGTTGTATTTTAACTTGAATGTAGACGAAAAAATCGCGCGTTTCCTCAAAGTCGATATGACACTTGATTTGTCATTCCGCAACGGCAGTGATTTTAATCCGACGAAGATATCCGAAATGAAGAAGGATAGTAAGAAAAAATTTATCGCCCGAATAAAAAAAATAACGCCGTCGCCCGAAGACAATTCCGGCAGAAGACAAGTGCTGTTTGAAATTGTAAACGATACGGGAATTTTAGAGCCGAAAATATACAGCGGCGTGACAATGAAAATTTTGCAATCAATGAACAGTTTGACAGTACCGCTCAAGGCTTTAACAGACGACAATCATGATACGTTATTTGTTTTGAGAAATGACGGGACTGTAGAATGTCGCGCGGTAGAATGCGGATTAGACGACGGAAATTATATTGTCGTGCGCAGGGGATTGAAGGAGGACGAAGTTATTATCACTTCGGGTGTAAATGATTTGGAGGACGGAGAAAAAGTCAGCGTTAGCGTCAAGAAGTGAAACGAAACTCCTTTCGTACGATTAACAAAAGGAGACAAAGTCAATCGGAGTATCGTTACAAGCACGGTCATTAATTACGGTTGTCGAAAACTTTGTCGCGACTATTGGATGCAATGTCACGTTCCCTTTTCTTTGCTTGTCCAAAGAAAAGTGACAAAAGAAAGGACACCACGCAGGGGCGGTAGTATTTAGTAGGTGAAGTGAGTAGGTAACGCGTATCGAGTGTGCCGGCGGGTTATCCGCATCACGCGGATAAAATGCCGGCCTAGTGCCGCCCATCCTTGGGCGGCTCACTATCATCAATGTTGCGCTTCTCGTCAATGATTTGATGCAACATCACGTTGCAGGCGGCCGCCCGTCCATGGGCGGCTTCGTTATTGTCAGCGTTATACTTCTCGTCAATGTTCAAGCGTCATGACTTCGGCGGTTTTGCGTAACTTCCGCGCCGTAAAGAAAAACGAAATCGCCAACGGAATCAACGCACCAATCCACGCCATAGGCGCAGCCAAACACGCTCCCAAAAATCCCATCCATTTAACCAGGAAAATCGATGCCGCTATCCTCATAATTAATTCGATAATCCCCGCAATCGTCGGTACCAAACTTTGTCCCAAACCTTGCAAAGTAAATCGGAAAATGAACATCAACGCGATTGACCAATACGACAAGCCCGTCACGATTAAAAACAATCGTCCGTACTCTACAACTTGCTGTTCGTCTGCGCCGACAAACAATTCGATTATCTTGTCGCCCAGATAAATATTAAATATCGCAACCAAGATACTAAAGGTGCACGACATCAACATGCATTTCTTTACACCTTCGACGATACGCCCGAATTTTTTCGCGCCGAAATTCTGCGCAGTGTAAGCCGCCATAGCTACGCCGAAAGACATCATAGGCATGACGGCAATCCCGTCGACACGATGAGCGGCGGCGAAGGACGCGACCGCAACAGATCCCAAACCGTTAAGCGCAAACTGTAAGGCGATTGCTCCGATTGCTATGATTGACGATTGAAAACCCATAGGCAAACCGATTTTAATATGTTCCGCCCAAAATTCTCTATCGAAGGCAAAATCTTCGCGGCGTACGTGTAAGTACGGGACGCGTTTTTTTATGTAGACGATACACAAAATATTTCCGATAATCAGCGAAACAATAGTTGCGCCTGCCGCGCCGGGTATACCCAAATCGAGCAGGATTATCGCAACGGGTTCAAGCAAAATATTTATCACGAGTGTCGTTGCCTGTATCACCGTCGGCATTTTACTGTCGCCCAATGCTCGCACTAAATTTGTCAACATCTGATGAAATAGGAACATGCCCATGCCGCCGTAAATTATCAGTATGAATTGATAAGCCCCATTGATAATTTCGGGCGGCGTATTCATTAGGATTAACATTTCGCGACAATTGAAGACGCCGAAAACAGTAAGCACAACCGACGCCACGAAACTTAGTATGATACAAATCGCCGCGCTGCGCCTGACTCCGTCGAAATCCTTTGCACCGAATTTTTGACTTGTACAAATAGAAAATCCGCTGGTCATGCCGCCGATAAAGCCCAACATCAAAAACATAAGACTACCCGTACAGCCGACTGCTGCCAATGCCTCGACGCCCAAAAATCTTCCGACTATCAACGTGTCGACAAATCCGAACAGCTGTTGAAAGACATTTCCCGCCAAAAGCGGCAAAGTAAAGAATAAAATTAACCGCGCAGGCTCGCCGACCGTTAAGTCTTTGACTGCGCCGTTGTCCTGATTTTGCATTTAATTTTCTCCCTAAAAATCTGCGTCAACATACATAAATTAAAACCGCCCGAAGTTGAGGCGGTAATTTTATTGAGCGTTAATGTTGCTGTTTATCCATGCGTCGACCGCTTCGCCGATAACGCGCTTGCCATCTGCGTCGGGGTGCAATCCGTCAATCGATATCGTCATGTTTAAATTCCCGTTCGCGTCGACAAGTTTATCATTCACGTTAATGAAAAAATCTTGTTTACTAATCCATTCGCAGATAATTCGCTGACGTTCCTGCCAATCATACGGCGGAGCTTCGACAAAACCGACTTTTTGAATTTGATCCGAATTCAACGGTGTCGGCGTAATGAAGACGGGGCGAATACCGTTGGCGTAACATTTATTGCGAATAAGAGCCAAATTTTCAATCGTCTCCCATGCGGAAATATCGCTGCGATAATCGTTGACGCCCGCCATGATAAAAAGCACTTCGGGGCTGAACGGTAAGACATCACTGTCGAAACGATCCAAAATCTCCGCGGTTGTGTCGCCGCTCCTACCCAAATTTTTTATCGGCATCGTACAGTAAGTTTCCCAATTGTAAAGAGCGGTAGAGGGCGGAACGGAAATCGCGCCGCCGCCGTGTGTGATACTGTCGCCCAATGCGCAGAATTTTATTTGACGTTCAACGATAAAACTGTTTGTCGAATCCGGTTCCGACCATTGAGTCAACGGCTGATTGTCTACGGTCACACCGCGTACGCGCCAGTAATAATTTCCTTCCTCGAGCACGGGATTTTTATCGTAGAAATCAAAATTATCTTCACCGGGTACGGGCGGAGGCGTTATGTATCTGCGCACCGTAATATTATTTCTGAGCAATTCAACTTCGTAATGATGTGCGCCGTTCGTAGGAATCCACGAATATACAGGATAAAGCGGCGGATATTTCATCTTGTTAAATTCGGTAGTGGTACGCGGAGAAATCGGATTGCCTTCCATGTGAGCAATCGGGATTTTACTTTGCAAGGTATTGCCTTCCAATGATACCGCGTTGACTTGAAATTTGGTATTTAAATCATCTACGGGAATCTCAATTCCGTTAGTGAAACTTACCAAAGTTAAACCGTTGATAAAAATTTCGTACTTGACGGCACCCGGCACGATATCCCAACAGAGCCGCAAAATTTGTCTGTCGCGCGTCGGATCGTTAACAAGAAGTTTCTGCGCAGGTTCTTCAAGTTTTTTATCGTCCGTGATTGTCGCCGCCTGTGCATTCTTTTTATACGACGAATTATTTTCGGATGTATCGGCATTTTTCACGTCGGATTTATTTTGAGCGGCAAAGCTGTCTACATCGATAAAAAAAGAGCTTGAAAAACACAAGACAAGACCTACAACTACAGACAACGTGACTTTTATAGTCTTGCGCATGACAACTCTCCTCCATTTGATTTTTCGGCAAAAATGATTGTTAACTTTGCAGCTCTTCCCACTTTAAATACAACGCATCTATTTCCTTCAATTTTTCTTGGTGCGCCGCCGCCAACTCCGCCAATTCTTCGGGAGCCGTCGCATTGTTTATTTCGTGCTCCAACATTTTCAATTCCATTTCGGCCATTTTTATTTGTGCTTCTGTTTTATCCAAATTCTCCGCGGTTTTCTGAATTTGTTTCGGTTTTGTCTGCGGACGGTTACTGGATTGTTTTTTCGGTTTGGATTTTTCTTCGGGCGGTTGCGTAAGGGGTGCCGTTTCCGTTTCCGTTGCGGTAAATTCTATTATTCTGCTCGTTACTTTGTCAAGGAGATAGCGATCGTGAGTGACCAGGAGAATTGTACCCTCGAAACTGTTCAGTGCTGTCTCTATAGCTTCGCGCGCCGGTAAATCCAAATGGTTTGTAGGTTCGTCCAGCATCAAAAAATTCGCGCCCGTCAAAATTAATTTCGTCAAAGCCACGCGCGTTTTTTCGCCGCCCGATAAATCTGCTATCGGTTTTTCCACGACCTGCGCAAATAAATTCAACCGCGCCAATTCCGTTCGTGCTCGTCCCTCGTTTAATCCGAACTCGTCATTTAATTCTTCGAGTGGTGTACGGTTTTCGTTAAGCTCCTCATGTCCCTGCGATAGGTATCCGACTTTTACGCGGTTACCGATTTTTATTTCGCCCGAATCCGCTTTTAATTCCCCGACAATCAATTTTAACAGCGTTGATTTGCCGATACCGTTGCGCCCGATTATTCCGACCTTTTCGCCCTTGAATATTTCCGCGTTGAAATTTTTTATTATCCCCTTGAAGTTGACATTGTCGAGAATCAAAACGCGATTAGCGGATTCTGCGGCATCGCCCAATCTGATTGCGGTTGTTTCTGCCGTCGGCGGTTTCTGCAATCGTTCCATTTTATCGAGTGCAATTTGACGACTTCGCGCCCGTTTTGCCGTCGACGCCCTAACTTTATTCCTGCGTACAAATTCCTCAAGCTTGGCGATTTCTTCCTGCTGTTTCTCGTATGCTTTCAATTCCGCTTCATGCCGTTCGGTTTTGAGTACGATAAATTTTTCGTAGTTACCGGTGTAGAGAGTGGCGCGCGTATTTTCCATGTCGAGAATTTTGCCGACGCAGTTTTGCAAGAAATATCTGTCATGCGTGACCGCGATAACCGTACCGCGATAATTTTTCACAAAGTCCTCGAGAAAATCAATCGAGTATATATCGAGATGGTTAGTCGGCTCGTCGAGAATCAAAATGCGCGGCTCGTTTAACAAAGCTTTGGCGAGAGAAATTTTAGCCGATTCGCCGCCGCTGAAATGTTTCGGATTTTTTTCCAGTTCCGATTCGCCGAAACCCAATCCGAAAAGAATTTTACGCGCCTGAAATTTTTCGACACCCGTCGAGTTAATCATTTCGTCAAGGAGAGTATCGGCGGAAAAATGCGGCGTCTGCTCAACGAATCCGATATCTTCGGGACGCAATCCGCTGATTGTACCCGAATCAAAATTCTCCGCTCCAATCATAATCTTAATGAGTGTGGATTTACCTGCGCCGTTTTTCCCGACAATCCCGAATTTTTCACCGTCATTGATTTTAAAACTGACGTCGCGGAAAATCAGCCGTTCGCCGTAATATTTCGTTACGTTATCAAGTTGAATCATAAAATCTCCTAAGGTTTTTGTATTGACACAACATCATATTGCCTTTTGAAAGTGCCGCTAAAGACCTTCGTAATTCTAAGCGAAAAGTTTTTCGTTGGCAAGGTTTAATTGCCCCCGTCGGCGTGTTCTGTTATAATTTCCGCGGTGATGAAAATGAGGAAACTGTTTAATATATTAGCGACAATCTTTTTAACGGTCGCGATAGTGATAACTCCAACAAAAGTTTTTGCGGCGGACGCTTGGGCAATCGCGGCGGAAGCTTTGGGCGTTCTGGCGGCGTATAATTCCGCACTGCGCGAAATGCTTGCTCTCGGTAACAACGTCAACGCGCAAATGGGCGTACGCAAACAAGATATAGACCAAAACGGTAGCGATCCGAATAAACACGATATCGAAACGGTTGACAGCATAATGACACGGCTTGTCAATGACGGCGATTATGCTTTGCGTGTCAATTCTCTGCCGTTTGTTTGGACTGTCAACAACAGCGATAAATTTAATGCGTCCTGTTACCCGATGAATTACATAACAATCAATCGGGGACTTGTGCGCGGACTCAACTGCGACGAAAATCAATTGGCGGCGGTTTTGGCGCACGAAATGACACACGGCATTCAACAACATTCCGCCAAAACTTATGCGCAAGCAATCGCCCAACAACTCGGCGCGATGATGATAGGCGCGAATATCGAACGCAACAGTAGCAGTGCAAATATCGATTGGGGTAAACTTTCGGGCATGGTCGGCTATTCGGTTGCCAAAAATCTGAGTGTGCCTGCCGAATACGAGGCGGACGAGCGCGGATTTTATATCATGACAAGCGCGGGATTCAATCCCGGCGGCGGTGCGGCGGCTATGAATCGTCTTGATTATTATGTTAGCTATGAAACTCGTGACTTTTTGGAATTTAATGCGCATGATACGCCGAGCGATATGACTTTCAGCGATCACCCCGATACGGATAAGCGCGAACAAAAACTGTCGGATTTGATGACGGAATACGGCGGCGGTCATGTCAGCGTGCGCAAAGATGACAGAGCCTACAAAGTTTTCGTCGACGGACGAGAAATTTTTTACTCGGTAAATATCGGCGATGACCCCATGAGTGCCGCGCGTAATGCTTACTATTTTGCGGGCG
>JAILRS010000012.1 GCA_024698045.1 Selenomonadaceae bacterium
CTTGCCGCCGTTGCGCCAATTGTCAGGACGCTCCGGCCAGACCATCCAAATCTGTTTTTGCTCTTCAAATTCGCCGGGCATACGAAAGCCATCTTGTCTGGGGGTGCTGCCGGTAATCCTTTTTGCGGCAAAAGCCACGGATGAGGGATCTGAACAGACTACAAGGGAAGCAACCGCACAAGCTACAAGAGATGCCGCTACTTTCCACTTCTTAGCTTTTTGTGTGATAAACATTATACTCCTCCTCTAGAAAAAATTGCCCCGGTGTTTTACGTTTCCTTAATTTAAACTTCCCACCCCCAAAACCAAAATAACCGCTATTCTATATAATGTGCGGATTTTTCGGATAAAAATAGCATAAATTCGATGGAGGATTTTTTTTATCGGTTGCCTGAATTTATGCGTGAACGGTTGCAGTCTTTGCAATTAATTTCATCAAATAAATGTTATCTGCTTGCTTATCCATAGAATCATGGGACAAAAGTTGTGTGATAAGTCTCGATAATAATTTTTAAATCTCAATGACATTGCCTTCGGAATCAATCGGATCCGTCAACAAAAATAACGCACTCAAGTCCACATGAAATACGACAGAGTATTCATCTTCGTCTGGCGCGGCACCGTTTAACTTGTTACTGTACAAAAGAGCTGCGGCATGTGCATAATCGTTGACTTGCTCCCCGAACGGATTTATTTTCTTACTGCAAACCGGTTCGACGAATTTAAAAATCGTACCCGCCGGAAAAATCCCGTCGACGAAAACTTTGTCGGGCAAATAGGAATTTTCTTCCACAAACGGAATCGCTACCTTTGCGCGCAACAAAAGATTATCAAAATCCAAATTCTTAATCATGGTGTCACCTGCTCAAAAGCTTACGGAAAATTTTTGTTTTTTATCGTCCGCAATCGTGAGGAACTCCGAAAAGCCTGTCATGTTCAAAACTTCGCGAACATTTTCCTTGATTTTGCAAATCTTCATTGAGCCTTGTTTATCCATACGCTTTTGAAGTTTAAGCAACGTGCGCAGACCAGCTGAAGAAATGTATTCCAAATCTTTCAAGTCAACCGTAAGATTTTCCACACCGTCAAGCGATGCGCTCAAATCTTTATCGAGTTCAAAGGCGGTAACCGCGTCAAGTCTGCCGTCAAGATAAACCGTCATATCCGCACCTTCCGATACTTTACGTATGTTCATGCAAATCCTTCCTTCAATAAAAAATACCGCAACAGGCGATTAATCTTCATGCATTGTAACAAAAACCTGCGCGGCGGTCAATTTCATGTTAACGGCTCCGAAAAGTTATCTTCGTGCCGATTTAAAAGAGTATCGTTGTAACTGCGCACTGTCAGCTAGATTGAATTGCAAGTCGACGAGTGTGCGGTGTACGATTGCGGACGTGATTTTATCGGGCGGCAATCGTTTTTCCAGCATAACCAATTTCATAACCTCGGAAGATTCTTCGTCGCCGAATCGTATTTGTCCGGCGATTTTTTGTATCAACGACGTCCGTGCCGATTCAACCATCTCCGCAAAACATTCGCGTTCCATATGCGGCATTTTCTCCAGCAAAATTTTCTGTGCCTCTTGCGGTTTCAACCACGGTTTGTCATAGATGATTTTGAATAATTCTTCCGTCATTGCGGCACGTTCCTTTATCAGGCACGACTCGCAAAATAATTCTTCGGGCGGACAAAGTGTGTCGCAGTTTTTACATTTATGCCAGCCCGTTGCCAATCTGAATTTCCGAAGACGTGCCGCCGATAACAACGTATCCAAAATTGTTTTGCGCAGATTTTCATCGGAAATTTTTGCCGCCCGTTCGTTGCAACACGCTACTTCTTCTTCGGTTAAAGTTACGCTATCCAAAGTTGTCGGCTTCTCCTTGACGGGTTCGGCGATAGTTTTTTCTTCGGTTTGCATTGCGGCGATTTGGAAGGCATTTGCCGGACGGATTTTGTTTACAATCGGTTTATCTTGCGCTAAAGCCTCGTTGATATTGGCAATAATTTCGTAGGCAAAAAATTTCAATTGGTCTTTGTACGCCGAATTTTTCACATCGACAAATAAAGTACCGTGCTCAATCGTGACGGGTTTGACCTTCGCGGCGATATCACTTCCTACAATCTCCTGCCATTTACGAATTACTTCGATTTTCAGGAAGCGATTATAATTTTCGTCGCCGAACGAACGCATTTTGTCATGAACGAATTTGTTAACGGGAATCACGGCGACACCTCCCTAACGATTTTGCCCGATTCAACGAAAAAAAATTTGCCGAACGAATGCGGCGGAAAGTAAGATTTTTCTGTTGCGGTTATTACCGTTTGAATTTTTTCGCGGCGCAGGAAGTTTAACAGCAATTCACGGCGCGACGAATCCAATTCGCTCATCACGTCATCGAGCAACAGCAACGGAAATTCTCCCGTTTCCGATTTGATAAATTGGAGTTCCGATAATTTCATTGCAAGTGTCGCCGTTCTGATTTGTCCCTGCGATCCGAATTGTTTTAACTCCTGCCCGTTGAGCAGAAATCTTAAATCGTCGTATTGTGCCCCGACGCTCGTGTAACCGCGCTCAACATCTTTACTTCGGCGTGTCGTAAGCAAGTCATAAAAATTCGTAGCGATATTCTTGTAGGAAGTAAGCCCCTTCATTTTGTACTCTACCAATAAATTTTCTCTTTGCGCCGAAATTTCTTTCTGCATGTAATCCGCCAAGACTTTCAATTTTTTTACGGCGGCAATGCGTTTTGAAAGTATTGTTGCATTCGCCAAAGAAAGTTGTTCGTCCCATAAATCCAATTCGTTGATATCGGCTTGACCTTCACGAATTCTCTTCAGCAAATTATTTCGCTGTTCAACCAAACGCGTATATCTTGTCAATTCGATAAAGTACAGCGGCGACGCCTGCGATATTTGTGCGTCTAAAAATTTTCTGCGCAGAGCCGGCGAACCTTTGAACATCAACAAATCTTCGGGCGCAAAGAGTACCGAATTTAATTTGCCCAACAAATCGCGCGGTCGAATCGGATTGGCATCAAGTAACATCCTGCGCGGTCGTGATTCCGAAATTTCTATCGCCAATTCATGGCGCACGCCCATTTTTGAAAATGTTATTCGGATTAGGGCGTTATCCTGTCCCCAGCGAATCAAATCGGATTCTTTGACGGCACGCGAACGCAACAGTGATGCATAATTAATCGATTCGAGGATATTTGTTTTGCCCTGCGCATTTTCGCCGAGAAAAATATTTATATCGTCTTCGGGCAAAATTTTCAGCTCGGTTATATTGCGCCAATTCTGCAAAAAAATTTCGGTTACAATCATGTTTTAAGCGCGGACAGGTGTAACGACGTAGATATAGTTTTCGTCATCAGGTACGGTAAAAGCCGCAGGACTGAATTTATCATTCAATCTGATATTGATTCTGGGCGCGTCAATTACTCTGAGCACGTCGGCAATGTATTCGGCATTGAAAGCGATTTCAAGTTCTTCGCCTTCCGTTTGCGCCTCGACACTCTTACCGGCATCACCTATATCGGGCGAATTGGAAGTGATATCAATCGTGTTATCGGCAAATTTAAATTTGGTCGTGTTATATTCGGTTTCCTTTGACATGAGCGCGACAAATTCCACGGCGTTTTTAAAATCACTCGTGCTGACATTGACTTTGGTTGTGCCGTCGTTCGGGATAACTCTGTCGTAGGGTGGGAATTGTCCCTCGATTAAGCGCGAAGTCATAAAGACGTTGTCAAAGCTGAAAGTCAAATAACGCGCGGAATAATTGACGGTGATATAGTTATCTACTTCCTTCGGATCCAAACGCGACATCAAACTGCGTAAAGTTTCGGCAGGGACGACGAAATTTGAATCGCCGTAAGTCTCGGTGAGTTTATCCGAAGCAAGCGCAAGACGATGAGTATTCGTTGCGACGACGGAAATTTTATCGCCGTGAATTTCAAACGCACAACCCGAGAACACGGGGCGCGTTTCTTCTTTGGCGACGGCGAAAACAGTTTTGCGAATCAAATCTCTGAGAGTGATTGTGCGGATTTTGAAAGAGTTATCGGTATCGGGAGCCTTTACGCGCGGAAAATCACTTGCAACCATTGTCAACAACTCGACACCTGCGCCGCCCGAAGAAATTTGCAATTTGGTTTTGCTATCGTCCTCAATAAAAGTTATGTTATCATCGGGCATGTTGCGAATAAATTCTTGAAAACGTTTGCCGCTGACAACTGTTTCGCCCGGAATTTCAGTGGTCGCGGGTATGCGCGCGATTATTCCCGTAGAAAAATTTGTCGCTTGTAATTCCAAGGTCGAGCCTTCCGCCTTCATGTAGATACCGGCTAAAATCGGTGTCATGGCTTTTACCGCCACAGCTCTTGTCACGAACTGAAGTGCGTCCGTCAATTCATCTTTGTAGCATGAGAATTTCAATGTTATGACCTCCAATAGTTAAAAAGTGCCGCTACATAATACCGCAGTTGAATGAATTTTTCTAGGTATTGACAAAAGAAAAGTCGGCGGTAAAATCTGTTTATCCTCCGCAATGAAATGTATGAGCAGATATATAAAAATTTCTTGGAGGAATCGAAATGGAAACTTGGAAAAAACTTTTGGCAACGGGTATCGCTTGTTCGAGTCTCTTTGTCACCGCACCTGCCTACGCCGCCTATCAGCTTAACGAGGAAGTCGCGAACCCTCCTGCCGCGCTGCAAATGGCTACTCAAATCGGCTTACTCTCCTACGAGAACAAAAATCTTAACTCGTACATGGATAAAGATGCCATTGTAGTTTTGAGTTTCGGCACGACGTACGAAGACACGCGCGCGAAGACAATCGACGCTACGGCGAAGGCAATTCAAGCCGCACACCCTAACGCAAAAGTTGTCACGGCATTCACAAGTCATATCGTCATCAAGCACATCATCGAGAACGAGGGCAAAAGCGATTACATGACGCCCGAGGAAACTTTGGAACAACTCAAACGCGAAGGCTATACCAGAATCGCACTTGTATCGTTGGATATCATCCCCGGTATGGAGTACAAATATGATGTCGCTCTTTTCCACGAATACAAGACGCAATTCAAGAAAATGACATTGGGTACGCCTCTGATGTATTGGCAGGGACAGGAAGACCAACGCGATGATGTCATGGAAGTAATGGAGTCGCTTGACTTGCCGCCTTACAAAAAGGGCACGGCGATTCTGTTGATGGCACACGGTACGCCCGATCCCTCCAATGCTTACTATTCGGTAATGCAGGCGAAATTAAAGGCAATGAAGCGCACCGACGTCCATATCTACACGGTCGAGGGCTGGCCTTCGCTCGACGATTGGGCAGGCAAACTCAAAATGCACAAGGTCGAGAAAATAATTTTGATTCCGTTGATGATGGTAGCAGGGGATCACGCCAATAACGATATGGCGGGCGACGAAGAAGATTCACACAAAGTCATTCTGCAAAATATGGGCTTCAAGGTCGAAACGAAATTGCAGGGTCTCGGCGAAAATACCAAAATCCGCAAAATCTTCGTTGAGCGCGCCGATGAGGCTTGGGATGCTCTCGTAAAATAAATCATACCGAAAAAATTATATAGATGACAAAAAGCGAAGTCGTTGCATATGTGACGGCTTCGCTCATTTTTTGTGACACGGTAAATATTTATGTCAAAATTTTTAATAAAATCCTAGACGCAACGCCGATAATTATGCTATCATACTAAGCATTAATTACCTGTATCCTCGGCAACGACAGATGAGTCTGTTCGCCTTTGTTAATGTTGACATTATTATTTGGTTAATCTAAAATTCCGAATAAGATTGTAACAGTATGTATTTCGTGCCGAAAGGGGGTTAAATGGGGAGCGATATTCTTTTCTTGCCAAGCTTTGTCGATAGAATTTTCAAAAACAAATTTATCCGGTCGGCGCCAATCAATCGGCAAAGTTACATCTACCGTATGAACGACGGGAAGTCACGCCCGAGACATGGGAATCGCCCGAAAATTTTTGGGTGAATGTTCAAGGTCGAGATTCGGAAGTTTTTTAACTTCTTGCCGTAAAATCTCAGAAAATTCTTTAGCCGTAAAGACAGGGAGGAATTAGTTATGCAATGGATGAATAACATGAGTACGCCGTCTAAGCTGCTACTGTTAAACATCATATCACTTATCGGTATGATTGTCATCGGTTTCGTCGGCTACAATGCCATCTCGGAAGCAAAGAAAGATTTGCACGTCATCACCAATGTTTATTTGGAAGGTATATTCGAGACAGGTCGTTGCCGCCATGCAATGCGTTATGCGCAGGTTCAAGGCGCGTTGACTCCTATGACGGACAATGAATCTCTTATTCAAGATCGTCGTTCAAAATATCAAAATGCAGCCAAAGAAGTTGAGGATGCTTTTGATAAATTTGAAGTCATAGTTGCGGATTATCCCCAAACTCGCGCGAAAGCAAACGAAGCAGAAAACACTTGGAACAAATTCAAAACCAACATGGATAAACTGATAGAGATGCGTTCTCCTGCCGGTGCCGACGCTGCTACGGTTGCCGCTCACCGCGAAAGCGCAATGAAATTCTACGAAGATAATTGTATTGCGCCCGCAGTTGATTTGGGTAACGCTCTTCTTGAAATCCAAATGAGCAATCACCAAGACGCCGAAGCGACTGTTGCCAAAACCAACGAGATTTTGGAATCTCAGGGCTACAATCTTATCATTGTCATCATCATTACTTTCATTATCATGACCGTAATCAGCACCATGATGTCCAAAGCAATCACAACACCTTTGAGCAATACTGTTGAAGTTTTACATCAGCTCAAAGGCGGTGACTTCAGACGCAATGATTTGCTTGATGCGGAACGCGGTGACGAATTCGGTTCCATGGGCATGGCAGTTCGCGAAATGCGTCAATCAATAGGCAAACTTATTCACCAGACAAGTGATTCTTCCAATCAATTCGCGGCATCTTCTCAGGAATTGACCGCAAGTGCTCATCAGAGTGCACAGGCCTCCGAACAGGTTGCGCAATCCGTTACCAATTCCGCCGGTGCCGTTATCGAACAACAAGGTTATGTCAACGACGCTATGGAATCCATCAACAGAGCTCTTGTCTCAATCGAAAAACTTGCCAAAACTGCCGATATGGTTGCTACTCACGTATCCAATGCTACCGAAGAAGCTACTAACGGTTCCCAAGCAGTTGAAACTGCAGTAAGCCAAATTTTCAGCGTTGAAAAGATTGTTAACAATTCTGCCGCCACGGTCGATAAACTGGGCAAACGTTCGCAGGAAATCGGTCAGATTGTCGAGGCAATCAGCGGTATCGCCGAACAAACCAACTTGCTTGCATTGAATGCGGCTATCGAGGCAGCGCGTGCAGGTGAACACGGTCGCGGATTCGCAGTCGTTTCCGAAGAAGTCCGTAAGCTCGCTGAAGAATCGCAAGAAGCTGCGCAGAAGATTGCAACGCTTATCGGCGACATTCAATCCGATACCACCGAAGCAGTTGACTCCATGCAACAAGGTAATGCGGCTGTTCGCGACGGTACTCGTTCCGTTGAAAGACTTCGCGCTACATTCGACAGCATTCGTACTGCTAACAACAACGTCCAAACCGAAGCAACGAATATGGTTGCCGAACTTCAGGAAGTCGAAAAAGCTACGAACACCATTCGCGATCGTTCCGAAAAGATTCTTGAAAAAGGTACTCAGGTCTCCAGAGAAATGGAAAGCGTTTCCGCCGCGGCACAACAGCAATCCGCTTCCGCAGAGGAAATTTCTTCCGCAGCAGATGAACTGGCTCGTTTGGCTCAAGACTTGCAGAATTCTCTCCAGAGATTCCAGTATTAATACTTTATCACTCTGCATAAGTTTCTGAAAAAATTCAACCGGCAGGGCTCCGAAAGCCTTGTCGGTTTTTTGCAACATAAATTTTGAACACAAATTCAAGTCCGTGACGATTTTGGTTAATTTCACTGAAAAAAATCTGTAAAAACCATTGGCAAGCTTAAGATATTTATGTATAATACGGGCGGAATTATTTTGTGTAATTATTTTTTAGCAGGCGGTGATAAAAGTGAACGATATAGTGACGATTAAGGGACTAAAATACGGCTTGCAACTCACTTTCGCCAAGGGTGCTTCTTTTGATGATGTAAAAGCTAATCTTTTGGATAAGTTACAATCCGGCAATAGTTTCTTTCTTCGTGGCACAACGGTTTTTATTCCGAAGGGATATTTTGCGGAAGATCAAAACGAAATTTTGCGGCGTATGTTTCATAGACATGGAATGCTTTTCAGCACGGATTTAAAACGTCAGAATATTTCTGCACCCTCGAATGAAATCGCTAAACCTGTTGTCAAAACTATTGTCAATACGGTCAGAGAACCCGTCAATGACAGTGCTAATCTGATGGTTATTAATCGTACGATACGCGGCGGACAGGAAGTGAAATCCAACGGGTCTGTATTGATTTGCGGTAACGTTAATCCGGGTGCTCAGGTTATTGCGGGTGGCTCTATCGATATTCGCGGTACGTGCAGGGGCTTTGTACATGCCGGGGCTTTTGGCGATAAAAGTGCTTTTGTATTGGCGGACAGATTAATGCCTTTGCAAATTCGTATAGCCGATTTTGTTGCGCGTGCGCCCGATGAACCCGAAGATGTAAATAAGGCGGAGCGTGCCATGATTAAGGACAATATGATTGTCTTTGAACCTGTTGCGCGGTAAAAAATTTTTGAGAGGATAACGCATATGAGTCAGATTATAGTTATTACATCGGGCAAAGGCGGTGTAGGCAAGACGACAACCACGGCAAATCTTGGCGTCGGGCTTGCCATGCGCGGAAACAAAGTTGCTCTTATCGATACCGATACGGGACTACGCAATTTGGATCTTCTGCTTGGTTTGGAAAATCGCATTCTCTATGATTTAATTGATGTAACGAGTGGGCGCGTGCAATACAAAAAAGCGTTGGTACGTCACAAGAAATACGAAAATCTTTATCTTTTGCCTACTTCGCAGATTAAAGACAAGTCGGCGGTAGATCCCGAACAACTTGTCAAACTTTGCGCCGAGATGAAGAAGGAATTTGATTTTATTTTAATCGATTGTCCCGCAGGTATTGAACAAGGTTTTAAAACCGCAATAGCCGCCGCAGATATCGCCATTGTCGTGACCATGCCCGAAATTTCCGCCGTACGCGATGCCGACAAAATCATCGGTGAATTGGGGCGCGCGGATAAAAATAACATTAAACTGATAGTCAATCGTATACGTCCGCAGATGATTGAAAAGGGCGATATGCTTGACATGAATGACATTGACGAAATTTTATCGGTTACTTGTATCGGTCAAGTTTTGGACGATGAAAATGTAGTCGTTGCCACAAACCGCGGCGAACCTGCCATAACAATGGAAGATTCAATAGCGGGGCAAGCGTATAAGAATATCGTTGCCAGAATTTGCGGCGAGGAAGTTCCTTTTATCAAACCGCAAAAAGAAGGCTTCTTTGCCCGACTGAAAAAACTCTTCGGTTTAATATAAGGAGGGTTTGTCATGCTGGACATTTTGAAAAAATTCTTTGGAGCAGGCGAAAAACGTTCGGGAACGGTTGCCAAGGAAAGATTGCAAGTTGTACTTATTCACGACAGAGCTACAGTGTCACCGGAAATTATGGATAAAATCAAGGAAGAGATTATAGCGGTGTTATCAAAGTACATGAATATAAATCGCACGGATATGGAAATCGCTCTCGAAACGGATTCGGATTCGGTTGCATTGGTTGCCAATATTCCCGTTAATTCCATGCGTCACGCTAAGTAAAAATTTTTTGCATGCGCTTTCCGACAAAAGTCGGAGGGCGTTTTTTATTGCAGCTATACTTTCGGTCGTTAACGAAATTGTTCAAAGTCAAGTTGTCTTTGCCTTTCAAGCAACAAAAAAAATCCCCGACAAAATTTTGTCGAGGCTAAAAATTTAAATCCGTATCGGATTAATGACGTAACTTTTGTACTTCTTCCATTAAGTATTCGTTTTTGATTTTGATGTAAGTGCCTTTCATGCCCAACGATTTGGATTCGATAACACCGGCAGATTCAAATTTTCTCAAGGCATTGACGATGACGGAACGAGTGATGCCGACGCGATCGGCGATTTTCGAGGCGACAAGAAGACCTTCGTTGCCATCCAATTCGCCCAAAATATTTACTGCTGCTTCCGCTTCGGAATAGCTCAAAGTTGCAAGCGCGATTTGTACGGTAGCTTTTTGACGTGCTTCGAATTCGATTTTTTCCGTACGTGCGCGCAAAATTTCCATGCCTACGACCGTCGCGCCGTATTCGGCTAACAACAAATCATCATCGGTACATTGTTTTTTATAGCCGGCAATAATTAACGTGCCGATTCTGCGCCCGACGCCGTAAATGGGGACAATGATGAAATTTTCACCGTCCGAGAGTACGGAAATGTTTTCTTCGGAAGAACGTTCGGGATTGACTTGCGTTTCGTCAAAGTGATTTATCCAGCGGACATTGGCATCGGGCAATTTCCCTCTGCGCAAAATTTCCTCGACAGCGTAATTGCTTTCTTCTTCGGTGATGGCGTAGCCGTAAATATCGCCCTTCTTGTTGATTATGTAAATGTTGGCGTTCAATACGTTGCTGAGGACTTTTGATATTCCGTCATATTCTACATTTTCGGCGCGTTGAATCAGCTTGTTAATTTTCCGCGTTTTCTCCAATAATACGTTCATAAAATTGGTGCGCACTTATTAAGCCGCACCGTTCACTCCCTTTCCTAATAGATTTTTGATTAAGACTAAGCTGCATTAATTTGGGTAATCGAAAATATAATTCTGCCGACCCTCGTTATCGCCGACATAACATTTCAAATTTAATTTTCGCGGCTGAGTTAACCATACACGAATTAATTCAGAATTTTTTATAAGCTTTATGACTTGCATTTATACTAACATGAAAATCTACATTGTCAATCAAGTTTTCAGAATTTTTTATTGTTGTTACCCTAAATATTCCTTGACGGGCGGCAGTAAAAGTTGTAGAATTTTCCGCAAATGGAGTGTAATGCTCCGCAATGTATTTCGTTAACTTTCTGGGGAGGAATGTCAAATGGGTAATCGCAGGAAAATTGTTGTCGTCGGAACTTCTAACGTTGGTTCGGCAGTCGTTAACAAACTCGCCGATTTCCAACTTGCTTCGGAAATTGATTTAATCGATCTTAACCTTGACAAAGCATGGGGCGAGGCAACCGATTCGAGTCACGCTACCGCTTGCGTATACAGCACGAATATTAAATTCCGCGCTACCGGTGACTACAGCGTCTGCAAAGGTGCCAATATCGTTATCATCTGCGCAGGTCCTTCTATTCGTCCCGGTGAAACCCCCGACAGATTGAAATTAGCCGGCACCAACGCGAAAATTATGAATTCGGTTTTCCGTGCAGTCGCCGAACACACCAAAGAAGCCGTCATCATCCTCATCACCAATCCTCTTGACGTTGCTACTTATGTTGTCAGCAAAATCGCGGAAGAAATCGGTTACCCGAGCAATTTGATTCTTGGTACGGGCACCATGCTTGAAACTTATCGTTTCCGTCGCATCCTCGCCAATCAGTACGAAGTAGACCCGAAGAACATTAACGGTTACGTCCTCGGCGAACACGGCAATGCTGCTTTCGTTGCTTGGTCTACAACCGGTTGCGCAGGCTTCCCGCTTGAGAAACTTGATGAGTACTTCCACAAGACCGAGAAACTCGACAAGAAAGCCGTTGAGCAAGAACTCATCAATGTCGCTTACGATGTCATCAACAAGAAGGGCTATACCAATACCGGCGTTGCTATGGCTGCGGTTCGTTTCGTTAAATCCATCCTCTATGATGAACATACGATTCTGCCCTGCTCTGCTATGATGAACGGCGAATATGGTATCACCAACGTTGCTCTTTCGATGCCTCGTATGGTTTGCGCCGATGGTCTTATGCGTGTATTCGAAGTCGCTCTTACCGACGAAGAACTCGAAAAAATGCATGCCGCTGCCAAATCCGTTCGTTCCGCTCTTGACGGCGCAGGCATTAAATAATTCTGACGATAAATTTTTCTTGCAATCGGAGCACTGCCTCGAATTGGGGCGGTGCTTTTTGATTCCGCAAACAAAAATCCCCCGCGCATTGCAGGGGATATTTGTTATGTTACGCTGTTAATTTGTCGTGGAAATTTTTAACCGTTGTGTCGAAAAAATTTTCAGATATAAGCGGTCTCCTCTTCGATGGAATTCCAATCGATACCCAAAATTTTTTCAAGCAATTCGTCCGCTGAATTCGCCTCGACATCTGCGCTCTTGAAAAGGATTTCCGTAAAT
>JAILRS010000019.1 GCA_024698045.1 Selenomonadaceae bacterium
GACAAACAATACTTTTGCAAACAATTTTTGCAAGTCTTTCAACTCCATTCCGGGACGCAAAAACTTTTAAACATCTACGCAATGAATAATAAAACATCTTTCAGATATCGTCAAGATTAGCTTTTGACGCTAAAAAACTTCAATCGAACCGAACGCAACATCTTATACTTTTCTATTTGGTTAAAAATTTTCAGCGAAGATTGTCCGCCGAAACTCATGCCGATTATTCGGAAAATTTTCCGCACCGTCGACGAAATAATCATTAACAAAATTTATCATGACAAGCGATTTTGAGCCGAAAACATCCATAAACAAGATTTATCGATTTTGACAAATTTCCGAGCGTCAACCCCGAGGTTTCATGAATCAGATTTATGGTTGACCTCAAAAATCGCCCGAAATTCTCCATAACCTAAATTTATCATCGGTCATAATTTTGCCGCGCGCCGAAATAAAAAAGGGACTCGCTTTGAAGTCCCGATAAAATTTATTCAGCAAACTTTATGAATGGCGAACGATAGTTGAAATCGACATACTCAATGTTTTTGGGATTGGCAACCAAATCCTTTAAAAAGTCCTCGGTCAAATGTACTTTCTCGTCAAGCCGTTCTAATTTCCCGATACGAATTTGTACGGGGTGATCGGTCGCGCTGTAAAGTACGATATAATTTTCCTCGATGATTGCCACTTCCGAAAGATTATTCAAAGTCTCTTCGCTGAACATCTCGAGGAATTCCAGTATTTTTCTGATTAACGCGTCATCAATTTGGTCGCCGATATATTTATCATGCACAGCCGCGCCCGTGATTATCGGTATCTGCATTACCTTCAAATTCTTATAGCTGTCGATAATCATGCCGCTATGATCTAAATCCAGATAACCGTAATCACATTGTACCGTCGCCAGCGGCAAACGCTCCTTGATTTTTATTTCCAACGTATGCGGCAAATTTCTGCGCACCGTTACTTCTTCTATTCGCAAATCCTTTGCAAGACGACTTTGCACTTCATCGGTCTCCAATCGAAACAGTTGTTCGCCCATGTAAATATTTCCTACCTTCATGATATCTTCTGCGGTTAAATATTTGGAGCCGATTAATTTTATTTCCTGCAAGGTAAAGATAGGGACATATACGAACACGGCAAGGACAATCGCGCTGACGATAAGGAAAATCAAGCCCTTTAACAACCTGCCGAAACTTCGCCGTCGTCTTATTACTGCCATTGCCTCACCTCCAGATAAATATCAGTAATTGGCGCAAGCCAAAATCTTTTCGCAAAGTTGTGGGAAATCAATTCCTGCGGCACGAGCGGCATCGGGTACCAATGAAGTTTCAGTCATACCGGGCACAGAATTTATTTCGATGACGTAGGGGATATTGTTTTCGCTTAACATCAAATCGACTCGTGCCACGCCCGAACATTTACAGACTTTGAACGCAGCAACCGCCAATTTTTGAACTGCGGCAGTCAATTCTTCCGACAATTGCGCGGGAACAATATGATTTGATAAACCCTTTGTGTATTTGGATTTGTAATCGTAGCGTCCTGTTGTCGTGGTTATTTCGATTATCGGTAAGGCTTGGGCATCATCTTCATTGCCGAATACAGCAACAGTCAATTCGCGTCCCTTGATAAATTCTTCGACTAAAATTTCGTCGCCGAAGGTAAAAGCATTGTCGATAGCCTCATCGATATCGGCGGAATGTTCTACAATCGTGACACCTATGCTTGAGCCCTGCGCAGACGCTTTTATGACTACGGGCAGACCAAAATTTTTTTCGATATCGCTTGCCAATTCTGCACGACGATCTACATCACGGTAAACGGCAAATTTCGGCGTGGAAATATTGGCTGAATTTAAGAAATGTTTGGTAGCGACTTTATCCATGGTGAGCGCGGCTGATAAGACGCCCGAACCCGTGTAAGGGATTTTGAGCATGTCAAGTGTGCCTTGAATCAAACCGTCTTCGCCGTAGTGACCATGTACCGCATTGAATACGACACTGCAGTTACCGGCGACAATATCCTTGGCAAAAGTCTGCGGTACAAGTTCCATCAATTCGACGTTGTAATTTTTGGAGCGAAGAGCCTCGGCAATCGCTTTACCCGTACGCCGTGATACTTCTGCCTCGGTCGACGTGCCGCCGCATACCACTACTATTTTGCGGTTACTGTCTTCTTGGAGCAGTGTCAACAGTTCTTCGCCCGTCTTGAAAATATCACCGGCTCCCATCGTGATAACCAAATCGCCCGAAGATAATTCGTCCTTAATTGTTTTGGCGATGTCCTCACGTTTGGGGATATACGACACTTCTTGATTCGTCGCGCTCAAAACTTCCCGAAGAATTGTTTCGCCGCTTATGCCCGATATTTTTTCTTCGCCTGCGGAATATATATCCGTCAAAATTAATTTATCGGCTTCGCGGAAGGCTGTACCGAATTCCTTCAATAAAAGTTGCGTACGGGTATATCTGTGAGGCTGGAATACGCAAATCAATTTATTCGGCTTGACTTCACGTGCCGCCTTCAAAGTAGTTGCGATTTCTGTCGGATGATGTGCATAGTCGTCGACAACCAAAATATTTTTCGCTCTGCCCTTAATCTGGAAACGTCTTTTAGCACCGTGGAAAGTATTGAGCCCGTCGACGATTTTAGCGAAGGATACTCCGACAGTCATGGCGACGGCAATTGTTGCCAGTGCATTCAAAACATTATGCCGCCCGTGAACACTCAACTTGACATTACCCAATATTTTTTCGCCGCGCGTCACTTCAAACTGAACGCCCTTTGTTGTCGTACGGATATTTCGCGCCATTATATCGGCTTCGTGTTCTATTGCGTAGGAAATAATTTTGCGGTCGATATTTTTCGCCAGACTGCGCAGATTATCGTTATCGAAACAGAGGACAGCCGTGCCGGATTGTTTATCCAAATTTTCAACGAAGACTTTAAAGGCGGCAAGAATGTTATCGATGGTGCCGTAATGGTCAAGATGATCGTCTTCAATATTGGTGACTACCGCAATCGAGGGTTTAAGCGTGACAAAAGACCCGTCACTTTCATCGGCCTCGCTGACCAACCAATTACTTTTACCCAATACTGCGCCCGTACCCAAATCGGTTGATTCGCCGCCGATTATAATTGTCGGGTCGACACCTGCCTTATTCAAGACATAACCAATCATAGAAGTAGTAGTTGTCTTACCGTGCGAACCGGCAACGGCAATGCCGCGTTTGGCATTAAGTAAGAAGGCATTGATATCGGAGCGGTGAAGTCTTGGCAGATTAAAATTATTTGCTTCGGCTATTTCGGGATTATCCTCATGAATCGCCGACGAACAGACTATTGCATCTACAATCGGGTTGCCGTTTTCGTCCAGAATATTTTCGGCGCGATGACCGACAAAAATTTTGGCACCCAAACCGCGCAACATATCCAAAGTCGGGGAATCCTTCATATCGGAGCCGCTTACTTCCATTCCGCTTTCTATCAAAATTTTGGCGAGGGCACTCATACCTACTCCGCCTATTCCTATGAAGTGGAATTTCTTTATTTCCTCAAGGTTCAAAATTACATTACCTCCGTTAGTCTTAAAATTTTATCGGCAGTTATCTACTTTCGTTCGGTTATTGAAAGGAGTCACAGTCAAACAGTTATAGCCACAAGCGCGGCAATTTATTTCGGTTGACAAAACATTTTCCGCGATTATTGGATGCAACGTCACGTTGCCCTCCGTTAGTTTAAAATTTTATCGGCAGTTATCTTCTTTCGTAAGGTTAACAAAAGGGAGTCACAGTCAAACAGTTTAGCCACAAGCGCGGCGATTTCCTTTGACTTAATGAATGCTATGCCGCGAATTCTGTTCCGCCACTTTCAAAGTGGCTCACGTTGCAGGCAGCCGCCCGTCCATGGGCGGCCTCTTCCTTAATCAACACCTCAAGTCAATGTTACTTTAACTGCGGTCATTAATTTCGGTCGTTAAGTTTAAAATTAAGTCGGCAATATCATCGGCGGCATTCGGTTTACCCAGCGATAAACTTGCCTTTGCCATTTCCTTCAGCGTATCGGGCGATGATAACAATTCATCCAATGTGGCGGATAAAGTTTCGGCTGTCAAATCTTTATTGAGAATCATACGAGCCGCGCCGACCTCGACAAGTGAACGGGCATTAAATTCCTGATGATTTTCCGCTGCGTAGGGATAAGGAATCAAAATCGCAGGAATACCGCGCGCGGTTAATTCCGCCAAACCGGTTGCGCCTGCGCGGAAGATAGCCAAATCAGCCATAGCCATAGCGGTCGGCATATTGTACAGATACGGCACGACTTTAATATTATCGGTCGTGTCAAGGTTTACGCCTGCCGCGCGAATTTTTTCGATGACGGAATCGAAATCAAGTTTACCCGTGACGTGAAGGAATTGCGCAGATTTTTTTTCGGCGGCAATTTTTAAAACATCAACCATAGCGTCATTGATACTGCGTGCGCCGCGAGATCCGCCCGAAATTAAAACAATGGGCTTATCGGCGGAGAAATTAAATTCTTTGAGCCCGTCAACTTTCTTCGCCGCCAGAACTTCGGCGCGAATCGGATTGCCTGTGTAGACGGTTTTATCTTTCGGGAAATTTTTTAACGCGTCGCGAGTACCGACGGCAATTTTATCTACGAATGCGGACAAAATTTTATTGGTGATACCTGCGACGGCATTTTGTTCCTGAATTAAGGTGGGAACTTTCTTCAAAGCGGCGGCAAGGAGTATTGGACCGCAAACATATCCGCCCGTACCGACAACCGCATTGGGTTTGAATTGCTTGACTATATCGGCTGCCTCTTTGACGCTCATTATTGCGTTAAAGGCTCTTGTAAAATTTTCCAGAGTAAAATGACGTTCAAAACCGCCCTCCAAATTGAGCGCGGTAAAATTAATTCCCGTCTTAGGTACTATATCGGCTTCCAATCCGGCTTCGGTACCGACATATAAAAATTCGGTATTTGGTTGTTTACGTTTAATTGAATCGATGAGCGTAAGCGCGGGATAAATATGACCGCCCGTGCCGCCGCCCGATACTATTATCTTCATCAGTGATGTACTCCAAAGAAATTACACAGCACGACACCCGTGACAATCATAGCGATACCGAGTATGCCGAGCGTGGAAATATTTTCGTGAAAAAAGAAGTAAGCGATAAGAGCGGTAATGACGATACCCAAGCCGCCCCATGTTGCGTAGGCGATACTCAAATCAACCATCTTGAGTGATTTGGAGAACAAAAAGAAACTAACGGAATAAAGAAGAAGAGTGCCGACAGCGTAAGGAATATTCGCGAATCCGTCGGAAAGTTTCAGGCAAGTTGTGCCGCCTACTTCAAAGGCAATCGCTACAGCTAAGTAAATGTATCCAATCATAAATTATTCACAATCCTTTTGAAATCTCTGCCGCGCGCCTCAAAATCGGTGTACATATCGAAACTGGCGCAGGCAGGACTTAATAAAACTACTTGAGGAGGTTCGGCAATTTGTTTGGCAATTTCTATCGCTCGTTCCATCGAATAACCTGCCTCCAAAATATTTTCTGACGGGAAATTATTCTTCAATGCGCAGGATTTAAACCTATCGGCGGCAGCCCCGACCAAAATTAATTTGTCGACGCGTTGATTAACCAGATTAAGGAAGTCGGTTAAATCGGTTAATTTGTCATCGCCGCCCGCAATCAAAATGATATGACCGTCGAAAGTCTCCAAGGCTTTAATCGCCGAATCGGTATTGGTAGCCTTGGAATCGTTGTAATATTTGACGCCGTTAATTTCGCGGACATATTCGATACGGTGTTCGACGCCTTGAAAAGATTTGAGTACGGCGGAAATTTTATCGGGGAGTGCTCCGGCGAGGAAAGCAGTCAAAGCCGCCGCCAATGCATTTTCTACATTGTGACCGCCCTTGATTCCCAATTCGTCGACCGTACAAAGATTATAAGTTTTACCGTCAAAAGTAACAGTCAACATATTATCCTGCAAGTAAGCCCCTTCATTGAGTGTATGTTGACGGCTGAAGAACAGTACGCGGCAATTTGCGCGGCTTACCATATCTCTTGTGCGTTCGTCGTCGTAATTCAAGACAAGGAAATCATCGGCAGACTCCTGCGCAAAAATCTTTTCCTTCATAGCTTGATAGACATCCATAGAGCCGTGACGCTTTAAGTGATCGGGCGTGACATTGAGGATAGCGGAAACATGCGGACGGAAATTATTGGTAGCCTCCATTTGATAACTGGAAATTTCTGCGGCAATACAACCGCCCTCGCCGACTTCCAATGCGACTTCGCTCAAAGGCACGCCGATATTTCCGCCGACACCGACTTTATCGAAAGCAGTCTCGAGTAACAAGCCCAACAAAGTTACGGTAGTGGTTTTGCCATTGGTACCGGTTACCGCGCATATCGGGGATTTCGCCAAATCATAAGCCAATTCAACTTCGCTGATGATGGGAATATTTTTAGCGGCAGCGGCTTTGAGCAGAGGAACAGCTAAGGGCACCGCAGGCGATACGATAATCAAGTCGACTCCCAACAATAATTCTTCCTTCTGTTTACCGAATCGCAAATCTATTCCCAAACTGCGCAACTCGTTAAAATCAAAATCAAAATCCTTTTCCTGTTTGGCGTCGCTCAAAATAACGGAGGCGCCCAAATTTTTCGCGATACGAGCCGCCGCCAATCCGCTACGTGCCGCGCCTATCACCAAAACATTTTTATTTGCCAAATTCATTACGGTCACTCCAATTTTTTAAGGCAACATAGTCAAGCCGATTACTCCGCAGATTAACGAGACGAACCAGAAAACGAAAACGACTTTGACTTCAGACCAGCCGCCCAACTCAAAATGATGATGAAGGGGACTCATGCGGAAAATTCTTACGCCGGTAGTCTGGAACGATATGACTTGAATTATGACGGATAAAGCTTCGCAGACAAAGATGAGCCCGATAACGGCGAGTAAAAATTCGGTGTGAGTCAAGATACCGACTGCGGCGAATGCTCCGCCCAAAGCTAAAGATCCCGTATCGCCCATGAAAATTTTAGCCGGATGAAAATTGAATTTCAAAAAGCCGATACAAGCCCCGACGATAGCGGCGCAGAAAATAGCCAAGTCGTTATGATTGGTCAACATACAGACTACGGCGTAACAACTTGCGGCGATAGCCATACAACCCGAAGCCAAACCGTCAAGCCCATCGGTTAAATTAACGGCATTGGAGGCGCCGACCATGACGAAGAACATAAAGGGCAGATATAAAATGCCTGCATCAAGAGTTGTGTCGATAATCGGAATCCAAATTGTCGGCTTGAAATCGGTTAACAATTCTCCTGCGACGATGGTTGTGACGATAGCGATTAAAATTTGTCCTGCCAATTTGTATCGCGCTAAAAGCCCCTGATTTTGTTTGCGAACTACTTTGATATAGTCGTCAATGAAACCTAAAACGAAATGCCCGATGAGAATAAAGAGCGCAAGAAAAATTTCCGTGTTCCATTCGCCGACAAAGAGAGTGGCAATGATTATCGCGATGATAAGGAATATGCCGCCCATGGTAGGAGTACCGCTCTTTACTTGGTGACTTTTGGGGCCTTCGGCTCGGATACTCTGTCCGAATTTTAATTTGTGAAGAATAGGAATGCAAACGGGCGCGAGCAGTACAACGACAACAGCCGCGATTGCTCCCGCCAATAAAAGATTAGTCATAGTTCCTCCCTTAGTTTTGTTTTAAATCAATTCGATAATTTTTTCCATGTGCATGACGTGAGACGCCTTGAACAGGATTGTATCGCCGTGACGGACAATCTCAAGAATTTTTCTGGCGGCTTCCTCGTGTGTGGCGTAGACGAAAACATTTTTCATACCGGCATTGCGTGCGCCTTCGGCGATAAATTGCCCGAGTGAGCCGAGAGTTATAAGGGTATCGAAATTATTTTCCGCCAATTCCGTACCGATTTCCATATGAACTTCTTCGGCGATATCGCCCAACTCCAGCATATCCCCGAGCACGGCGATTAATCTACCGCTGTAAATTTCCGAGGCGGTTTTGATAGCCACGCGCATTGACGCAGGACTTGCATTATAAGCATCATTGACGATAGTGATTCCGTCGCGGCTGATAACTTCAAATCTCATTTTGGTAGTGGTCAAACTTGATATGCCGCGTTGAATTTCATCAACGGTCAAGCCCAAAGTCAAGCCCACGGCAATTGCGGCGAGAGTGTTTGAAACATTGTGCCGCCCCAACATCGGGATTTCAAATAGGTATTCTTTGTCTTTGTATACGAGAATAAATTCGGTGGAGACACTGCCGATTAAAATATCTTTGGCAATCAAGTCGGCACGATTTTCAATACCGTAAGTCAAAACGGTTACTCCGTCATTCGCCGAATCTTTCATCGCCAAAGTGTAAGGATTATCGGCATTTAAAATGACTGTGCCGCCTTTGGGAATCGCCTCTACCATTTCGCTTTTCGCCTTGGCGATATTTTCAATCGAGCCGAGTAATTCGATATGAGTTTCGTTGACGTTGGTGACGATGCCGATTGTCGGGCGAACGTATTTGGCGAGAGTTTTAATCTGATTGAGACCGCGCATACCTATTTCGACGACGGCTGCGCGATGATTGGGAGTTATCCCCAACAAAGTCAAGGGGACACCTACTTCGTTATTGAAATTGCCCGAAGTTTTTTTGATATTGCCGTATTCGTTAAGAGCGGCGGCAGTTAAATCTTTGGTTGTGGTTTTACCATTGGAACCCGTGATAGCAATGACGGGAATATCGAAACGGGAACGCCATGAACCTGCGATTTGACGGTAAGCGACAAGAGTATCGTCGACACGCAGGACAACACCGCCCGTGATTTCTTCGGCAGTCTTACCGACCATAACCGCGGCGGCACCTTTTTTCAGTGCATCTTCGGCAAAATCTTCACCGTTGAAACGTTCGCCCTTGAGCGCGATAAACAAACAGCCCGAAGTAATTTTGCGGCTATCGGTTGTCACGTCATCGAAATAAATTTCATCTATTGAATTGGTCTTGGCTCCCGTGACCTGTATTATTTCCGTTAAGCTTAATTTATTCACAGTAATTTCCTCCAGATATAATGTTGCAACCGGCGCAACTTTCTATTTCCTTTAATGAAAAAATTCCTTAACCTGTAATAAAATCTTGCTGATATTTGGCGAACTACCTTAAATCTTACTTGACAGAAATTATTGCCTCGTGCGCAACTTCTCTGTCGTCGAAATGAATAGTACCGGTATTGAGAATCTGATAATTTTCGTGACCTTTGCCCAGAATCAAAACGACGTCACCGCTTGAGGCGAGTTGAATGGCGCGGAAAATTGCGCTACGTCTGTCGGCGATACGTTCGTAAAATTTTTCTCCGATACTTTCCTTCACTCCGACTTCAACATCATCCAAAATCTTTTCGGGATTTTCTGTGCGCGGATTATCACTGGTGGCAATGACAATATCGCTGAGTTGTGCCGCCAATTTCCCCATTATCGGGCGTTTACGGTTATCTCTGTCGCCGCCGCACCCGAATACCGTTATTATTCGACCCTTGGCAATTTTGCGCGCGGTCTCCAAAACATTTTTGACGCCGTCGGGCGTATGAGCATAATCGACGATAACCGCGAAAGGAATATCGGCAAAAATACGCTCGAATCGTCCGGGGACGCTCCTGAAATTTTCCAATGAACTTTTTATGATATCGGGCGAAATATTTTCCGCCAAAGCCGCGCCTACTGCGCAGAGGACATTATAAACATTGAAAAGCCCCGTGACATGCAAAGTCAAATCCATGACGCCGAAGGAGCCGCGTATTTTGAATTTCATACCATCGGCACGGACATTGACATCAACGGCACGCAAATCGGCGGAATTTTCCACGCCGTAAGTAATTTTATCGCAAAGGCAGTGATTTAAAATTTGAGAGCCTGCCGCGTCGTCGATATTTACTACGGCGGTTTTACCTTGCTTATGTCCGCGCCTTGAGGTCATATCAAACAATTTTGCTTTGGCACGGAGATAATTTTCCATTGTGCCGTGAAAGTCTAAGTGATCCTGCGTTAAGTTGGTGAAGACGGCAGTATCGAATTCAATACCTGCGACACGATTTTCGACGAGTGAATGACTGGAAACCTCCATGACGACGACTTGAATATTTTGTTCGCGCATCATGGCGAAAACATGTTGCAAGTCAATGATATTGGGTGTGGTATTGGGATTGGGATAACTTTTGTCGCCGATTAAAATCTGAATGGTACCGATAAGCCCGACAGAAAATCCGGCGTTCAAAAAAATTTGCCGTAACATATAAGTTGTAGTGGTTTTGCCGTTGGTACCGGTTACGCCGATAACGCGCATTGATTGGGCAGGATAGTCATAAAAATAGGGGACTATGACAGCCAAAGCGTTAAGCATATCGGGAACGACAAGCACGGATAAATTACTTGGTGGTTCAAAATTTTTTCTCGTCGTGATAATCGCAACCGCGCCGCGCTCCATTGCCTGCGGTATGTAATTATGACCGTCAACGTGTGAACCTTCCATGCACACGAATAAATTTTTCGCCGTGATTTTACGAGAGTCATGCTCGATACCGCTTATCTCGACATCTTCGCCGATTATTTTCGCTTCGGGTATCAGCAATGCCAGTTCGCTTAATTTCTTTATCAATAAATCGCCTCCCTATCGTCAGACCCTAATTATAGTTGAATGTTGTATGAAAATACAATGCCGCGATAAAAATTTTTAGTCAAGGCAACATTAAATTGCGGCAAAGTTTTTGACACCCTCAATAAATCACCGCGATTAAAGTAAAATTGACTTGGGGTGTTGCTTACGGAAGAGGCCGCCCATGGACGGGCGGCCGCCGGCAACGTGATGTTGCGTCCAAAAATCGCGCCAAATTTTTCGACAGCCGTAATTAATAACCGCGCCGAAAAATATAACCGGTTGACTTTGAATACTTTTGTTAACCATATGAAAGTGACTTTTCACTTATTGATTGGCGTAAAATTTTTTGCCTGAAAGGATTTTGGATTGACAGCGAAGAATATCTATTAAAAATATATTTGGAGCGGATATGCGATGAAGAAAAATTTTTTGACGACATTTATGACGGTAATGTTGATAACGGTCACAGCGTTTGCCAACGGTTGGCAACAAATTTACACCGACGACAGCAATAATCAAATTTATTTCAATCCGGATTCGGTGCAGGTAACTGCCCGAGACAATGACAGTGCCACATTCAGCGCATCTTTTCGTATGATTTACAGCAACAAAGGACGCGATATCTTGATTGATTGGTATCGCAACAATTCCGTTATGCCGAGAGATATCGAAAGTCTTGCCTACGACGTTGCCAAAATCAATTTCCGCAAAGACGGAGACGAAAGATATTACTGTATAGAAAGTCGCATATCCTATCGCGCGGACGGATCCGAAATAAAAGATATGCATTACATTGCAGAAGAAAATCCCACTTGGCAACCGATTCAAATCGGCTCGGTTCTCGACGTAGAATATTACAACGCTATTCTTATCGTCGAGGGTAAAGAATTCGACATACAATAAGCCGTAAAATAAATTTAAGGGGAGATTATCACGGGCATACTAAAAAATTTAAATTCTCCCGAGGAACTGCACTCAATGAGTTTGGAGCAACTAAAAGAGTTGGCGACGGAAATACGCGAATTGATTTTGACGACGGTCGCCAATAACGGCGGACATCTTGCGCCAAGTTTGGGTACGGTTGAATTAACTTTGGCACTTTATTCGGTGTTTGACTTCAGTAAAGACAGAATTGTTTGGGATGTCGGACATCAAGCTTACACGCACAAAATTTTAACAGGGCGACGCGACACTTTCCATACACTGCGAACCAAGGGAGGCATAACGGGCTTCCCGAAACGTGCCGAGTCGCCTTTTGATTCGTTCGGCGTAGGTCACGCCTCTACCTCGATAAGTGCCGCCCTCGGGCTACTCATTGCCGCCGAAATCGAAAATGTCGATCGCAAAGTCATTGCGGTTATCGGTGACGGAGCATTGACGGGCGGTGAGGCTTTTGAAGGTCTCAATCATGCCGGTCAACTCAAAAAAAATTTAATCGTCATACTCAACGACAACGAAATGTCAATCGATAAAAATGTCGGCGCGTTATCGGAATATCTTTCGGATTTGAGACTTATGCCGCAATATCATCGCGCCAAAAAAGAGATTGAAGGTTTCATAAAAAATATGCCGTTCCCCGATATCGGCGAAAAAATTTTGGTTGCCGCCAATTCTGTTCGATCGGGTTTAAAGTCTGCAATTGTGTCGGGTACTTTATTCGAGGCTCTCGGCTTTACTTATCTGGGACCTATTGATGGTCATGACATTCGCAACATGCAAACTGTTTTTTCGCGGCTCGGGGTATTCGATACGCCCGTTTTGGTTCACGTTCACACGAAGAAGGGCAAAGGTTATGCGCCTGCGGAGAAATCGCCCGATAAATTTCACGGGGTGGGCAAATTCGATAAGGCAACCGGTCGCGTGATAAAGAAACCTGCGCCGCCGAGTTACACCGAAATTTTTTCGCAGACGATTTTAGATTGCGCGGCGGAAAATGAAAAGGTAGTAGCGATAACCGCCGCAATGCCTACGGGCACGGGTTTAAAAAAGTTCTCTGAAATATTTCCGCGCAGATTTTTCGATACGGGCATATCGGAAGAACACGCAGTGACATTGGCGGCAGGAATGGCGGCGGGTGGTTTGCGCCCGATGGTTGCGATTTACTCGACGTTTTTCCAACGCGCTTACGATCAAATTTTGCATGACGTTTGTCTACAGAATTTGCCCGTGACATTTTGTTTGGACAGAGCCGGACTGGTAGGCGAAGACGGCGCAACTCATCACGGCGTATTTGACATGGCTTATCTGCGCACGATTCCGAATATGAATATACTTGTGCCGAAAGACGAAAACGAATTGCGGCAAATGATGTTCGCGATATTGGAACAAGATAAACCGGCGGCGATACGTTATCCGCGCGGCTCGGGTTTGGGCGTGAAAGTTGTAAGCACACCGCAAAAAATTCCGTGGGGCAAAGCTGAAATTTTACGCGGAAACGAAACGGCGAACGTAGCGATATTTGCGGTCGGTACAATGGTAAAAAATTCGTTGGATGCGGCGATAATCCTCAACGGGCTGAAAATTTCGGTGAACGTGATAAACGCAAGATTTGTTAAGCCGCTTGACACCGAAACGATAAAAAAATTCGCACAAACGGTAAAATTAATCGTGACGTGCGAAGAGGGAACATTGACGGGCGGATTCGGTTCGGCGGTCGCGGAATTTTTGGCGGACGCGGAAATATCGACACCGCTCCTGCGTTTGGGCGTACCCGATAAATTTATCGAGCAAGGTACACGCGCGGAATTATTGGATATATGCGGCTTGACGGCGGAAAAAATTTCGCAGAGTATAACCGAACGACTTTACGAATTGAAATTTGGATTCTTGACGGTGGAGAAATGAAACAACGACTTGATATTTTTTTGACGGATAAAAACTATTTCGACAGCCGCGCCAAAGCCAAAGCAATGATTATGGCAGGAAAAATTTTGGTGAACGGTCAGAAGGTCGACAAGGCAGGGACATTGATAGCCGAAGATGCGCAGATTAGGATTTTGGGCGAAGAAATGCCCTTTGTCAGTCGCGGCGGCTTGAAATTGCAAAAGGCGGTTGAGGTTTTCGGATTAGACTTGAACGGGAAAATCGCGGCGGATATCGGAGCCTCGACGGGCGGATTTACTGATTGCATGTTACAGCACGGCGCGATGAAAGTTTACGCGATTGATGTCGGCTACGGACAACTTGCTTGGAAACTTCGGCAAGATAATCGCGTTGTGAATATGGAGCGCACGAACGTCCGCAATGTCACCGCGGAAAATTTCCCCGACGCCCCGAATTTTATTTCTGTCGACGTGGCTTTTATTTCACTCGATAAAGTGTTGCCGGTTGTCTACGATATTTTGACTGATGACGGCGAAGCAGTCGCGTTGATAAAGCCGCAATTTGAAGCGGGACGCGAATACGTCGGGAAAAAGGGAGTAGTCCGTGATAAAAAAATTCACGCGGCAGTTATCGAAAAAGTTTTGTCGTTCGCTACTGAAACGGGCTTTAAAATTCTCGGGCTGGATTTTTCGCCCGTCAAAGGTCCCGAAGGAAATATTGAGTATCTTGCATACTTCGGGAAGAACGGCACCGAAAATTTCACGGCTGATATCGATTCTACAGTCGAGGCGGCTCATGCGGCACTTGATTAACAAAAAAACTCTCGGGCTTTTCGCTTGAGAGTTTTTGTTTATATCGGGGGTGGTGGCACTTTCGTTGAGTTAACAAAAGTGTTCAAAGTCAACCTGTTATAATTTACAGGCGCGGTCATTAATTACAGTTGGCAAAAACTTTATCGCGACAATTGGATGCAACGTCACGTTGCCGGCGGCCGCCCGTCCGTGGGCGCCTCTTCCGTAATCAACACACCAAGTCAATTTTACTTCAACCGCGGCGATTATCGCAAGTCACTTGCTACATAGTGACTGAAATTGCCGATAGTCAATGCCGGAAAATCTTTTTGCAATTCGCGCAGAAATTTTTTCGTACCCGTGAAATTATCGGAAGTCATATTCATAGCGGCAAAAAATGCGTCGGGATCGTAATTCAAATTTCGTACTTGAATCATGTTGACGGGCAATTCGTTCAGGAAAATTTTCCATGCCGTAAGCTCTTCCGTCTCGTCATTAAAGCCCGGCATATACAACATATTCAACGAAACATGAACGCCGTTATCGAGTGCGTAGCGAATAGAATTTTTAACATCGTCGAGTTTGTAAGCCGCGCGGTAATATCGTTGATAACTTTCGTCGCGAGCACTGATAATCGATACGCGCATAGAATTCAAACCTGCGTCGACGATTTTTTTTATGCCCGATGTAAATCCTGCGTTCGTGTTGATGTTAATTTGTCCGCGGTCGGTTGATTCGCGGATTTTTTTTATCGCCGCGCTGATATTTTCCGCCATTAAAGACGGCTCGCCTTCGCAACCTTGACCGAAACTGATTATGCTTTCGGGCGCGTGCGACAGATGATAAATTCCCAAGTTCGCAATTTCATCGACTGTCGGCTTGAATGTGATACGACTTTGCGGACTCGGACAACATTCCGATTGCTGCAGAGATATGCAACCTAAACAATTTGCGTTACAGGTCGGCGAAGTAGGTACACCACACTCCCAACGTCTGTAAAATAAATTCTGCGCAGTCAAACAATGCCACTCAAGCGAACAATTCGCAACTTGCTCGACGATTCTGTTATCCGGTAAATCCTTTTTTACGCGACGGATTAATTTCTTTAAATCACGAGTGTTGTAATTTTCGGGATTCCATTTGTGATTTTCGTCGGTGTAAATTGCCGCGGCATATAAATCATCACGGTAAAGCACGACGGCAGTATAACCGTAGAGCGGCAAATATTTCGCGTGAGGATTTTTTTTGTAGGCAGGAAGATGAGTACGGGTATAACCTTGCGGAAGAATAGCCGAAACCGCACGCCCCTTCAGCGGAACAAATTCGCCGCGCTTTAAGCCGATTGCTTTACGGTCGGGCAAAAACATCAAATCTGCACTGTCGGGCAACTTGATTAAATCATCGGGCTTGAGTTTGAAAAATTTTTCGCCGATACGCCCTACACCTTCCGCCTCGGGTACATCAAAAATATTTCCCTTTTCGTCCGCCGTTAATGCTGTTATTCTGTTCGTCATAATCATCACCAAAATTCTTAAGTTATCGCGATTATAATTGGCTCACGATTTATTTTCAATAAGCTTGCTCCGTGTAGACAGGACTTGACGCAATATTATATAATCCTATTCGCTTCATGGAGGAAGATTATCACGGCGAAGGGAGCGATTTATTTTTGATAACGCCCGAACTTTTGGCAAGGATAAACGAACTGTCACGCAAAAAACGCGCGGAAGGTTTGACCGACAAAGAACTTGCCGAACAAAAAGAATTATACAAAGTATATCTGGCGGCGATACGCGGACAAGTAACGGATTTACTTGAGAGCATAGAATTCACAGACGAGCCGCCTAAGAAAAACGGAGGTAGAAAATAATGAGTAAAATCGGATTCATAGGCGGCGGAGCACTCGCCGAATCAATCGTTCGCGGCATCAGCGGTAAAGTTTTTGCCCCGAACGATATTTTTATCTGCGAAATCAGACAGTCACGTTGCGAAGAACTTTCTAATCGCTACGGTGTGAATGCATCTACCGAAATGAATTTCCTCGGCGATATCGATTTGCTTATCGTCGCCGTCAAACCTAAAGACGCACAGAAAACTTTTGCCGCGTTGCAAGGGAAAATTTCAACCTCGACTATCATTACTTACACCGTCGCCGGTCTCAAACTTGCCAACGTCGAAAAATTTTTCCCCGAATATAAAATCGCGCGAATCATGCCGAATGTTGCAGTGTCGGTCGGCGAAAGTATGACTGCTTACACTTTGAATGCCAATGCGGTAAATGACGGCGATACGATTAAAAATTTCTGGTCGACGCTCGGGCATGCAGTCGAGGTCGACGAAAAATTGATGGATGCCGTTACCGGTTTGAGCGGTTCGGGTCCTGCTTACGCTTTTCTCGTGATTGACGCGCTCAGTGACGGCGGTGTTGCCGCAGGACTTCCGCGCGCTATGGCTATCGAATTGGCTGCGCAGACTTTACTCGGTGCCGCTAAAATGGTTCTGCAGGGAGATCATCCCGACGTATTGCGCGATAAAGTCACAAGCCCTGCAGGTACAACAATTGAGGGCGTAAGAGTACTCGAGCGCGGCGGCGTACGAAGTGCAATGATTGAAGCCGTATTGGCGGCTACCGATAAATCTAAATCACTCTAACTAAATATTAAGCGTCAAGCGCAGGAGGCTTTTTTTGAAATCCGGAGATATAAATATGTTGCAGGGGTCACTGTGGGATAAAATTATTTTATTCGCTATACCTCTTGCCTTGACCGGCGTCTTGCAACAATTACTGAACTCGGCGGACGTGGTAACGCTGGGTAAATTGGTCGGCAAAAACGCTATGGCGGCTGTCGGCAATAATACTTCTATGGTCGGGCTTATCGTCAGTCTTCTTATGGGTTTGAGTTTAGGTGCCAATGTCGTTATCGCGCAGAACATTGGCGCAAAAAAAATCGATAAGGCTCATGCGGCGGTAAGCACCGCATTTCTTTTGGCGATTGCCGCGGGAATTTTTTTCTGCATTATCGGTGAGGCATTGGTCGCGCCGATTTTCTATTTTTTGGATGTCCCGACAATCGTCGTCGATATGGCGGAAAGTTATCTGCGAATTTTTTTACTCGGGCTGCCCGCTATGAGTCTTTACAATTTCGAGGCGGCTATTTTCCGAAGTAAGGGCGATACCCGTACGCCTCTGATTGCTTTAATCTTCGCTACCGTCGTTAACATTACACTCAATTTAATTTTCGTTCTCTACTTCGATTGGGGCATTAACGGTGTGGCGGCGGCGACAGTCATCGCCAATATAGTCAGCGCGATTGTTTTATTCCGTTCGCTGATTCATGCCGAAGGTATCATCAAACTCGATTTTAACGCTATGCATTTGGATAAAGCCCAACTTTCCGAAATTATCCGAATCGGTTTGCCCGCAGGTATTCAAGGCATGGTCTTTTCCCTGTCAAATCTTCTCATACAGGCCGCGATTAATGCACTCGGTGCCGATGCTATGGCAGCCTCCGCCGCCGCCTTCACCATCGAAATTAATGTTTTCTGTATCGTTAATTCTTTCGGGCAGGCAGCTACAACTTTCGTCGGTCAAAATTACGGCGCAGGTAATTTGCGACGGTGTAAGCGCGCAACTTGGGTCGCAATGGGTTTGAGTACTTTTTTTACTCAGAGTTTCTGTTTCGCTGTTCTATTTTTCGCCGAAGAAATTTTGAGCGTGTTTAACAGCGATCCCGAAGTCGTGCGGCTCGGCGTAATTCGACTATGGTATATCGTCGCCCCCGATTTCATTAACGTCGCTTTGGAAGGTTTTTCGGGTGCTATGCGCGGTTACGGAATTTCTTTGACTCCTGCTATGATAACTCTGGTCTGCGTTTGCGGCGTGCGTATCACTTGGGTTTTTACCGTCTTCGCTAATATCCCTACTTATGAGGCGTTAATGGCAGTCTATCCTATCAGCTGGATTATCACGACTGTTTTGTTAATCGCCGCTTATTTCTATCACATCAAACGTTTAAAACCTGCGCACTCGAAAAAATAATCATCACTGCCTTTAAACTTTACACGGTACTTTTTGCCCGAAGATTTTTCGATAAAATTTCCGCTGATGATATTGTCGTTGTCCTCTACGGTAATTAAAACCGTGGGGGATTTTTTAGTCTATATACAATTCTGAAGTACGGACTGTGTGTTGAAAATCATAAACGGTTTTTATATAATGTTCTGAAAAATTTAAGTTCACTACGAGATACCGAATTAAGTTTCACGTCAGAACTCTTTAACGATATTCTTTAATGTGGAGGTGCTGATTTTTATGGCCGGAAAAACTATTAACAACACTTTAGACACTGTAATTCTTACGGGAACCGAATCGGAAGACACGATTGTTAACAGTGGTCAAAAGGTTATCATGTCTGCTTATGGCGGCAATGACAAAGTCACCAATAAAGGCGGCAATGCCAATATCGATGTCGGCGCGGGCGATGATTATGTCGAAAATTCGGGCGATAAGGCTTACATCAAAACCTTTGGAGGCAAGGATTCGATAAAAACCAGCGGATTTAAAGTCACAGTATTTGCCGGTAACGAGGATGACAGCATCGATAACAAAGGCAAAAATGTTTCGATATACGGCGGCAACGGTAATGAACAAATCACCAACGGCGGCGACTCTGCATATATCGGCGGCAACGCAGATGCCGATTCTATACTCAATAACGGCACAAATACCACAATCAAAGGCGACGAAGGTAATGATTATATAGAAAACTACGGCGCCAAGGTCTCAATACTGGGCGTCACCGGCAATGACATAATCGCCAACAGCGGAGACAATGTCACAATCGACGGCGGTACGGGCACTGACTCTATCAAAAACTTAGGCACCAAGGTCTCAATCAACGGCGGTACGGGCGACGACTCTATCTATAACCTCGAACATCATGTCACGGTAACGGGCGATGATACTGATACAACCATAAAAAATCCTAGCGGTCGCGATTTGATAACTAATTCCGGCTCAAATGCTGTGATTTACGGCGTCTACGGTGACGACACTATAAAAAACAGCGGTCAATACAGCGATATTTACGGTTGCGCCGATAAAGATTATATTCTCAATGAAAGTAACGGTACTTATTCAACCCTCAACGGCGGACTTGATGACGATTATATCGAAAATAACGCAGAATATGTAACAATCCACGGCGATAACAATAACGACACCATTAATAATAAAGCGGCAAAAGTCTACGTGGCAGGCGACGCAGGCAGAGATTCCATTCAAAACACCGGCGATAACGTATCAATTTACGGCGGCGATAACGTAGATTCTTTAACAAACAACGGTAAAAATGTTTATATATCGGGCGACGCAGGTAACGATAACATTTTAAATAACGGCTCTTATGTAACGATTTACGGCGGCGACGACGATGACATTATAGAAAATACCGCTTCAAACGTAACAATAAACGGCGGCGACGGTACCGACTATATATCCAACTCCGGCACAAATGCATATATCAACGCCGGTAAAGGTAACAACATTGTCAGTATCGTCGCTGATTCAAAAAACAGTACCGTTAATCTAGCCGAAGGCGATAACACTATAAAGATAATCGGGACGCCCGAAAGTTTTTACGTCGAAGGTTTCGATAAGGGTAATCAGCAAATCATATTCGATAAACCTATAAGCAGTTTCGAAACAATCAACGGCGGTATCGTGGTTAACGGTACCAAAATCTTCGGCGTCGAAAAATTCGAGGCAAATTATACCTCAACAAATGAACAAGGAAAGTTAACCGTTAATTTTACGGGAAAATCAGGCGCGTCATTGACCTCCTCTAATACAATCGGTTACGTCAAGCTGCCCGATTCTCAAAAAGATGTCTTCACTTTGGCAGGTATAACCAAAAGTAACGAAATCCAAGTTAAAGGTTCAGATGTATTCGCCGAAGTCGACCTCTATGAAATCACCGGCGATTATTTTTCCCACAAAGGTTATACGCTCGAAAAAAACAAGAACTATTTCATCAAAAGCGGAGTAACATTAAATCAAAAAATCGTCGTGCCCGAAGGCGCTACCCTCTACATTCTGGACGGCGCCAATCTTTCGGGCAATATTTCCCAATATATCGAAAATCACGGTACGATTTATATGTCGGGCGGCTCCATGCAAGTCGAGAATAACAACGGAGCGACTATCGATAATATCGGCGGCAAAATTTACATGAAGGGCGGCTATGTTTCAAATAACGGTGAAAAAGGCTCGGCAATACGAAACGACAGCAATGGCACTGTCTACATCTCCGGTAAGGCACATATAGTGGGGCGTAACAAAAGTTGTAACGGCATTCTGAATTACGGTAACACTTATGTAACAGGCGGCGTAATCGAAAGTAGAGACAAATATGCCGACGGAATAGAAAATCATGGTCAACTTTATATAACCGGCGGTAGATTCGAGGGAATCGAAGGCTACGAAAGAAGTGACTGTGTCAATAACAGAAGCGGCGGCGTCGCTTATATCAGCGGCGGTAATTTTTACAGCAGATCTAATTGGTCGACTCCGCTCTTAAATCAGGAAGGCGGTATCTTAAATATCTCAGGCGGCTACTTCGAAGGGGTGGACGAAAGTGATGCTCGTTTTGCACTCTGGAACAGAGAAGGCAGTACGGTAAACATAACGGGCGGCACCTTCAAGGCAATGGGCTGGAAATCAAGTCGCGGCACTTATTGCCTTTATAACGACGGAGGTACTATTAATATCTCTAACGGATATTTTCGCGCAACAAGTGGCTATAGAAAATACGGTCTTTATAACTTCGAGGGCGGTACAGCAAATGTCTCGGGCGGTACTTTTGACGTGTATGATTATCAGATGTATGGCGACAGTAGTAATATCAATATTTTGGCAGGTAATAACATCCAATATAGAGATAAGGGTAAAAACTATGGAACCACTACCGTAAACAATGTCAAAATTAACGGCAACGAATACGATACAAAACAATTCGTTAACTATATGGTCAATCAAACCTCATTCACAATGCCTAAACCTGTGGATGATTCCGAATTTGAAGTCAGCTCTTACGCTAAAATCGCTTCAATAGACGGTAATGTCGTTAATCTTTACGGCGGCTCTTTCGACACTAACGGCGCGTCTCTTCTCGCTAACTCCGGCGATTACGTTTTCAATTTATCTCAAAACGCTCAAACTAAATTTTACGGCTCAAACAGCGTAGATACAATTATCGCTAATTCCGAAATCACAGTAAACCCCGCAGACGGTAACGATATAATAAATGTCACCAAAGATAATGTAACAGTCGAATTCTCCAAAGGTAACGATCTTGTAACCGTACAAGATAACGTCAAATCCTTAAATATCGCAAATTTTAAAGCCGGCGACTCTATTACAGGTTTCAAATCAACAGGAAATATAACCACAATCCAAAGCGGTATAGCAGTCGGGAACTTTTCGATAAAAGGTGCACAACAAGGCGATAATACAACCGCCTGGCGCGTGAACGATTCCATTGCCGTCTACAATGTCAACAAAGAAGTAGGGGCAGCCTTAAGCGACGACAAAAACTCCGTCATTTACGAAGCGGAAAAAATAAATCGTGATAAAATTACTACGACGGGTATCCCCAAAAAGGTAAAAAGCGATGGCAATAAACTATTTATAAAAGATGTCCTGCCCGACGATGCAATAGAATTGACAGCCGCCAATATCAACAAGTACTACGAAGAAATTTCCGCCCTGGGAATGACAGTCAAAGCCCATTACCATCTGCCCAAGGGCAATTATTACATAAAAAGTCCTATTGCCTTAAATGATACCAGTATTTTGATTGATAAAGACGCAACACTTTACGTCATGGACGGCGCAAATATTTCCTACGAAAATGATTACTACGCAATATTAAATAACGGGAATTTTTACATGGCGGGCGGTAGTATAAATTTTTCTAAATATAAATTGCTCTTGGCAGGCGCACTTATTAACAATAACAAAGCTTATATCTCCGGCGGTACAATTAACGTACGTATTGACAAAGCGACAAGCTTCCTCGACAAAATTAAATTGTTTATGACCGCCAAAAATAAAGGCGAATTTTGGGGTTTACTCTTCCATGGGACTGTTTTCAACTGTATTCATAACAACGCCAATTCAGACTTATATATATCAGGCGGTGTCTTCAACTCCAATAACGGCGCGGCCTTGTATGACTACGGCAATACATATATCTCGGGCGGAACCTTTAACGGTATTGTACCGACTTTGGGATTTGTTTCACCCGTCAGGAGTACTAATAAAGTAAACGTATACAGCGACAGCCCTGCCAAATTTAATGACGATAGCAGTGAGTATATAACAACCGCTAAGCAATTTACGATCAACGGCCAAACAATGGATTATACTGCCTTCAATAATTTCGTGGTAGAAAAAACAAGAAAAACTATCGCCGAAATAACCGATGACTCCCTTAAATTAGATAATTACGCCTTCGGCTCCGCAGGTGTAACAATAAACAACAATATCTACGGATATATTGTAGAGACCAACCAAGATGTTAAAGGTAATTTAACCGGTAACGATGCCCCCGAGACGATAATCAGTAACGGTTATACCGGCAAAATAGACGCTGCCGGAGGTATGGACAAAATTACAAACACAGGCGAATATGTCTCAATAACAGGCGGTGCAAACATCGATACAATAAAGAATACAGGTAGGTATGCAAATATCTCGGGCGGCGCCGATGACGATTACATTTCAAATACTGCTGATTTTGCTTACCTTAACGGTAATGAGGGCACTGATATTATTTACAACGAAGGAGAAAAAGTAAACATAGACGGCGGCGCAGGAGACGACAATATCACAAACAGCGGCGAAAAAAGCGACGACGGCGGAACAAATGCGATAATCAGCGGCGGCGACGGCAAGGACATAATAACAAACAGCGGCGCAACAGTCTCAATTCATGCGGGTAATGGTGATGATTATGTAACAAACAGCGGAAAAAGCGCATTAATAAACGGGTATACAGGTTACGATACAATAGAAAATATAGGCGACGAGGTAACGATAACGGGCGGCGCGGATAACGATAAAATTTATATCGGTGGTCAAAATAATGTGATAGAACATCGACTGAATGGCGAGGGCGGTTATGACACAGTCTACGGTTTCAGTAACAATTCAACGCTGAAAATAACGGGTGATTTCTCGGCTCAAATGAATAGCTCGGTATATTACCCGACGATTATCGGTGAAGATGTAATAGTACATATGATAGATGATTCGACGGTCAGATTGGTCAAGGCCAAAAACGTAAAACTTAACATAGTAACCGATATGGAAGAAACAAATACGAAGATAATCAAGGAAATAACGGGCAAAGATATCGCCCAATTTGACAAGGTGGAAATAACCGATTCGCAAGATTTGCCCGAATATGACTGGCCTGAAAATACACGAGTGAAATTGAACACGGATTTAGATGAAACACTTGATTTGAGCGACAAAGATTCTGCGCAGGTAATTTCGTTGGCCAAAGGCAATCAGGAAATAAAATTCGGCAGTCAAAACGACGTAGTAATAGTCGAGGGCAATGCGACGGGCGAAAAGAATATAATCTTCACGGGCGGCGACAACGTAGGGATTGTAAACAGCAACGAAGCAACGACAAATGTGAAATTGTCAACGGGTTCGGATTCGATTTTCGTGGATAATAACGGCAAAGTAAAGGTAGACGCGACGACAGCAGGGAATGCGTTAATAATTGCGCGATCGGGTTCGGTTACAGTGGATAATTATGATTCTGATTCGTCAGTCGGTATAATGGCCACTAATGTCAGCGATATATCTGAAGGGATTCAAGACGAAAAGATAGTACTGAGTGGCGACGAGATAGCAATAAATTCTTCGGCGACGGTCAAAGTCAACGGCTCTGAAGAATTCACGACGGCGAACTTAGTCACTTCGGAAGGTAAAAACCAAAAAGTAGCATTCACGGATAAAAACGGCGGCGAATTGGATATCAGCGATAAGAGCGGCAAATTTATTCTGCAAGGCAATTACGACGAAGAAAATTCCGAAGGTACTAACATAGTCGGCAATAAATCCAACAATATAATATTCGGCGGCTCCAAAGACACGATAAACGGCGGTGGCGGTAAAAATCAAATTTACTTGACTAAACAACGCAGCTCGGAAGACGGCGCGACAATCGTCTTGGGCGATAACAGTCAAAATACGGTCAACGGGTTCGGCAGTAATGATGTTGTTCAAATTGACGATTTGGATGACTTCACATATTCGTTCAATAACAAAAAGTTAGTCTTGGATTCCGGTAAAAGTAAACTGAAATTTGACGACGTAATGACGGACGGAATTTTGTTGACGGACGGTGAAGATACAATTAGCGGATTTTTTGCACACTCGGGCGACAGCATATCGGTTGACGAAAATAATTTGCCGACTAAATTCTTAGGAAAAAAATCATGTTTGGATTTTTCCGACGTCAACGAAGAGACTTACGTAAATCTTGCCGAGGGTAGCGGCACCGTTAACGGAAAAACATTCGGCATGAGCGGCATAAACAAAGTGCAGGCAGGCGATGGCGATTCAACGGTTATCGGCTCCGACAGTGGAGACACCTTGACTGCAGGCAACGGCAACACAAATCTTAACGGCGGCGAAGGTAATGATGTATTAATCGGGCATAACGACAAAACCGGCAGAACTACTTTCTGCTTCGAAGCGGGTGACGGAAATGATGTTATCGAAAACTTTGAGTTCACGACCGGTGACAACGACGAAACGGCTGATAGCATTTCCGTTGATGGAGATATTAACAGTGCTCATCTTTCGGGCGAAGATGTTATAGTTAAGCTCGATGATGATGCCGAAATAAAAGTAAAAGATGCGGCAGGTCAAAACATATTGATAAACGGGTTGACGGCGAAGGTCGGGAGAAAACTTTCCTACGACGGAGTAGCTGATAACTACATAGGCAGCGGCACAAGTTCGTTAAGAGTAGATTCGAGCGTAGGCAGTGCGGAAATTTGGCTTGATAATTCGCAAGCGACGAAATTCTACGGGGATATCGGGACGGTCGACGCCTCGAATGTTTCGGGAAGTACAAAGCTTGTCGGCAACGACAGTGACAATAAGATAATCGCAGGACAGGGCGACGCAAGTCTCTGGGGCGGCGTAGGCAATGACGAATTAATCGGCGGCGAAGGTAAAAATACTTTCTTCTATTGCAACGGTAACGGCAACGATATAATCAACAGCAACGGCACCAACGATATAGTCATGCTCGCCGACGTGACACTTGATGATTTGTCAAGCAGCGGCATCACAGATAATTTAGTCTCGATTAATTTCAAAGACGGCGGCTCTCTCACGGTGGACGGCACAACTGACGTAACGTATCAACTTTCCGACGGCTCACAATACATCGCAAATCGCTCAACAGGCGAATGGCAAGCCAAATAATTTCTGAATACAAAATAAATTAAGCTACGTAAATAAAAAAAATTATCCTCGACGGCAGATAAAACCGTTGGGGACTTTTTTAATCAGTTCATAATTTGGGAGCTTAGATAATGTGTTGAAAATCACGAATGTATTTCATATAATGTTCTGAAAGTTTATATCGTTCAGTTGAGATATAAAATTCAGTTTCAAGGCAGTGCGCTCTTTGATAAAGAACGATGTTCTTAAAATTTAAGTATGGAAGGATTTGATTTTTATGGCAAATACCTGGACTGTAGAAAACGGTAAAGCAACTTATGCGGAGGAAGACACAACCCAAATTGAATTGAGTGGCGTGTCTTCGGCTGTCAGCGCCAGCGGCGTTAATCTCGTTGTCGGCGGAGGTGCAACCGAAGTCAATACGGCTTATCTCACTGAAAAAGGCTACACACTCTCGAGCGGCACATATTACATCAACAGCGCAATCAACCTCGGCAGCAACACACTTACAATCAGCTCGGGTGCCACGCTCTATATCCTCAACGTTGCAAATATCACTGCCACAGAAAACTACGTCGTTGCTCTGAATAACGAAGGCACGGTAAATATCTCGGGCGGCTCTGTCACGGGCGGCTACGGCGGTAAAGCTCTGTCTAACAGTGGCGTGGCAAATATCTCGGGCGGCGAATTCACTGCCACAGGAAGCTACAGCTATGCTCTGTATAACAGTGGCACGGTAAATGTTTACGCCGACGATACTAACGGCACTAATGCTAAGGCTACCTTTAGCGGCACTGTCGACGGCACAATCAATTACGGCACAAGCTTTACCATTAACGATACCACTATGACCTACGACCAATTCAACAGCTATGTCGCCGAGCAGACAAGCGTCACAACCACAGTTGCAGGAATCAGCGAAGGTGTTCTCAATATTTACGACAATGCTCTGTTCGGCTCCGAAAGCGCAGTGACAGTCAACAACAACAACGGCAGTTATGCCTTTAATGTTGACTCTGATGTCACGGGCTCTTTCTACGGCACAAGCGGAGTCGACAACATCACGGTCAACGGCGCGGCATACATCAACGGCATGAGCGGCAATGACTTCATCACTGTCACAGGTAACAGCGCGATGATTGATGTTTCCGTAGGCGATGATGTTATCAATGTCAGCGGCGCAACTTCGTTCAGTGTGACGGGCTTCGGCGCAGGCAACAGCATAACCGGTTTGACGGGCGATATTTCCACAATCGAAGGCGGCATTATGGTCGGCAATACTTCAATCTACGGAGTAAGCGCGGCGGTTATAAGCGGCAACTGGAATGTAAACACGGACAAAGCCACTGCAACTTATCAGCTCTTCAGTCAATCGGGCGCGACCTTGCAAAACGGCACACTTGTCTATCAAAATGCTTCAGTAGGAAGTGCATTGGTAGAACTGGCAGGTGTCAATTCTACTGTCGGTCTCGGCATTAAAGACGGCTATGTCGTCACATTCGGCTCAGGCTCTTATGTTGATGGCGGAGTAACAGTTCAATCCAATGACGCAGGGTATAGATTCAATATCGGCAGTGACTTTGGTGGCAATGCATTCTACGGGATGAGCACCACTGACTTTATCGTCAACAACGCGGCAAGTGTTGCAATCTATGGCATGAGCGGCGATGATATTGTAACCAACAAAGGCGCAAATGCATATATCGACGGCGGCGTGGGCGCTGACTTTATCTACAGCACTGGCGATAGTGCCACGATAAACGGCGGCGTGGGCGCTGACATTATCTACAACGAAGGCGCAAATGCATCAATCTACGGCGGCGACGGTAATGACACCATAGAAAACTACGGCGCGTCGGCAACGATAATGGGCGGCGATGGCGCTGACTATATCGAAAACGAAGGCAATAGTGCATATATCAACGGCGGCGAAGGTAACGATACTGTCATGCTTTACAGCGGTATGGGTACAACTGTTAATGTTTCTGAGGGCGATGATTTAATCAGCGTCAACAGTGCCAATGTAACTTCGTTTGCGGTTGAAGGCTTCGGCGAAGGCGACAGCATAACCGGTTTGACGGGCACATCAATTGCATCCATCACGGGCGGCATAAATGTTGGCGGCGTATCCATCTACGGAGTAAGCGCGGCGATTGTAGACGGCAACTGGAATGTAGACACGGACAAAGCCACTGCAAGTTATCAGCTTAGCGGACAATCGGGCGTAACCTTCAATGACGACGGCATACTTGTCTATCAAAATGCTTCAGTAGGAAGTGCATTGGTAGAACTGGCAGGCGTCACTGATACTGTCGGTCTCGATGTTGACGACGAAACTATCATATTGGGCGCAGGCTCCTATGAAGAAAGTGGCGTTACAGTTCAATCCAACAAAGACAATTACGCATTCAGTCTTAGCAGTGCATTTGACGGCAATGCATTCTACGGCATGAGCGGCGCTGACCTTATCTACAACTACGCTGCAAGTGTTGCAATCTACGGCATGAGCGGCGCTGACAATATATGGAACGAAGGCGCGAATGCCACAATAGACGGCGGCAAAGGCGACGACATTATCCAAAACTACGAAGCTGAAAGTGTTGCAATCTACGGCGGCGACGGCGATGACTTTATCGACAACACCGGCGGCAATTATGCCACAATCAACGGCGGCGACGGCGCTGACAATATCTTAAACGGCGGCAATTATGCCACAATCAACGGCGGCGACGGCGATGACCTTATCGCAAACAAAGGCAATAGTGCATATATCGACGGCGGCGACGATAACGATACTGTCCAGCTTTACAGCGGTACGGGTACAACCGTTAATGTCGGCTCGGGCTCCGATTTAATCAGTGTCAACAGCGACTCCATAACTTCGTTCTGGGTTGAAGGCTTCGGCGAAGGCGACAGCATAACCGGTTTGACGGGCACATCAATTGCATCCATCACGGGCGGCATTGAAGTTGGTGGCGTGTCTATCTACGGAGTGAGCGCGGCGATTATAAATACCGGCTGGAACGTCAACGAAGGCACAGCAAGTTATCAGCTTAGCGGACAATCGGGCGTTGACTTTAATGACGACGGCACACTTGTCTACGCAACAGTTCCGAGCGACGTAACCGACTTGCTTACTTTGGGCGGTGTGTCTTCGGCTGTCAAAGCTGACGGCGATAATCTCGTTGTCGCAGGCGTACCCGAAGGCGCAACCGCAGTCACTGCGGATTATCTGTCGACAAACAACTACACACTCGAGAGCGGCACATATTACATCAACAGCACAATCAACCTCGGCAGCAAAACACTTACAATCAACGAAGGTGCCACACTCTATATCCTCGACGATGCAAGTATATCTTCGAGCGAACAGACTATTCGGAACTTGGGCACTGTCAAAATTACGGGCGGCACAATCAAAACCACAAGCGGAGAAAGAATTGCTCTGAATAACGAAGGCGGCACGGCATATATTTCGGGCGGTACTTTCTCTGCCACGAGCGGCACCGAAAGTAGCGTTGCTCTTTGGAACTGGGAATCCGGCACGGTATATATATCTGACGGCACTTTCTCCGGCTCCCGTGGTGGTGTGAATAACAAAGAAGGCACGGTAAATATCTCGGGCGGTACTTTCTCAGGCAACATATATTCTCTGCAGAACACAGACACGGTAAATGTTTACAGCGACGGCACTGCTCAATATAGCCAAATCTCTGGCACAATCACCAAAGTTGATACCGTTACCATTGACGGCGAAGACAAAGACGTTACTGCATTCAACAGCTATGTATCCGAGCAGACAAACGTCATAATCACGGTTGCAGGAATCAGCGACACAGTCCTTAACATTTACGACAATGCTCTGTTCGGCTCCGCCAGTTCAGTTACTGTCAACTACAACGGCGGAAGTTATGCCTTCAATATCGGCGAAAGTGTCACGGGCTCTTTCTACGGAACCAGCGGCATAGACAACATCACCGTAAACGGCGCGGCATACATCAACGGCATGAGCGGCAATGACTTCATCACCGTTGCAGGCAACAGCGCAATGATTGATGTTTCCGTAGACGATGATGTTATTAATGTCAGCGGCGCATCTTCGTTCAGCGTGACGGGCTTTGAAATTGGCGACAGCATAACGGGATTGTCAGGCACTATTACCGAAATCACGGGCGGTATCGCGGTCGGCACTACTTCCATCTATGGCATCAGCGCGGCGATTGTAGACGGTAATAAATGGAATGTAAACACAATCGGAGGCACTGCAAGTTATCAGCTCTTCAGTCAATCGGGCGTAACTTTGAATGCTGAAGGCACACTTGTCTACGCAACAGTTTCGAGCGACGTAACCGACTTGCTTACTTTGAGCGGCGTGTCCTCGACTGTCAGCGCGAACGGCGATAATCTCGTTGTAGACATTACTAAAGTCGCAACCGAAATCACTGCGAAATATCTGTCGGTCAACGGCAACGAACTGACGAGCGGCATTTATTACATCAACAGCACAATCAACCTCGGCAACAAGACACTTACAATCCCCAAAGGTGCCACGCTTTATATCCTCAACGGCGCAAATATTACTTCCACAGGCGATTATGCTCTGAATAACTCCGGCACGTTAAATATCTCGGGCGGCACTGTTTCCGGCAACACTGCTCTGTTGAACTGGGGCACGGCAAATATCACGGGCGGCACTTTCTCCGGTAACGTTGCTCTGGATAACAACGGCACGGCAAATATCTCGGGCGGCACTTTCACAGGCACCTATCCTCTGAATAACGACGGCACGGCAAATATCTCGGGCGGCAATTTCACTGGCCAATACTACGCTGTTCTGAACTACGGCACGGTAAATGTTTACGAGAAAGGCACTGGTTGGATGGGGATCTACGGCAGCGGCACTCGCAACTACGGCACAAGCTTTACCATTAACGATACCACTATGACCTACGAACAATTCAAGAGCTATGTCGCCGAGCAGACAAGCGTCACAACCACAGTTGCAGGAATCAGCGGCACTGTCCTCAATATTTACGACAATGCTCTGTTCGGCTCCGAAAGCGCAGTGACGGTCAACTACAACGGAGGCAGTTATGCGTTCAATATCGGCGAAGAATACACGGGGGGATTCTACGGCACGAGCGGCATAGATGAAATTACAGTCAACGGCGCGGCATACATCAACGGCTTGAGCGGCAATGACTTCATCAATGTTGCAGGCGACAGCGCGATTGTTGATGTTTCCGTAGGCGATGATGTTATTAATGTCAGCGGCGCATCTTCCTTCAGCGTGACGGGCTTCGGCGTGGGCGACAGCATAACCGGTTTGTCGGGAGCTATTACCGAAATCACGGGCGGCATCAATGTCGGCGGTGTATCCATCTACGGAGTAAGCGCGGCGGTTATAAACGGCAACTGGAATGTAGACACACTCAACGCCACCGCAACTTATCAGCTTAGCGGACAATCGGGCGCAAGCATGCAGGCCGACGGCACTATCGTCTACGAAACAGTCTCGAGCGATGCAACCAACGTGCTTACTTTGGGCGGCGTCTCCTCGGCTATAAGCAAGAACGGCGATAATCTCGTTGTCGGAGGTATGCCCGAAGGCGCAACCGAAATCACTCAGGATAACTTCGAGAGTACAACTCTTGGGAGCGGCAAAACTTATTACATTAACAGCGCAATCTCCCTTGGTAGCTATACACTTACAATCAACGAAGGTGCCACGCTCTATATCCTCAACGAAGCTGATATTACTTTTGAAGAGGGAGGCTACCCTGCTCTGGAGAACCACGGCACGGTATATATCTCGGGTGGCACAATCACTGCCACAGGCATCGACGGCCAGGCTCTGTGGAACTATGGCACGGTAAATATTTCGGGCGGTTCTTTCTATGCTACAGGCACCGGGGCCACTGCTCTGGTGAACGGCGACTCCCAAAACAAGGCAATAGCAAATATCTCGGGCGGCGAATTCTATACCAAAGAAGGAGACTGCAATGCTCTGCATAATAACAAAAACGGCACGGTAAATATCTCGGGCGGCTCTTTCACTGCCACTAACGGCAGCGCTCTGTATAACCCAGGCGGCACGGCAAATATCTCGGGCGGCGAATTCTCCGGCAATACTGCTCTGAAGAACGAAAGTAGCGGCCTGGTAAATGTTTACAAAGGCAACACTGCTAAATTTAGCGAAGATGTTTCCAGTAAAGTCACCGAAGTTGAGGAAGTTACCATTGGCGGCAAGAAATATGACCTTGAGGCATTCAACAAATATGTCGAAGAGCAAACAAGCGGCGGCGGTGGCACAACCACAGTTGCAGGAATCAGTAACGGTGTTCTCAACATCTACAGTGATGCTCTGTTCGGCTCCGAAAGCGCAGTGACGGTCAACTACAACGGCGGCAGTTATGCCTTCAATATCGGCGAAGAATACACGGGGGGATTCTACGGCACCAGCGGCGTCGACACAATCACAGTCAACGGCGCGGCTTACATAAACGGACTGAGCGGCAACGACATCATCAATGTTGCAGGCGACAGCGCGATGATTGATGTTTCCTTAGGCGACGACTTAATCAATGTCAGCGGCGCATCATCCTTCAGCGTGACGGGCTTCGGCGCAGGCGACAGCATAACCGGTTTGTCGGGCACTATTACCGAAATCACGGGCGGCATTGAAGTTGGCGGCGTGTCCATCTACGGAGTGAGCGCGGCGGTTATAAATACCGGCTGGAATGTAGACACAGACGAAGGCACAGCAAGTTATCAGCTTAGCGGACAATCGGGCGCAACCATGCAGGCCGACAACACTATTGTCTACGCAACAGTCCCGAGCGATGTAACCGACTTGCTTACTTTGGGCGGTGTGTCTTCGGCTGTCAAAGCTGACGGCGATAATCTCGTTGTCGCAGGCGTACCCGAAGGCGCAACCGAAGTCACTGCGGATTATCTGTCGACAAACGAATACACACTCTCGGACGGCACATATTACATCGACAGCACAATCGCCCTCGGCGAAAATACACTTACAATCAACGAGGGTGCCACGCTCTATATCCTCAACGGCGCAAATATTACCGCCACAGGCACTGACGCTGCTCTGAAGAACTACGGCACGGTAAATATCTCTGGCGGTACTTTCACTTCCACTAACGGCACTGCTATTTGTGGCAGTGGCACAATAAATATTTCTGGTGGCAAAATCAATGTCACAGGACAATACGGCGGCACTGCTATTTATGGCGGTAGCATAATAAATATTTCTGGTGGCACATTATCTGCCGAAACTAATGTTATCATACACTGGAGTACGATAAATATCTCGGGCGGCGAATTCACTGTTACAAAAGAAAACGGCAATGTTCTGAATAACTGGGGCACGGCAAATATTTCGGGCGGCACTTTTACTGCTCCCGGCGAAAACGGCTATGCTCTGATTAACGGCGGCACGGCAAATGTTTACAGCACAACCAACGACAGCACGGGCGCTTATGCCACATTTAACGGCTCTGTTTCCGGCAACTACACACCCAACTACGGCACAACTTTCAACGACATGAACTACAACGCATTCAAGAGCTATGTCGCCGAGCAGACAAAAGGCACAACCACAGTTGCAGGAATCAGCGGCACTGTCCTCAATATTTACGACAATGCGATATTCGGCTCCGAAAGTGCAGTGACGGTCAACTACAACGGCGGAAGTTATGCCTTCAATATCGGCGAAAGTGTCACGGGCTCATTCTACGGCACCAGCGGCGTCGACAATATTACGGTTGGCGGCGCGGCTTATATCAACGGCCTGAGCGGCAATGACTTCATCACCGTTGCAGGCGACAGCGCGATGATTGATGTTTCCGAAGGCGACGACTTAATCAATGTCAGCGGCGCATCTTCCTTCAGCGTGACGGGCTTTGACATTGGCGACAGCATCACGGGCGTATCGGGCACCATCACCGAAATTGAGGGCGGTATTAATGTCGGCGGCGTGTCTATCTACGGAGTGAGCATGGCGATTATAAACGCTAATGCCTGGACTGTAGACACGACAAACAACACCGCAACTTATCAGCTTATAAATGAATCGGGCGCAACAATGCAGGCCGACAACACTATCGTCTACGCAACAGTTTCGGGCGAAACAAAAGACTTGCTTGAATTGGACGGCGTGTCCACTGATGTAAAAGCTGACGGCGATAATCTTGTTGTCGCAGGCGGCACAACCACAGTTGCAGGAATCGGCAAAGGTCTTCTCAACATTTACGACAATGCTATATTCGGATCCGACAACTCAATCAGCGTAAACAACAACGACGGCAGTTACGCGTTCAATATCGGCGAAAGTGTCACAGGCTCTTTCTACGGCACGGACGACGCAGATACTATCACCAACAGCGGCACGGGTACCACGATAAACGGCGGCGACGGCAATGACATTATTTTTAACAGCGGTGTCTCCGCAACGGTATTGGGTGGCGAAGGTGCCGATAACATCGTTAACACAGGTGCGTTTGCATCAATTAACGGCGGTGAAGGTAGCGACACCATAACCAACGTCGGCGACAATGTTATGGTAGACGGCGGCGACGGCAATGACTATATCAACAACTACGTCGCGAATGTTTTAATCGAAGGCGGCTCGGGCAACGACACTATCAACAACAGCGGCACAAGCTCCACAATAAACGGCGGCGAAGGCAACGACATTATTTTTAACAGCGGTGTCTCCGCAACGGTATTGGGTGGCGAAGGTGCCGATAACATCGTTAACACAGGTGCGTTTGCATCAATTAACGGCGGTGAAGGTAGCGACACCATAACCAACGTCGGCGACAATGTATCAATTGAAGGCGGCGCAGGCGTTGACTATATCAATAACGAGGGCGCGAATGTTTTAATCGAAGGCGGCGCGGATAACGACTCTATCTTTAACGGTGGCGCCTCTACGGTGATATTGGGCGGCGACGGCGATGATACAATCGAAAATGCCGGCGAGGGTTCGATAGTAGACGGTGGCGCAGGCGATGATATTATCAACAACTACGGCAGCAATGCCACGATTTACGGCGGCGCAGGTTCCAACCTCATCAACCTCAACGGCGGCAATAACGCGACAGTCAATGTTTCCTTAGGCTCCGATATTATCAACGTCAATGGCGTAACTTCGTTCACGGTTGAAAACTTCGCTGACAATGACACAATAAGCGGCGTGAGCGGAACGATTTCCACAATCGAGGGCGGCATAGCGGTTGGCGATACTTCAATCTACGGCATCAACGCGATTGCATCCTCTAATGATTTCTACAGCGAGATTAGTGACACTTCGTTTGCTTACGTTGTGGATTACGAGGCAGGTGTGACGCTCAACGGCAATCAACTTGTGATGAGCGATTACCCCGATACGATAGAGACACTCTTCACGGTTAACGGCTTGAGTATCGGCGCGACGGAGTTTATGACAATTGAGGGTACAACAGTTATAGTCGGAGCGTCGGCAATAGAAGGAATAACCGAAGGCGTAACAATCAGCGGCGAAGATTACACGTTCAAATTTGCGGATGATGTGAAAACAGAAGGCGAGACAATCGCTCCCGAATGGAAACTCAATGACAATGTAGCGTCTTACATGACGGGCGCATCGGGAGCACACTTCGCACTCGACAGCGGCTCAACAATCATCAATTATATTGAACAAATCGGGGGCACTTCCTCGGTAGAAATTGCAGGTGTGAACTCTACTGACGGACTGAAAATCAGTGACGACTATGTCATATTGGGCGAAGGATCTTACGCAGACAGCGGAGTAACAGTTCAATCAAATGACGGCGGATATGCATTCAGTCTGGGCAGTGACTTTAACGGCGGAGCGATTCACGGAGTAACCGGAGCCGATACTGTCGAAAACAATGCCGCAAGCGTGACGATTTACGGAGCAGACACGGAAGATTCCATAACCAACAACGCCGAAGACGTTACGATCTACGGTCTTGAAGGCGACGACGAAATTACCAATAACGGCGACAATGCGTATATCGACGGCGGCGAAGATTCAAATATCATCAACCTCAACGGCGGCGATAACGCGACAGTCAATGTGGGCTCGGGCTCCGATATCATCAATGTTGAGGGTGTAAGTTCGTTCACGGTTGAAAACTTTGTCGACGATACGATAACGGGCGTGAGCGGTGACATAACCTCAATTGAAGGCGGCATTGAAGTTGGTGGCGTATCAATCTACGGAATAAGCGCGATTGCAACGAATGATAAATACTTTGACGAGGCCGGCAGTTCTTCGATTAGTTACATTGAGAAACATGAATCAGGCATCATGTTCAAGGGCAATCAACTTGTCATGGGCGGTACCGATACAGTTAATACGCTCTTCACAATCAGCGGTCTGAACATTGGTGCGTCAAAATCCATCACGGTTGACGGCACGACGGTAATTCTCGGGGCGTCTGCTCTCGAAGGCATAACCGAAAGTGTAGTACTCAACGGCGAAGGTTATACATTTGCGCTCAGTGGTGTGGCAACCGAGGCAGGTGCAGCCGAAGGCGAATGGGAGTTGGAAGAAAAGACGGCTGTCTATAACGGTGGCGGCTTCGGTGCTTATTACGATTTGAGTAGCGATAAAACTTCTGTAACATATGTTCCTGAAATCGGTAACGAGCCGCAATTCACAATAACGGGTATAGCCAACACGACGGGCATGACACCCGAAGACGGCGTAATCACTTTGAGCGAAGAAAATTACGAAGGCGACGGCGTAACGATAATGGGCGGCGGCAGCTCGTTCACACTTAACAATACGGCTGATAACAAACAAATCATCGGCTCGACCGAAACCGACAACATCATCAACGAAGGCGCGAAAGCCACAATAGACGGCGGCGAAGGCTCCGACAACATTACCAATACCGGCGAAGATGTATATGTCGACGGCGGCAAAGGCTCCGACACCATCATAAGCAGTGGTGCAGGTTCCACGGTTGACGGCGGTACGGGCAACAATGACATCTACTTGAAAAATTCGGATTCGGAAGACGGCACAACAGTTATCCTCGGCGAAGGCAGTAGGAATACGGTTCACGGTTTCAATGACGGCTTCGACGGCGATATCGTTCAGGTCAATGATTTGGATAATCTCGAGTATTCTTTCAGCAGAGGTAATCTGAAATTTGATTCGGGCACGAGCAGAATAAAATTCGACGACGCGATGCAGAAGGGCATTTTGTTAACGGACGGCGAAGAGGAAATGCGCGCTCTGTTTGCTCAGGACGGCGATTATGTCGAGATAGAGAAGGATAATTTGCCGAGTGATTGCTACGGTAAAAAATCGGGCGTAGATTTCTCTCCGATAAGTGACACGACCACGGTAAATCTCGGCGAGGGTATCGGCACTGTTAACAGAAAATCCTTTAAACTGAACGGCATAAACAAGGCGAAAGCAGGCGACGGCTTTGTAGCTTTGATTGGCTCTGATAGTCGAAACGTTTTGACAGCCGGTAACGGTTATACGAGTATGAGCGGCGGTAAAGGCGATGACATATTGGTCGGGCGAAGCGATTCAGAGGACAAATTCGGCAGGACGACTTTCCAATTCGAAGCGGGCGACGGTCATGATGTGATTAAAAACTTTGAGTTCTTGACTAAGGACAATATCACGACGGCCGATAGTATTTCCGTTGACGGAGATATTAACAGCGGCCACCTCTCGGGTAACGATGTTGTTGCAGTGCTCGATGACGATGCTCAAATCACAATTAGAGATGCGGCAGGCAAAAACATCGCGATTAACGGCTTGATTGCAAAAGTCGATACTAATCTTTCGTTTGACGGTGTTGCGAATTGCTACGTGCTCGACGGCGGAAATTCCTTGAGTGTCGACTCGAGTTTGGAGAGCGCGGAAATTTGGCTCGACAATTCTCAAGATACAAAATTCTACGGAGATATAAGAACGCTCGACGCCTCAAACGTTTCGGGAAATACTTCGCTGGTCGGCAACGATAAAGACAACACGATAATCGCAGGACAGGGCGACGCAAGTCTCTGGGGCGGCGCCTCCGCAAGCAACGATGTATTAATCGGCGGCGAAGGTAAAAATACTTTCTTCTACTGCAACGGTAACGGCAACGATATAATCAAGAGCACGGGCGACGATGATATAGTCATGCTTTCGGATATAACGCTCGACGATTTGGCAAGCACGGGCATCACAGAGAATACGGTCTCGATTAATCTGAAAGAGAGGGGCTCACTCACGGTAGAAGGAACGACTGACGTAACGTATCAATTGGCGGACGGCTCAAGATACACGGCGAACCACTCAACGAGTGAATGGGAAGCCAAATAAATTTCAACTCAAAATGTATCAAGTTAATTAGTAAGGGTTGACATAAAAATTATCCCCGACGGTAATAACAACCGTTGGGGATTTTTGTTTTAGTTAGTTGTAATTGTAGGAGTAACAAAGTATTGAAAAATGCGAACTGCTTTTGTATAATATTCCGAAAAGTTTATATCGTTCACTATGAAATATAAAATCAGTCTTCTCTGCGAAACACTTTTTGATAAAGAACGATGTTCTTGAAATTTTTTGTGGAAGGATTGATTTTTATGGCATGGAATGTAGAAAACGGTAAAGCGACTTACCCATCGGGGAGCGGCAACATTGTATTAAACGGTGTATCTTCGGGTCTCAAAGCGAGCGGCGATAATCTCATTAGTGGCATTAGCGGCGGCGTACCCGAAGGCGCAATCCATATCACTGCCGATAATATCGGTAATTATAGTGCTACGGATGAATATTATGGGGACATTTATAATCTCACGAGCGGCACTTACTACATTGACAGCGCAATTGACCTCGGGGAATATAGCGTTAGGGTCAAAGAAGGAGCCACGCTCTATATTCTTGACGGCGCCGATATCTCTTATGAGGGCAGCAACTGCGATGCTCTGGCTAACTCAGGCACGGTAAATATTACGGGCGGCTCTTTTGCTGCTACAGGCGAATATAGCTTTGCTCTGATTAATGAAATCGGCACGGTAAATATCTCGGGAGGCACTGTCTCTGGCTACTTTGCTCTGACTAACTTAGGTACGGCAAATATCTCCGGCGGCTCTTTAACCGGTACTCTGGCTAACGACGGCAAAGCAAATATCACGGGAGGTACTTTCACTTCCACGGGCGAATACCGCACTGCTCTGAATAACAGAAGTAACGGAACGGCAAATATCTCCGGCGGCTCTTTTTCTGCCATAGGCAAATACGGCATTGCTATGATTAACAACGGTACAGTAAATATCACGGGTGGCGAATTCTCTGCCGCAGGCGAATACGGCGCTGCTCTGTCTAACTTTGGCGGCACGGTAAATATCTCGGGCGGCTCTTTTGCTGCCATAAGCACCTCCTATAGCGCTGCTCTGAACAACAGTGGCACGGCAAATGTTTACAGCACAACAGGTGACAGTACGGGCGCGTATGCTAACTTTAACGGCACTGTCAGAAACGTCGAAAACGTCGAAAACAACGTCGGCACAATCAACTACGGCACAAATTTCAATGACATAACCGTTGAGCAATTCAACGCATATGTATCAAGCCAAGTGCCTACGTTGGAAACTAAAACTGTTGCAGGAATAAGCGGCAACGTTATCAACATCTACGACAATGCGATATTCGGCTCCGACGGCGCAGTCACAGTCAGCGCTAACGACGGAAGTTTGGCATTCAATATCGGCGAAAATGTCACGGGCAAATTCTACGGTACGGGCGGCGTCGACAACATTACTGTCAACGGTTCGGCATGTGTCAACGGACAAGAAGGCGACGATACTATCACCAACGGCGGCAACGGTTACGCGAGTATGAGCGGAGGTAAGGGCAATGACGTACTAATCGAGCGCAACGGCAAGTAATGACGAATTAATCGGCGGCGGCAGTCAAAATACTTTCTTCTATTGCAACGGTAACGGCAACGATGTAATAAATACCAACGGTACTAATGATACTGTTATTCTCGCCGATGTTATAGCCGAGAATTTGGTAAGCGGAAATATTACAGCCAATTCGGTTTCGATTATCTTCACGGACGGCGGCTCCCTCACTGTCAACGGAACAACTGACGTCACTTATCAACTTGCGGACGGGTCAAGATACACGGCTAACCGCTCAACGGGCGAATGGCAAGCAAGATAAAATTTTAAAGATTAACATAAAAAATTTATCCCCGACGGCGTAAAAAACCGTTGGGGACTTTTTTATTTTATCGAAAGATTAGGCGTGATTATTGGAGGCATTGTCAAGTTGTTTATTCTGCGCAGAAAAACTTAACACAAAATTAACAAAGTCGTAACATATAAATGGTGCGATTTTATTATGCTACCGCTGTTTATCGAATCAGAAATTAATCGGACGGTGATGATTTTTCAGATGAAAATAAAGGTTAGCGATTTGAATTTGTATTACGGCAGTCATCAAGCACTTTATAACGTGTCATTGAGTGTCCCGAAAAACAATGTTATCGCTTTGATAGGTCCTTCGGGTTGCGGCAAGTCAACTTTCCTACGCACATTAAATCGAATGAACGATTTGATAGAAGGCGTGTTTATCGACGGAAGTATCGAGCTTGACGGCGAAAATATTTACAACGAAGGATTAGATTTAGTCAACCTGCGCAAACGTGTCGGAATGGTTTTCCAACGCCCAAATCCCTTCCCGATGTCGATTTACGAAAATGTAGCTTACGGTTGTCGCGTACACGGCTTAAGGGACAAAAAGAAACTTAATGAGATTGTAGAAAAAAGTTTGCGCGACGCGGCTCTTTGGGATGAAGTAAAAGACCGTTTGCAATCATCGGCGATGGGAATATCTGGCGGACAACAACAAAGACTTTGCATAGCACGAGTGATGGCGGTTGAACCGGAAGTAGTTTTGATGGATGAACCTTGTTCCGCACTGGATCCTATTTCCACAATGAAGATTGAAGAACTTGTCACGGAACTCAAAAAGAAATTTACGATTATCATGGTCACGCATAATATGCAACAGGCGGCGCGAGTATCCGATTACACGGCTTTTTTTCTCAACGGTAAACTAATCGAATACGACAAGACAGATGTAATTTTCACGAAGCCGCACGACAAGAAAACCGAAGATTATATAACGGGACGATTCGGATAAAGGAAGTAAACAATATGCATGAAAAGACAAGGAAAGAATATATCAAGGCTTTGCAAATCGTTCAGCAGAAAGTAAACGAAATGGGCGAACTGGCGCATATTGCCGTGGATAAATCCATGCAAGCGTTGTTCAGCGGCGATGTGAAACTTGCCGAGAAAGTAATGGCAGATGATGATATTATCGACGACTACATTATCGACATTGAGGATTATTGTTTATTGTTGATTGCCAAACAGCAGCCGATAGCACACGATTTGCGCGTCATTGCTACGGGTTTTAAAATTTCGACCGATATCGAGCGAATAGGGGATCATGCTTTCGATATAGCTCGTACCGTTGAAAATGTTCGGATTCCGCCGGATAAAACGTTGATAAAAATTATTCGTGAACTTTCGTCTTGCGCACTTGATATGGTAGCAAAATCATTGGAGGCCTATAAAAATCGCGACGTGAAATTAGCCGACGAAGTTCGCCATACGGATAAGGCAATGGATGATATTTTCGCACGTACTTTCTATACTCTGTCGGATTTGGTAAACGACGAAACCATAGACCGAAAAAAAATAATTCCGTTACTGTTTATCGCGCGATTTCTCGAACGTATCGGAGATCACGCCGTTAATATCGCCGAATGGGTTATCTACTTGGAAACGGCAGAGCGAATACATCAACGCAATTTTAATAACCGAGTTTAAAAATTGAAGTCATGATAATTTTAGGGAGGTCAGATAAAATGTTTGGCAGTAAAAAAATTCTTTCGGCAATGAGTGCAATTGTAATCGGTGCCGCGGTTTTAGTAACAGGTTGCGGCGGCGGAGATAATGTAAGCAATGAAAGTTCAAATAAAATTACCGCGTCGGGCTCTACTGCCTTGTTACCGTTATTGAAACCTGCGCAGGAAATTTTTCAGCAGAAAAACAATCAGTTAACGATAAATATTTCGGGTGGCGGTTCGTTTACCGGTATGAATCAAGTTGCGAGCGGTTCCGTCGATATCGGTAATTCAGATGTCAATCTGCCCGAAGAGTATAAAGACAAAGGGCTTGTAGATCATAAAGTTGTAGTCGAGCCGTTTGTATTCATTGTCGATAAGGCGAACACGATTGACAACATCAGCGAACAACAAGCGATTGATATCTTGACGGGCAAAATTACGAATTGGAATGAAATCGGTGGAGCAAATCAAAAAATTACATTGATTCATCGCGCAAAATCTTCGGGTTCCCGTGCAACGATAAGCGAAGTTGTTTTGAAAGGTACTGCCTTCACGGATGACGCTGTAATTTTGGATTCTAACGGAGCTGTGCGCACTGCCGTTGCCTCGACGCCCGGGGCTATCGGTTACGTTGACGCACCTTATGCCGATGATTCCGTTAACATTTTGAAATTTAACGGCATTGAGTTTACTGCGCAGAATATAATCGACGGCAAATATTTAATCTACGGTTACGGACACATGTACACCAAGGGCGAGCCCACAGGCGTTGTGAAGGAATTTATCGATTACGTTATGAGCGATGAATTTCAAAACAGTCACGTAGAAAATCTCGGCTTTATTCCCGTCGGCAAGATGAAACATTGAGGGGTTTTGATTATGGAGCAAGCCGCCGATATCAAACAAGTTGAAAACCTGAGTGCTTACCGCAAACGCAAATTATTTTACGACAAATGCGGACGATATTTATTTATTGCCGCCGCCTGTCTTATGACGCTCATTATTTTTTCGATTATCTTCTTTGTCGGCAAACAGGGCTTGATGACTTTTACTGCCGTCAGTCCGCCAGAATTTTTCTTCAGCGCGAAATGGGATCCAACGGAAAATAATTTCGGGGCATTATCTTTTATCATCGGCTCATTTTTATCGACAATGTTAGCCGTAGCAATCGGGACACCGTTGGGATTATCGGGCGCAATATTTTTGGAGAAAGCAGCACCGACTTTTTTGAAAAACATTCTGCGTCATGCCGTCAATCTTTATGTCGCGATTCCTTCGGTTATCTACGGTTATATCGGGCTTATATTGTTAGTCCCCTTCCTACGCAAAACTTTTCATGTCGCTACCGGTTTCGGATTATTGGCGGCGTCGCTTGTGCTTGCGATTATGATAATGCCGACAATTCTTTCAGTCAGCGCGGACGCCTTAAACTCAGTGCCGAAATCTTTGGAAGAAGCCTCGTTAGCATTAGGCGCGACTCGTTGGCAGACGATATCAAAAGTGATTGTACCTGCCGCCGCTCCGGGCATTTTAACCGCAATCATTTTGGCACTGGCAAGAGCAATCGGCGAAACGATGGCAGTGCAAATGCTTATCGGAAATACGCCGCGGCTTGTTGATTCACTCTTCACACCAACGGCGACACTTACCGGTAATATCGTCGTTGAAATGGGCAATACTCCCTTTGACTCCGTATGGGGCAACTCATTATTTTTAATGGCATTGGTTTTACTGTTGATTTCGGTAGGAATGATAATATCGATTCGTTACTTTGCGGCAAGAAAGGCGGCGTGATTGTGCAAATTATTTCTGCGAAGACCGAAAACAAATTGGCAACCGTCGGATTATGGTCTGTAGGCATTTTTATCCTAATGTTGCTTGCCGCTTTTCTCGGCTACATTCTTTACAAAGGATTACCCGTTTTGAATTTTCATTTTATCTTTGGCAAGTCCTGTGATATTATGGCAGGCGGCGGCGTCGGCTCACAGCTTTTCAACTCGTTTTATATGTTGTTTCTGTCAATGGCAATTTCTATTCCCTTAGCTGTAGGTGCCGGCATCTACCTTGCTGAATACGCTCGAGAAAATTTTCTGACCAAATGTATTCGCTTATCGGTTGAAAGTCTTGCCACTGTTCCCTCGATAGTTTTGGGTTTATTCGGCATGATTATCTTCGTAAACAAAATGCACATGGGATTCAGTATTCTCGGCGGCGCATTGACTTTGGTTTTGTTGAACTTGCCGATGTTGGTACGTGTTACCGAAGAATCAATTCGCACCGTACCGAAATCATATGAAGAGGCGTCATTGGCATTGGGCGCGACAAAATTGCAGACGATTTTAAAAGTAATACTGCCCTGCGCATTGCCGGGGATTATCACGGGAATAACTTTGACGGCAGGAAGAATTTTAGGCGAAACGGCGATTTTGATATTTACCGCCGGGACAAGCGTTTCGCGATTCATGTACGATACAAATCTTATGTCGGGCGGCGAAACATTGGCAGTACATTTGTGGTACTTGATGAGTGTGGGTTTGGTACCCGACCGCGAAATGATTGCCGACGGAATCGGCGCACTGTTGATTCTTACGATTTTGGTATTCAATTTGCTTTTGGCTTTACCCGTGAAATATTTCGGGCGACACGCAAAATAACTTGTGTTCAAAATATAAATGCCTTCCCGTGTCGGAAGGCTGTTGTATTTTACGGTATAAAATAATTCTGTTGCATTGGGAGAAAATCGGTGAAGATTTTAGTTGTGGATGATGAAGATTCAATTCGTGAACTGTTAACGATTCACTTACGCAAAAACGGCTACGAAGTAATGACTGCCGCCGACGGTAAAGAGGCAATAGCCAAAGCATTTGCCGCTGATTTAATTTTGCTTGATGTGATGATGCCCGAGCCGGATGGCTTTGAAGTTTGTCGAATACTCAAAAGTAATCCGTCGACAACGGCGATTCCCGTCATCATGTTGACGGCGAAGGCTGAAGAGATAGATAAAGTAATCGGACTTGAATTAGGTGCGGACGATTATATTTCAAAACCTTTTTCCGCGCGTGAATTAATCGCTCGAATCAAGGCAGTTCTGCGCAGAACGAAAAATAATCCGTCAATGCAACAAGTTTTACAAATCGGTCGCTTGAAATTGGATTTTAATTCTTATCGCGCGAGCATAGACGACGAAAATTTATCATTGACGCCGAAAGAATTTGAACTGTTGAAACTCCTTGCGACGAATAACGGCAAAGCATTTTCGCGCGATGAAATTCTAACGAATATTTGGGGCTATGAATACTACGGCGATACGCGTACGGTTGATGTGCATATTCGTCATCTTCGCGAAAAATTATCGGCGGACAACGAAACTGCGCAGGCAATCGAAACGGTAAGGAGTATCGGCTATCGTTTCAATCGCTGAAGTTTTCATCTTAATCGCAGCGCGGATACTCCGACCTCTAAGGTCGGGGAGGAAGCGCCGCTTTTCTCTCCTTTCGTCTTTACTATCAATAGATAATCTGATATAGTAAATGTATAAAATAACGACTTCTGATTAGTAGTTGGAAGTTAAACGGGTGAAGTCAACCACCCGATGATGTCTGACCTACGAGGTAGTGAAAACGTTTGAACCTCGCGTCCGGTAAAGACCGGTAAGGGTATGGACAAGCTCCGACTTCTTTAAGTCGGAGTAGTTGACTTGATTAACGGGAAAAATATTTTGAAGTTTGAACCTTTTCCCAAGGTGCTTGTCACTTCGATTGAGCCGTCGAATAATTCCACGAGAAATTTAACCAAAGCAAGCCCGATACCGTTACCGCCGCTTTTTCTGTCTCTTGCCTTATCAACGCGGTAAAATCTGTCGAAAATCCGCGAAAGAGATTCTTGTGGAATGCCGATGCCCGTATCTTGAATTTGGCAGATAACTTGATTTTCCCGAACGAAACAAGCGACGGTAATTGTCCCGTGTTCGGGCGTGTACTTAATCGCGTTGTCAATGAGGTTGCGCAAAATCTGTTCGAGCAGATCGGGCGCGGCCTTTATTTTTGCGTTATCGGCAAGTTCGGAAATTGTAACGACTTGATTTTTTTCTGCTGACTTTTGGCGTAGAGCGTTGACGGCTTTTTGCAAAATACTTCCGCAGTCGATAATCTTGGAAGGAAGTTGATTGCGGTAAGTTTTGTTTTCAAGTTTGGTAAGCTGAAGTAAATCGTTAATCAATCTGTTCATGCGCTGCGCCTGTTGAAAAATAACATCTGCATAGTGACGAGAATCGACGGGCGAAGAAAAATCATCCTCGCGCAAAAGTTCGGCGAAACCCGATATTGAAGTCAAAGGCGTTGCCAATTCATGGGCGGCATTTCCGGTAAATTCAGCTTGACGCCGATTGAGTTCGTGCATGACCGAAATATCGTGGAAGACAGCCAAAATTTTGGCATCATCATTGTTTTGGAAGGCGGACAGAAAAACTTCAAAAGTATAATCGCGATAAGTCAAAATCATTGAGGTCGATTGATTTAGTGTGCGTATCGTTTCGGCAAATTCCGCATTGCCCAAAACATGAAGACAGTGATGCGGTTGATTGTCTTGCAGTATCGGGAATAAGCGACAAGCTTGACGATTTGCACTGTGAATATTTCCGGCTGTGTCTATCAACATAAGGGCGTTGTCCATCTGTTCGAGAATCATGGAAACTTTTTGCGCATCGGTTTGAGCCTCACGGATTTTTTTCGCCAAAGTTGAAGTTAATTTGTTAAGTGCGTGACCAAGAAATTCAAATTCGTCGCCCGTATGCAAATGTATTCGGCAGGATAAATTTCCGTTTGAAATATTTTTAGCCGTACGAATTATATGTATGAGCGGCTTAAGTTGACGCGATGCCAACCACAATGCCAAGGTAAATGCAATCGGAATCGCAAGAAGTAAGGCAATCAAAATCCCGAACTTAATTTTTGCGTAAGCGGCTTCGGCGACGGAAATAGAAGTTGCCGTGCGAATAATCCCGATTAATTCTCCGTTGCGGCGGACGGGAATCGCCGTGTACATAAAATTTTCGTGCAGAGTATCACTGTAGCGGATTGCGGTACCGTAACCGATATCGGAAGACAATGCCTGTTGAATTTCCTGCCGTAGCAAATGATTGTCAAGGTTTTCGATTGGTTTGTCTGTGTCGACAATTACGCGCCCTGTTTTATCCAAGACGGTAATCCGCAATCCCGTATCGCGCGCGATAACATTCGTGACGTCAATAATATTTGAATCGTTACGCCAAAGTTTATCTGCCAATGTCGTTTCTATGATACGGGCGTTGAGAATTAAATTATCTTGCTCCTTCTGCATAGTATGTTCGCGGAAAAAGTTCAGCAAGAAAAATCCCAAACCCGTCAGCGAAATACAAACGACCAAAAGAATCGACGAAACAAATCTGCGAGTAATTTTATAGCCAATCATTTCCAATCCCTCACTTGCGGCGAATTGATTAACATAATAATTATCGCGCGGCAGTTCGTCAAAAAGTTATAAAATCATCGGCAAAAAGTTAATCCGCACAGACTGTATCGAAACTTTCATTGCCGTTACGTCGGTAATTCGTGCTGAAAGATTGAAAGAAAAAATTTACTTGACTTTTTGTCTAATTGGTGTTAAGGTTGCAGACAAAAGAGAGGTGAACGACTTGGCAGAGAAAAAAGTGGTAGTTAACAACGAGGACGGAGATAGTGCAGAAATAAATTTGAAGGTGGAAAAACAAACCGAGTCGGCGGAAGAGGAAACGAAACCGGAAGAAAATTTAGCCGCTGAGATTGAAAAGTTGAACGAGGAATTAAAAGCCAAGGACGACAGATTTTTGAGACTGCAAGCGGATTTTGATAACTTCCGCAAACGTACGGCGAAAGAGAAATCTGAAATAGCCGACGTAATTGAACAAGCGTTCCTGAAAGATTTACTTCCGCTGTTGGATAATTTGAGCAGAGCGGCGGAGGCAGCGGAAAGTACTGCGGATGTCGATGCGGAAAAACTGCGCAAGGGAATCGAGATGATAAAACAGGATACAATCGCCGTCATGGGCAAACATGGTTTGGAGGCGATTGATGCGGTGGATAAACCTTTCGATCCTAATTATCATCAGGCGGTCGGGACGGTACAGAATGCCGATAAGGAAGACGGAACGATAGCCGCAGAATTTCAGCGCGGATATATTGCACGTGGCAGAGTAATCCGCCCGAGCATGGTGCAGGTCGTCAACAATCAGTAAGATAATCCAATAGACTGAATTGGAGGAAACGAAATGTCAAGACAGGTAAGAAGTGATTGTACGGTCGGAACTTTTGAAAAGAAAAATAATCTTCCTCCGGGCACAATTCGCAATCCAAACGGAAGAGACACGCGCTCGGATAAAAAAATCGGCACCATCAGAAAAGAAAGTGCCGACAAGGGTAGAAAATAACGATTTGACTTGAAACATAAAAGGCAATCTGATGATTGCTCAACAGGTTTGGAAGGAGTAATTTTTTATGAGCAAAGTTATCGGTATAGATTTGGGAACAACAAACAGCGTCGTCAGCGTAATCGAAGGCGGCGAACCTACAGTAATAACGAACCCCGAAGGCAGTCGCATCACTCCGTCGGTTGTCGGTTTCACTAAGGACGGTCAACGCCTTGTAGGTCAACTTGCAAAGCGTCAGGCGGTAAGCAACCCCGACAGAACAATTTCATCAATCAAACGTCATATGGGCGAAAGCTACAAAGTTACGGTCGACGATAAAAGTTATTCGCCGCAAGAAATTTCCGCAATGGTCTTGCAGAAATTAAAGGCGGATGCAGAAGCTTATTTGGGCGAAACCGTTACGCAGGCGGTTATCACGGTTCCGGCTTACTTCAATGACGCACAACGTCAAGCGACGAAAGACGCCGGCACTATCGCAGGTTTGGAAGTTCTGCGCATAATCAACGAGCCGACGGCTGCCGCACTTGCCTACGGTTTGGATAAAGACAATGACGAAACAATTTTGGTCTTTGACTTGGGCGGCGGTACATTCGATGTTTCAATCCTCGATTTGGACGAACATGTATTTGAAGTAAAAGCAACCAGCGGCGATACTCATCTTGGCGGCGACGATTTCGATAAAAAAGTCATGGATTGGATGGTAAGCGAATTTAAACGCGAAAACGGCATTGACTTATCGGCGGACAAAATGAGTGCTCAGCGTCTTATCGAGGCGGCGGAAAAGGCTAAAATCGAATTGAGTTCCATGACGTCGACGAATATTAATTTGCCGTTTATTACGGCGGACGCCAGCGGCCCCAAACATTTGGATTTGACTTTGACGCGTGCGAAATTCGATGACTTGACGCGCGATTTGGTTGAACGCACAATGACTCCTACCCGTAACGCAATGAAAGACGCAGGCTTGACGGGTAAAGATATCGACAAAATTATTTTGGTCGGCGGTTCGTCCCGTATTCCGGCTGTGCAAAACGCTATCCGTGAAATCCTCGGTAAAGAGCCCTCCAAAGGTATCAATCCCGATGAATGCGTTTCGGTCGGCGCGGCTATTCAGGGCGGTGTACTTGCCGGCGAATTCGGTAAAGGCAACGAAATTCTTTTGCTTGATGTTACACCGTTATCCTTGGGCATCGAAACTCTCGGCGGCGTTTGCACGAAGATTATCGAACGCAATACCACAATCCCGACGCAAAAATCTCAAGTCTTCTCGACGGCTGCCGATAATCAATCGAGTGTCGAAATTCATGTCCTGCAAGGTGAGCGCGAAATGGCGGCAGGTAATAAAACTCTCGGCCGTTTCGTCCTCAGTGATATTCCGCCCGCACCGCGCGGCATTCCGCAGATTGAAGTTACTTTCGATATCGACCGTAACGGCATTGTCAACGTCAGCGCGAAAGATAAGGGCACGGGACGCGAACAGAAAATTACAATTCAATCGTCGAGCGGCATGAGTAAGGACGATATAGATCGTATGGTCAAAGAGGCGGCGGCGCACGAGGCAGAAGATAAGAAACAGCGTGAGGCTGTCGACGCAAAGAACGAAGCCGAACAAACTGTCTATCAATCCGAAAAGACTTGCAAAGACTTCGAGGGCAAAGTAGACGCGGAATTAATTTCCAACGTCCGCACGGCTGCGCAGGCTCTCAAAGATAAACTTGACTCGGGCGATACCGAAACTCTCAAGAAGTTAAGTGAGGAAGTTCGTCAAGCACTGTACAAATTGAGCGAGGCGGCTTATAAATCCGGCGCGATGAATCAGCAGGGCGAACCCAATGCCGATTTCACGCAACAGCAGAAACAAGACGATTCCGCAAAGAGTAAGGACGACGACACGATTGACGCCGAATTTACCGAAGTAAACAAAGACAAGAAATAATATTGGTAACGAAATAATACGCAGGGGAGAGGGACAAATTTTCTCTCTCCCCGTTGTTTGTTTTAGTCAGCGTCGAAAATTTTGGCGCGAATAAAAAAGGTGATTTTATGGCTGACAAGAAAGATTATTATGAATTGCTCGGCGTAAACAAAAACGCAACGGACGACGAGATAAAAAAGGCCTATCGCAAGCTTGCGCGTCAATATCATCCCGATTTGAATCGCGACGACCCAAAGACTGCGGAAGCCAAGATGAAGGAAATCAACGAGGCTTATGATGTCCTCAAGGATAAGGACAAGCGTGCGCAGTACGATCAATTTGGTCACGCGGCATTTTCGGGCGGCGGTGGCTACGGCGGCGCGGGCGGCGGTTTCGGCGGCGGTTTCGGCGGTATCAATATGAATGATATCTTCGGTGGCGGCGGCGGCGGATTCGATATGGGCGATATCTTTGAACAATTCTTCGGCGGCGCTGGGCGTACACGTTCGCGACAAAATTCGGGACCGAAAAGGGGCGCGGATTTGCGTTACGATTTGTCTGTCTCGTTTGAAGAGGCCGCCTTCGGCAAAGATACGGTGATTAAAGTTCCGCGAATGGAAACGTGCGAGGAATGCGGCGGCACGGGTGCGAAGAAAGGCACGAAGCCCGATGAATGTCCGGACTGTCACGGCAGCGGCATGCGCCAAACAACCACACGCACTCCCTTCGGTGTCATCGCTAATTCTCGTCCTTGCGAACGCTGTCACGGTACGGGGCAACTTATCAAAAATCCTTGCGAACACTGTCACGGTAACGGTAAAATCCGCGTCGAAAAAGATATCAAACTTGTTATCCCTCGCGGCATAGACGACGGGCAGAGATTGAGAATATCGGGCGGCGGTCAAGCAGGAGAGCGCGGCGGTCAACCCGGTGATTTGTACGTATACATCAATATCAAGCCGCACAAAATTTTCACGCGACAAGATAAGGATGTTTACTGCGAAGTGCCGATAAGTTTCGTTCAGGCGGCTCTCGGCGCGAAAATCGAGGCTCCCACGATTGACGGCAAAGTAGAATTGTCAATCCCCGAAGGTACTCAATCCGGCAAAGTCCTTCGTATTCGCGGCAAGGGTATTCCTTTTATGCAGGGCGAAGGGCGCGGCGATGAATATGTTAAAATCAAAGTGCTCACACCGCAAAATTTGTCGAGCCGTCAAAAAGAATTGCTGAGAGAATTTGAGGGCAACGGCTTCAATGCAAAGAACAATCCCGAACAAAAAACTTTCTTTGATAAACTGAAAGATTTGTTTGATTAAAAATTTATCCCTGCGTTTATTCACGGCGCAGGGATTTTTGATTGCAAAAAAATTTCCCCGTCGAAGGTTGACGGGGATTTTTATTTCAAGTTTGAATTTACAATCTGTATTTCTTTTCAACTTTGGTGAAGATAAACGGTACCACGAACAAAATCGAAAAGAATGGTAAGAACCCCTTGAAGAATTTATAGACGGCAGGGAAGGGCAAAAGTTTCAGCAAGGGATAAATCACGGCGGATATTACCGCCAAAACTCCGATGCCTATCGCAATTCGCCGTACCTTTGTTTTGAAAGAAACATCTAATTTAAAGTTGATGAATCGCATTTCGAGGAACCAACCGAGGAAAAACGCCCAACCAAATCCCAACGCGTCAAAGGCATCGATACGCGCCTTTTCGGGATCTATAATCAGATTGCCATTCATAAAATCCTCCGGATAAGGTTTAAAGTAGAGAATCAGGAAAACGAAGAAAGTACCCAGTAAACCGCAGAGTAAAAACAGTGTCCGTCGTTCGTTGTCCTTGCCTATCCACGCGAATAATTTTTCTGCCGCGAATATCAGCACAACCGAATATGCTATCGCGATGATGACGTCTTGAGGAGTATGCACGCCCAGAAAGTTTCTCGAGAACGCAACAATCAAAATTACCAATGCGCAGGGGAGAATTAACAACGGTGCACGTTTCTTATAGAACCTTGCAAAGCTGCCGTAAATCGACGTGACAAATTGAGTGTGACCGCTCGGGAATGACCAGCTTGACGCCTCCGAATATGCCATTGTCGACGGAATCAATTCGGTGTATCTGATCCACGGACGATAGACACAAAAAATTCCTTTGAGCAAATCATTTATCACGCGCCCGATTGTACCGTTAAAGATTATGAAAATGCCTGCGTTTTTGTTTATGCACCAGAATAATATGGCAGGAATCAAAGCGGTAACCGGACTGAGGGGAATCGCCGACAATATCAAAAATAGTAATTCGCCGCCGCAATCTTCTCGAATCTCTTGCAGGTATAAAAGATAGTCTAAATCAAAATCCAAAATAAAAACCTCTAATCAAATTAGTACAGCGGATATTTTTCGCAGAGCGCGGCGACACGTGCACGCGCCTCGACTTTCTTTTCTTCGTCTGTGGGATTGTTCAATACAAGTGCGATGATATCGGCAACTTCCTTCATGTCGACTTCTTTGAATCCGCGCGTGGTAAGTGCGGGGCTGCCCAATCTCAAACCGCTTGTGACGAAAGGAGAACGCGGCTCGAACGGAATTGTATTTTTATTCGCGGTGATGTTGACTTCGTCAAGAACATTCTGCGCCTCTTTGCCCGTGATATTCTTGCTCGTCAAATCAACCAACATCAAATGATTGTCGGTACCGCCCGAAACGATTCTGAAACCGTCCGCCATCAAAGTTTCCGCCAAAATTTTTGCATTCTTGATAATTTGCGCGGCGTACTCTTTAAATTCGGGTTGAAGAGCTTCGCCGAGTGCAACTGCTTTCGCGGCGATAACATGCATCAAGGGACCTCCCTGAGTACCGGGGAAAATAGCCTTGTTGAACTGTTTACCGAATTCGGCATCTTTACAGAGAATCAAACCGCCGCGAGGTCCGCGAAGAGTTTTATGCGTGGTAGAAGTGACAACATCAGCGTAGGGCAACGGACTGGGATGTAAACCTGCCGCGACAAGACCGGCAATATGCGCCATATCTACCATCAAATACGCGCCGACTTTTTTCGCGATTTCCGCAAGACGTTCAAAATCAATCGTTCTCGAATAAGCCGAAGCACCTGCGACGATAATTTTCGGTTTACATTCGGCGGCAGTCTTTTCCAGAGCGTCATAATCAATCGTTTCGGTTTCGCGGCTCACACCGTAAGCAACGATGTTAAAATACTTACCGCTCAAATTGACGGGCGAACCGTGAGTCAAATGACCGCCGTCGGTTAAATTCATACCCATGATTGTATCGCCGGGATTCGCCAATGCAAAGTAAACCGCCGTATTTGCTTGAGCTCCCGAATGCGGTTGCACGTTTGCATATTCGCAGTTGAAAAGTTTTTTGGCGCGATCTATGGCAAGTTGCTCGACGACATCGACGAATTCACAGCCGCCGTAGTAACGTTTGCCGGGATAACCTTCCGCGTATTTGTTCGTTAATACGGAACCTTGAGCCTCCATTACCGCTTTGCTGACAATATTTTCGGACGCGATTAACTCCAATTTGTTGCGTTGGCGATTCAGTTCGCTTTCTACCGCCGCGAATACTTCGGCGTCCTTATTCATGCCTTTCATTAAATCCATGGTGATAACCTCCAAAAAAAATTTTTTACCAAGTCAAAGCACCGATAAAATTTTTTCAAACGGTATCGCGCCCTGACGAAGAATTTTCGGCTCGGATGTTGTCATGTCGATTATTGTTGACGAAATTCCGATATCACAACTTCCTCCGTCCAAAATTATTTCGACTTTGCCCGATAAATTTTGCGCAACTTCCTGCGCAGTTTTAGGCGGCTGTGCTCCCGATAAATTTGCACTCGGCGCGGCTATCGGGCACCCCGATGACTTTATGAACCTCAAAGCGATATCATTTGCGGGGAATCTTATTCCGACACTCGATTTTCCGCCCGTAACAAAGTCCGGCACAATTTTAGTCTTAGGCAGGATTATCGTCAAGCCGCCGGGACAAAATGCCGCGAATAATTTTTCTGCCGCCGAAGATATTTTTGCAACTTGCTCGACTTGCTCCATGCTTGCCACATGCAAACTCAGCGGCTTATCGGAGGGGCGTCCCTTCGCCTCAAAAATTTTCCTGCATGCCTCGACATTCAAGCCATCCGCACCCAATCCGTAAACTGTTTCCGTCGGGAACGCCACTATTTCTCCGCTCTTGATTAATTTCGCCGCGCGCAATATATTTTCTTCCGTCGGCGATAATATTTCCGTCCGCAAATTTTTTTCCTCTCCTCTTGGTTGATAAAATTCGCATCGTCATTATATCAGATATTGCAAGTCTTTGCTAAATTCCCCTTGCAATTTGTTTTTTCCTGTGCTAAACTCCTTTAGCTGTAAACATTTATTCTTCGAGGAGGTGCAACCACTTGCCTAACATTAAATCGTCAATTAAAAGCATGCGTATAGACGCCAAACGCCGCGAACGCAATATTACGGAGAAAGAACGTTTCAAGAAAGCTCAGAAACTCGTATTGAATGCAATCGCGGAAGGCAATGCCGATGAAGCTAAAAAACTTCTTCCGGCTGCTTACAAAGCTTTGGATCAGGCTGCCGCAAACAATACCATTCACAAAAATGCAGCGGCTCGCAAAAAATCCAAACTTACTTTGAAAGTCAATTCAATTACCGCTTAAATTTTTCGGAGAGTTCGTCAAACGTGACGGGCTCTATTTTTTTCCGCAAATTAAAATCCGTGAGCATAAACACTCGCGGATTTTTTTTAATCCGTTGTTGTCGGGTCTATATCGATTTGAATATCATCGCGCAAATGCAATTCGTGTTCCCGTAAAAATCTGCGCACGACAGACAAATTATCCGTCTTAATCAGCACGGTAAATCTAAACATATCGCGCAATTGAGCAATTGCGGCAGGGATGGGACCGAAAATTTCATGCCGCCCCGAAATTTTGCCGACTACTTCCGCCTTGAAAGTTTTGACAATCTCAACGGCTCGCGCGACGGTTTTATCTTCGTTCCTACCCGTGACAATCAATTTAATCAGACGACAGAACGGCGGGAAAAAAATTTCTTTGCGTTGCGGCAATTCGTATTCGTAAAATTTTTCGTAGTCGTGATTGCAACCGAAACGAACGGCGGGCGCGTCGACATTGTAAGCTTGCACGATAACTTTGCCCGGTAAATTCGCGCGACCTGCTCGACCTGCCGCCTGCGTTATTAATTCAAAACAAGTTTCCGCCGCCCTAAAGTTTGAGAAAGTCAAAGCGGCATCGGCACTCAAAACGCCTACCGCCGTGACACCGCCGATATCGTGTCCTCGTGCAACCATTTGCGTACCGAATAAAATATCGTATTCATGCGCCGCGAATGCCTCCAAAATTTTTTTGTGACCGAATTTGCCGCCCGTCGAATCTCTGTCCATGCGCAATACTCTTGCGTTCGGTAATGAGGTTTTCAATGCGTGTTCTAATTTTTCCGTACCGCTACCCAAAAATTTTATTTTGTGCGATTTACAAACGGGACAAATTTTCGGCGGTTCCGATTCAATTCCGCAATGATGACATCGCAATTTCCCGTCCGCGTGATATGTCATCGGCATTTTGCAATCGGGACATGCCGCCGTTGCTCCGCAAGATCTGCACATTACCACAGTCGACCAGCCGCGCCGATTTAAAAGCAATATCGCCTGTTGTCCGTCCGCTACCGTTTTTTTTAACAGCTCGATTAATTCGCGGCTCAATACCCCGAAATTTCCCTCGCGCAATTCTCCGCGCATGTCAACACATTTTATCTGCGGCAACGGATTATTTAAAACTCTGTGCGGCATTTTCAACAGAGTTAATTCGCCCTGTTGCGCACGGTAAAATTTTTCCAAAGATGGAGTCGCAGAACCGAAGACTATTACGGCGTCGTGAAACTTGGCAAATTCTTCGGCGACTGTTCCGGCATTGTAGCGCGGCGAATTTTTTTCCTGCTTGTATGAACTGTCTTGCTCCTCGTCAACAACAATTAAACCTACATTATCTATCGGTGTGAACAGTGCGGATCTTGCTCCTATCATCGTGCCGATTTCTTCGCCGCGTATCTTATCGAAAACATCGGCGCGTTCGTCTATGCTCAATTTGCTGTGAATTACTGCCACGTCGTCAAAATGTGCCTTGAAATTTGCGACCGTTTGACTTGTCAAAGCAATTTCGGGTACCAAAATTATCACGCGCCGCCCGAGCTGTCGAGTTATCTTCGCCAATTCGATATAGACTTGCGTTTTGCCCGAACCCGTCACGCCGTGCAATAAGAATCCACGAAATTTTTTCTGCGTCAAAGAATTTTTTACCGTCGCTATCGCCGCACGCTGTTCGTCCGTTAAATCGAAAGTCATTGCTACTGATTTTACGTGCGAATAACTGTTGCGCAGGATACGACGCTTGATTATTTCCACCAAATTTTTTTCCGCCAATGCGTTTACGATTGTCGACGATATTTTTTCCGCCGCCAATTCCGTCGCCGTCATCGTGCCGCGTTCCGATAAAAGTTGCAGTAATTTCAATTGTGTCTTGGCGCGCGAAAATTCTTTCTCGTCAAAAGCTCCGACGAGTTTGATTATTTTTTCGTAGATAATTTTCAATTTGCGACCGCGTCGCCCCGGCATAAACAAACCCATAGCCTGCGCAAGCGGACAAAGATAAAATTCCGCCAGCCAACGCGCTTCACTCATCATCACGGGCGTAAACCATGCTTCTTCGTCTATCACGTCGATTATTTCTTTCAGCGCGAAATCAAATTCGGCGGTATCGTCAATCGTGCGCACATTTATCACAAAGCCGTCCAATTTCTGTCGACCGAACGGAATTATCACGCGCCAACCTGCCGACAATGTTTTGAATTTTTCCGGTACTGCGTACGTAAAATTTTTATCGATTGTGTTCGTCGTCACGTTTACACAAACTTCGGCGATTATCATTTCGATTCTCCTGTCTGCTTATTCACCGTGTTTGTGAAAATATTTTACATTTACTTCACAACGGCTTTTTTGTAAAATATCGGTTAGATACATTAAACCACGTCGCTAAAAACCGCGCCCGACTAAGGAGTTATTACCCTTATGAGAAAATATGTTATTGCGTCCGTTGCATTCGTCATGCTGATAATTTTTGCGTTGATAAGTTACGGCGTTTATCTGAAGCAGAAGGAAGATGCGCAGATAATGACGGACAGAAGTCTTTTACTGAAAGGTGAAAAGGCTCGGCGACGCAATATTAATCCCGTGATTCCGATTGATGCAATTTCTTTTTACTCAAATGAAACGACAGATATTGTCTCATTGGTTGACGGCAAAGTAGAAAAAATTTCGGTAAAGGAAAATGAAAACGTGCGGCAGGGACAATTACTCTGCACGGTGACGGATGAAAAATTGCCGCTGCAGTTACGCGAAGCCGAAAGCAATATTTTTAGGGCGGAAGCGGAATTTGAACACGCTAAAAATTCCTATGAACGATACGAAAAATTGATGAAGTTGGAAGCGACTTCAAAAAATGCATACGACGAAAAATTTTCAGCGTATCGCGCCGCCGCCGCCGCATTGGAAAGTTGTCGCGCTCGAAAAGCTTTGATTTTAAAAATGCAAGACAATCAAAATGTTTGCGCGACAATTGACGGTACGATATTAAAAATTTACAAACAGAACGGAGCATATGTGGTGAGCGGTACGCCGATAATTTTGCTCGGCGATTACAGTAAGTTGTATTTCAATTTGACTATGGATGATAAAATTACTCGTTTCCTTAAAGTCGATATGGAAGTAAGTTTATCTTTCCGCAACGGTACTGATTTCGATTTCTCTAAGATAGTGACCGTGAAGAAGAATAAGCACGAAAAATTTATCGCCGTAATAAAAAATTTTTCGCCGCCGCTCAAAGATAATCCGGATAGAAGGCAAGTGTTTTTCGAAATAAAAAATCAAACGGGAATATTAGAGCCGAAGATATACAGAGATGTGACAATGAAGCTCGTACATCCGTTGAACAGTTTGACTGTGCCGCTCAAGGCTTTTACCGATGACAATCATGATACGTTATTTGTTTTGAGGAATGACGGAACTGTAGAACGCCGCGCGGTAAAATGTGGATTAGATGACGGAAATAATATTGTTGTGCGTGAAGGATTGAAGGAGGGCGAAGTTATTATCACTTCGGGCGTAAATGATTTGGAGGACGGAACAAAAGTCAGCGTTAACGTCAAGAAATAAAACTCCTTTCGTTTGTTAAGCAAAAGGAGACAAAGTCAACTTGGTTGCGATTAGTTTTTGCTAAAACGTGGCTACACTTTCTAACTTAGTTAGAAATATTTTTTTATTGGTTGTGTATACTTTTCTTTGTTCGCCCAAAGAAAAGTAACAAAAGAAAGGGCACCTCGCAGGGGCGGTAGTATTTGGTAGACGAAGTGTGTAGATAACACATGTCGGGTGTGCCGGCGGGTTATTCGCATCACGCGAATAAAATGCCGGCTTAGTGCCGCCCATCCATGGGCGGCTCACTATCATTAATATTGCGCTTCTCGTCAATCTTCAGCCGTTAAACTCGCGGCGATTGCCTTTGACTTAATGAATACCCTACCGCGATTATTGGATGCAACGTCACGTTGCCGGCGGCCGCCCGTCCATGGGCGGCTTCGTTATTTTCAGTGTTATACTTCTAGTCAATGTTCAACCGTCATGACTGCGGCTTTGCGTAACTTCCGCGCCGTAAAGAAAAACGAAATCGATAATGGAATCAGTGCCCCAATCCACGCCATAGGCGCAGCCAAACACGCCCCCAAAAATCCCATCCATTTAACGAGGAAAATCGATGCCGCTATCCTCATAATTAATTCGATAATCCCCGCAATCGTCGGTACCAAACTTTGTCCCAAACCTTGCAAAGTAAATCGGAAAATGAACATCAACGCGATTGACCAATACGACAAGCC
>JAILRS010000009.1 GCA_024698045.1 Selenomonadaceae bacterium
TCTTTGTCGTAATGATAGATAGTGACCGGTTGCTTACTCTTCGGGAAATTGGGATTGTCGCAAACGGTTTTTGTGCGGAAAATTTCGCCGAAGAGACCGCGAGCACTGATGTAATAGTAAGTAGGAATCGGCGCGCGCGGCACGATATATTTCGGGTCGGGCGTCTCCTCCTCCTTGAGTACATGATATTCTTTACCGTCGTCCGCAAGTCCTGTCGTGCGGCTGACCGTCGTGACTTTATACACACACGGATACGGCAACGGTTTCCACGTCATCAAAGTATCATCGCCGACTTGCTCAAATTTTATTTCGAGATTGTGCGAATTGAAATCAAGCACGTCGGTTTTCTCGATAAAGAACATTATCGTTAAGGATAGGAACAACATCAGTGCGGATATGATTGCGAATGTAAAAAAGTTTTTCATGATAATTCCTCGTGATATAGCAATTTTTTGTTGCATAGTGACAATCAAAATTCATACGGGCAGATAATTTTTTGCAAAGTCAATCAGTGAATCGATACTGCCGAACATGACGAACAGGCAGATTAAAATAATCAACACGACGAAAAAATATTCGAGCCACGAGCCGACTTTAAAAAGTTTGATTCCGTGTTTGCCGCGCGGCGTGAAGACGGGCACTTTTCCGCAGATAGAATCTTCGGCGATATGGAGCAGTGCACCAACCAATATGTAACTTAATAAATTCATACTCAGCGCGAAAGTCGGATTGGGATAATAATTTTTCGCAAACTGCGCGGCGGCAATCAAAGCTAAATATATCGGCGGATAATGTGACCATGTGCGATGACTTTTTCGCCACTTCCAGTAAGAGCTACTGTCTTTCGGCGGCGAACCTTCAACCCTGTCGGGAATGACCGCCCCGATTATGCCCGACGCCGTAAAAAGTGCATCATCGGTCGCGGCGCAAACTATAAAGCCTGTTACTATTTGATGGTTAATCCATTTCAATTAGGTCGCTCCTTTCGATTGCCGTCATTATAAATTACTTCGTCGTAAACTGCAATTATGTCATACTCAATCAAAAAAAATAACCGTCCGCGGAAAAATTCCGAAGGCGGTTACTTTTATTCATGGTGACGAAAAATTATTTGTCGTTGCTTGCGTTCTTATGTTCCTCGATAATTTTTTCGGCAAGTTTATCGGGCATCGGGTCGTAGTGGGAGAATTTGAGCGAATAGGATGCTCTGCCTTGCGTCTGCGAACGTAAATCGGTTGCGTATTTGTAAAGTTCGCTGGAGGGAATTAACGCCTTGACTTCCGTCATGCCCTTACCTTTGGGATCCATACCGAGGATTTTGCCGCGTTTACTGTTGAGTTTGCCGATTATATCGCCCATGTAATTTTCGGGCGTGAGGACTGTAATTTCGTCAATCGGCTCAAGCAAAATCGGTTCCGCGGCTAAAATACCCTTCTTGATAGCGATAGATGTTGCGGTTTTGAAAGCCGCTTCGCTGGAGTCAACGGCATGATAAGATCCGTCGAAAAGATTGACGCTGACATTGACGACGGGATAACCGGCTATAACACCTTCGGCAAGAGTTTCATGCGTACCTTTTTCGACTGCGGGGAAATATTGACGCGGAACACTGCCGCCGAAAATACTTTCAGTCCAGACATTACCGTTATTGACTTCGGGATTGGCATCTTTGTTGGGACCGATTTTAAGCCAAACATCGCCGTATTGTCCGTGACCGCCCGATTGTTTTTTGTGTTTACCTTGCACTTCGACGTTCTTGCGAATCGTTTCGCGATAAGCTACACGCGGTTCGCCCAAAACCATTTTGACACCGAATTTGCGCAGAATTTTATCGCTGAGGATATCCAAATGCACTTCGCCGATACCGCGCAAAATTGTCTGTTTGGTTTCGGCATTTTTACCGAGCCAAATTGTCGGGTCTTCATCCTGCTGGCGGATAATCGCGCCGAAGACTTTATCTTCTTCGCCCTTCTTTTCCGACGTGACTGCCATTGCCAACATCGGTTCGGGATATTTAATGCGTTCGTATTTAATCGGCGAAGATTTTTCGCAAAGAGTGTCGCCCGTTCTTGCGTTGGCAAGTTTGGAAGTGACGACTATATCGCCGGCATGTGCTACGTTAAGCGGAATTTGTTTTTTACCCTGCATTGTGAAAATGCCGCTGATACGTTCCTGACCTTCGCCGCTCAAACTCATGAGCTGATAAGTTGCGTCGCCCTTCATATCGCCGCTGATTACGCGCACATAAGACATACGCCCGACAAATGGATCGACCATGGTTTTGAAAATTTGTCCGCTGAACGGCGCAGTGATTTTACGTTCGACGGGTTCATCGGTGTTGACGTCAATGCCGCTGTACTTTTTATCTGTAGGCGCGGGAAGGAATTCGACAATATTGTTGAGGAATTTTTTAATGCCGATATTTTTGACAGAACTGCCGATGAATACGGGGAAGACTTTGGCTTCGCGAATACCTGTGGCAAGTGCGTCGCTGATTTCGGCTTCGTCTAAATTGTCGTCGCCCTCAAGATACTTCATCATCAAGTCGTCGTTGAATTCGGCAATGACATCCAACATTTCCAAATGCAAGGTTTCGACTTCATCCTTCAAATCGTCGGGGATGTCATAGACTTCGTCATTGGCGTCGACTTTGGAGAAAACTTTAATCAAGTCGATGACGCCTTTGAAGTCCGCCTTTTTGCCAATCGGAATTTGTACGGGGATGACATTTTTGCCGAACTTGTCGTGCAGCTGACGGAGAACTTTTTCAAAGTCAGCGTGATCCCTATCCATCTTGGTGATGAAGAAAGCGCGAGGCAAATTCAAACTTTCTGCGAGTGCCCATGCCTTTTCGGTCTCGACCTCAACGCCACCGCTTGCGGATACTACTATAACGGTTGAATCGACGGCGGCAAGTGCTCCATGCATCTCCGCCACGAAATCGGGGAATCCGGGGACATCGATAGCGTTTATCTTGAAATTTTTCTTCCATTCCAAAGCCGCCAATGCCGCGCTGATAGACATCTGCCGTTTTGTTTCTTCCGGCTCAAAATCCAAAATACTTGTGCCGTTATCGACATTACCAAGACGTGTAGTCGCTCCGCTGTTGAACAGTGCCGCTTCGAGTAATGTAGTTTTACCTGCACGGCCGTGACCGCAAAACGCTACATTTCTGATAAATTCACTCTTGTAGTCTTTCATTGTTGAACGTATCCCTCCGTTAATTTTTTTCGTAGTTTAATTCTATTGCCGTTGTCTAATTTCCTGCCGCCGATTGAAAATGCTTTTTGTTTTGATTTTTTTTACGGTATCAGGATTTTGACTCGTTGCCCAAAATTTTGTAAATCAAATCCATGTTGAGATTGTCGCGGACGATTTTGGCAAGTCGTTCGTAATTTTTTTGTTTTTCCGCGCTGACGTTGCGTGTAACTTTCAACGGCTCGAGATTTTTTTTACGGCGGACTGCGTTGAGTATTTGACGCCGAAAATCATCGTTATCAAAGATGCCGTGAACGTAAGTACCCAAAATATTTTTCTGCGCGATAATTTTTTCGGTTGTAGTACTTTGTCCGCTGTGAATTTCGTAGCCGTCTAAATTTTTGCCGATAATTTTGCTGTCGAGAAAATCAAAATCAACGGCATCAAGTGTAACCTGCCGCGTAAATTTTTCTGCCGTAAATGTTGTCTCAATCGGCAAAAGTTTCAAGCCGTCAAGCTCCGTGTAATCCGATTCGGTTTTCAACGGATCCGAAATTTTTTCGCCCAACATTTGGAAGCCGCCGCATATTCCGATAATCGCCGTACCTTGTGCCGCGCGATTCAAAATCTTTTCGGCAAATTTACTCCTGCGCAGATAAATCAAATCTTCCGAAGTGTTTTTGCT
>JAILRS010000016.1 GCA_024698045.1 Selenomonadaceae bacterium
GAATCGCGGCGATGTCTACTATCAGCTTGACGATTATGACAGTGCGCTCGAGGAATACAATCAGGCAATAGAAATTGACGAGGAAAATGCCGCGGCGTACTACGGTCGGGCAAAAATTTATTACGACGAAGAAGAGTATGATGAGGCAATTGCCGATTGTACTCGTGCGATTGAGTTTGACGAAGAAAATTATGATGCTTACTGTAAACGCGGCGACGCTTACGACATGCAAGAAGATTACGACAGCGCGATAGAAGATTACACGCAGGCGATTGCGATTGATGATGAAAATGACGAAGCGTATTGCAAACGCGGCAATGTCTACAGTGAGCAAGAAGATTATGAAAGTGCAATCGAGGATTATACGACGGCAATAGAATTGAACGACGAAAATGCGGAAGCGTATTGCGGACGCGGCGATGCCTACTATATGCAAGACGATTTTGACAGTGCTCTTGAGGATTATAACGAGGCTCTCGATTTGGATTCGGATAATCAAACTGCCTATTATGCTCGCGGTAACATTTACTGCATTCAGGGAGATTATCAAAGCGCGGTGGAGGATTACAAAGACGCATTGAGGATAGATCCCGATAATGAGACATACAAAGAAGCGTTGGAGGATGCACTCAACAAACAATTTGAATAAGCTTTATCCGGTTTAAACATATAAAAAATTTTGCGCCCGATGCAGGGCGTTTTTTTTTCGGCTATCTTCCATCCATCGACGGCAAAAAAATTTGTAAACTCTCGGACAATAATTTATAATCGGAGAAAGTTCAGGTAAAAATTTTTCGTCGAACACCTTCGCAGTGGCTCCGCTTGTTAACATTTAAAGGAGGAAAATTTTTATGGGTTATTTTGATGAAATTATGAAATGGATTCGAGGTACCAGTAATCCCAACAACGCCCATGCCTATAACGAGCGCGGCAATGCATATTATGACAAAGAGGAATATGACAAAGCGATTGCCGATTACACAAAAGCTATAGAACTTGATTCGAATGATGTTTCTGCCTATTACAATCGCGGCAATGCGTATGTAAACAAAGGCGACTATGACAAAGCGATTGCCGATTATACAAGAGTTGTAAAAATTAATTCGAATTTTGTTAACGCCTATAACGAGCGCGGCATCGTCTATTATAATAAAGGAGACTATGACAAAGCTGTTGCCGATTTCACTAGAGTAATAGAACTTGATTCGAATGATATTTATGCCTATTACAATCGTGGCAATGTCTATAAAAACAAATATGACTATGATAAAGCGATTGCTGATTACACAAGATTTATAGAATTTGATTCGAAATTTTTTGAGGCCTATTTCAATCGCGGTGAAGCCTATAAAGCCAAATGGGAATATGACAAAGCGATTGCCGATTTAACGAGAGCGATACAACTCAATTCGAATTTTATTTATGCCTATAACACTCGCGGCATTGCCTATTATGATAATGGTGATTATGACAAAGCTATTGTCGATTTTACAAGAGTTATAGAACTTGATTCGAATTATGTTGAGGCCTATAATAATCGCGGTCTTGTCTATTATGATAAAGGCGACTATGACAAAGCGATTGCCGATTTCACAAAAGCTATAGAGCTTGATTCGAATGATGTTTCTGCCTATTACAATCGCGGTAATGCGTATGTAAATAAAGGGGAATATGACAAAGCTATTGTTGATTTTACAAGATTTATAGAATTTAATCCGGATTTTGTTGATGCCTATAACGATCGCGGAAGTGCCCATTATAACAAATATGACTATGATAAAGCTATTGCTGATTTTACAATAGCGATAGAATTTGATTCGGATTTTGTTGAGGCATATAACAATCGCGGTAAAGCCTATAAATCCAGACGAGACTATGATAAAGCGATTGCCGATTTTACCACGGCGATTAAACTAGATTCAAATAATTTGGAGGCATATTACAATCGCGGTGTTGCGTATAAAGCCCAATGGGACTATGCCAAAGCGATTGCCGATTTCACTAGAGCTATAGAATTGAATCCAAAGTACACTTATGCCTATAACAATCGCGGCATTGTGTATAATTACAAATGTGACTATGACAAAGCTATTGACGATTTCACAAAAGCTATAGAACTTGATTCGAGTTATGTTGAGGCCTATAACAATCGCAGCAATGCTTACAGCTTGAAATTTGACTATGACAAAGCAATTGCCGATTACACACGAGTTATAGAAATTGATTCGAATTATGTTAAGACCTATATCAATCGCGGCAATACCTATGAAAAGAAAGGGGACTATGCCAAAGCTATTGACGATTTCACAAGCGTTATAAAAATTGATTCAAAGTATGTTGATGGCTATTACTATCGCGGTGATGCTTATAAAGACATAGGCGACTATGACAAAGCTATTGACGATTTCACTAGAGCTATACAACTTGATTCAAAAGCTTCATGGTTATATAACGAGCGCGGTAATGCCTATAAAGACAAAGGAGACCATGACAAAGCTATTGACGATTTCACTAGAGCTATACAACTCAATTCGAATTTTGTTGATGCATATTACAATCGTGGCATTGTCTATAAATCCAAACGAGACTATGACAAAGCGATTGCCGATTTCACAAAAGCTATAGAGCTTAATTCGAATTATGTTGAGGTCTATAACAATCGCGGTCTTATCTATTACGAGAAAGGCGACTATGACAAAGCGATTGCCGATTATACAAGAGCGATAGAGATTTATTCGAAGTATGTTGATGCATATAACAATCGCGGCATTGCTTACAGAAAAAAAGGAGACTATGACAAAGCAAATGCCGATTTCACAAAAGTTATAGAGATTAATTCGAATTATGTTGAGTTCTATAACAATCGCGGTCGTGAATATGCTGACAAAGGGTACTATGACAAAGCTATTGAATATTTCACAAAAGCTATACAAATTAATCTGGATAATCCCTTGTTATATGAAGAGCGCGGTAATGCCTATAAAGCCAAGGGAGACAACAAAAAAGCGAGTGCCGATTTCACAAGAGCTAAAGAACTTAATCCGTATTTGTAAAAGAACATGCACTCTACGAGTTTGATAAAGCTTTGAATTTACATTCGGTAATAAAATTTTGCGCGCCCGTTGCAGGGCGTGTGTTTTTTTGCGATAATCGCGTCATGACTAAAATTGCAGGTGATAAAATTTGGGAGACGAATATTTGACACAGGAACGCGCTCCGATATTGGAAGCGCTAACGAGAATGAAAGCAAATCGACTGGTACCGTTCGATGTGCCGGGACATAAAAGAGGTCGCGGCAATCGCGAGCTTGTCGACTTTTTAGGTCAGCAGTGTTTAGATGTTGACGTAAACTCAATGAAACCGCTGGACAATTTGTGCCACCCCGTCAGCGTGATTAAAGACGCGGAAAAATTAGCGGCGGAGGCATTCGGCGCGGCGCACAGTTTCCTGATGATTGGCGGCACAACTTCGGCAGTGCAAGCGATGGTATTGTCGACATGCAAACCCGGTGACAAAATAATTTTGCCGAGAAATGTGCACCGTTCGGCGATAAACGCGCTGATTTTGTGCGGAGCGACGCCGGTGTATGTAAATCCGCAGGTAGACGAAAGACTCGGAATATCGTTGGGCATGAAGGTTGAAGAAGTAATAGCGGCGATAAAAAATAATCCCGATGCGAAAGCGGTACTTGTGAACAATCCGACTTACTACGGAATTTGTTCGGATATAGCGACGATAACGAAAGTGGCGCACGAACACGGGATGAAAGTTTTGGCGGACGAGGCTCACGGCACGCATTTTTATTTCAGTAAAAAACTTCCGCCGTCGGCAATGAGTGTAGGCGCAGATATGGCGGCGGTCTCGATGCATAAATCGGGCGGATCCCTTACACAAAGTTCGTTGCTGTTGACGGGCAAAGATATCAATGCCGGTTACGTACATCAGATAATAAATTTGACGCAATCGACAAGCGGATCATACTTGCTGATGGTAAGTTTGGATATTTCGCGCAGAAATTTGGCGTTACGCGGCGAAGAAATTTTTGATAAGGTTATCGACTTGGTAGAATACGCGCGCGACGAAATAAATTATCTGGGTGGCTGGTACGCTTACGGGAAAGAATTGGCGGACGGCGGAGCGGTTTACGATTTTGATGTAACGAAATTGTCAATCTTCACTCGTTCGGTCGGACTTGCCGGCGTTGAGGTTTACGATATTCTGCGCGACGAATATGATATACAACTTGAGTTCGGTGATATCGCAAATGTTTTGGCATATGTATCCGTAGGCGACAGAGTGAAAGATATCGAGCGTCTTGTCAGTGCATTGGCGGATATCAAAAGGATTTACCGCAAAGATCCGTCACGTTTGATGAAGGTTGAATATATCGACCCGATAGTAGATGCCGCGCCGAAGGAAGCATTTTACGCGGATAAAGTGTCGTTGCCGATAGATGAAACAGTCGGGAAAACGGCGGCGGAATTTTTGATGTGTTACCCTCCGGGGATTCCGATTCTTGCGCCGGGCGAACGAATCACCAAAGAGATTTTGGATTATGTACATTACGCCAAACGCAAGGGGTGTCAGATAACGGGTCCCGAAGATATGACGATAAAACGGTTACAAGTCATGGCGTGACGGGAGGAAATTATGGAACTTTGGTTTAGCGAACAACATACGCCGAATGTCCGATTGTCATTGAAGGTAGACAAACAACTTTTCAGCGAGACAACGGAATTTCAGCGTATAGATATATTTGATTCGACGGAATTCGGGCGGCTGCTTGTATTGGATGGGCGGATAATGGTAACCGAACGCGACGAATTTATTTATCACGAAATGATAACGCATGTGCCGATGTGCGTAAATCCTGAAGTCAAACGGGTCTTATTGGTAGGCGGCGGCGACGGCGGTTCTGCACGTGAACTGTTAAAGTATGACACGATAGAGAAAATTGATTTGGTGGAACCGGACAAAACACTTGTGCGCGCGTGTCAAAAATTTATACCGCAAACTGCTGCGTGTTTGGATAATCCGCGCATTGATATATTTTTTGCCGACGCTTTGAAATTTATCCGCCGTAAATCAAACGAATACGATTTGATAATAGTTGAGTATATAGATCCGTTCGGTTCGGGCGAAGGACTTTTCACGAAAGAATTTTACGGGAACTGTTTTAACGCGTTGCGCGAAGGCGGCATCATGGTCAATCAACACGAAAATCCTTTCTACTCATTGGATGCGGCGGCAATGCAACGAGCACATAAACGCCTTGCAAGTTCATTCCCGACGGTAAGAGTTTATCAAATACATATCCCGACATTTCCGGCAGGACAATGGTTATTCGGATTCGCGTCGAAAAAATTCCATCCGACAAATGATGTTGACTTCAATCGCTGGAAATCATTGGGCTTGCAGACGAAATATTACAATACGAAAATCCATACGGGGGCATTCGCTTTGCCGAGCTATGTGATAAAATCTCTGCAGGCAGCGGAATAATTTTGACAGCTCCTAAAATTTTCACGGGAACTATAACGATTTTGTTGTCGACGTTTGTATGTCGATACATTCAGATAATTTTCTAAGCAAAAATTTGAAAAATTATTTGAATAAGTTATTGCCTGCAAAAAGTGAATATGATACACTTAAGAGCGGTTATTGGCATGTTGGGATTTTTTATTGTTTGACGGTGAAAAAATTTCAATCGCGCCGTATAAATGTTGCAATGACAACACTTTCGGCGAAAATGTCAATCGTTTAAAGGCAATCAAACAGGTGATACAATGGAAGTAATCTTGTCGCAGTATCTTGGTTTTTGTTACGGTGTAAAACGGGCGATAAAAATTGCCAAAGAACACGCGGATGGGAAAAGTTGCACACTGGGGCCTATAATCCATAATCCGCAGATGGTCGAGCGACTGAAGGCAGAAGGTGTCGGTTCGGTCGAAGATTTGACGGCGATGGGGGAGGGCACGATAATAATTCGCTCACACGGTGTGGGTCCGCAAGTCTACGAAGAGGCAAAGGCACGTGGGTTGAATATAGTCGACGCAACTTGTCCGCATGTGAAAAAGGCACAACTGTCCGCAAAAGAACTGGCGGAAGACGGAAGACAAGTAGTCATAATAGGTGAAAAAAATCATCCCGAAGTCAAAAGCATCTTTGAATGGTCAAACAGGCGGGCGATAATACTTGAAACAGAAGACGAAGCAAAAAATTTTGCTCCATGCCAAAAGTTGGGAGTAGTCTCTCAGACAACTGTCAGCGGAGAAAATTTTATCAAAATAGTTAAGCAACTACTGAATAAATCGCATGATATAAGAATTTTACGAACGATATGCACGGCAACGGATCAGAGACAATCTGCGGCATTGGATTTGGCGTCAAAAGTTGATGTCATGTTGGTCATAGGCGGACGCAACAGCGCGAATACGACGCGCTTGGCTCAACTTTGCGAAGAAAAGTGCAGAACTTATCACATAGAGACGGCAGAGGAAATTTCACCTGAATGGTTTAATAAAGTAAAAAAAATTGGTATAACAGCCGGTGCATCGACACCTGACTGGATTATCGGGGAGGTTTATAAGAAGTGTCAGAGGATTTGAAAAATGTGGAAGATATGGGGAATTGGCTTGACGATTCGGAAAGTCTGAAAGACATTCGCGAACATGAAGTAGTCGAAGGTACAGTCGTATTGGTAAATCGCGACGAAGCTTACGTCGACATAGGTTATAAGCAGGAAATAGGAATCCCGAAAAAAGAGTTGGCATATCCCGAGCCCGATTCTGCCGAAGATGTTGTAAAAGCAGGCGACAAAATTAAAGTTTACATTCAGTCTTTGGGCGGCGAAAACGGCGGCGTGCTTTCCAAAGTAAAAGCGGATAACGAAGTAGTTTGGGATGAATTGCGCGCGATAAAAGCACACAATGACGAGGACAGCGAAAATCCGCAAACCGTTGACGCACAAATCAACGGCGTTGTAAAGGGTGGTTTAACCGCAACCGTTAAAGGTCTGCGCGGTTTCATTCCGGCTTCTCAAATGGAATTGCACTTCGTAAAAGATTTGAGCGGCTATGTCGGTCAAACAATTCAGGCATTGCCGATAGAAATCGAATCACATAAACGTCGTCTTGTCTTGAGCCGTCGTCAACTTTTGGAGCGCGAACGTGCCGCCAAACAACAGGAGATTTTCGGAACATTACAAGAAGGCGCAATCCTCAAGGGCACTGTCAAACGTCTTGTAGACTACGGCGCATTTATCGATATTGGTGGCGTTGACGGTTTGGCGCACATTTCCGATTTGTCTTGGGAACGTGTCAATAATCCTTCCGACGTGCTCAAAGTCGGTCAAGAAGTCGATGTCTACGTCAAAAATGTAGATCCCGAAACACGCAGAATTTCGCTTTCGGTTAAACAAACTCAACCGGATCCGTGGCTTGACAGAGCCGAAAACTATAAAGAAGGCGAATTCATCGAAGGCAAAATCGTCAAGCTTGCAAAATTCGGCGCGTTCATGGAAATAGAACCGGGCTTTGATGGTTTGATTCCGATGGGCGAATTGAGCGACCGCCGTATCGAAAATGCCGAAGAGGCAGTAGCGGTCAACGATGTTGTCAAAGTCAAAATTCTGCACATAGATCGTAAACGTAAACGCATTTCGCTGTCGATTAATCGCGCACGTCGCGAAGGTGCAAATGCTACATTCAAGAGCTATCAGTCTTCCGCGACCGAAGCCGCACCGCAGGAAGTTGCGGAAGGTACTTCCGAAGAGTAACGGCAATTATTTTGATGTGACAATGTAAAAATCGGCGGTTTCGTTTCTTGTAAGGAGACGAGCCGCTTTTTATTTTGCGCGATTGTTTTTTCGTTAACCATTCGCGCAAGTTTTCACATGGTAAATTTAACGTAAATGTCAATGTCAATATTGTCGTAATAATAAAACCGAAAGGATTACAACTTTTTTTCATTAATCTATGCTAAACTTGCAAAGCTTGCATAGAAATTTTTTTCGTGGAGGGGAAACAGATGTTCGAAATAGATGACACCACGCTAAATAGTGTTGCTAAAATAAAAGTCGTAGGCATAGGGGGCGGCGGCTCAAATGCCGTAAATAGAATGATAGAATCGGGCTTGGAAGGCGTCGAATTCATAGCAATGAATACGGATTCGCAAGCTCTTGTAATGAGTAAAGCTTCAAAACGAATGCAAATCGGCGAAAAAGTAACAAGGGGCTTGGGAGCCGGAGCACGACCCGAAGTAGGCGAACGCGCTGCGCAGGAAAGTCGCAATGATATTTTGGAAGCATTGCGCGGATCCGATATGGTTTTCATAACGGCAGGCATGGGCGGCGGTACCGGTACGGGTGCGGCTCCCGTAGTGGCGGCTTGTGCTCGCGAAGTCAATGCCTTGACTGTGGCTGTTGTCACGCGTCCTTTCAGTTTCGAAGGTCCCAAACGTAAAAAAAATGCCGATATCGGTATCGAAAACCTCAAGAAAAATGTTGATTCAATTATAACGATACCAAATGACAGACTTCTTCAAGTTGTAGACAAAAAAACTTCTATGGCAAGAGCATTTACTATAGCCGATGATATTTTGCGTCAGGGCGTTAAAGGCATTTCGGATCTTATTGCGGTGTCCGGTCTTGTCAATTTGGATTTCGCCGACGTGCAAGCAATTATGAGCAATGCGGGACCTGCGCTTATGGGTGTGGGTAAAGGTTCGGGCGAAAATGCCGCAGTTGAGGCTGTCAAAAAGGCAATTGCTTCGCCGCTTTTGGAAACCGGTGTGGACAGTGCTCGCGGTATCTTGCTTAACTTCAGAGGCGCGGCAGATGCTTTGACTATGTTTGAAATCAACGAAGCTTCAACAACCGTGCAGGAGACGGCGCATCCCGATGCAAATATTATCTGGGGCGCAAGTATCGACGATTCTCTCGGCGACACTATCGTAGTCACTATCATTGCTACTCGTTTCGGTGATGAGATTTTTGAAATGCCGCAACAACCTGCGCAGAATTCTTATTACAACAATAACGGCGACGGTAGAAACTCTTACAACCAACAGCAATATCAGCCGCAACAGAATTATCAACAGCAACCCCAACAGAATTATCAACAGCAACCCCAACAGAATTATCAGCAGCAACCGCAACAAAATTATCAACAGCAACCGCAACAAAATTATCAACAACAACCCCAACAAAATCAGTCGCAAAAAAATCAGCAGCAGTATCAGCAACATCAACAACATCAACAGCAACAATATCAACAGTATCAACAACAACGTCAACAATTCCGTCAGCAACAGCAGCAACAACAGAATCAGCAACAACAATTTAATCAACCTAACGAAGATATTCAAACCTACAGCAGAGAACCGCAGCAGAAAACTCAAGAGAGTAATGAAAACAAAAATCCGTTCCACAACATAATTCCCGACTTCTTTAATCGTCGCAACAAGAAATAATTTTCGTGGAACGTACAGAGGATTGATATACATGTTTGACGACAGCATTAATCAATTCGCAAACATAAAATTTGTCGGCGTCAATACGACGCGCGTTGAAAAATTTTTTGGCGGACTTTCCGCCTTTAATTATGTTGCGAATGAAAAAATTCCGTGCGTGGAATGTTTGGCGGTTGACGGGCGCGATATCGATAATCTTGTCGATTGCCGTGCCGATAAAAAATTTCGTCTGCTCAATGTCGTCGACGAGAAAATTTTTATCGACGGAATGCGCGGCGCGGAAATTATTTTTGTTTTCGCCGAAAATGTTTGGGAAAATATCAGGACTGTCGCGCTTGCGGCACATTGCGCCAAAAAAATCGGTGTGCCCGTGATTTTTATTGCCGGAGGTAATTTTGAAGATGCCGAAGATGAAATTATTTTCGACGCGCTTGTTAAATTGCCCAACGAAGATTTTGCCGAAAACACTTGCAAAATCATCCGTGTTTTTGTCGACGTTTTAACGCATGACAATCAGATGACACCCGATTTTGAAACATTTAAAGCGGCTATAAAAAATTCCGCGGCGGTTATCGATTACGTTGAGGGTACAAAAAAATTTTCCGCAGAATCGGTCAAAAGTTTTATCGAAAGTGTTCGGTCTTCCCAAGAAGAAAATTCAAACTGAAAGTTTGCGACCGCATGAGGATAAATTAAAATCACAAAAAAATATCTCCCGAAAGATTGATTCTCACGGGAGATTTTTTATTGCGATAACCTCAAGTCAAAATTTTAGAAAGAGTACCCAATAAGTTTGGCATGTCAATCGGTTTTGCTACGTGCGCATTCATTCCGGCATCCGTCGCCGCCTTTACATCTTCGCTGAAGGCATTGGCGGTCATTGCTACAATCGGAATTTTGGCAAGCTTACTGTCGGGTAGGGCGCGAATTGCTTTGGTTGCCTCGTAACCGTTCATTATCGGCATCTGAATATCCATAAGCACGACATCATAATCGCCGTTACTGCTGATAACTTTATCGACCGCATCGCTACCGTCAACCGCGATATCGACTATGAAGCCCGACGCCTCGAGTAACATTTTCGCTATTTCCCGATTGACTTCGATATCGTCCACCAGCAAAATTTTTTTGTCGGTGAAATCAAAACTCTGCGCACCATCAATATTTTCTTCGGCTAATTCGTCATGAACTTTATCGGAAATTTTGAAAGTGATATTGATGACAAATTCCGTGCCTTGATTGGGTGCGGTGACAACCTTGATTGTGCCGTTCATTAAGTCGACGATACTCTTTGTGATAGCCATGCCCAAGCCCGTACCTTGAATTTTGCTGACAGTGGAAGTTCTTTCGCGCTCAAAAGCCTCGAAAACTTTTGCGGCAAATTCGGGCGTCATACCTATTCCGGAATCTTTGACATGTAATTCGTAATCGGCAAATCCTTCTTTACTGTCGCTCAACTGTTTTGCCGTGACGGTAACTTTACCGCCTTCGGGCGTGAATTTATATGCATTACTCAACAGATTTAAAAGAATACGATTGAAACGATTTTTATCCGATATGACGAATTTGTCGCGGACTTCAGAAGTATCCAAGACGAAATTGATATTTTTGCCTTTCATCTGCGTTGCGAACATATCATGCACTTCGTCAAGCGTGTTCACAAAATCCATTTCATCGAGTTCCAATTCAAATTTGCCGCTCTCTATTCGGCTCATCTCCAATACGTCATTAATCAGCGCAAGTAGATGTTGAGCAGAGGCATCGATTTTCTTCAAGAATTCGTAATTGCGTTCGTGAATATTATCGGGGCATTGTTTTTCTTTGCATAGTGAACAATTTTCGCAGATTTTGTATAAATCTTTCGCCAAAGTAATGTAGCCGACGATGGCATTCATTGGCGTTCGGATATCGTGACTCATATTCGACAGGAATTGCGATTTTGCTTTAGAACCTTCTTCGGCGCGTTCCTTCGCCGCGATTAATTCCGCTTGTTGATGGCGCAACTCTTCGCCCTGTATTTTGATTATCTCTAAATTTTCCTGAAGTTGTTTTGTATGTTCTGTTTGTTCCTTTGACTGCAATATCTGTTGATACGTGTAGAAAATCAACAACAGCACTGCGGTAATGCTCAACAAAATCAAAGTCAAAAGCCACGGACGACCGATAACCATTTCAAACAGCGTGATATTTTCGTAGCGATTTGTTATCCACTTGTCTTCCAATTCTTTGAGCCGTCCGCTTTTCTGCATGTCGATTAAAATTTGATTTATCTCATAGCGTGTCTGATGAGCTTCGGGGTGCATCGCCAATGTCCCGTAAACGTGTTGAACGGCATAACTCGGAAAGACGTCATCTAACTCAAATTGTTCCAAAAAAGCTTTGCCGACTTGAATCGGGCAGATGGCGAAATCATATTTGCCGTTCTTGATTCCCTCGAAAATTTTTCTGTATGAATTGACGTAGGTAATTTGATCGTCGAGCCCCAAACCTAATTTAACGTTGAGTGAGGCAACACGTCTGTCGTACAATTCGGCGACCGAAGAAATTTTTTCGCGTCCGTAGACCACATATTGTTTTTCCGTCGTCGGCAAAGTGACAACCATATTCGGATCGTTCATAATCAACTGCGCTTCAATGTTCATTATGATATCGTCGTCCCCTGCCAGAAAAGATTTTTTCGCATCGTTCCAATCGATAAGAGTCAAATCCAAATTCATGTGAAGACGATTGGCAATTTCGTTCATCATCTCCACGTCGAGACCCTGATATTTTCCGTTTTCGTCAATGTAGGAATAAGGTTCGTAATCTTTATCTGTTACCACGTAAATAGTTTTTTCAAAAGTGTTCAGCGGTTGCACTTCGACTTTCGGATTGCGGTTGACTGTATGCGACAAATTAAAGTAAATGACGGCAAAAACAGCAATCAAAATTATCGGCAAGACAGCCGTTACGGTTAGGAGAAATTTTTTTTGTCCATCGGTTTTTATCATCAAAGACAGCGCAAATTGTCGACATGCAACTTTCAAAATATCGCCGATACGATTGCGCCGATCACTTCCTTTCAATGTGAAATCCCGAGGAAAATTTTTCCGATTGGGATTTTGGAAAATCATAACAGAAAAAAATTAATGTGACAATGTAAATCAAAGGTATTTGTCGACGGAAAAAATTTTACCCTGCGCACGGAATTTTATTACGGTAAATTGTTGCGGAGTACTCGGGAAAAAAATGTTGCCGCAGAAAATTTGTTGTGTTATAATAGCCGCCGTCATTAAAAGCACGCGAGACGGAGCGTCGACCTGTGCCGAAAGGTTACTCGGCGTGAAAATATCTCGCGAATGAATTAACAGGAGGAATATCAAATGGCAGTTATCTCAATGAAACAGCTTTTGGAAGCCGGCGTACATTTCGGACATCAGACAAGACGTTGGAATCCTAAAATGGCTCGTTACATCTTCACGGAGCGCAACGGTATTTATATCATCGACTTACAAAAAACCGTTCGCAAAGTCGACGAGGCTTATAACTTCGTGCGCAGCGTTGCCGAAAGCGGCAAATCGGTTTTGTTCGTAGGAACAAAGAAACAGGCTCAAGAGGCAGTAAAAGAAGAGGCAATTCGCTCGGGACAATTCTTCGTTAACGAGCGTTGGCTCGGTGGCATGCTCACCAACTTCCAAACGATTCAGAAACGTATCGCGCGCTTGAAAGAATTGGAAACGATGGAGCAGGACGGCACTTTTGAAGTCTTGACCAAAAAGGAAGTCATGCAACTGCGTCACGAGATGTCACGTCTCGAAAAATATCTCGGCGGCATCAAGGAAATGAGCAAATTGCCGGGCGCATTGTTTATCGTAGATCCGCGCAAAGAACGCATTGCGGTTGCCGAGGCTCGTAAACTTAACATTCCTATCGTCGCGATTGTAGATACGAACTGCGATCCCGATGAAATTGATTACGTTATCCCGGGCAATGATGACGCTATTCGCGCTGTCAAATTGCTCACCGCCAAAATTGCCGATGCTATGCTTGAAGGCAATCAAGGTGCGGAAATGGCAGAGGCCGAAGCTCAGGCGGCTGCCGACGAAGAAGAATAATCAGATTTATTTTGAGGTGAAATTATGGCTATAACTGCTGCTGCTGTAAAGGAACTGCGCGAAAGAACCGGCGCAGGTATGATGGATTGTAAAAAAGCGTTGACCGCAAATGACGGCGATATGCAAAAGGCGATTGATTGGTTACGCGAAAAAGGCATTGCCAAAGCCGCGAAAAAATCGGGACGCATTGCCGCCGAAGGTGCTGTTGCCGCTTACGTTTCAGAGGACGGCAAGACGGGTGTTCTTCTCGAAGTCAACTGCGAAACCGACTTCACTGCGAACAATGAAAATTTCCGTGCACTCGAAGACAAAATCATCAAATACATTGCGGCAAAGAAACCTGCCGATTTGGACGCGCTCAATGCCGGAAAAATCGAGGGCAAAACCGTTGCGGATTTGGTAACCGAAGCAACCGCGACAATCGGCGAAAAAATTTCTATCCGTCGTTTCGTTTGCTATACCACTAAGGGCAAATTGACCACCTACATTCATATGGGCGGCAAAATCGGTGTTCTCGTCGAATTGACGGGCGGCACTGCTGAACTCGGTAAAGACGTTGCAATGCAAATCGCGGCTGCCAATCCTTTGGCTGTGGATCGCGCAGGCGTCGACGCTTCCGAACTCGAACACGAAAAAGAAGTTCTTCGTAAACAAGCACTCGAAGAAGGCAAACCTGCCAATATCGTTGAAAAAATGGTGCTCGGACGCATCAATAAATTCTACAAAGAAGTTTGCCTTATCGAACAGATTTTTGTCAAAGACAACGAGAAAACCGTCAAAGATATTTTGGGCGGCGAAAAAGTTGTTAAGTTCACGCGCTATCAACTCGGCGAAGGTATCGAAAAGAAAGAAACCGATTTCGCCGCGGAAGTTGCTGCGCAAGCCGGCATGTAATAAATTTTTTCCCCAATATAAAAACGGGCTCCGTGATTCGTCACGGGGCTTTTTGTTTGTAATTTTATCCCCTTCGGGGGCTTATTTTTTTTCGGCGACACGGTTAAAATTTTCTGCGGCAATTTGAAATTTATAAACTCTTCGGGAGGTTGACGATGTGAAAAAATATTTGGCGGCAATCTGCGCAGCGACAATGTTAATGACAGGTTGCGGCGGCAATACCGCAAAGGACGACGGGAAAATTTTCAAATACGGTACGATGGCTTACGGCGTGGCGATGGAAAATGTCGGGACAAATCCGCATGACAGTTACAGTGGTTGGTCTACATTGCGCTACGGTATCGGCGAAACTCTTTTCAAATTCAACGAGAACATGGAGCTTGAGCCGTGGCTAGCCGAAAGTTTTGAGCGGCTCGACGATTATACAATCAAAATCAAAATCAACGACAAGGCGACATTTTCCAACGGTAAGAAAGTCGACGGGACGGCGGTAAAAAAATGTTTGGAGGCATTGATAACAAATCACGACCGCGCGCCCAAAGATTTGAAAATCGATTCGATTGAGGCGGACGGGCAATTTGTTACAATCAAATCCAAGGAAAAAGT
>JAILRS010000025.1 GCA_024698045.1 Selenomonadaceae bacterium
ACATAATTTTTTTCGATTGAGCACGGGGAGCATTTGCCGCCGCTTGTAATCGCGCCGCCGTCGACAGGAAGTAAAAGAAATTCAGGAGCGCACCGATTAAAATTGCTCCGCACAGACGAAATTGATTGGCTGATATTAATTGCAAAGCCATCACCGCCGCCAATGCCAAATATATTTTCCAATTCGTTTTAAAAGTATTCAATACGTATTTCATGCCTTGCCCCTTTAATTTTTCTTTTGCGTTTACGTTTAACGTGCCAAAACTTTAACATTATCACCAAAAATTTTCCGACGCTCAAACAAAATATTTCTGCGCAAATATCGCCGAAATTACGACCGATAATAAATTTGGTTAATGGAAAATTTGTGGCGATTTTTGAGGTCAACGATAAATCTGATTCATGAAACCTCGGGGTTGACGCTCGGAAATTTGTCAAAATCGATAAATTTGGTTTATGGACGTTTTCGGCTCAAAATCGCTTGTTATGATAAATTTGGTTTATGAAAATTTCTGCCCGTCGTCCCAAAAAATTTTCTCGTTGACAAAAATATCCGTCCCTATCGACGGATATTTTTAAGGAAATATTTTTAACGGCGACGCGTTAATCAATCTGCACGACTTTATAATCTGAGATTGCCGAAATAATTTCTTCGTCGGTGACTTCAAAATTTCTGTCCATGAAAACTTCAATGAAATTTTTGTCGGGACGGAAGACCGCATTTATCACACCGGTTAATTCGGTAAGATTATCGGCGATTTTTTTCTGCGCAGGAGCGTCCGCATCAATGTAAACGACTTTATAATCAAGCCGCTCGATTTTGAAAATCACGGGGCGTGTACCGTCGTTGCAACAAGCAATCATTATATGTTCGTCGTTCGTCCAATGGCGCATAATTGAACCGCCCTGTAAAGCCGTATAAACATAGCGGCTGAAACAATCCCAAGCTTCGGAACAATGTGCGCCGTTGCCCTGCGTCCAAAAAGTATCTTCGTCACCGTAACGCTCGAAAATATATTCCGCACCAACTTCGTAGAAAGGACACGCGCCAGATTTAGGATTTGCCAAATATTTTTCTTGCAAGTCGCCGAATACTTTCTTGTCGATAACCGTCATTTTACATTTGTACTGCATTTTCATACCTCCTCAAATAAATAATTCCGCAATGAAAACAACAGCGCAACACAGTAAAGCAACTTGAAACATACTTCCGCCGAACCATGCGGCAAATAATCCGGCAATCAGAGCCAAGACGCCCGATATCTCCGATTGCGTCGCGTAAATCATTGCGGGGAATGTCATAACGGCCAAAGTAACGTAGGGGACATAATGCAGGAAAGATTTAATCATGACATTTTTAATTTCGCCGCGAATCAAGACCAATGGTAAAATTTTCAACGCCAAAGTTACCGCACTCGCAATCAGAATGTAGACGTTAATATCATGTGTCATGTAGTTTTCTCCTTCACGGGATAAATAATTGCCGCCGCACCCGCAATCAAGACAGTTAAAATAATTGTCCTGTTACCTGCGGAAATTTCGGGGAAAAATGTTTGAGCCAAATAGCTCGCTAAAAAACTAATGATAACCGCGCCGCCGATAATCTTATCTTGCTTTGCCTTCGGGATAATGACGACGAGGAACATACCATAAAGAGCGACACTCAAGGCACTGACGACGGCTTCGGGCAAAATATTACCCATAATAATACCCAAAGCAGTACCGATAGACCAACCCGGTAAAGCCGCCAACATTGCGCCGTAATTGTAAAACGGATTGAGCCATCGCCCATTTCGCGCGACGCTTATGCCGAAAATTTCATCGGTGACATCAAAGCCCACAAATATTCTGTGATAAAGAGGAGTGTCGGGCGAAAATTTTTGACTAAGTACGGCACTCATCAAAACATAACGGGCATTAGCAATAAGAGTGATAAGAACCATTTCAAAATAAGGAGAGTCGGCAGAGATAACCGAAAAAGCAGCGAATTCCCCTGCCGAAGCGTTATTAAGCAAGCTCAAGACAAAACCTTGAAGAGGAGTAAGCCCGATAGTTTTGGCGATAATGCCGAGAGAAAAGGCAACGACGAAATAACCCAAACCAATAGGAGTACCGTCGCGAAAACCTTGCATCAATGCCTGACGATTTTCATTTGTCATAACAAAACTCCCGAAAAAAAATAGCTCGACGCCCAAAATGACGACGAGCGAATAAAAAGTATTACTGATATAAGTCCATGACTTTGCCGACGTAATTTTTAGTCTCGGAATATGGAGGAATACCGCCGTAACGTTTGACTGCGCCGGGGCCTGCGTTGTAAGCGGCAACCGCCAAAGGTACATTTCCGTCAAAGGTATCAAGCATTTGACGAATGTAACGAGTACCGCCGACAATATTATCTGATTTATCGTAGGGGTCGACGCCTAAATCTTCGGCGGTCTCGGGCATCAATTGCATGACACCCACCGCACCGACCGGACTGATTGCCTCTTGATTCATATTCGATTCCGCTATCGCTATCGCCTTGACAAGTTTAGGGTCGACTCCGTATTCGGCAGCGGTTTGCATGATGATATCTTCGATGGGAATTTGTTCGGCATCTTCGCCGTTATAATTGTCCTCGAAAATTTTATCGTCGCGCTCGGGTATTTTAAATTCGGTGTCGGGCATCTCGATTTTCTCAATCTTGCTCGGCGTTTGCTCTACGTGTTGAGATTGTTGCGGTATTTGCGGCTGTTGTAATTTACTGTAATTGCCCGGTAAAGCCTCGTCGCCCGGTAAAGTTCTTTGCGCCGAATTGTTTTCGATTTTCTCCGCCTCCCGTAGAGACTGCGCAACCTTCGCCGAATTGACTACATCATTTTCGTTGACAGGTTGATTAACGGCGTTATCAACTTTTTGAACGGCGGCAGGCTTTTGAGTGGTTTTCTGCGCAGGAGCAGCGGCGGCAATAGCGGTTTGTTTGGCTATCTCCCTATCGAGTGCCGCCTGAAAATCATCGTTGATTCCGATTTTGTCTTCAATTTCCATCATGCGGCGGCGAATCTGATCAATTCTGCTTGTCATGTCGACGCGTTCAATCGGATTAATTTCAATCAATGTCAATCACATCCTTTTATTGAGCAATCGTAGCCGTAAGGACATTCAAATTTCCTTGCGACGAAATTTTATATTTGACACCGTCTTTGACCGATTCACCCAAAGAATTTTCGGCAGTCAATTCGGTCATCAAAGCTTGAGGAATAACATCGGGCGTGAGGGTTTGAATAAAAGCGGTAAGCAGCCAAACTGTAAAAAGCGATTCGTCTTTTTCTTCGGGTGTCGTGTAGTAGAGATTGAGATTTTTAAAATTGCCGCCATTGGGCTCAAGCATACCGACAAGAGCGATACGGGAATCGGGGAAAATATTGGCGAATAAATCGCCGTCGGGTTTCTCGAAAACTTTGTAATCGTAGATAAAAAATAAATGCTCCATAGCGGAAATATCGTCGGTACCCGTAATATTTTGAAGTATCGGAGTGATACGGGCATTAAAGGCTTCCTTGAAAGAATCGACGTTGAAATCGAAAGTGTTATCGGATTTGATTTGCTCGACGTCAACGAAAATAGTATCCATCTGAGTACGAGTGAAGGGCACGGCTTGAGCAAAATTATTGACAGTCAAAGAGATAAGGAAAGTTAAAGCGATAATGAAAAGTTTCAAGATAAAACCTCCGAAGAAAAATTAATTGGCAACGGAAGCCGTCAATACATTGATATCGCCGATAGCTCCGGCAGAAAATTTCACGTTACCGACAATCACGGGTTTATTCATATCTTCGTTAATCGCGTCGAAAAGTTTTTCGGTATCGCAATCGGGAGCGACACCCTTAACGAAGGCATGAACTATCAAAGATTTAACTACAGCATCTTCCTTTGACTTTTCGGGCAGGAAGAAAATATTTAGGAGCTTGATATTACTATCGGCAGTGCTGACTCCGACGATAGCGATTTGATTGATGTAACCTTTGGTGAAGATATCATTGCCACCCTGTTTAGTGATTTGGGGATTGTTAAGTAATAAAAATTCTTGAGCTGCACCAAGATTGTCGCCTACATTTGAATCGGCGAGGAAGTTTTTGATAAAGGTATTGAAATTGTTTTGGAAGGCGGCAAAGTCAATGGGGAGCGTCGCGGCATTTTTATCGGCGAAGAGGGGATTATTTTCGGTGTAGGCGACTATGCTTTCGTATTGAGTATCGGAAAATTTTTCTGTAGGTTCTGCGCAGACAAAATTATTTGCGGCAAAGATAAACACGAACATTAACGCGGCAAAAAATTTTTTCATCGTAATTTCCTCCCCGATATGAATTAACAATCGTCGTCTTTATTTTCGGCGTAGTCTTCCAAGATTTTGCGTTTGGAAATTTTACCCGTAGAGGTGCGCGGCATCTCCTTTAACTCGTGGAATTCGCGCGGTACTTTGTACATGGCAAGATTAATCTGCAGAAATTTTTTGAGAGCACGAGTGTCGACGCGTTCGCCTTCCTTAGCGGTGAAGAAACAGGCACCGGCTTGACCGCGTAATTTATCCTCGACACCTACAACGGCAGCATCCTTAATTCCGTCGAATCTGTAAATTAACTCTTCGACTTCACGCGGATAAATATTTTCGCCCATGCTGATAATCATATCTTTGATACGGTTGACGATATAAAGATAGCCGTCGGAATCGATACGCACAACATCGCCCGTATGTAGCCAACCATCTTCATCAATCGTATTCTTTGTAGCTTCGGGATTATTCCAATAACCGAGCATGACATTATCACCGCGGATAAGCAGTTCGCCGATATGTCCCGCAGGCAATGTGTTTCCGCTATCGTCGATGACTTTCAATTCTTCGTCGGGAATCGCCTTACCGATTGAGCCTAAAATTTCTTCACCGGGAATAGTCAACGTGACGATAGGAGATGCCTCGCTTAAACCGTAGCCCTCGGAAATTTCTATCTTGAATTTATCTTTAAATTCACGGGCAATTTTTAACGGCAAAGTTGTTCCGCTACACATAGCCAAGCGCAGAGTTTGCATATCGGTATCTTTCGCCAATTTGGTAATCAATCGATAAATGGAAGGTACGGCGTAAAAATCGGTAATGCCTTCGTCGCGAATCGTTTCGATAACTTCCTTGGGCGTGAAGGTTCTGATAACATGAATCTGCGCACCGCACCAAAGGGAATAGAGTACACAACACGTCCAGCCGAAACAGTGATACATAGGCAGGACGCAGAGGACTTTACTTGTATTGCGACAACCTAAGATAGTAATTTGTTCGGTATTGCGTACGAGATTTTTATGCGAAAGGACAGCACCCTTAGGGTTACCGGTCGTGCCCGAAGTGTAGATGATTGCGCAGGGAGAATTTTCATCAAAGTCGTCGGGGAGTTGAGGAGCATCGGGCGAAATTTTATCGCCGAAGGTTTTGATATCGTGTTGATCGAAAGAAAAGTGAGCGTCGAATTCGAGAGGAGTAAAAGTCAAAATATGTTTGATACCTGCATCGCGTAAGATGTAAGCGGTTTCACGGGAACTAAGTTGAAAATTAATAGGGACACAAATTGCGCCCAAGGAAGCCGCCGCTAAATATGTGTAAATAAATTCTGCACTGTTACGAGAGAAAAGCCCGACGCGGTCGCCCGTGCGAATACCGATTTCGTAAAGACGATTGCGGAAACGTTTGACGCCGTCGGCTAATTGGGCATAAGTTATCTTCCTGCCCTCGTCGACTATGGCAATATCTTCACTTCGTCCGCGATTTATAATTTCGTGAACCAACAAAATAAATACTCTCCCTTCAATTCGGCGCGAGTGATTTTCTGTAAGAAACGCGCTCAAGAAATTTATCGATATCGGAATTAATGACAAGCTCTTCGGGGAAATTGTTATCGGCTAAAACTTTTTGGGAATAGATGTGATTGCCGACATCGGAATCGATATGAGCATCGGAACCCATGATAACAGTCGTGCGATATTTCTTGCAAGCAGCCAGTAATAATTTGGCTTTGGCGATTGAACCGTTACGAGCACCGTTTGGATTATAAGAACTGTTATTGAGCTCAAGGAGTACGCCGTTATCTTTGGCGGCACGAGCTACGGCATCATAATCGATAGGATATTTTGGATTATCGGGATGACCGATTATCACTACATGAGGGTTTCGCATTGCGCCGATAATTGCCGCGGTATTTTCCTCTACGCTCCCCGGATCTATGCAAGGATTGTGCAGACTGGCAACGGCGTAATCAATTTTCTTAAGAATCTGCGCAGGTAAATCGGTACTGCCCGAATAATCGATTATATTAAGTTCGGCACCCATAGCGATTTTAATGCCTTGACTTTCACGAGGAATAACACTGAAGTTTATAAAATAGAAGTCATGAGTTGCGCCGGGCATCATCGGTGAATGGTCTGCTATTCCGACTAATTTTAATCCCTTGACTTTGGCGGCGGTTATCACTTCGGTTAATGTACTGTAGGCGTGACCGCTGGCGGTGGTATGAATATGGACATCGAGTAAGTCTTTAATCAAAATCGTTAATGCTCCTTTCCTGATTATCTTAGGGGATTATAGCACAAAAAATCTGCACGATACAGGAAATATATTATATGCGCAGGATTTTTTGAAAGGTAATGACGGCGGTAAAAAAAATAACCCGTCGCGGTAAACGACAGGGCTTTTATCGATTATCTCATCAAGACAATTTCTTCGATACGGGCGTCTTCTGCGGCGCGTCGGCTTAACAAGTTAGCTTTCTCCATTGCGTTTATTACTATAAGTTGACGTTGTTTAGCGAGTCGAAAATTTTCGTAGGGAGAATAGACACTGGGAGCACTGGGCAAACCTGCCAACATAGCGCATTCGGCTATAGTCAAATCTTTGGGCTCCTTACCGAAGTAACCGACAGAAGCATCATAAATCCCGTAGAAATTGGAGCCGAAGTAAATCGAGTTGAGATAGACTTCAAGAATTTTGTCTTTGGTAAAAGTACGTTCCATATTTACCGCCAAGGCAAGTTCTTCTGCCTTACGAGTGAAAGTTCTTTCCTGCGATAGGAAGAGATTTTTGACAGTCTGTTGCGTGATGGTCGAGGCTCCTTCTTCAATCTTTCCTGCCTCGAGGTTGACGAAGGCGGCGCGTGCAATTCCGATAGCATCGAAACCTTTGTGTTCATAGAATCGGGCATCCTCGACGGATATGATTGCCTGTTGCATGAAGAAGGGAATTTTATCAACAGTGACATAATGCGGAATAGATTTGATTTTCTCGTTGACCGCGATATCGATTGACGTGATTAAATTCAGCTTATCAAACAAACTGCTGTTTTCGTACCTTACGACTTGAACGGGCAATTGCTTTGTCGTCGAATTGTAATCGTCCTTTGAATAGTTATTGCGTTCGGAATCGTAAGCATTGCCGGAATAGTAATCGGTATTGGTTTTGGTGTATGTAGGGGAGGAGTTGTAATTATCGGTTGACTGCGCTACTGTTTTGCTTTCTACTACATTATCATCCTCGAATATAGATCTTAAAGCAAAAGTGATTGAAAACGACAGGACGAAAGTTAAGCACATAGCAAACAGCAATCTTGAAAATTTGACTGTACCACCGGCGCGGCGGTATTTGGTTTTCTTCGTGTCACTCAAAAATTTGACTCCTTTCGATTGTCTTTTACAATGAGTATATCACAGAAAAAATTTTTTGCCACATATGTTGAGTGATTTTGTAAGATTTACCCAAAATATTTCCGCAGATATCTCCAAAGTAAACATAAGCAAAATTTATCATGACGAGCAATTTTGAGTCGAAAACGTCCATAAACCAAATTTATCGATTTTGACAATTTCCCGAGCGTTACCCTGGGAGTTTAATGAATCAGATTTATGGTTGACCTCGAAAATTGCCCGAAATTCTCCATTAACCAAATTTATTATCTGTCGTGATTTTGCCGATATCTGCGCAAAAATATTTTCTTTGAGCGTCGGAAATTTTTTGGGGAATAATGTTAAAGTTTTGGCACGTTGGTTGTGAATGTGAAGGGAAAAAATTTGTTGTGTCGAAAGGGGCAAGGCATGAAACACGTATTAAACACTTTTAAAGCGAATTGGAAAATATATTTGGCATTGGCGGCAGTGATGGCTTTGCAATTAATATCCGCCAATCAATTTCGTCTGTGCGGAGCAATCTTAATCGGTGCGCTCCTGAACTTCTTTTACTTCCTATCGACGGCGGCACGATTGCAGGCGGCGGCAAATGCTCCACGAGGTCAATCGAAAAGAATCATGCTTATCGGGATGATGTTGCGTTTGCTGATGATATTCACGGTATTGGCAGTAGCTGTTCGTATCTCCACACAACTTTTCTTATCGGCGGCAGTTTCCTTCGGAGCATTTTACTTCGTAACGCTGTTCGTATTGGCGCGCGATGAAGTTAAAAGGAAGTTCTAGTTAAATGCCGTGTCATTGCGCTCTCTTGCAATTTTCTTGACGTCTACGGCAGGACAGAGTATTTTATATTTGCACGTCTGTATTTTTGATGGCTAATTTTTTTTGCGCAGGGACTTTCTTACTTGCGCGTGATAACTCGGCTTAAGAAATGTAGGGGGTGAAAATTTTTCGTCTACGAAAATTTTCTGCTAAGGAGGTGAAAAAAATCCATGCATGAAATCGGTGTCCGCGAGACGGTTAAATTTCTCGGCTTGACGTTTAACATCGAGACTTTGGAAATGACTTGGCTTGCTATGGGTATTGTTATACTCGTGGCGTGTTTGGCTACTCGCAACTTAAAAGCCGTGCCAGAAGGTTGGCAAAATTTTGTCGAGATGGTTATTATCTGGTTGCACGATCAGATTGATGCAATGATGGGCGAACGCGGTAGAATGCTCGCGCCGTTTATCGTCGGCTTGTTTATGTTTCTGCTCACAAGCAATTTAATCGGGCTTGTGCCGCTAATGGCATCCCCTACCAACGACTTGAATACTACTTTAGGGCTTGCGCTCTTGGTCGTGATTATCGTTCACTGTCTCGGCTTATATTTCAAGGGTGGTCATTATATCGCTCACTTCTTCCAACCGACTCCGGTCTTTGTCATCATCAATTTCATTGAAGAGATTGCAAAGCCGATAACGTTGGCATTTCGTCTCTTCGGCAACATTCTCGCGGGCGAAATTCTTATCATCGTCTTGTTAAAGTTAATGCCTATTTGGATGCCTATACCGAGTGTAGGCTGGTTAATGTTCAGTATCTTTATCAGCTGCGTACAGGCAGTTATTTTTACGATGCTCAGCATGGCTTATCTTGCCAATGCGGTAAAGAAAGACGGCGCGGAGTAATCGACAAGTAAAAAATTTTTTTAATTGATTGGGAGGATTATTTAACATGGAAAATGCAATTATGGTAGCGGCTGCACTTTTGGGCGCAGGTATCACAATGGGTTTGGCGGCAATCGGCGCAGGTATCGGCGACGGTCTTGTTACCAGCAAATTTATCGACGGTATCACTCGTCAACCCGAAGCAAAAAATACTTTGTTCACTAACACTCTTATTTCCGTCGGCTTGATTGAAGCTATGGCGATTATCGCAACCGTTGTCGCCCTCATCATGCTCTACGCCAATCCGCTTCTTTGATTATCCCCGTAAATCGTAAGCAAAACCAAGGAAGGGGGATTTTCTTTGATTGAAATTAACGCAACAATAATCGCGCAGATTATTAACTTCTTGATTCTGGTTATTATCCTGCGTGCGGTTGCTTACAAACCCGTGGCGCGTCTCCTGCAACAGCGTTCCGATAAAATTCGTCAAGACATGGAAAAAGCCGAATTTGACAAGAAGATGGCTGAAGAAACTTTAGAGCAATACAAGTTACAATTATCCGACGCGAATAAAAAAGCACAGGAAATAGTAAATCAAGCAACAATCACGGCAAGACAGGAACATGATGCGGCAGTAGAGGAAACGCGCAGAGAAATCGAACGCATGAAGGCAACTGCGCAGGCAGAAATCGAAAGCGAACGCAATCGCGCCTTTGACGGTATGAAATCGCAAATCGTTTTGCTCAGTCTGGCGGCGGCGGGCAAAGTCGTTGCCAAAAATATCGACACCAAAGAAAACGATAAACTTGTCAACGATTTTATTGCCGGGCTCAACAAAGAAATGTTTGCGGATTTGAAATAATGGGGTGGTGTTTCTATGCTTAATATTCAACTGGCAGGAAAATACGCCACTGCTATATTTGAGATTGCGCAGGACGAAAAGAATTTAGACGGCTACGAAAAAGATTTGGCAAAAGTACGGGAAGATGTTTTCTCGATACCCGAGGCAGTCAAATTCTTTCAAAATCCGTTAGTGCCGAACAAAGCAAAGAAAGATTTATTGACAAAGGCACTGGGCAAAGAAATATCTAAAACCGCAATGAACTTTCTGTTATTGCTCGTCGACAAGAAACGTATCGGCGTTTTCAACGAAATTTATGACATCTTTACTTCGCTGAAAAACAAGGCGCAAGGAATTTTAGTTGCGGACGTGACAAGTGCATTTCCGTTATCGGATACGCAAGAAAAGGCACTTACCAAAAAGTTGACGGAGCTGACCGAACATAAAGTTCAGATTCGCAAGCATGACGATCCGTCAATATTGGGCGGTTTGGTTTTGAAAATCGGCGACAAACGCATAGACGGTTCCGCGGCAGGTCGTTTGAACGGCTTAAAAAATTCCATGCTTGTTCAAGGTTAATTAGCCACTTTGAATATACAGGAGTGATTAGTATGTTTGAAAAGTTTATCTGCGCAGCGTTTATTGCGGCTGTGATTTTCGGCGGCAACGTTACCGCTTCGGCGGAAGATTTTTACATCTGCACGGAAAACAATCGCGAATGTTATATCGTGACCGAAAGCATAGTTAATCAAACCGTATACAGTAACAACCGCGAATTTTCTGCGGAAGTAAAATTTGTCAACGATAACCGCGTTGAAAAACTGACATACAAATTTCGCGAAAACGACGGGATAATTTACTTTAATATCGACGGCGGCGCGGACAATTGGATGCAACGCGGAACAACGGAAGAAAAAATTTGGCAATACTGTTTGGAATATCTCGGCATTGATTATGTCGTAAGATACGATTGATTTGATGTATCTGCTAAAGAGGTGAAGTCTGGGATATGAAAATAAATCCTGATGAAATTACTGCGATAATCAAGGATCAGATTAAAAATTACAAAGTAGATTTGAATGTAGATGAAGTCGGCACGGTTATAGAAATCGGCGACGGCATTGCGCACATTCACGGACTCGATAAAGCAATGAGCGGCGAGCTCCTCGACTTTGGTAATGATATCTTCGGTTTGGTTCTGAACCTTGAGCAAGATAACGTAGGTGCGGTTATTCTCGGGCGCGACAATGAAATCAAAGAGGGCGCAACCGTAAAACGCACCGGAAAAATTATGCAAGTGCCTGTCGGCGAAAATATGATTGGGCGTGTCGTTGATGCACTCGGTCGTCCTATCGACGGTAAGGGCGCAATCAAGACAACAAAATCGCGTCCCGTTGAGTTTAAAGCCCCCGGCATTGCCGACAGAAAATCTGTTCATGAACCTTTGCAAACAGGTTTGAAAGCTATTGATGCCCTTGTTCCTATCGGACGCGGACAGCGTGAATTGATAATCGGCGACCGCGGTACGGGTAAATCCGCTATCGCCGTCGATACAATCATCAACCAAAAGGGACAGAATTGTATTTGCATTTACGTAGCAATCGGACAAAAAGCGTCGACTGTCGCGCGAGTCGTCAAGACATTGGAAGATCACGGAGCGATGGAATATTCGATAGTCGTTGCGGCGACTGCGGCGGATTCTGCTCCGTTACAGTATCTTGCTCCTTACTCGGGCGTTGCAATGGCGGAATATTTCATGTACGAAAAACATGGGCACTGCCTTTGCATTTACGACGACTTGACAAAACATGCGGCGGCTTATCGTGCTATGTCACTGTTGTTACGTCGTCCGCCCGGTCGTGAAGCTTATCCCGGTGACGTTTTCTATTTACATTCGAGATTGCTTGAACGCGCGGCGAAATTGAGTGACAGACTCGGCGCAGGATCTATTACCGCGTTGCCGATTATCGAAACTCAAGCCGGCGACGTTTCCGCTTACATTCCCACGAACGTTATTTCAATCACCGACGGACAAATAATGCTCGAGACTGATGCATTTTATTCGGGTATTCGTCCCGCAATCAGTGTCGGTCTTTCGGTCTCACGTGTCGGCGGTTCTGCGCAGATTAAGGCAATGAAACAAGTTGCCGGTACAATGCGCTTGGATTTGGCTCAATATCGTGAGTTGGCGGCGTTTGCACAATTCGGTTCCGATTTGGATAAGGCAACGAAAGCGCAATTGGATCGCGGTGCCCGTATGGTCGAAACACTCAAGCAAGCGCAATATTCGCCGTTATCCGTCGAAAATCAAGTCTTGACGATTTACACGGCGGTTAAAGGTTTCCTTACCGATATCCCCGTTGACAAAGTCGTTACGTTCCAAAACGACTTCATCAAATTCATGAACAAACGTCATGCCGATATCGGAAAGAAAATTGTTGAACAGAAAAAACTTGACGACGCACTCGAGGCACAAATTAAAGCGGCTATTTCCGAATTCAAAGAGACCGTCACTTATAAGATAAAAGATTAAGGCGGTGGGCTGAATGGCAAATTTACAAAACATTCGCCGCCGAATCAGGAGCGTCAAGAATATCCAAAAGATAACAAATGCAATGGATATGATTGCGCGTTCGCGGTTCAATGCCGCCCGTGATGCTCTGCTGTCAAATATGCCTTACGTCTCCAAAACCAAGGAGATAATGAAGCGCGTAATGAGTCAGATGCGCGGTCAAGAGTATGAACATCCCTTTGTTAAAACTCGTGAAGATTTGATTGCAAGTCATACCAATGGCGACGGAAAATTTTTATTCATCGTGATAGCGGCGGATAAAGGTCTTGCCGGTTCTTTCACGAGTAATGTTTTCAAATCTGCGCATGATACGATAGAGTACGACGGTACGGATATCATCAATTCGGTCGAGAACGAAGACGACAGCGAAAATTTCCACAAGAAAAATTTCGACGCATTAAAGGATGTTGTCCCGATGCGTTCGTCAAATTCAAAACAAGGTAAGCAATATACGGCGACGGGCGGTATGGCGCGCGCTAATGCTCATCCGAGCGGCGCGGCTAATTCGGGCGCAAATTTATCTGTTGCTCGCGAATATCATGACGCCGATTATGTTGACGGTGTGGAATTAATCACGGTTGGCAGGAAGGCAACAACGCATTTCAGTCAACGCGGCTACAACATCATCAAAAGTTTCAGCGGCATAAGCGAACGCCCGAATTATAAGTACGCAAGAGAAATCGCCGATTTGGTTTTAGAAAGATTCAAGACGGGCGAAATTATCGACGTCACTTTGATTTATACGCAATTTAAATCCGCAATCAGTTGCATACCGAGCAGTGTTACTCTTTTGCCGATTATTACCGATGACTTTGTTCAAGGCGGCGAAAATCTGAAGGAAGAGTATATTTACGAACCCGATGTAGTTTCAATCCTAAATGACTTCCTGCCGCATAGATTGGCAACGAGAATTTACGGCGCGATGTTGCATTCGGCGGCCTCGGAACTCAGTTCACGTATGAACGCAATGAGCAACGCAACCGATAACGCGCAAGAATTGGTAGGAAGACTCAATCTGTTCTACAACAAAGTTCGTCAAGCAGGTATCACCAACGAGATTAACGAAATCGTCGGCGGTGCCAATGCTCTCGAATAAGAATTTTTTCAAAAGAAGAAGGCATTTACAATGAAAGCAAAAGCGTTGATTTTGGCAATGGCGGTTATGTTCCTAAGTTCTCAGGCTTCCGCCGCGACATTTGAAAACATTAAGAGTGTCGATTCGCCCACATTCGTTATGATGGATGAAGGGTGCAACGAAAACGAAGAAGAAGAATACGAAGAAAACGGAAACGAAGAAGAAGAAGAAGAAGAAGAACCGGACGAAGAAAATTATGACGAGGAAGATTAATCAACGCAGATAAGGAGTGAAAACCATTTGGCGAAAGGAAAAGTAGTTCAAGTTATCGGCGCGGTTATCGATATTGAATTTCCTGTCGGCGAACTGCCCGAAATCTTGAACGCCGTAAAAATACAAGGGAAATCCGGCGACGTGGAAATCGATTTGGTTGCGGAAGTCATGCAACATTTGGGCGACGGCGTAACTCGTTGTATCGCTATGAGTTCCACCGACGGACTTGTGCGCGGCATGGAGGCCGAAGATACGGGCGCACCCATCACGGTACCCGTCGGCGAAGAATGTTTGGGACGCGTCTTCAATGTCCTCGGGCAAACGGTTGATAACAATCCCACGCCCGTCAACAATAAAAATTGGCGTCCGATTCACCGTAAAGCTCCGAGTTTTGAGGAGCAAGAAACTTCCACGCAAATTTTGGAAACGGGTATTAAAGTTGTCGACTTGATTGCTCCGTATTCGCGCGGCGGTAAAATCGGATTATTCGGCGGCGCAGGTGTCGGCAAAACAGTTCTTATCATGGAATTGATTCACAACATCGCAACCGAACACGGCGGTTATTCTGTTTTCTCGGGCGTCGGCGAACGTACGCGCGAAGGTAATGACTTATGGTCTGAAATGACTGAGTCGGGCGTTATCGATAAAACTGCGCTCGTCTACGGTCAGATGAATGAACCTCCGGGCGCGCGTATGCGTGTAGGTCTGACAGGTCTTACCATGGCGGAATATTTCCGTGACGAACAAGGTAAAGACGTTCTTTTGTTTATCGATAACATTTTCCGTTTCATACAAGCAGGCTCGGAAGTTTCCGCGTTACTTGGTCGTATGCCGTCCGCCGTCGGTTATCAACCTACATTGACAACGGACGTCGGCGCATTGCAGGAGCGTATCACTTCGACAAAGAAAGGCTCTATCACATCGGTTCAAGCGGTTTACGTCCCTGCCGATGACTTGACCGACCCTGCACCTGCGGCAACGTTTACGCATTTGGATGCAACTACGGTTTTGAGTCGTCAAATTGCCGAATTGGGTATTTATCCCGCCGTGGATCCTCTTGACTCCACCAGCAGAATTTTAGACCCTCATGTTATCGGTCAAGAGCATTACGAAGTTGCGCGCGGCGTTCAGGCTGTTTTGCAGAAATACAAAGAGTTACAAGATATCATTGCAATCCTGGGTATGGAAGAACTTTCCGAAGACGATAAACTTACAGTCAGCCGCGCCCGTAAGATTCAACGTTTCTTGTCGCAACCGTTTGCCGTTGCGGAAGTCTTTACGGGTTCGCCCGGTAAATATGTTCCGCTCAAAGATACTATCCGCGGCTTCAAAGAAATTCTTTCAGGCAAATATGACGATCTGCCCGAAGCGGCATTCTATATGGTCGGCGGCATTGAAGAGGCAGTGCAAAAGGCTGAGAAACTCAAGGAGGCATGATGTATGTCTACAATCCTGCTTGAGGTAGCCACGCCCGATAAGGGCGAAGTTTTTTCCAAAGAAATAGGAATGCTGATAGTTCGTTCGATATGCGGAGAATTGGGAATTTTGCCCAAGCATGCACGTCTTATGACGGAATTGGTACCGCATGCAATGAGAATCAAGGATGGCGGCGCGGAAAGTCAATTATTTGTCGGCGGCGGCTTTATGGAAGTCACGCCCGATAAAATTACGATATTGGCGGACAGCGCAGAGAAGCCCGAAGAAATTGATACGGAACGTGCTCGCGCGGCTATGAATCGTGCGCAGGAGCGTATCGAAAACTTTAAGCAATCGCATGACGAACAAATCGATATCGGTCGTGCGGAGGCGGCTTTGGCTCGTGCTAAGGCTCGTCTGCTCGTCAAGGGCGAACATATCGGTTAAAACATCTTCGCAAAAAAATTATCCCGTCGAATTACTGACGGGATTTTTATTTTGTGTGACGGTCAATCTTTCGGCGTGACTGCCTCCAAAGATTTTATCGCAACTTCAATCATTGAGTCGTCGGGCTCGCGTGTCGTCAAATACTGCAACCATAAGCCTGGTAAGGTTGCCAATCGAACGACGGAATTTTTTGAGCGTGCCGAGAATCTGATTATCTCATACGATAAACCGGCGACGAGTGGCAGTAAAATTATCCGCGATACAATTCGCAACCACAATTCAGGCCAACCTAAAAACGCAAAGACAAATATACTGACCAACATGACGATTAACAGAAAGGCAGTGCCGCATCTGGGGTGTAAGCGCGGAAATTTTTTTACATTCTCCACGGTCAAAGGCAAATCAGCTTCGTAACAAAATATCGTTTTATGTTCTGCGCCGTGGTATTCAAAGACGCGTTGTATATCTTTCGTACGAGATATTGCGAACAGGTAGATTAGGAAAATAGCGAGCCGCAAAAATCCCTCTGCCAAATTCAAATAAAATGGGTCGTCGGTAAACGTATGGAAGAATTTCGCCGCGAAAGTAGGCAATGCCAAAAACAAGCCGCATGCCAAAGCGATTGCCAAAATTATTGTGACTATCAATTCTCTGTCGGATAATTGTTCATCTTCATCACCGGCAACCTGCGCAGAAAACGATAACGACTTCATGCCCAACATCAGCGATTCAAATAAATTTACCGCGCCGCGCAAAATCGGCAACTTCAGCACGGGATATTTATCGGCGATTGAAGTAATCGGCTTTACATTTACGTTGATATTTCCGTCGGATTCGCGTACTGCCGTTGCAACCTTGCCGAAGCCGCGCATCATTACTCCCTCGATTACTGCCTGTCCGCCGACTAAAGGCTTATCCATAAAAATTCTCCTTATCGTAAAATAAAACGGGCAAGGCGTATCGAGTGCCCTGCCCGCAAAAAATTTCTTGCTTAGGATTTTTTGTAACGTTTGTTGAATTTTTCGATACGACCGCCGGCTTTAACATCGCGCTGGCGACCTGTGAAGAACGGATGACATTTAGAGCAAACGTCTACACGCAATTCCTTTTTGGTGGAACCGGTTTTAAAAGTATTGCCGCAGCCGCAAATGACGGTAGCTTCGAAGTACTGCGGATGAGTTTTCTCCTTCAAGCTAAACACCTCGCTTTCGTGTTTACCAAATCCGAAAAGATATTACCGAAGATTGCAAGTCGACAATCACGACGCTCGAAAAGGTTGTCGGATTCAATGTTGACGCGCTTTATCGTCTTGGTTGATATCCTTAACGGATTAAATTAAGTTGACGCGAAAACCGCGCAGGGTGTATTATACGCCGAGCGTAATTGAATTGCAAGGATTTTGTTTGTATCAGATAAAGGAGAATTTTTTATATGGCGATTGATAACAGTTTCCGTTGCAGTATCTGCGGACGTCGAGTCAAAGTACAGAGCAGAGCCGATATGCCTGTCTTGGATCCGGCTACGGGATTCGGCATTTGTAAGAGCTGCATAAAAAATATTTACCAATATATCGAAGAAGAAGAAGGCACTAAGACGCGTACGAAGAAAAATAATTTTAACAGTCGTCTCGGTGATTTACTGGCGAAGAATAAACCGCATGTCATAAAAGAGTATCTTGACAAGTTCATCATCATGCAGGAACATGCGAAGAAAATTTTATCGGTAGCGGCGTACAATCATTACAAGCGTATGAAATACGACTTAGATAATCCGGGTGCGGAAGACGAGTTAGATAAATCCAATGTCATAATCATGGGACCTACGGGTTGCGGCAAAACTGCAATGTTAAGTCACCTGTCTAAATTATTGGATATACCTTTCGCGGTAACGGATGCATCTAGTTTAACCGAGGCAGGTTTTGTAGGCGCAGATGTTGAAGTTGCAGTGCGCAATCTGTACTATGCGGCGAACAAGGACATCGAGAAGACCGAGCGCGGCATTATTTATTTAGATGAGTTTGATAAAATTGCACGCAAGTCGGGCGAAAACAATTCGATAACTGCCGACCCCGGTCATGAAGGCGTTCAACAAGGTTTGCTGAAAATGTTGGAGGGCAGTGCGGTAGAATTTACCGAACGCGGACAGCGTAAACATCCCGAGGCTCCGACAATCAAAGTCAATACGAAAAACATTTTGTTTATCGTGGGCGGTGCGTTCGTCGGCATTGAGAAGATTATAGAAAAACGTGTACATAAAGATGATACGGGTATCGGCTTCGGTTCCGAAATTCCTTCCAAGGTAGACACGGACTCCAAATTTAACGAGTTGATACATCAAGTACGTCCCGAAGATTTAATGAAGTTCGGCATAATCCCCGAAATCGTCGGCAGGTTACCGGTTATCTGTACGTTGGAGAAATTAGACGAAGATGCACTGTTGAGAATTTTAACCGAGCCGACAAATGCGCCCGTCAAACAGTACGAAAAACTTTTGGCGATGGATAATGTTAAATTGGAATTTGAAGAGGCGGCATTGCGTCAAGTTGCGAAATTGGCAATCGAGCGCAAAACGGGTGCGCGGTCATTGAAGGGCATAATAGAAGATGTCATGTTAGATGTTATGTTTGACATACCCAAACACGCGGAGCCGCGTCGCGTAGTGATAACGGAAGCATGTATCAAGGGCGAAGAGAAGCCGCAAATTTATCCGATAGAGGAAGAGAGTACAGAGGAGCCGGCATGAAGATTCCGAGTGCGGATTTTGCGATAATCGGCGGCTCCGGTACTTTATCGAGTGACTTCCCGAAGAATTTCGATGGCGTCAAAATTTTGGCGGACAATTTACTTTTCGATACACCTTACGGGCAATCACCTGCGTTGAGACTTTGCGAAATCGACGGAAAAAGTTTTCTGACTTGCAAAATGCACGGTTGGCGTAGTGGTGTCAGTCGTGCCGATTCATCGCGACAAATCTTTTGGATATTCCGCGAATCGGGAGTCAAACGAATTTTATCCGAGGGCGGAGTCGGTAGCGTTAACAGATTGCTCAATCCGCGCGATTTACTTATTCCCGACGACTATTTAGATTTATCGGTACGTAAAGATGTTCAGCTTGACGGGCGATATCTGTTGGTCATGCGCGACGCTCTTTGTACCGAACTGCGCAGAAATTTACTGATGGTATCGAAAGAGATTTACGACGGCAGGATATTTGAGCGCGGAATATATGCGGTGACGGACGGGCGACACTTTGAAAGTCCTGCGGAAATAGCGATGATGAACGGGCATGCGGATATCGTCGGGCAAAGTCTTGCTCCCGAAGTTTATCTGGCTCGTGAAATCGGCGCGTGTTATGCAAATCTGTCGTTCGTGGTTAATTACGGCGAAGGTTTGCGCGTATGGTCGCACGACGTGATGAAGGAAATATTTTTCGATGATGCCGCAATGATTGGGAACATTTTACTTGAAACGATAAAGAAGACTCCGGCGGACGACAGAACTTGCGAGTGTTTGTCTCTCCGCAAGGAGACTTTATTAAAAGAAATATACGACGCCGAATAATAAATGAACGGTATCGCCTCGACTTGGGGCGGTACCGATTTTTTATCGGCTAGGGAAAATTTTTGGGAGAGTCGAGGAAATTTTTTAGGTCGACGGATAAAAAATTTGGGCGTTCGGAAAAATTTTTTGGAGGTTCGGAAAAAAATTTTAGGGGAAAAACGGAGGATTCGGAGGAAAAAACAGGGGATTTTTACGAAAAAAAAGTGGTCTGAGGGGAAAATTTTTTAAAATTTTTTTGAGGAAAAATAGGGGAAAACGGGGATAAAGGGCGTCATGACGGGAAAAAGCGGGCATTTTGAGCTTGAAAAAATTTTTTGCAGAGGGTATTGACAAACCCCTATAGCGGGTGTATATTGAGCAAGCTTGATTCACGGGGCTCCTTGAAAACTGAACAGTGCATATGCTAAATGTGCGGTCGAAAGAAATTTCGATCCCTTAACAAAAAGCAAGAAAAAAAAGAGTCAGCGAACTCAAAGTTTAACGGAGAGTTTGATCCTGGCTCAGGACGAACGCTGGCGGCGTGCTTAACACATGCAAGTCGAACGGGCACTTCGGTGCTAGTGGCGAACGGGTGAGTAATACGCAGGTAATCT
>JAILRS010000026.1 GCA_024698045.1 Selenomonadaceae bacterium
GGAAGATTTTATTTCGGCTGAATTGGCATTGGTACCGGCAGGAAAAGCAAGGGAACTCGGATTTGACAGAAGTATGGTACTCGGCTACGGTCAAGATGACAGAGTTTGCTCGTACACTTCGCTTGTCGCCATGCTCGAGGCCGCTAATGAAACTTTCGGCAAAACTGCCTGTTGTTTGTTGGTCGACAAAGAAGAAATAGGTAGCTACGGCGCGACAGGTATGAAGTCACATTTCTTTGAGGATACTATTGCCGAACTTTTAAATGCCTGCGGTCAATACAGCGAATTGAATGTCCGTCGTGCTCTGCGCAATTCGTTCATGCTCAGCTCGGATGTCTCCAGCGCATTCGATTCGCTTTACGCTGCGGCTTACGAAAAGAAAAACGTCGCTTATCTCGGCAAAGGCATGGTCTTCAATAAATTTACGGGCTCGCGCGGCAAAAGCGGTTCCAGCGATGCAAATGCCGAATACGTCGGGAAGTTGCGCGATATCCTCGATAAAAACAACGTCCATTATCAATTTTCCGAATTGGGCAAAGTAGATTTGGGCGGCGGCGGAACAATCGCCTACATGATGGCCGAATACGGCATGGAAGTTATCGATAGCGGCGTCGGCGTTTTGAGTATGCATGCCCCTTGGGAAGCTACTTCCAAAGTCGATATCTACGAGACTAAAAAAGGTTACAGCGCATTCCTTAAAGAAATTTGATTCGACGGAAAAATTTTTGTCGTTCGTTACGGATAGAATAACCGAATATATTTAGAGCTTGATAAAAATTTCTGCGCAAAATAAATCGTTTTTTCTCGACAATTATCACGCCGAAACTTTCAAAAAATTTTTTAATATTTTTTGGGAGACAAGCAGGAACATAATGACTATCGGCGAATATCAATTTCAAAAGTTGCCAAATAGGCGACAGTCGTTAATAATTTCTAGCAGAAAGACAGGAGAGGGTTTCTAATGACAGAAGTAACAACCACGATTCAAAACAAAACCGGTATTCACGCACGTCCGGCATCTGTATTCGTACAAAAGGCGTCCTCTTTCAAATCCAAAATTCAGCTCAAAGCTAAAGGCAAAACTGTCGACGCTAAAAGCATTCTCATGATCATGAGCATGGGTTTGGTTAAAGGAACCGAAGTCACAATCGTTGCCGACGGTCCCGACGAAGCTACTGCCGCTTCCGAGCTCCAAGCTCTTATCGACAGCAAATTCGGTGAAGCTTAATTAATCGCGCTTTCTCAAACTCAGGGAGGATGGTTAGATTTATTTCCGCCTCCCTTTTTCTGTAATTTCGGGGAGGAAAGAATATGGCAGAGAAAATCAAAGGCAAAGGCGTAATATCCGGTATTGCAGTCGGTAATATTTTGCTTGCAGGTCAAAATCTCGACGGTTATCTTGTTAACTACAAACCCGGCAGAAAAGACACCGAAAAGAAAAAGGCAGCCGACGGTATCGTTGTCGTTGCGGAAAATCTCAAGAGAAGTATCGACGACTTTAACGAAAAAGGTCTCAAGGAACAAGCAGGTATACTTGAAGCCCACCGCATGATGGTTGAAGACCCCGCAATGAGTGCTTTAATCGACGAGAAAATCGATGAAAGCGGTTCCGCCCCCAAAGCAGTTCTTGACGCTTACGAAACACAGGCGCAAGTCTTTGAATCGATGGAAGATGAATATTTCCGCGGTCGTGCTGTAGATATGCGCGACGTCGGTAAACGTATCGCGAAACATTTGCTCGGTATCAAAGAACCCGAAATTGTCGGCAAAGTTATCGTAGCAGGCAGAGATATCGAGCCTTCGGTTATCGCAGGTCTTCCCACCGATAAAATCGCCGGTGTTATCCTCGGTGTCGGCTCTACTACCGCTCATGCCGTTATCATTGCTAAGACTCGTGCTATCCCCACGGTTGTCGGCGTAGGCAAAGGCATCGAACAAATTGCCGATGGCGATCCCGTTATCTTAGACGGCGAAACGGGCGAAATTTTGATTCGTCCCACCGATAAAGAGCGTAAGAGCTACGACACCAAAATCAAGAAACAAGAAGAATTGAAGGCACATTATGCCGAATTGAAAGATAAACCGGCTATCACGCTCGACGGCAAAGAAGTTGAGTTGGTCGCAAATATCGGTTCGCCCGATGATGCGGATGCCGCTATCAAAAATTTCGGCGCAACAGGTGTCGGTCTTTTCCGTTCCGAATTTGTTTTCATGGGCAAAACAGATGTCCCGAAGGAAGAAGATCAGTTCAAAGAATATAAAGCCGCAGTCGAAAAATGTGCGGAAGTTACTCACGGCGAAGGTCTTTGCGTAATTCGTACAATGGATATCGGCGGCGATAAACCTTTGCCCTACATTCAGGTCGGCAAGGAAGAAAATCCGTTCCTCGGCTATCGCGCCATTCGTATCAGCTTGCAACGCAAAGATTTGTTCTTGCCGCAACTCAAGGCTATTTTGCGCGCAGGTGTCTACGGTAAAGCCGCTATCATGTTCCCGATGGTCATAAACGTTCAAGAATTCCTCGCTGCCAAAGAATTTGTCGAAATGGCGAAAATGGAATTGGTACACGAAGGCAAAGAGTATTCCGATACCGTTCAAGTCGGCATCATGGTTGAAACTCCTGCGGCGGCCGTCATGGCTCCCATTCTCGCAAAATATGTTGACTTCTTCTCAATCGGCACTAACGATTTGGTGCAATACACTCTTGCCGTAGACCGCGGCAACGCTCAAATTTCTTACCTCTACAATCACTTCAATCCTGCTGTCTTACGTCTCATCAAACGTACGATTGAATCCGCAAACAAGGAAGGCAAATGGGCAGGTATGTGCGGCGAAATGGCATCGGATCCGAATGCGGCAGTTATCTTGATGGCTATGGGCATTAAAGAATTGTCGATGAGTGCGCCTTCGATTCCGCGCGTCAAAGAACGTATTCGCAACATCACTTTCACCAAAGCGAAAGAAATTCTTGATAAAGTCATGGAAATGGAAGACGGCGATAAGATTAGAGATTACCTTTCCACTTTGTCGTAATTGCCAATCGTTCAGACTTTAATTTGATTCACCGATAAAAAAGCTCCCGACAAATTTTGACGGGGGCTTTTCGTTTACAATATGTTTGTCGTCGCCAATTGTGTTTACAAAAAATTTTACGGCTGTTAAAATGATTACGATATGATTTAAAAGGAGGAAACTTTTATGGGAAGAATTGCGGTTGAAATTATTCCGCGCGATACCAAAAGTCTTCAATCGGACATTGACGTAATAAAGAAATATGCGCAGGTAGATTGTGTAAATATCCCCGACTTGATGAGTTTTGAAATGAGACCGTGGCAAGCCGCTACAATTACTCAACCTGCATTGCCTACTATTCCGCATGTTCGGGCTATGGATATCGATTTATCAAAGCCGTTACCCATGCGCGATGATTTTATCAAGTTCGGCATAAAGGAAGTTTTGATAATCGCAGGAGATCCGCCGAAAGATTTAACGCGCACGGTTTATCCGACTGAAACAATTGATGTCATCAGGAAATTCCGCGAAGAATTGCCCGAAGTAAAAGTTTACGCCGGTATAGATCAATATCGCAGCGGTATCCGCGAGGAACTTTATCGCGTGGAACGGAAGGCGCAAGCAGGTGCGTCGGGCTTTTTCACACAACCTTTCTTTGACATGAGATTTTTGGAAATGTATTCCGATTTGCTTGACGGTCACGAAGTTTATTGGGGTGTGTCGCCCGTTTTGAGTAGTCGTTCGCGCGGTTATTGGGAACGTAAAGATAAAGCCGTCTTCCCGAAAAATTTTGAGCCGTCTATGGATTGGAACATTGATTTTGCCAAACAGGTTATCGATTTCATCAAGACGTCAAGCGGCGGTCTTTACTTCATGCCGATAACTATTGACATTGCCGATTTATTACCCAAAATATATAACTGAAATTTTGTAAGGAGGAGGTAAATATGTTAGGAGTAAACGGAAAAGTAGTGGAAGCAACCATGACGATTCAAAACAGATGCGGCATTCATGCGCCGTTGGCTACCAAATTCGCAGAGATTGCATCTACGTTCAAATCCAAAATTCAACTCAAGGCAAAAGGCAAAACCGTCGACGCCAAACACATGATTTTGATTATGACTTTGGTTGTGTGCAAAGGTACCGAAATAACAATCGTCGCCGAAGGTCAAGACGCCGAACATGCTGTTGCGGCTCTGTTGGAATTTTTATCGACAGTCGAACATTAACGCGTAAAGAATCAGCAGATTAGAACTGCGCAAATTAAAAATAAAGTTGTGGCGGTGTACATCATTTTAATTGTTCCCATGATATGCGCCGCCTTTAAATTTTCATTCGGGTCGCCCATGTATTCGCGAAAGTGCGGCTCACCAAAATAATAATTGATGCCGCCCAATCGGATATTTAACGCGCCGGCTACAGTAGCTTCCGCCCAACCGCCGTTCGGACTGGGATGTTTTCGCGCGTCGCGGCACATCATGTTAAACGCATTGCGATAATCGAATTTGAGGATAAAGGCAGACATGATAAACAGCAGACCGGTTAAACGCGCCGGAATGAAATTGGCGATATCATCCATACGCGCGGCGACACGCCCAAAGTGAATATATTTTTCGTTCTTGTAGCCAAGCATTGAATCCATAGTGTTAACAGCGCGATAGGCAATGGCAAGAGGTAAACCGCCGAGGGCGAAGTAAAACAGCGGCGAAATAATTCCGTCGACAGTATTTTCGGCAACGGTCTCGACTGTGGCGCGTGTGACTTCCGATTCGTTCAAATTCTTTGTGTCGCGCCCGACTATCCACCCGACTTTTTCGCGCGCGTGAATCAAATCGTTACTTTCAAGCAGATTGTAAATTTCTCGTCCCGCTTCCGATAACGAACGCGGCGATATCATGAAACTCAAAATTATTGCCTGTAAAAAAATCTGCGCAGTGATACTCGGTATTTTCAGCGTCAAGAAATTTATTCCGACACCGATAAAAAGCATTGAGATGACGACGACAAAGACGAGTATACCGCCCTTGATTATTTTCACGGACGGATTGTCATCATCGCGGCGCAAAAATTTTTCGAGCAGAGAAATTAAATTGCCGATTAATACGACGGGATGAAATTTACTGCGCGGATCTCCGATTAACGCATCAAACAGGAATGCGGCGACGGCTATAATCATCAAACTCATTTAATCAAACTCCATAATCAAATTTATCGAAAATATTCTGTTACCGATAAAAATTTCCTGCACAAAGAATATCTGGGAGGTTTTTAGTTGAAAAAAATAATTATGAACGCGGATGATTTCGGACGGCACGAATTGATTAATCTTGCGGTCAAACGTGCTGTAGAAAACGGTTGTTTGCGTTCGGCTACTTTGATGGCGGGCGGCGTTGCTTTCGATGATGCTGTTACCGTTGCAAAAAATTGTCCGCTCTTGGGCGTAGGCATTCACTTTACTTTGGCGAACGGTAATCCGATTTTGCCGCCCGAAGAAATTCCCTCGCTGGTCACGGCGCAGGGTTTTTTTCATGCCGATTATGTCACTTTCCTTAAAAGATATTTCGGCGGTAAAATTTCTTTATCGGAAGTTCGTTCGGAACTTTCTGCGCAGCTGAATAAAATTCGGCGAACGGGTTTAAAATTAACGCATGTGGACAGTCATCAACATCTGCACCATATCCCCGGCATTACGGAAATTATTTTGGAATTGGCGGACGATATCAAGGCTATGCGCGTGGCGGGGGCAAAATTATTTGATGGGGAATTGAAAAGTATCGGGCAATTTGTCGGGCGATTGGGTTTGAGTTCTCTTGCCAAAATTGCCGCGCATAAGGCTCACAAAAAAAATTTCGTGACGCCCGAACATTTTGCCGGCATTGTTGCAGGGGAGGCGGTCAGCGAAAATTTTATGCTCAAACTGATTGAAAATCTCGGCGAAGGTACGACCGAAGTAATGTTACACCCCGGCACCGATAATAAAATTCTCTGTGACTTCTGCGAATGGAATCATGACTTTGAAGAGGAATTGAACGCGGTGACTTCGCCGCGCGTGCTTGCTCTTCTTGACAAGCAAAATATTTCGGCGGTAAACTTTTCTGCATTGCATAAGGACTAAAGAATTTTCGGCGGAGTTGATGTGATGAAAAAGGAAAGATTTTGGGAAATTATCCGCTTTTGTTTTGTGGGCGGCATATCGTTTTTAATGGACTACGCACTACTTTTCATGCTGACGGATTGGGCGGGAATTTATTATCTGTATTCCTCGGCGATATCCTTCACTGTCACGGTTATATTCAATTACTGGCTGTGTTTGAAATTTGTATTCAAGGGCGCAGGTAAACAGACGGCGCGACAGGCTACGATGTTTTTCGTGACGGGCGCAATCGGATTGGTATTGAATCAATTGTGCATGTGGTTTTTCGTTGCCGTCGTGAATTTGCACTACATGTTAGCGAAGATAGGCGCGACGATTATCGTAACGATATGGAACTATATAACGAAACGAAAGGCGATTCGCGGCTGAGGAGTGATTGTTTTGCTTGACGAAAAAAAAGTTGCGTTCATAACGTGCGTGAATAGTGATTACTGGTACAGCGAATGCAAATTGTATCTGGAGAATTTGACTGTGCCTACGGGTATGACTACGGAATTTATCGACGTACGCGATGCCAAATCAATGACGGCAGGATATAATCGCGCCATGAAAAGTTCCGACGCGAAATATAAAATCTATTTACATCAAGATACTTTCATCGTGAATAAAAATCTTATCGGCGATTTGCTGAAACTGTTCGGCGATAAATCAATCGGTCTCGTCGGCGTGATAGGCTGTATGAATTTACCTGCAACGGGTGTCTGGTGGGACGGCATGAGAACGTACGGAAGAGTATTGCACGCTTGCGAACCCGAAAGTGTTGTCGATTCGGAATGCAAGGAGCCCGAGGGCGATTATCAGGAAGTCGAATCGGTTGACGGATTATTTTTGGCGACGCAATACGATTTACCTTGGCGCGAAGATTTATTTGACGGCTGGCATTTATACGATACTTCACAGTGCAAAGAGATGAGCCGCGCAGGATATAAAGTTGTCGTGCCCAATCAGTCGGAAGATTTTTGGTGTATTCACTGCCCGAAAGAAAAACCGTTGGATCCCAAATATCGGCGTTACCAAAAAATATTTGTACGTGAATACGGCGACGAATTAAATCCGGAGGTTTAATCATGGAGAAAATTAAACCGCGGTTGATGGATTTTGTTTACGGCGAAGATTTTTTTCAAAAGATTTTAGTCGTGGAGACGGCTGAATATATCGACGAGATGCAGGAAAGATTTCCTTCCGCCCAAATTTTTTTCGTGACGACCGATGAAGATATTGCGCAGAAATATCCGAACGCTGAAAGTTTTATTTTAGATTATCGGGAAGAGCGATTACCGTTTGATGAAGAATTTTTTGATGTGATAATCGGCGATTTGATTTTAGAGGTCGTGACGAATCCCCAAGACATTGCGGCAGGTTTTTCGACTTTTATCAAGCAGACAGGTTGTTTGTTAACAAGTTTCCGCAATATCCGCCATTGGAAAATTTTGGAACAGTTAATGCGCGGCGCGTACGGCGGAATAGTTTCGCGACTGTATACGCGCACGGAATTTGAGCGATTACTCTATGCGTCGTTTTACAAGGAAGTCAAATTGTTACCGCAGAAAAAAAAATCGCCGCCAGAACTTTTGAAGCGACTTATTGATTGCGGTTTCGATAATTTCGACGATGATTTACAAACGGAATTTTGGATGGTACGCGCGTCGCGTTCAATGCCCGAAATTGCTTTGCTAAAGTCAATGTTTGATTTGGAAATCCGCGCGGAATTTTCGCGGCTGTTACACCGAATAGAATACGATGTGGCGACGGAGGACAGTGTTAAAAATTTTTGGCGGTTGATTGATGCGCAGGGGATTTTTCCGGATTACGCGGCGGCATTCATTCGGTCTGCGGTGGTACACAGAGAAAAATTTTATGCCAACGTGAAAAAATATTCCGAGCGTGAAGAGTTAAACGAAATAATCGCCGAAGCCGAATCACTTTACGATTTCGACAACGGCGATCGCTTTCATTGATTAAAGAATCAAACCGACTATTGCATTGAATATGCCGAAGATAAATTGTTGCAACGGTACGAAGACATAACTAAGTATAGGTGTCATAAGAATTATCAGTAGGAAAATGAAACTGTATTGCTCGAGTACTTCGTATTGTCTTGATAATTCGTACGGCAAAAGTTGTTTCAAAATATGTGAACCGTCAAGCGGCGGAATCGGTAACATGTTAAATATCGCGAAGTTGATGTTGTAGATAATTATCATCCTGAAGACGACTAAAACTCCGTCGGAGAAGGGAAAATTAAATTTCGCCATCAAGACCAAAACAATCAGCGCGATAAACGCGGTAAGCAGATTCGACGCGGGGCCTGCCAACGATACTAAAATATCATCGCGGCGCGGGTTGCTGAAATTCATCGGGTTTATCTGAACGGGTTTCGCCCAACCGAAATGCACGATAAATAACATTGCCAAGCCGAGTAAATCCACATGGGCGGCAGGATTCAAAGTCAAACGTCCCTGCATTCGCGGCGTGTAATCGCCCAACGCGTCGGCTACTCTTGCGTGTGCGTATTCGTGGACGACCATCGCGATAACTATTCCCGGCAATCCTGCAATCAATGTGGTTAAAAATCCGCCAAAATCATCAAACATTAAAGCACCTCCGAAGGGGAATTATTTTTTCAAAAAGACTTGTTTAGCCAGAAGCAGAATGGAAACGGCAGATTTTGCGTCGAAAATTTTGCCCGACTCTACCATTTGCACTGCGGCAGTCAGCGGCACTTTCACGGCGTTTATAAATTCGTCGGAATCGGGATGAATTTCGCCGGGTGTCAAATCACTTGCCGCATAAAGATGAATATATTCATCGGAAAATCCGACCGTAGTGGCTATCGTCGTCAACTTCCAAAGTTTTCCGGCGGTATAACCTGTTTCCTCGGAAAGTTCACGGCGCGCACATTCTATGGGATCTTCGCCTGCGATATCGAGTTTACCGGCAGGAACTTCGAGAGTAACTTTGCCGACGGGATAACGGAATTGGCGTACGAGGATAATTTGATTATCGGGCAGAAGCGGAATGACTGCGGACGCGCCGGGGTGTTTAATCCATTCGCGTACTGCCGTGTTACCGTTCGGCAATTCTACTTCATCTTTGTTGACGTGTAACAGTACACCGTCGAAAACTTTTTCGCTTGAAATTTTTTTCTCGACTAAATTTTTATCGTCATTGTCTATCAACATTCCTTATCGCTCCTTAATAATGATGTGATAAATATTTTGCCACAACACCAAATTTTTTACAATACAAATTTTGACACACGGATTTTTATGCTATAATCGGGAAAATTTTTCCGGCATAAGGGAGTAGGTTATATGAAGTTTATGAAAAGTTTCAAGAGGCTTGCCGTAGCATTTGGATTGTCGATTGCTTTGACATTCGGCGGCGGCAATCAAGCCGAAGCAGTCGATTATTACAGCGCGATTTATCAAACGGTTAATCAATACAACAGAAACGAAGTTGAATGCGATTGGATTACTAGGGCAATTCTTTACGCCTCGAGCGAATATCAAGTAGATCCTATTTTAATTACGTCGATTATGCAGGCGGAAAGCGGTTTTAACTTCCATGCGGTCAGTCCCGTCGGTGCGGTCGGGCTTATGCAACTTATGCCGTCTACCGCCGCAGGTTTGGGCATTAATCCGCATAATCCTCTTGAAAATATTATCGGCGGTACGATTTACATTAAAAATCAGCTCGGGCGTTTCCAAAATTGGGGCGAGTATTCTGTTACGGATGCGGTTGCCGCTTACAACGCAGGACCCGGCGCGGTAGAGAAACACGGCGGAGTTCCTAATTATGCCGAGACTGTTAACTACGTCATTGTCGTCGCTCGTAACTACAAAAATCTTTTGGATTTGGTTCAACGCTAAATCTTGATATCTGCGCAGATTTCCAAACTTCGGAAGGTTAACGGTTGCGGAAAATATATTTTTGTGACACAATACTTTTCGTTTGTAAAAATCAATATCAGTTAGATGTAACTCAGAAGGGATGAAAATTTTTTTATGGATAACGTAATAAAAATCGGATTATTGGGAGCCGGAACGATTGGCGGCAGTGTCATTGAAGTTCTCAAAAACAACAGCGACATCATTGCCGAACGTGCCAATACCCGAATCGAAATTAAAAATATTTTGGTCTTGCCGCGTGAAATACAAAAGTTACACGATGCAGGTTTGCCCGCTACCGACAACTACGACGATATTCTTAACGATCCCGAAATTAAAATCGTCATTGAATTAATCGGCGGCATTAAGGTTGCCAAAGATTTTATCATCAAAGCAATGGAACACGGCAAACATGTTGTCACCGCAAATAAAGATGTCGTTGCGCAATTCGGTCATGAACTGTTTGAGGTTGCCGATAAAAACAAAGTCGATTTTCTTTTCGAGGCTTCTGTCGGCGGCGCGATTCCTATCATCATGCCGCTTAAACGTTCCTTGACTGCAAACAAAATCACCGAAATTCTCGGCATTGTCAACGGCACGACTAACTACATGCTTACGAAGATGAGCGAACTGGGCGCGGATTATGACACCGTACTTAAAGAGGCACAGGCAAAAGGTTACGCCGAAGCAAATCCCGCAGCCGATGTCGAGGGCAAAGATGCCGCCCGTAAGATTGCTATCCTTGCGTCCATTGCGTTTAATTCGCGCGTGACTTTTGATGATGTTTCGGTTGAAGGCATAACGAAAATCACGCCCGAAGATATTTCGTACGCGGCGGAACTCGGTTACGTCGTAAAACTTTTGGCGGTTGGGCGTGATACCGATTCGGGTATTGATGTCCGTGTCAATCCTGTCTTCTTGAATAAAAATCATCCGCTTGCCTCCGTTAACGGCGTAATCAATGCGATATTCCTGCGCGGTTATCCGATTGACGAAGCTATGTTTTACGGTCCCGGTGCAGGTAAACCTACTGCCTCCGCCGTCGTCAGCGATGTCATCGAAATTGCCAGAGGTCTCACGCGCGGCGCGGAATCTCGTTTCGGTTGCACTTGCTATCATAAACATCCGATTTGTCCCGTCGAGGAAACTGTATCATCGTACTACATTCGCTTGCTCGTCGACGATAAGCCCGGTGTCCTCGGCAAAATCGCAACCACTATCGGCGAAGTCAATGTCAGCTTAAAATCAGTCGTGCAGACGAAAGCCGAACATGAACATCAAGTCGAATTGGTTGTCATCACTCACGAAGTCAAGCATAAAAATATTCTCGAGGCTCAAAACGCTTTGCAAAATCTTTCCGTCGTCGACAAAATTTACAACATCATTCGCGTCGAGTAATTTGCCATGAGAAATTTCACCGATAAAAAATCTGCTCATAAAAAATCCGTCGACAATAAACCTGCCAATAAAAAACCTGTCGACAATAAAAATCGTGTTATCGTCCGTGTTCCCGGTACTTCGGCAAATTGCGGTCCCGGTTTCGATTGTTTGGGCGTGGCAGCTACTATTTACAATTATTTGGATTTGACTTTGCTGCGCACTAATAAATTTATCGTCGAATCGAAAGGGGCAGGCTCCGATAAATTACCGCGCAACAGGAGAAATTTAGCGTGGCAAGCGATAAAAAAACTGCTCGAGGTCACAGGACACGCCGAAGAGTATAAAGGCGCAATTATCCGCATGAAAAGCAATGTGCCGATTTCGCGCGGTTTGGGTTCTAGCTCTACGGCTATCGTTGCAGGTCTTACCGCCGCCAATGCAATAGTCGGTTCGCCACTCGATAAAAATGAATTGTTGACTTTGGCGACAGAATTGGAGGGACATCCCGATAATGTTGCGCCCGCGATTTTCGGCGGCTTTACTGTCAGCGTCATGAATAACGGCGGTGTTCAAACTTTTTCCTTTATGCCGCGAGTCAAATTGAAATTGATTGTAACGGTACCCAACTTTGAATTGTCGACGCGTATAGCGCGCAAAGTCCTGCCGAAAAATGTATCGATGAAGGACGCAATTTTTAATGTCAGTCGCGCCTCAATGTTAATCGCGGCATTGGTTGAAGGTCGCGCAGATTTGTTACCGCTGGCATTCGACGACGCATTACATCAACCGTACAGAAAAAAATTAGTCCCCGGTATGACGGAAGTATTTGAGGCGGCGAAATCCGCAGGAGCATTGGGCGCGGCGATATCGGGCGCAGGTTCTTGCCTTATCGCGTTCACTACTGCCGACAGCGGTCTTGAAAATAAAATTGCGGCGGCAATGGTCGAGGCGTTCAAAAGTCATGGCGTTGATTCCAAAGCTTTGATATTGAATGTGGACAGACACGGCGCACAAGTTATGAAACACTGATACAGATAAATTATTTACGTAACCGCTTAATAAGGGCGGTTATTTTTTTATTCAAGAATCGCTATAAAGGTTTTAGCAAGCGAAGGAAATGACTTCGGTTGAAATGAAATTGACTTGGGGTATTTATTGAGAAAGAGGTCGCCCACGGACGGGCGGCCGCCTGCAACGTGATGTTGCATCTAAACATTGACGAGAAGCGTAACATTAATGATAGTGAGCCGCCCAAGGATGGGCGGCACTAAGCCGGCATTTTATTCGCGTGATGCGAATAACCCGCCGGCACACTCGACATGTGTTATCTATACATTGCGCCTATCGAATACTACCGCCCCTGCGAGGTGCCCTTTCTTTTGTTACTTTTCTTTGGGCACGCAAAGAAAAGTATGCACAGCCTATAAAAAATATTTTTAACTTGACTTAAAAAGTTTCGACACGTTTAGCGAAAACCATATCGTAACTAAGTTGACTTTGAGCACTTTCGGTAACGACTGAAAGTGGCGCCGCCGGCAACGTGACGTTGCATCCAATAATCGCGACAAAGTTTTTGCCAACCGAAATAAACGACCGCGCTTGTAACGATAATGCTTGACTTTGAACACTTTCGATAACGTACGAAAGTACTTCCGAAATATAATAGACACAACAGAAAATTTTGTTTATAATTCGTCGTATGGAAGTTTTAAATTTCTGACAGTCAGAGGGGGCTTTTTAATGAAAGGCGCGAATAAACCTATTTACGTCATCGGGCACAGAAACCCCGATACCGACTCCATTTGTTCGGCTATTGGTTATGCGCATCTCAAACAGGCGATGGGAGAAAATGCTGTCCCTGCTCGTTGCGGCAAAATCAACAACGAAACCAAATACGCTTTGGAATACTTCAAAGTGGAACAGCCTTTATTGTTGACCGATTTGTATCCGCGCGTTAAAGATGTTGCCTTAGAATGCAAGACCGTCGTCCGTCAACATGATACGCTGAGACATTTGGGCGAAGTCATGCGCAAGAGCGAATTGCAATCCGTACCGGTAACCGACAGCAACGGCGATCTTGTCGGCATCGTTACCGTCGGCGATTTGGCTAAAAGATATTTCCTTGAACTTGGTTTGCAAAGTCTCGTCGATATGCGTGTCCGTTACCGCGATATCATTCAGGCGACCGAAGCCAAAGTACTTGCCAGCGGCGATGAAAACGATTTTATCGAAGGCAACATTGTCATTTCGGCAGGCAGTGCCTTTTCTACGGTCAGTGTCTTAAACAGAAAAGATATAGTCCTTGTCGGTGACAGAAGTGTCGATACTTTAATGCAATTCCTCGAATGCGGTGTCTCTGCGTTAATCGTGACAATGAACAGCCGTATCGCGCCCGAAGTTTTGGAGGAGGCTAAAAAACGCAAAGTCTTCGTCCTGCTCACGCCCTACGATACTTATACTGTCGGACGTCTTTTGAATCAATGCGTACCGATTCGCAGAATTATGCACTCTAATCCTGTTTGCTTCCGCCCGATGGATTTGCTCAGCGATATTAAAGGCGTAATGGATGAGCACCGTTATCGCAGTTATCCCGTCGTTGAGAATGGCAAATTAGTCGGTTTAGTAAGTGCGGATGAAATTATGTTGCCCGAGCGCGAACGCGTCATCTTAGTTGACCATAACGAACGCGGTCAGGCTATCGAGGGCATTGAAGACGCCAAAATCATGGAAATCATAGACCACCATAGATTAGGCGGCATTCAGACCAGCGAACCGATTTACACACATCAAGAGCCTGTCGGCTGCACGTGTACAATCGTTGCAAATATGCATTGGCATCGTGATGTAGATATTCCGCCGTCAATAGCGGGTTTATTACTCAGCGCGATTATTTCCGATACTGTTCTGTTCAAATCTCCGACATGCACGCCCTACGACAAGAAGACTGCCGAACGTTTGGCGGATATTGCGGGCGTCGACCTTAAGGAGTACGGTTTGGCGATGTTACGCGCGGGCGCAGGCATTGGAAATAAAACTCCTGCGGAGATTGCCAAAAACGATCTCAAAGAATTTAAGATTGGCGACTACCGCATTATCGTCAGTCAAATTTCCGTCATGGATCCGAAAGAAATTCTTGATATCGAAGACCAAATTATCGACTTCATGAAAGAGAATTGCGAGCGCGAAGGCTTTGACATGCACTTACTTATGGCTACTGATATCCTTGAGGAAGCGACTTATTTGATTTACGCAGGTTCGCCCAAGACTTTGATTGGCGAGGCGTTCAAGAAGGATGCCAGCGGCACGCATGTTTATTTACCGGGCGTCATGAGCCGTAAAAAGCAAATCATTCCGCCGTTGTCGGAGGCTGTCAAACGGATTAAACCGCAGTAAATTTTTGGATTTCGTATAATATAGACCGATGATTTTGATGTCGACGGGGTGATTGCCTATGGTAATCGCTCCGTTTTTTATTGGCAGAGGAAATTTTTATTGCCATTGGCAACTTTTAAAATGTCGACGAGAAAATTTTTTAGAGTGTCGAGGAAGTTTTTTGGGGTCGAGTGATAAAAAATTTGGACGTTCGGAAAAATTTTTTGGAGGTTTGGGAAAAATTTTTAGAGAAAAACGGGGGATTCGGAGGAAAAAAACAGGGGATTTTTGCAAAAAAAAAGTGGTCTGAGGGGAAAATTTTTTTAAATTTTTTTGGGGGAAAATAGGTAGAAACGGGGATAAATGGCGTCACGACGGGAAAAACGGGGCATTTTGGACTTGAAAAAATTTTTTACAGGGGGTATTGACAAACCCCTATAGCGGGTGTATATTGAGCAAGCTTGATTCACGGGGCTCCTTGAAAACTGAACAGTGCATATGCTAAATGTGCGGTCGAAAGAAATTTCGATCCCTTAACAAAAAGCAAGAAAAAAGAGTCAGCGAACTCAAAGTTTAACGGAGAGTTTGATCCTGGCTCAGGACGAACGCTGGCGGCGTGCTTAACACATGCAAGTCGAACGGGCACTTCGGTGCTAGTGGCGAACGGGTGAGTAATACGCAGGTAATCT
>JAILRS010000040.1 GCA_024698045.1 Selenomonadaceae bacterium
TAGAGCTTGAACTGCTCGGTATGTCCGAAGTGCTGGAAGATTTCTCCGTCCGCGTAGGTAGCTGCAATTATCATGTGTGGCGAATCTAAACGACACTTTATAGTATCTCCCTAAACATGCGTTAAGTTTATTCTGGCATAACGGCGTTTAGAAGGATGCAGAGTCCTTTTTTCCGCGATTGGGAGGTTGATTGCGCAAGCTGCACAGTCGCAATATTCCGCGCCCGACGCTTTAAGCTCTTCGGCATGAGCGATAAAACCCTTGATGCCTTCGCCGAAAATTTCCGCGGCTTGGGGAGAATGTGCGAACGCAACCAAACCATCAACAGTCGTGATATCCTCTTTGATTTCCGCAAGAAGATTTTTCGCGGCAGTTTTTTCGTTAGGTGTGCCGAATGCGTCAATGTAAGCCGCTACAGCCTCTTTGAGTTCGGGGCAACACGAAGGAGCTGCCGCCATTTCTTTCATCTTTGCGATTAAAGTTTGTTTGTCCATGTTAAACCCTCCAAAAAATTTATGCACCACGCGATGATAAAGCTTCATCAATCGCCGCGGATAATTGATCTGCACAACTTGTACCGCGTCCTCCGCAATCATTTCCGCGCAGAACTTCGGCAATTTCCTTTGCGTCTTTACCCTCGACAAGTTTACCGATAGCCGAAAGATTTCCAGGACAACCGCCCAAAAATTTCACGTCATGCAAATGTCCCGATTCATCTATGTTGAAATTAATCAGTTTCGAGCAAACGCGTTGAGTTCTAAAACTGAAGTTGTTCATAAAGTCATCTCGCTCAAATAATTTTTCGGGACGTGTTCCGTCATCCATACGCCATTCACGGAATAAAAAAATTTAAAACCGTCGTTAAACATTTTGCCGCTGTCAACCACAAAAATTCTCGGCGAACCGTGTCGCCGCCCGACTTTCTCCGCAGTATCTATATCGCTAGACAAATGAACGTAGAGCCGCGATTTTTTCATTAAGCCCATTGAAAGTATCGACCTACAAAATTTTGCACCCGTGCCGTGATATAAAATTTCCGGTGGTTTTAATTCGGAAAGCTCCACATCAACCGGTAACGAATGACCTTGATTTGCACGAATCAATTTTCCGTTCGCACTGAAAGAATATCGTTGTTTATCGTCCGTCGCGACAATCTCATCAAGTGTCACGCGGTCTATCGGGCGTTTTGTTTTCATGCGGCTGATTAAATCGTCTACATCCGCCCAACCGTGTTCGTCAAGCGTCAAACCGATTATCTGCGAATTGTGGCGAAGTATCAAGCTCAAAAATTTACTTGTGTCTCTGAGCGACAACGGACATGCCCCCCTAAGTTATTTCGTTAATGTTAATGTGAATAGCGTTCACTGTCAAGAATTAATTGCGCCGAAGAAAAATTTGCCGTAAAATCTTATCAGAAAAATTTTTGGAGGCAGATAATTTATGCAAATAATTGACAGCAGTAAAATCGGGCGTGGGGAAGTCGAACGCCTATTGACAAAAAAATCTTTTGATGAAGTGGAGTTGTCGCCCAAAATCCGCGCGGCGAATAAGAAAATTTTTGGCGAAGATTTAAGCGCGGTCGAAATCGTACGCAAGATAGTAAACGATGTACGCAGACGCGGCGATGCGGCTTTGATTGAGTGGACGAAGAAAATAGATGGCGTAAATCTTGCGGAAAATCTCACGGTGGACGCGAACGAATTGGATATCGCCGAAAAATCCGTCAAGCCCGAAGTTTTATCATCGCTCAAACTTGCCGCTGATAATATTCGTCGCTATCACACCGAACAACTTCCGCGCTCGTGGATTACCTATCGCGGAAAAAATTCTATTCTTGGGCAAGCTGTTACCGCTTTGGATCGCGTCGGCGTTTACGTCCCCGGCGGTACTGCCGCTTATCCGTCCAGCGTCCTCATGAATATTATTCCGGCGAAAGTCGCGGGCGTTCGTGAAGTTATCATGTGTACACCCAATACAAATCCCCATGTACTTGCGGCGGCGAAGATTGCGGGCGTAGATAAAATTTACAGAATCGGCGGAGCGCAAGCGGTTGCGGCTATGGCATTCGGTACCGAAAAAATTCCGCGCGTCAACAAAATCGTAGGTCCCGGAAATATTTTCGTCACATTGGCTAAAAAAGAAGTCTACGGGCATTGTGATATCGATATGCTTGCAGGTCCCAGCGAAATTTTGATTATCGCCGACGAATCCGCCGACCCTGCTTACACCGCCGCCGATATGTTAAGTCAGGCAGAACACGATCCTTTAGCTTGCAGTATCGTCATCACCACAAGCGCGGAACTTGCCGAAAAAATTTCTGCGCAGGTTGATAAACAGCTTGAGGATTTACCGCGCAAAGAAATTGCCGCCGCCTCGATTGACCGCAACGGCTTGATAGTTATCGCCGCGGATATCGATGAGGCTGTCGACTTCGCAAATTATTCCGCGCCCGAACATATGGAACTTTTGACGCGCGAACCTTTTGCGGTATTGCCGAAGATAAAGAATGCCGGCGCAATTTTCTTGGGAGCGTATTCGCCCGAACCGTTGGGAGATTATCTGGCAGGAGCCAATCACGTTTTGCCCACGGGCGGCACTGCTAAATTTTATTCCGTACTCAATGTGGAAACGTTTTTAAAGCGTACAAGTTTAATTTCCTACACACAGGGCGATTTGCTCGACGTGGCGGACGATATAATCAGATTGGCGGAGACGGAAGGATTACAGGCGCACGCCGCCGCGATTCGTCAACGCAAATAAATTTTTTCGATTAACTTTTTCGGGAGGGATTTTTTTATGCGATTGCTTCATACTGCCGATTGGCATCTTGGCAAAACTCTTAAGGGTGTCACTTTGCTTGAAGATCAGAAGTATATCATCGACCAAATTTTTGACATAATCGCCGAAAAAAATATCGACGCGGTTATAATAGCCGGAGACATCTACGATAGGGGAATCCCTCCGATTGACGCAGTGGAATTGTTTAACGAAACTTTGAACAGATTCGCCGAAAAAAATTTGCCCGTACTGATTATCGCGGGCAATCACGACAGCCCGACGCGTTTAAATTTCGGCAGTGATTTTTTCGCGAGGCATAACATTTTCATTACGTCGAAAATCAGTGACGACCCCAAGCCGATTGTCCTCAGCGACGACTTCGGCGAAGTTTATTTCTCCTTGATTCCGTTCTTTGAGCCGGTCGAAATTCGCGCGAAATTTTTAAACGAAGACGACAAACGACTTGACTATAACGAGGCGAATAAAATTTATGTAGACTTGTCGCGGAAAAATATTCCCGAAGGCAAGCGCAGTATTGCAGTAGCTCATGTCTTTTTGACGGGCGGTATCGAATCGAATTCGGAACGAAAATTTGTCGGCGGCAGTGCAAACGTAAACGCAAATATTTTTGACGGATACAATTACACTGCGCTCGGGCATCTGCACTTCCCACACAAAATTTCCGCGGAAAATATTCGCTACGGCGGTTCTCCTCTGAAATATTCTTTCGACGAAGCCAATCAAAAAAAATCCGTGACGATTGCCGATATAAACGAATCGGGCGCTGTTACCGTCGAAACGATTGCGCTTAAACCGCGGCGCGATGTTCGTGTCCTCCAAGGCACCATTGATGAACTCCTGCGCGAAAATCCTACCGAAGATTATATCAGCGCGATTTTAACCGAACGCGTAATCAATCCCATTGACAAATTGGCGTACGTCTTCCCGAATTTGTTGAGTGTTGAATTTGCGTTGAATGCGACGGAAACGGCGGAAGATGACGAGATAAAAGCACGGGCAGACGGCTCGATGACGGATTACTTTGCGGATTTTTTCGAGACGCAGACGGGCGAAAAATTGAATGACGAATACCGCGCGGCAATGGATAAAGTATTTGACGAATTGGAACGTAAAGACAGGGAGGAATGATTTGTGAGACCGATTAAATTAAAAATGACGGCATTCGGCGCGTATTTAAAGCCCGTTGAATTGGATTTCGAAAAGGGTCTCGGCGGCGAAAATTTTTTCCTGATACATGGCGCGACGGGTTCCGGCAAGACTACTATTTTGGATGGAATGGTTTACGCTCTCTACGGTGACAGTTCGGGCGGCAACCGTAAAGCCGAAATGATGCGCTCGGACGGAGCTATGCCGACGGAAAAAACCGAAGTCGAATTTACTTTTGCGTTGCGCGGTAACATTTATAAAATCGTCCGCAGTCAGGCATATAAACGCCCGAAAAAAAACGGTGAGGGATTAACCGACGAGAAAGCAATCGCCGAAATTTTTGTCAGGAATGAAAATGAACGCGGCTTTTGCCCAATAGAAACAAAGAGTGTCAAGGAATATGTCGGAAGTCTTATCGGCTTTAACTGCGAACAATTTCGGCAAGTGGTCGTCCTTCCTCAAGGTGCATTTCAAAAATTTTTGATGTCAAGTTCCAAAGAACGGCAGGGAGTTTTGAACATTCTATTCAATGCGGAATTTTTTAAGCGCGTGGAAATTGACTTGAAAGAACGCTTAGATAACGCCAAAAAAAAGTACGACGAATTAAACGTCAAACAAAATCATCTAATCGAAGACGCAATAACTTTGACGGGCGCAGAAAAATTTAAGCCGGAAATGTTTGACGAGTTCGAGGAAAAATTTACCGAAGAATTGACGGCGACAAAAGTACAAGTCGAGAAATTGACGGCGGCGACGAATGCGGCAAACAAAGAGTATGCGGCGGCGGAAAATGTCGCGAAACTTTTTAAGGACGTCGAGACAAAAACACGGGCATTAATCGAGGCGCAGGAGTTATTCAAAAAATTTTCGTCTGCATTGGCTGCGGCTAAAGTTGAATTTGATAAGCGAACGGCGGAAAAAGATTTGCGCGATAAATTGACGCTGGAAATATCGGAACTGGAAAAAAAGCGCGATGCCGTCAAAAATATGCAAACCGAAAAGGGAAAATTAGAGCAGGCGGAAAAATCTGCGCAGGCGGCAATAAAAGAAGTCGCAGAAGCTGAAAACTACAAAAGAAGATGCGACGAGACAATGACGAAATATAAAACGGCGGCGGAAAAATTAAAGGATGCGCCGGCTAAAAAGGAAGTCGCCGAACAAAGATTAAGGGACGCGCAATCTCGTCAAACATTGCAAGAGGAAATTGAAAAACTCGGTAAAAAAATATCATCGGCGGAAAAGACGGCAATCGCGGCAACAAAATCACACGACTTCGCGGAAGAAAAGTTAACGAAATTGAGACGGGCACAAATAGACGGAAGTGCGGCACGATTGGCGGCTACATTGACGGAGGGAAAACCCTGCCCGGTATGCGGCGCGATTCATCACCCGAATCCGACGATATCCGATAAAGAAATTCCGACGGATAACGAAATAAAATCAGCTGAGGCCGCTTTAAGAACATTGGCGGATAAAAAAGCCGATGCGGAAAAATATTTGTCGCAACTCAAAGGCGAACTCGATGCAAAGAAAAAAGCATTGGCGGAAATAAAGGAAGTAATGACTGTAGCCGAGGCAAAAGAAAATCTTGACAAAGTGATTAAAGACGTGGACGCTCTAAACGATTTTAACAGACGAATAAAGAACGGCGAAGTAAAAATCCCCGAGGCAGAAAAAAGATTGAACACGGCACGCGACAACGAAAAGAAAATATCAAATGAAGTGAACAAAATCCGCGGTACTGTCGAAGAAATGTCGCGCAACGTCGACGAAAAATATTTGGCGAATCCGAAATTGCTTGACGATAAAATTGCAGAAACGACAAGGCAAGTAAACGAATTGAATACCGCTTTCAAAAATGCTCAAGACAATTTCAATAAGTTGACCGCACAAAATTCCGCGCAAAAGGCAAAAGTCGAATCGGCACAGAAAAATAAGGACGAAGTATCCGCGCAGATTAAGGGCAAAACTTTGCCGAATGTCGACGCGCTGAAAAAAACTTTCGATGACAATCACGCCGCCGAACAAGCCGCGGTAGAAAAGAAAACCAAAACCGAAACGAACTTGCAACGGTTGAAAGATATTCGTAAAAACGTTGAGGACTTAGCCGAAGATTTGAAAGCTGCCGATAAAAATTGTTTGATGTGGAAAACGCTCAGCGACACGGCGAACGGCAAGATGCAGAAAAAAATTTCATTCCAAAATTATTATTTGGCGACGATGTTCCGCGAAGTTATAGTCGAGGCAAATAACAGACTCGAGAAGATGAGCGGCGGGCGTTTCCGTTTCAAAAACAAAGAGGGCGTCGCGAGATACGGAGCTTTGAGCGGATTGGATTTGGAAATAGTGGACGACTACACGGGTACGGCGCGTGAGGTGGCTACACTCAGCGGCGGCGAAAGTTTCCTGGCATCGTTGTCATTGGCGTTGGGTCTTGCGGCAGTCGTGCAAAACAATTCGGGCGGCATAAGATTAGACACGATTTTTATAGATGAAGGCTTCGGGACATTGGATACCGAAACTTTGGATTTCGCGATGAAAACTTTGATGGAATTGCAGAGCGGCGGCAGACTTGTCGGGATAATTTCGCACGTGGAAGAATTGAAAAATCAAATGCCGGTAAGATTGGAAGTCACAAAGACAAAGAACGGATCTGTGGCAAGGTTTGTAAGTTGAAGATACGGCGGCGGACTGTCGATAAATTTTTTGTTGACAGATTAAAAGTCGTGTGATAGTATGCATTGCGTTATGAACAGCCAAGAGCGTTCATATTGAGAGCCGCGGGGTGGAGCAGTCGGTAGCTCGTCGGGCTCATAACCCGAAGGTCATAGGTTCAAGTCCTATCCCCGCAACCAACGCTGATGTAGCTCAGTCGGCAGAGCGTATCCTTGGTAAGGATAAGGTCACCAGTTCAATCCTGGTCATCAGCTCCATGGCGGCATAGCTCAGTTGGCTAGAGCAAGCGGTTCATACCCGCTGTGTCCGCAGTTCAAATCTGTGTGCCGCCACCACTTGAGATAAATGCCCCTGCAAAGGGGCTTGTTTATTTAATACGCAAACAGGAGGTTAAGTCATGAGGACGAATATTACGCTGTCTTGCACCGAATGTAAAAATCGCAACTACAGAACGAATAAGAACAAGAAGAATACTCCAGATCGCATCGAGATGAAAAAGTACTGCAAGTTCTGCAAAAAACACACCCTCCACAAGGAATCCAAATAATTTTTCGCCGACGGCAGGAGTGTGAACAAATTGTCGGAGCAAAAAAAGGGCGTTTTCCAATTCATAAAAGAGGTACGCACGGAATTAAAAAAAGTGTCATGGCCGACTAACAAAGAGCTTGTGTCTTACACGGGCGTTGTCGGTTTGGCAGTCGTTATCGTTTGCGCGTTAATCTGGATTTGCGATACTGCTTTTGCCAAGCTGTTTCGTATAATCTTGGGATGAAAGGAATTGCCATGGAAAAGAAAGTTGTTGAATCAGAGCGCATATCCGACCGCGCTTGGTACGTGGTTCATACTTTTTCGGGTTACGAAAACAAAGTCAAAGCAACCCTTGAAAGTAAGATTGCCGCACAGGGACTCGAAGACGTTATCTTTAATGTCATAGTGCCCATGCGCGACGAGTCCGAGTATAAGGAAGGCAAAAGGCGCGTCGTCAAAAAGAAAGTTTTCCCCGGCTACGTCCTCGTCGATATGATTGTCAATAATAATTCGTGGTTCGTCGTGCGCAATACTCAAGGCGTCACGGGTTTTGTCGGCTCCGAAAAAGATCCTATTCCGCTCAGCCCCGAAGAGGCCGAAAGAATTTTAAGCGAATTGCTTGACGGTCATGCCTCGGACGATACTCTTGACTTCCAAATCAATGATAACGTCAGAATAATCGACGGTATCTTTGAAAATCGTCTTGCGGTTATAAAAGAAATCGACGCAGCAAAACAACGGTTGAAAGTTCTCGTTGAGGATATGCCCGTTGATTTGGACGTCAGCCAAGTAGAAAAGATTTAAAGCATACACAGTACCGAAAGGAGGTGCAACCATGGCAAAGAAAATTACCAAAGTTGTTAAACTGCAAGTCCCCGCAGGTAAAGCCACACCGGCTCCGCCCGTAGGCCCCGCACTCGGTCAGGCAGGCGTTAACATCATGGCGTTCGTCAAAGAGTTCAACGATCGTACGGCGCAACAGGCAGGCTTGATTATTCCTGTAGAGATTTCCGTATACGAGGACAGATCTTTTTCGTTCATCACCAAAACACCGCCCGCGGCAATTCTGTTGAAAAAGGCGGCGGGAATCGAAAAGGCATCGGGCGAACCCAATAAAAACAAGGTTGCCAAACTGCCTCGTGCAAAGGCTAGAGAAATAGCCGAAATGAAAATGAAAGACTTGAACGCTTCCGATGTTGAGGCGGCAACGCGTATGATAGAAGGTACCGCGCGCAGTATGGGTATTGAAATTATCGCGTAATTCAAGGTTATACATGCGGAAGACTTGACGTCGTTTGTACCGCAAGGAGGAAATTTTAATGGCAAAGCAAAGTAAACGTTTCCGCGAAGCGCAAGCACTTATCGAACAAGATAAGTTCTATACCGCCGAAGAAGCAGTTGCATTGGCAAAGAAAACCGCTACCGCGAAATTTGACGAGACTATCGAATTGCATGTCCGTCTCGGCGTAGATCCCAAATACGCAGATCAGCAAGTCCGCGGCGCAATGGTTTTGCCGCACGGCATAGGCAAGACGAAAAAAGTTTTGGCATTCGCAAGCGGCGAAAAAGCACAGGAGGCTGAGGCAGCCGGTGCGGATTATGTCGGCGCAGATGATTTAGTCGCGAAAATCCAAGGCGGTTGGTTCGATTTCGATGTTGCCGTTGCTACTCCCGATATGATGCGTGTTATCGGTCGTCTCGGTAAACTTTTGGGACCGCGCGGCTTGATGCCTAACCCGAAACTCGGCACGGTCACGATGGATATCGCAAAGGCAATCGGCGAACAAAAAGCCGGTAAAGTCGAATATCGTACCGATAAACAGGGTAATGTTCATTGTCCTATCGGTAAGAAATCATTCGAGGAAACGCAACTTAAAGAAAATTATCAGGCACTTATCGATACTTTGATTCGTGTCAAACCTGCCGCGGCAAAAGGTCAGTACATTAAGTCCATCACTTTGGCGGCGGCTATGGGTCCCGGCGTTCCCATTCAAATTTAATTCGCCGTATCCAAATCGAATATCTCATGACCGCAGACAGCAAGTTCGGCGCGCCGATTAAAGTACTTGCCCAGGTCGAAAGTGACTTTGTTGTTAAAAGTTCCTTCGGTCTGTGCGGTCGAAGGATTTTTTAATAAGTTCGGGGAGGTGAAATTTTAATGGCAAAAACAAGCAAAGTAACACCTAAAAAAGAGGCAATCGTAACCGAAGTAAAAGGTTGGTTGACTTCCGCCAAGGGCTTGGTTCTCACAAGCTACAAGGGTCTTGATGTCGCTACCGATACCAAGTTGCGCAGTGAACTTCGCGCCGCAGGCGTTCAATATAAAGTCGTGAAAAACACAATGTTGCGTATCGCGGCGAAAGAGGCCGGAATCGAGGGACTTGATACTCATCTTGAAGGCACAACCGCTATGGCTTTTTCTGCCGACGACGCTGTCGCTCCGGCTAAAGTCATCTGCGACTTCACGAAGAAAAACAAACTCGAGGATGCCGGTATTCTTACCATTAAAGTCGGTATGGTCGAGGGTAAAGTTATCGACGTCAAGGGCGTCAAAGCTTTGGCAAATCTGCCGAGCCGCGAGGAACTTGTCGCCAAACTCCTTGGCAGCATGAATGCTCCTATCGCAAACTGTGTCGGTGTCTTGTCCGCTGTTATTCGCAATTTCGTCGGCGTGGTCGATGCTATTCGCGATAAGAAGGAAAAAGAGGCCGCCGCTTAATAATTCATTGAAAATTTTTAACTGAAATTTGGAGGTTACAAAACCATGACTAAAGAAGAAATTATGCAAGCTATTGAAAGCATGACAGTTCTCGAACTTTCCGAACTCGTCAAAGCTATGGAAGAAAAATTCGGCGTATCGGCTGCCGCTCCTGTTGCTGTTGCCGCTGCTGCTCCCGCTGCCGGCGGTGAAGCTGCCGAAGAAAAAACCGAATTCGATGTCGTTCTCGCAGCTGTCGGCGATAAGAAAATCAACGTTATCAAAGTTGTTCGCGAAATCACCGGCCTTGGTCTTAAAGAAGCTAAAGCACTTGTCGACGGCGCTCCCGCTCCCATTAAAGAAAAAGCAGCCAAAGCAGATGCCGAAGCTATCAAAGCAAAACTTGAAGAAGCAGGCGCAACCGTCGAAATTAAATAAGATTTGTAAGCGTATGATTTTTATAGACCTTCGTCCTAATATTTTTGGGCGGAGGATTTTTTTTACACTTCGTTACCGACGATAAATAAACAGTAACAAAAATAAAACGTAAAGGAGAGAAATGCGGCACTTCCACCAAGGTTAAAAAAATTTGTGTCGCGATTATCATGAAAAATTTCGCAAGCCACGAAGACAAAAGAGTCCGCAAAGCTTATGAGATAGCCCTGATTGCTCACTACAATCAATTTGACAAGGGCGGAATCGAGTATATTCAACACCCGCTTACAGTCGCTTCCAATGTCGGCGAAAACGTTTCCGCGATTATCGTCGCTTTGTTACATGACGTCGCCGAAGATACAAATCTTACTTTGGATTATCTCAAAACAAATATTCCGTTGACCAACGAGGAAACAGAGGCACTCAGACTTTTGATACACAAAAAAGAAATACCCTACTTCGATTACATTGCCAAGATAAAATTCAACGAACTGTCACGGCTGGTGAAAATTGCGGACTTGAAACATAATTTGGATTTGTCGCGAATAAAAAATCCTACGCAAGAGGATGAGGAACGCAACAAAAAGTACAGAACGGCATTACAATTTTTGGAGGCATAATATTTTTTTCATGTCGAAATTGAACGAAAGCCGTAAGTTTTTTCCTTCACACTGCGCGATAAAGCTGGTATAATCGCAATAAAGTTGAAGGAGGGGTTACAATGAGCGAAAGCCATAATCTTTTTGGATTGCAAGACCTGAGGAAAAAATTATCCGAACACGGTTACAAAATGACACCGCAACGTAAGGAGATTTTAAAAATTTTTGTGGAGCATCCCGACAGTCACCACATGAGCGCCGAAGATGTTTACAATATTTTACGCGAAAACGAATCGGAAATAGGTTTGGCGACGGTTTATCGCGCGTTGGTGTTATTGAATAAATTGGGCATACTCGTGCAATTGGATTTCGGCGACGGCTGTGCTCGTTACGAATTGAATACCACAGACCCCAATACGCACCATCATCATCATCTGATTTGCCTTAAATGCAAGAAAGTCATTGAGTTCGAGGAAGATTTACTTGAGGATTTGGAATATGATATAGCTACAAAATCCGGCTTTGAAATTATCAATCATGAAGTAAAATTCTTCGGCTATTGCAAAGAGTGTCAAGCCCAAAAATAAAACGCGAGGAGCTGAGATTTTGGATATAACGGTAAAGAAAATAATACTGCACGGCAAAGAAGATTTTTCCAAAATCGTCGGCGAAGTGTTGAGATCTCTCAAGGTGAAAGAGGTTGCGGACAATGATACGGCGGACGTTGACGATTTGGAAATTACCAACGAGATAATCGGTAGGAAAGTCATCACGCGAATAAAATTCACGGCGTACGGCGAAGAAAATTCATCCGTCGAAACTTCAATCATCAACTTGAAAGAACGTTACGGCGCGGAAGTCAATCGGCTGGTCAAAAGAAATCTCTATCTGCTGATTTTAGATGCGTTCGGTTTGGAGCCCGTACCCTACGGAATTTTACACGGCGTACGCCCGACAAAAATTGTTCAGCGTTGGATAGATGAGGGCTTCGGCGTGACGCGTCAAGGAGTGGCAGACCGTGGCAAAATATCGCGCAGAATCGCCGAGGATTTTTTGACGGATATAGACAAGGCATCACTGTTAACCGAAGTATCCGTCAGCCAATTGCCGATAATCCGTACGGGCGGCAAAAAAATTGTCAGCGTCTATATCGGGATTCCCTTTTGCAAAACGCGATGTCTTTACTGTTCATTCCCGTCATTCGTATTGCCGAAAGAAAATAAAGTCGCCGAATTTATGACAACGTTGACCAAAGATATCGAGGCGGCGGCGGAAGAAATAAAACGCTACGGCTTTAGGGTGCAGACAATTTATATCGGCGGCGGTACTCCTACCGCTTTGCCCGAACAATTTTTTGCCGAGATGTTGGAAAAAGTTTCGGATAAATTTAACGGCGCAGGTGTCGAGGAATTTACCGTAGAATGCGGACGCCCCGACACCATTACCGCCGAAAAAATTGCCGCGCTGAAAAAATTCGGAGTCACCAGAGTAAGTGTCAATCCGCAGACAATGCATCAACGGACACTTGATTTTATCGGTCGTTGTCATACCGTCGAAGATGTTACACGTGCTTTTAACGAATTGCGCAGTGCCGGTGATTGGAAAATCAATATGGATTTGATAATCGGATTGCCGGGCGAAAGACTTGCTGATTTTCAAGAGACATTGACTAAAGTTTTGGAGCTTGCGCCCGACGATGTGACAATTCATTCTTTGGCGATTAAACGCGGCTCCAAATTGCAAATGAATTTAGCCGACGATATAAACCGTCCCGAAGATTTTGATTTGCCCGAAGATGAAGAAGTCCGCGCTATGGCAGATTATGCCGCCAAAATTCTGCGCGGAAAAAATTATTTGCCCTACTATCTTTATCGGCAAGGCTACATGAGCGGACAGATTGAAAATATCGGTTGGTGTAGGCGTGGCGCGGAAAGTATTTACAACGTGCAAATAATGAGCGAAAGGCAGACGATAATCGGAGTTGGTGCGGCGGCATCAAGCAAAGTGCCCGATAATTTCGCTCGTAAACTTTTGACCGCATTCAACGCTAAAGATTTGACAACTTACCTGCGCGATATCGATAAGTACATCGCGAATCGCTCGAACATTTTGGCTCAAGTCTATTTGCCTAAGTAGCGGAAATTGTTTCACGTTAAAGGAGATTAATTTTATGCCATATGTTTCCAATACGGAGTTGATTAAAAATTTTGTCGACACCGTAGATTTTTACGTTAACGACGGGAATTTGCGGAAGGCAATCGGCGAATCAATCAAGGCAACGAAATTTTACGCGGCGGATGATTATCCACCCATGCCGGAGAAAAAATTTGCGCAAACAAAAATTTCCGTGATAAAACGACGTACTTTTGAAACTGCCGCCTACTTGAAGAAAAGATATCCCGAAACGAAAATCGCCGTACATAATTTTGCATCGGCAATAATCCCCGGCGGCCGTATCAAATCGGGCTCACGTTCCCAAGAAAATGCGTTGTGTCGTTGCTCCACACTTTATCCCGTATTGGGTACAGATGACAATTTTAAACGCTACTACGACGTTAACAAGGCTAAAGGCAACGATCTTTCCGATGATGCTTGTATCTATACGCCCGATATAGTTGTTTGTAAAAGCGATACGGATTTGCCCGAACGTTTGCCGCGTGAAGAATGGATTACCGTTGACGTGATGACGATAGCCGCGCCGAGTCTGCGCAAGATAAGTGTTGACGACAATGAACTTGCCGCATTGCACGAAAAAAGATTGCGCCATATGTTTACTGTTTTGGTTGATAACGGCGCAGAAATTTTTGTTACGGGTGCATTCGGTTGCGGTGTCTTCCGCAATAACCCCGAAGTTGTTGCGCAGGTTTACAAAAAAATTCTTGCGGAATTTGACGGATATTTCAAAGAAGTAATTTTTGCCATCTACTGCAAACCTTCCGAAGTAGGTAACTATGAAACGTTCAGAAAAATTTTGGCAGAATAAATGTTGGGAGGAAAAAAATTTTGCTGACTAATGCGCCGAGAGGCACGAAGGATATTTTGCCGGAGCAAATACATCAATGGCTTTGGCTTGAAAACAAAATCCGCGAATTGTGTGCGCTGTACGGTTACGAGGAAATTCGCACGCCGATTTTTGAGCACACCGAATTATTTCAACGCGGCATAGGCGAGGGCACTGATGTTGTCGATAAAGAAATGTACACCTTTACAGACCGCGGCAACAGATCAATTACTTTGCGCCCCGAAAATACTGCGTCCGCCGTTCGCGCTTATCTTCAGAATAAACTTTACGCCAATTCTAAACTTGTGAAACTTTTTTATATCGGCTCGATGTTCCGCTACGACAGACCGCAAGCCGGAAGATTGCGCGAATTTCATCAGTTCGGCGTCGAGGCATTGGGCGAAAAAAATCCTGCGGTTGATGCCGAAATTATTTTATTGGCATGGGAACTTCTACACGGGCTCGGGCTCGACGATTTAAAGTTGAAAATAAATACCGTAGGATGTCCCGCATGTCGCCCGATTTACCGCAAAAAACTTAAGGAATATTTTTCCGCAAACATTGACGATTTGTGTGACGATTGTAAAAGACGGCTCGATAAAAATCCCATGAGAATATTGGATTGCAAAACCGACGCGGCAAAAGAAATTATGGAGGACGCGCCGAATATCGAAAGTTGTCTCTGCGATGATTGCCGCGAACATTTCAACTCGGTCAAAAAATTTCTTACGGCTTCGGGAATCGATTACACCGTCGACAGTCGTCTTGTGCGCGGTCTCGATTATTACACCAAGACTGCATTTGAAATTCAATATGCTCCTTTGGGCGCACAATCTGCGGTAGCCGGCGGCGGTCGCTATGACGGTTTAATTTCCGAAATAGGCGGCGATGATACTCCCGCGGTCGGTTTTGCGGCAGGTCTCGAAAGAATTTTGTTGGCTTTGGAATTGCAGAAACTTATTCCCGAAACGAATAAAAAAATAACCGCGTTCATCGTAGTCGGCGGTGCTGACGCGGAAAGTTATGCATTCAAGTTGATGACCGATTTACGGCGACAAAAAATTTCCGCGGCAATGGATTTCGGTAAAAAAAGTATGAAAGCTCAAATGAAACAGGCAGCGAAATCCGGCGCGAAATTTGCGCTGATTATCGGTGACGACGAAGTTAACAACTCAACGGTTACCGTAAAAAATATGGAGACCTCTGCGCAGGAAGTAATTTCCTTGACAGAAGTCCCCGATAGAATTTTACTTTGAAACAACATTGGCGATATCGTCGGTAAGTCTGGCTTGAGCCTCGAGTGCCGCCTCGAATATCGTCAGGTTTTCGGTAGAAGATCCGGCGGCTTGCATCGAGACAAGTGATCCGTCGGCATTCAAAATAATTTCTTCAAACGTGACGTTTTTACTTCCCGAAAGTGCGTCGCGTATTTTTTTTGCCGAGATTGTGCGAACCAAAATGTATCTGCACTTACTTTCCTGCGCGGCCTTTACGTATTTGCTCAAATCGGCACCGAATATATCTTTGTCCTTAATTTCTATGGCGCGTTCTTCGGCGAATGTCAAATTTCCGAAATGATTTGTAAGCGAATCATTCAGCGCGATAAATATTAAATCTTCGTCGGATTTATGTAAGCTGTTTTCAATCAACAAGAAGGGCGTAACGTAAATCGGCGTGTTGATTCTGCCTTCGGCGTCGTCTATGCGCAGTGTACCGCCTGCCGCGTAATAATCACGAATCGCGCAATCAAGATACGCCGCCATACTGTGTTCAAAGTGTTCGCTGTTTCTACTCTGTTTGTATTCGATTGCTTCGCCGAATTGAACATAGCCGAGAGCCTGCAGAGATTTTTTGATTACGTCGCCTTTCATTACAACACGCGTCAAATCTATCGTGTCGCCGTAAGTTTCCGCGAATGCTTTGGAGCCGACAGCCGCCGAGCCGAAAGTAATTACCTTGATTCTGTCTTTAGAAATACCACCTTTGACAAGCCGTATGCCTGCCAGAATCGCCACGGAGCCGCCTAAGCTGTGTCCCGTTAAATACAATGTCTCATTCGGATTTTGTTCAAGTGACTTCCTGAGACGTTCCTCGAGCCCGTCGCCAAGCACGACATCAGTATAATCGCGAAAACCTCTGTGCACGAAAACATTTTCCTTAATCGTCTCTTCGTCATTGCCCAAAGATTTATTGTTATCCAAATTGACTCGCCCGACACGAAAATCTACTTCAACATCCTTCATACTTTCCGTGCCCGATATCGTCAAAATCTTCACGTCGTCTTTGCTGATAAGATACCCTTTTGTTTCCGCCCGATTCGTTTTGCCGTAAAGCTTTTCAATCTGCCAACCGCGCGCGTCGAGCATGGAACGCATCAAAAAACTTTCGTCGCCGCTATATGCTCCGAATGAGCAAATCGAACAAAGCAATCGCATTTCAGCTTCATCAAGTTTGCTTTCCGCCGCCGATACCTTTGCGATATTTATCAGCATGAACAGAAAAACAAATGCCACCAAAAATAATTTCTTCATTGAATCGGTGCAATAAACTCTTTCGGAGCAGTTGCAACCCGTCACTTCCTTTCCCTATCCGACCTAAAATTTTCAACCATTAATCAAATTTTCTTCCACGACTTTAACGCCGTTCCTTATGCAATCGGGACAACTACACAAAACTTTTCCCGTGCCGTAACCTTTCAATTCGCGACAGATAACCGCGCCGCTTTTCTCCTTGAAACTGTTAAACATTGCTTTCGATATTTTCATCGTCGACGGTTTGGAGTCGGGTTTATCCAAATTGCCGCTGCTGTTCTTCAAGCCGGCGATAATCAGTGCTCCGCTCAAAGCACCGCAAACACCTTCCATAGTCCCCATACCTGCCCCGAGCCCTTCGGTTGCGCGGAATAAAATTTCTTTCGGTACATCCGTTAAATCTGCGCAGGCAACCGCAACCGCTTGCGAACAACTGTAACCCTTTTCGTGCAATTCGTTCGCCAAATTAATTCTGTCACTCATGTCAACACTCTCCCAAATTTATCACGCAAATATTTCGCGTACTTTGTTCAATAGTAACCTGAAGAAAGATTTCTGCTCAACATCCATAGTCGTAATTACATCTACCGAAGCCGCTTCCGTTCCGTTCGCCAAAACTACGCGGATTTTCCCGATGGTTTCGCCTGCGGTTATCGGTGCAGGTAAACTTTCGGGTAAATCGTAGACGAGCGAGTAACCGTTATCCGCATCACCGGAAAATACCGGCATGATTATATCTCCGTCGGCTTTTATCGGCATGGATTTCCGACGTCCCGAAGTTATCGGCATACTCTTTATAAATTGTCCCTTCTCTATGAGTTTTTGCGAAGTGACATCGCCGAAACCGTAATCGAGCAGGAATACGGCATCATTCCAAACATAAAGACTGTCAAGCATGACCGCGATTAACTGTATGCCGTTTTGTTTCGCCGAAGTAACCAAGCAACGACCTGCGTCAATCGTGTAACCCGTTTTGATTCCGTTCGCTCCGCGGTACAGCCAAAGCATTTGGTTTTCGTTATTCAGATATTGCGGACTGACATGAATCCACGGGAACGAAATATCTTTGGTGCTGACAATTTCCTCAAAGTGATCCAGCGTGAAACCGTGACGGGCAATAATCGCCAAATCGCGCGCGGTAGTGTAATGAATATCATCGGGAAAACCTGCAGGATTTGTGAAATTGGTATTGGTTGCCCCTAATTCATGTGCTCTCTGCGTCATACGCGCCGCAAAATTTTCCACCGTACCGCCGCAATGTTCCGCTATCGCTATCGTCCCGTCATTACCCGATACCAACATCATGCCGTAAAGCAATTCGCCAAGCGGTATTTGTTCGCCGACATTGAGCCAAAGAGTAGCACCGTCGGCATGGTAAGCGTTTGGCCCCACCGTCACTATTTCATCAAGCTTGTTACTTTCCAACGCTGTTATCAACGTCATCATCTTCGTCGTGCTTGCCGGAAACATAATTTTATCGGCATTGCGTTCGTATATAACATGACCTGTTGACGCCTCAATCACTATCGCTGCTGTCGCCGTGACATTCGGCAATTTATCGTCGGGATCTACCGGCCTTGTATTTTGAACGGGCGTAACAGAATGACCTTCACTCACTCCCGAATTTTCCGATGTCAATGTCATTGGCAACGGACGAACTATTTCGCCTTTGGGTGCCTCATCCAATTTCAGCAATTCCGATGCCGGCATTCTGCCCACCGCGTAGGCATTGACGTTAAATATTATCAACATTATTGCCGTCATTGCCGCAAAAAAATTTTTACGATTCAAGTATAATCGCTCCTTTGGTTATGTTGGTTATCCGTCAATATAAACGGACATTATCGGTACCGAGTATTTTTGCAAGTTTACTGCGCAGTTTTTTTTCGTTGACAACTTTATCGGGCAAGCGTTTCCATTTGCCGCCGCTGTTCAAATATATTCTGCTCTCTCCTCCGTACTCGGCAAAAATTTTTTTGAGTTTATCATAAGTCTCGTTTACGTCAAGATTATTGGGCACCGTCAGCCAAAAATCGGGCGCGTAAAATTTTGCTTCGCTTATATGTGACGCCAAAATTTGTATCTCGTCATTCGTAAAATCCATACGCCCCTCTATTACGACAATATTATCGGGCACAACGTATTTCATTGCATTGTAGAAAACATTCGGGAAAATCGTTACGTCAATCGTGCCTTCAAAATCCTCCAGCCTCACGAATGCCATCGTATCGCCTTTTCTCGTAGTCACTCGTCGCGCCTCGGTGATTATTCCTCCTACTTTTACCAGTTTGCCCGCATGTTTCGCGACTACACTTTTTGTCGTATCAATCCATTTGAAAATTTCGCGGTACGGTTCCAACGGATGACTTGTGATATAAAATCCCATCGTCTCCTTTTCCCACGATAGAATTTCCGCAAGTGAAGTTTCTTTCACATCCGGCAATGGGATTGTCGCCGCATCTAATTCATCATCCCCGAAAAGACTCATCGAGCCGCTCATTTTTATCGTCGACGGTGTCATCGTCTCCAGTGATTCGATAAGAGCCGTGCGCCTTTTATCCAGGCTGTCGAATGCTCCGCTCTTAATCAGGTTACTCAAATTCAGTCGCGTTATACTTTTCAGCCCGAGTCGTCTGCAGAAATTCGCCCACGATTTAAATTTACCGCCCCGATTCCGTTCGTTGATGATACTTTTCAAAGCCGTTTCGCCTATCGATTTTATTCCCGATAAACCGAATCGAATCGTGCCGTTATCCACCGTGAATTTTGCCGAACTCGTATTTATATCGGGCGCGAGGACTTTTATACCCATTCGCCGCGACATTTCTATGTATCCCGATATTTTTTCCGCGTCGGTCGTACCGCTCAAAATCGCCGCCATATATTCCGCAGGATAATGCGCTTTGATATAAGCCGTCTGCCACGCCAATAATCCGTACGCCGCCGAATGTGATTTATTGAAACCGTAATCGGCAAAGTGACTCAGCAAGTCAAAAATTTTTTCAGCCAAACTTTTATTGATACCGTTCGCCTTGCAACCCTGTAAAAAATTTTCCTTCTGCGCCATAAGTATCGACGCCTTTTTTTTACCCATTGCGCGACGTAAAATATCAGCCTGCCCCAATGTAAATCCCGCAAGCGTCTGCACTATTTGCATGACTTGTTCTTGATACAGAACCACGCCGAATGTTTCCTTCAATATCGGTTCAAGTTTCGGATGTAGATAATTTGTTACTTTCCTTCCGTGTTTACCTGCTATGAAATCTTCAACCATACCCGAACCTAAAGGCCCCGGGCGATAAAGTGCGACTGTCGGAATCAAATCCTCAAATCCCTTCGGCCGTAATTCCTTCACGAGATTTGTCATGCCCGTCGATTCCATTTGAAAGACTGCGCCCGTTTCGCCCGATGATAACATTTCCGCCGTTTTCTTATCCCATAGCGGAATTTTTTCTGCCGTTAAATTTATGCCGCGCGAGGTTTTTATATTCGCCAAAGCTTGCGCCATTATCGTCAACGTCCGCAACCCGAGAAAGTCCATCTTCAGCAATCCCAATTCCTCGACAGTGTCCTTATCGTATTGCGTTATCAATGTCATGATTTTATTGCCCTTATCGTCGTTTTCGTCCTTCGTGTAGCGTAAGGGGACAATTTCATCGAGCGGAATTTTCGAGATGACAACGCCTGCCGCGTGAACAGAAACATGCCGCGGTAAACCCTCGAGCTTTCGGGCGTAATCTATCACTTTGCGCGATTCGGGATTCTCCTCGTATTCTTTGCGTAATTCCTTTGAACTTTTCAACGCGCCATCAATTGTTATATTTAGTACGTTGGGAATCATTTTGACAAGCCGTGTACTTTCTGAATAAGAAATATCCAAAACACGCGCCACATCACGAATCGACGCCTTTGCCGCCATTGTCCCGAATGTCGCTATCTGCGAAACTTTATTCGCCCCGTAACGTTCGCGAACATATTCGATAACTTTTTCGCGACCTATGTAACATAAATCGACGTCGATATCGGGCATTGTCACTCGTTCGGGATTCAAAAATCTCTCAAACAGCAAATTGTATTTGAGCGGATCCAGTTCGGTAATTCCTAAAAGATAGGCAACAATACTTCCTGCCGCCGAACCACGTCCCGGCCCTACCGGTATATTATTTTCACGCGCGTAATTTATGAAATCGTAGACAATCAAAAAATAACCGTCATAGCCCATACTGTGAATGATTCCCAATTCGTAATTTAGCCGCGCCGTTATCTCCGCCGTTACTTTGTCGTAGCGTTCGCCGATTTTTTCAGTACATAAACTGCGCAGATAATCGGCGGCATTCGTGAAATTTTCGGGCAGAGGAAATTCGGGCATTTGAAATTTACCGAACTCCATTGTGATATTGCAACGTTCCGCGATTTTCATCGTGTTATCACATGCTTCGGGTGTATCGTAAAAAAGTTCGCGCATTTCTTCTGGCGACTTCAAATAAAAATCATCCGAGGGGAATTTCATTCGATTGCTGTCACTCAAAATTTTTCCCGTCTGAATACACAATAGCAAGTCATGAAACGACGCATCTTCTTTGCGGACGTAATGTGAATCGTTTGTAGCAACAAGCGGCAGATTCATTTCGACGGCAAATTTTTTCATCGCGCTACGTACTTTTTCTTCGCTATCGAGTCCGTGATTTTGTATCTCAAGGAAAAAGTTATCGCGCCCAAATATATCTATATACTCCTCGATTACTTCTTTGGCATGTTTAAAATCCTCGTTGCGTATCGCTATCGAAATCTCACCCGCTACACACGCACTCAAACCTATTAATCCTTCGTGATATTTCCTCAGAATTTTTTTATCGATTCGAGGGCGGTAATAAAATCCTTCCGTGCCCGCAATCGTTATCAACTTGACTAAATTCTTATACCCTTCATTATTCTCCGCCAACAGTATCAGATGATAATTTCTGTTCAATGCGTTTTTATCGCGCTCCGTCAGTAAGCCCGACGATACATATGTTTCACAGCCTATTATCGGCTTGATTCCTCGTTTTATCGCTGCCTTGTAAAAGTTGACGGCTCCGTACATTGTGCCGTGATCTGTTATCGCAAGGGAATTCATACCCAATTCTTTAGCCGCATCCAATAAATCACCTATTCGCGCCGCTCCGTCAAGTAGACTATACTCCGTGTGTACGTGCAGATGTGTAAAATTTTTTCCCGTCATAACGCGCCGTCTCCTTTCACTTTTTTTATCATGATTATATCAGAAATCTATCTATTGTTCAATTCCGCCAATGTTGCGCCCGCTTGATTTTCTGTTATAATTCCTTTGATAGAGGGGAGGCGAAATTTTTTTATGCCAAAGAAACTTTTAATATGCGCAGTGATGGTCTTGACGGCTTTTGTATTCGGTTGCGGCTCCGATAAAATTTTAGGTGCGCCCGATAAAGCTGTCCTTGCCTACGCTGAAATTTCCATGACCGGCGAAAGCGAAAATATGTCTGCGGCGGGCTTTACCGATTCCGATAAACAAGACATTCGCTATCGTATGGCGCAGACCTTTACCGGTTCGCTTGCAAGCATTGCGCCGCTCAATGACGATTCTGCCAAAAAAGTCACGGATATTTACTTCGATAAACTGAAAAGCTCGGTTAAATTCGATGTGAAATTGAAGAAGGATGATGCAGAACGTCCCGTAGTGGAATTGACAACAACACCGATTGACCAAAATGCTACCGTAAAGCTTGCTGTCGAGGATAACGAAAATTTAATCGCGTTAATCGGTATGGTAGGCAAATTGAAGGCCGACGGCGCAACAGATGATGATTTGAAGAATAATGCCCAAGTACAGGATTTGGCGGTTACTGCTCTCGCTAAGTACATCGAAGACATCCAATTCTATCCGGCAAAGACACTCGAAGTACAATGCAAAAAGGCGACAGATAAAGATGGTAATATTCATTGGGCACCGCTCGACGAAGAACTATTTGTCAACTTCCTTATCGGCGAAGGCTGATGATTCCTGCCGAAGCTAAAAATCGTTGAAAGGATTTGAGACCATGCCAAAATTAATTCAAAGAATTTTTCTGGTAACCATGTTAGCAATATTTGCTCTATCCGCAACCGCTTGCGACGAGGATTTGGAATCAATCGACAAGGGCGAAACAAAGAGCGGTAAAGTCGTAAATTTCGCCGATTCTTACAATAAAACCGATACTTGGTTGATTGAATTGTATCTTTGCGGCAGTGATTTGGAATCGGGTAGCGGTGCGGCTACCGATGACTTGCAGGAGATAATGAACGTTCAATTACCCGAAAATGTTAAGTTCCTGATTCAAACCGGCGGCAGCAGTCAATGGCAAAACAATATGGTATCTGCCGATGCCGTAGAACGCTATGTCTATTCATCCAAAGGTCTTGAATGCGTCGACCAACAAGATGATGCCGATATGGGTGATGTCAATACCCTTACCGATTTCATTCGATACGGCTCGGATAATTTCGACGCAGATCATAGAGTCTTTATCTTCTGGGATCACGGCGGCGGCTCCGTTTACGGTATTTGTTCCGATGAACGTACCGGGCACGCTTTGAGTTTGGATGACGTGCGCAACGCATTCACTTCCGTATATCAAGCCGATGCCAATAATCCCCCCTTTGAAATTATCGGCTTTGATGCTTGTCTTATGGCTACTTTCGATACTTTGAGCGCTCTTGACGGTTTGACTCGTTTTGTTACCGCCTCCGAAGAAGTTGAACCCGGTATCGGTTGGAACTACGAAGATTGGGTAGCGGCACTTGCTGAAAATCCCGCAATGGGCGGCGCAGCTCTCGGTAAAGTCATTTGCGATACTTATCTTGACGCCTGCGAAATTTACGGCGTAGACAATACCGCTACTCTTTCCGTTATCGATATGAGCAAATTACCCACACTCCGCGCCGCTTATGAAAATTTTGCTTTGGAAGCAATTAAAGTCGCCCAACAAAATCCGCGTAATTTCTTTTCGCAATACGGTCGCGGTGCAGCCAAATCCGAAAACTACGGCGGCAATACACGCAAAACCGGTTACACGAATATGGTTGACATAGTTGATTTGGCGAAGAATAATCAAAACCTTTTGCCGAACAGCTCGGGCACTTTGATTAATGCGATTGATGATGCTGTCGTCTACAAAGTCAACGGCGTTTATCGTACGCACAGCGGCGGTCTTTCCGGTTTCCATTCCTACAACGGCGGCGAAGATTCTTTAGCGGCTTACGTCAATTTGAATGTTGCTCCCTTCCCGCAAAAAGCTTTGTACTACTATCAGATTTACGGCGATATTCCCGAGGAAGTTTTGCCCATGCTTGAGGAGCAAACAGTTACTCCGCCGCCCACAACCGAGCCCATTACTCTTCCTTCCGAACACCAAGAAATTTTTGATGTTACGCAGTTGGAAGATATGAAGGTTGACTTAGACAAGGACAATAATGCTACAGTGCACCTCACTCAGGATCAAATGGATTTACTTTCTTCGGTACATTGTCAATTGATTTACATGTCGCTCGAAGACGATTTGATGCTTTATTTAGGTTCCGACAGCGATATTAATGCCGATTGGGATACGGGCACATTCACGGATAATTTCCGCGGTGTTTGGCCTATGCTCAACGGTCATCCCGTTTACGTAGAGATAACCGAAGAAAATGACGGCTATAACCTTTATTCAATCCCGATTAAACTTAACGGTGTCGAATGCAATCTTCAAGTTGCCTATGTCTACGCCGAAGAAAAATATTATATCCTCGGCGCGCGCAAAGGTTTGGATAACAACGGCATGAGTGACAGGAATTTGATTAAACTCAAAGACGGCGATGAAATTACAACGTTGCATTACGCTATGACAATCAGCGGCGATGACGAAGATTTCACGCAAGTTGAAGCGGAAACCTTCACAATCAATGCCAATCCCGAAATTAAGGACGAACCTCTCGGCGACGGTAATTATGCCTACGCTTTCGAGTTCATAAACCCGAACGACGACAGTGCTTTGTCTAACTTCATCATGTTTACGGTCAAAGACGACGAGATTTATACCGATGTTGACGTTCAATAAAACGTTGACGCACGGCGAAAAAATATTCATCGGCTAAAAAATTTGTCGATTACCTTCGTTGATAGTATAATGTTTGGAAATTAATCCGAATTTATTACTTTCTAACGGAGGTTTTTTTTTATGGACATAGTGCCCATAGTACTTCAAATATTTTTGGTAGCGTTCTTAATCGGTATGAACGGATTTTTTGTCGCGGCGGAATTTTGTTGCGTCAAGATGCGTCCGTCACGATTGGAAACGCTTATACAGGAGGGCAACACAAGAGCCAAGTACGCAAAGAAATTAATCGACGAATTAGATGAAGCTTTGAGCGTAACACAGTTGGGCATAACATTGGCATCACTCGGACTTGGTTGGGTCGGCGAACCGTTTGTAGCGCGTTTAATCGAGCCGTTGATAAAATCCTTAGGGGTCGGCGATACTCTCGGTCACACTATTTCTTTCGCTATCGCCTTTTCCATTATCACTGCACTTCATATCATTTTGGGCGAATTAACTCCTAAATCGATGGCAATAGCCGCCGCCGAAAAAATTCTGTTGAATATCGCTATACCTATGTTAATCTTTTGGAAAATCATGTATCCGTTCGTGTGGCTGTTGAATAAGACAGCAACCTTTGTAAGTCATCACATGGGTCTGAATGTATCGGGCGAAGGTGAAGTAGCGCATAACCCCGAAGAAATTCGGTTACTGATGAAGGAGAGCCGTAAACAAGGACTTGTAGATGATACCGAAGTTGATTTTGTCGATAACGTGTTCGATTTCACCGAAAGAAATGTCCGCGAAATTATGGTGCCGCGTCCCGATATGGTTTGCCTTTATCTCAATAAAAGTTACGAGGAAAATTTAGAAACGATTCTCGAGGAGGAAATGACACGCTATCCGATTTGCGACGAAGATAAAGATCACATTATCGGATTCATGCACATAAAAGATTTGATAAAAATCATGTTGCAAGATAAGCGGCGCCCGTCATTACGTAAGATTGCGCGAAAAGTTTTATTTGTGCCGGAAAGTATGGACGTAAGTGTATTGCTTGAAACAATGCAAAAAAATTGTTCGCAATTGGCGATAGTGGTAGACGAATACGGCGGCACTGCCGGTATGGTTACGATTGAAGATATAATCGAGGAAATTGTCGGGGAGATACATGACGAATTTGACGAAGAAGAACGCCCCGATGCCGAAAAGCGCGGCGATAAACTGTATTCCGTTGATGCGAAAATGTTGCTCGAGGATTTGGATGACGAATTCGGAATTATGATAGACGATGAAGATGTTGACACTGTTGGCGGCTGGCTAAACGATAAAATAGGCGGCGAACCGAAAGTAGGGCAATCTGCGGCGTATAACGGTAATAATTTTTACGTCGAGGAAGTTGAGGGCGTACGCATTATTCGTGTGCTGATTCACTTAGCGAAAGACAAAGACGAAGAGAAAACCAAAGACGATACCGCCGCTCAAAATTGACATGTACAAAATTTTGCAGGAAGGGAAGTTATTATGGATAGTGTTCAAGCCCTGCGCAGGACAAGAAAATTTTCAATCGAGGCTGATAAAGAACGCGTCAAAAATTTGTATCAAATCGAATCCGAAGTACGTACGGCAGGATTTAAAAATATCGCAGGAGTCGACGAAGCCGGGCGCGGTTCGCTAATCGGTTGTCTGGTTGTGGCGGCGGTTATCCTCCCCGATAATCTTTATCTTGAACGCCTGAACGATTCCAAAAAAATTTCCGCCAAAATCCGCGACAATCTTTACGATAAAATCATTGAGTCGGCAATAAGTTACCGTGTTGAAATAGTGAGCATGGAAGAAATTGACAGCCTCAACGTTTATCATGCGACGGCAGAGGGAATGAAACGAGCAGTGAACGGACTTGACATTCGTCCCGATTACGTTTTGACCGACGCAATGAAAATTGATTTTGCGGAAGATATTTCGTCACGTGCGATTATTCATGGCGACGCGCTCAGTGCCTCGATTGCCGCCGCGTCGATTCTCGCCAAGGTTACACGCGACAGATTAACCGATGAATGGGCTTTGACTTATCCGCAGTACGGTTTCGATAAAAATCGCGGTTACGGTACTAAGGCACATTTAGACGCGATAAAAAAATTCGGAGCAAGTGCGATACATCGGCGGTCGTTTGAACCCGTCAAAAGTCTTTTAGCTAATGAAAAGGAGTTATGAAATTGGAAACAATTTGTATCGACAGAAAAAAAGAAATTCACATCTGGAAACACAACGACGACAGTAATCACTATTACACCATCGAGAACGGCGAAAGGAAAAGTGTCAGAAAGGTAAATTTCTTGGATCTCCTGTACGAAGATAAAGTAAAAATTGTGCGCGACGAACCCAAAACATATCATTACATTCCGATATACACGGGAGAAACGCAAACAGTTTATATGAGTAGCGAAACGAAGCCCGACAAAAGATTTTTCGTAAGCGACAGAAATAAACCGATGAAGGATAAAGATTTCTTGAATCGTTTGTACGACGACAAGGCAGATATTATAAGAGTGAAATAAATTTCGTAAGCATTATCCGAAATAAAAAACCGTCCGAGGAAAATTCTTCGGGCGGTTAAAATTTTTTTAGTGACGTGTAATCAAAATACTGTTTCTATGGTGCCGATAATTTCGCCGCGATGATTTTTCAATACGGGCGGAAAACGTTTATCGAGTTCTTCGGCTTCGGATTTGGTTAGCAAATCCAAATGTTTAAGTACTGCGATAGTCATGGGCGTAATCGCGGCAAAACTTCCGTCTTCAATCTTGAAAGTGATACCCAAATCATTATCTTTGACCGCCATACAAAAAACGGCATCGGAGCCGATTTTGGCGATGATTCTGCCGCCCGTGACCTCGGGGACTGCCATATCGATTCTGCCTGTACCGGCAACTATTTGCGGATATTTACTCATAGCATTGCGGATTTTGGTCGCCGCCTCTTCGTATTCGCCCCATTCGCCGAGTTTAGGCGTGGAAAGACGAGCATAGGCGAGCGACATATTATAAATCGGCAGGTAGAAAACGGGTACGCCGCAGCCATCAATTCCGATTTCCAATTTATCCTCGGGCATACGCGACGCCATCGCAACGTGTTTAAAAATAACTTTCTGCGCTTCGTGTTCGGGGTTCGTGTAACCTTGATAAGGTACGCCCAACATCATAGCCAACGCGATAATTTGGGAATGTTTACCCGAACAGGCATTATGAACGGGCAAAACTTTTTCACCGTCGGCAATAATTTTTTTGAAGGCTTTACCGCTCATTGGGCGTACGATTCCGCAATCCAAAACACTTTCATCCAATCCCAATTTGGCGAGAATACCGCGCACAAGTGCCACATGATTTTCTTCGCCGCTATGACTGGAAACGAGTAAGGCAAGTTCTTCGTCGGTAATGCCGTAACGATTTAAACCGCCGTTTTTGACAAAGGCAAGAGCTTGGAAAGGTTTGGCAGCGGAACGCCAAAACATAGGCAGATATGCGTTACCGACTGACGCAATAATTTTGCCGGCGGTATTCACGGCAACGACATCGCCGCGGTGTATATTCTCGATATGACCGGCACGAGTGTAATGTAAAACAACTTCGCTCATTAAAATTCCTCCTCAAAGGTTAAAAAAAAATTAGGAGGGTAATAGCCCCTCCGTGATATTTTTACGTTCAAAAGAATTTAGACTGTTGTGGGTGGCTGTTCGTCGTCAAGATTAGTTTCGTTGGTAAGGTTAGTTTTGTCGGTAAGATTAGTTTCGTCGATTGGCGCAGGTTTTTCTATCATTACGGGCGGATTATCTTCGGGTAATTTCGGAAGTTCTTTGCCGAAGACGATATCTTTTAACTCTTGCGCAGTCAAAGTCTCCTTATCAATCAAAGCTTTGGCAATGGCATCGAGTTTATCGCGGTTATCGGTTATTATCTTGCGACAATCTTCATATGCCTCGCTCATGTAACGATGAATTTCCTTATCGATTTCGCCCGCAACTTCTTCGGAATAATTTTTCTGAGGTTGACCGAAGTAATATTGTTGAACGGGATCGCCGCCGTAAGAAACGAAGCCCAAAACATTACTCATGCCGTACTGCATAATCATGGCACGAACTATTTGACTTGCCTGTTGAATATCTTGAGATGCGCCCGTAGAAATTTCATTCAAGACAACTTCTTCGGCGACGCGTCCGCCCATTGATACTTTCAATCTGTCGAGTAATTCCGAGCGTGTCGCGTAACTTCTGTCTTCCTTAGGTAACATGAGGGTATAACCGCCGGCGCGACCGCGTGGAATAATAGTAACTTTGTGGACGGGATCGGCGTGTTTCAACATCATACCGACAAGAGCGTGACCGCCTTCGTGATAAGCAGTCAATTTCTTTTCGTGATCGCTCATGACTTTGGATTTACGTTCGGGGCCTGCCATGACACGCTCGATTGATTCTTCAAGCTCCGTCATATCAATTTGATGTTTGTTTCTGCGTGCCGCCAATAGAGCCGCTTCATTAACCAAATTCGCCAAATCAGCGCCCGTGAAACCGGGTGTGCGTCTGGCTAAAATATCTAAGTCGGCATCTTTGGCAATCGGCTTGCCTTTGGTATGTACTTGGAGAATTGCGATTCTTCCGGTTAAATCGGGTTTATCGACAACGATTTGTCTGTCGAAACGTCCTGGGCGCAATAAAGCCTTGTCGAGAATATCGGGGCGGTTGGTTGCCGCGATGATTATTATACCTTCGTTAGCGGCGAATCCGTCCATTTCGACAAGCAATTGATTCAAAGTTTGTTCACGTTCGTCGTGACCGCCACCCACTGCCGCGCCGCGTTGACGTCCTACTGCATCTATTTCGTCGATGAAAATTATACAAGGCGAATTCTTTTTGGCTTGAGCGAACAAATCACGGACACGGGAGGCACCGACACCGACAAACATTTCGACGAAATCGGAACCGCTGATAGAGAAAAATGCCACACCTGCTTCGCCCGCGACAGCTTTAGCCAAAAGAGTTTTACCGGTACCGGGAGGACCAAAGAGCAAAACGCCCTTAGGGATTCTTGCGCCCAAGTCATTGAATTTTTTAGGGTACTTGAGGAATTCGACGACTTCGGCAAGTTCTTCTTTAGCTTCGTCGGCACCTGCCACATCGGTAAATTTTACCTTGACTTTATCGCCGCCCATCATCTTGGCGCGACTTTTACCGAAGGAAAAAACTTTATTACCGCCGCCCTGCGATTGAGCAATCATGAAATACCAGAAGGCGACCAGTAAAATGATAGGGAATAAAGAAGTCAGGAGCGTCATCCACCACGGCGGATCCTTAGGATTCTGCGCAACGATTTCCACTCCTTTTGCCTCGAGTTTTTCGACAAGAGTTTTATCGCCAATCGGCTCGTCGGGTGCTATCGTCGATAACTCGCTACCGTCTTTCTTCGTGACCTTTATCGTATTTTTCAGCAGGACGACTTTTGTTACTTCGCCTTGCTCTACCATTTCGACAAATTGCGAATAACTGGTCTCTTGAACCGGTTTGGGCTCGACGGAAAAGTAATCGTAGGCAGTTATCGCGATAAAAATCACCAACAAATAAAACCCGACATTGCGCAAAAAACTATTCAATCAAAAACGCTCCTTTTGTGCTGTTTTATTCGGAATCTTATTTGCCGCCGTAGACACTGCGCTTTAATACGCCGAGATAGGGGAGATTGCGATAGTGCTGAGCAAAATCGAGACCGTAACCGACAATAAATTCATCGGGGATTTCAAAACCGCAGTAATCGATATGGACATCAACTTTACGGCGCGAAGGTTTATTAAGCAAGGTGCAGATTTTGACGCTTGCGGCCTTTTTATCCATGAAGTAGTCAACGAGATAATTCATGGTAGTCCCGGAATCGATAATGTCTTCGACGAGCAGGATATCGCGACCTTTAGGGTCGTTATCCAAATTTTTCAAGATGTTGACTTTGCCGCTGGTGTGTGAATTGGCGTCATAGCTGGAGGCGATAAGAAAATCGAATTGAACGGGAATAGTCAGCCGCCGCACGACATCAGTGTAGAACATGACCGCGCCGTTGAGAATGCCGACAGTCAACAAAGGTTTTTCGATAGACTTGAAGTCTTCACTGATTTGCGCACTGAGCTCCTTAGCGCGAGCGGCGATTTCCTCCTCGGTGTACAGTACGCGTTCGATGTAATCCTCTTTGCTTTTCACAGCGATCAACCCTTTCGTTAAAATTTATAACATTGGTATTGCAAACAATCAAACATGCCTAACGGTCAACAAGCCGCGATGTAAATCGGCGCGCAAACCCGTAGGCAATTCCACGCCCGAAAGATTATTGAGTAAAACTTTACGGACGCCCTCGAAATGAACGAAGCCGAAATCTTTAACGGAGCCGTTTATTTCGGTGAGGAATTTTTTAATGACGGTACGTTGAATAGCGGGATGTAAGTCGAGAAATTTTTTGCGGACAATCGCGTTATCTTTGACGACCGTCGGGAAAATATTTTCTGTTTGTTCGGCGATGTAATCGGAATCCTGCGCAGAAACTTCGCCCAAACGACAAAGAGTATCGACGAGAGCCGGATTAAAATTCTCGAGAGTGGGAATAAGTTGGAGCCGAATTTTATTACGTGTGGCATCGGTCTCGAAATTGGTTGCGTCAAGTCTCGGCGTCAAATTCCTTTTACGGCAAAAATTTTCGAGTTCTGTTTTTCTGAACTTTAAGAGCGGACGAATCAGCAAGCCGTAATCATTTGAAAAAGTCCGTGGCTTCATGGCGGCGAGTCCCGAAGAAGTAGAGCCGCGCAGTATTCGCATCAAAATAGTTTCGGCCTGATCGTCGGCATGATGTGCCAATGCTATCGCGTCACAATTAAAATTCTCTTTGACGTCGTGTAGAAAATTGTAGCGCAAAATTCTGGCGGCTGTTTCGGTCGAGATTTTATTATCGGCGGCGAATTTATTAACATCACCGTGAGCGCAAACGAAATTTATGTCGCGGCTTTCGGCGAAGGATTTAACAAAGTCCGCATCATCGAGGGAATCCTGACCGCGTAAACCGTGTTCGTAATGTGCGATAAAGACGTCAAAATCGAAACGGCGACGGGAATTAATTAGGAGTTCGGCGAGAGCGAGAGAATCGGCACCGCCGGAAACTGCGATTAAAATTCTTTTGATTCCGTTGAAAATATTATCGGTTGCGCAGTTGTCAATGAATTTTTTAATCAGTCAAAAAGCACCCCCTGCCGCAAAAAGAGCAAGGGGCAGTCAATCCGAACGCCTCGAACCACGGCCGCCGCGCTTAGAATCGGTTTTACGTTTCAAATCGGTTAATCTTTCGTCGCTGTCTTTGAGGAATTTGGACAGTTTATCTTCAAATGAAGCCGACAACTGTCTTGGCGGTTTGCGGAAGTCTCCGCGCCGATTTTGTTTGAAAGATTGATTGCTGTTACTTTCGGCGGGCTTGGGCTTTACCTGTTTGATGGACAACGCGATTTTGTTGCCCTCGACGTTTATAACTTTAACCTGTACCGCATCGCCTTCGTTCAGAAAGTCATGAACATCATTGACGTAAACGTCAGCGACCTCGGAAATATGAATCAGCCCGACTTTACCCTCTGCCAATTCAACGAAGGCACCGAAATTAGTAATTTTTGTGACTTTGCCTTCTACAATGTTGCCTGCTTCCATTGCCAAATTATGTCCTCCTACAAAAAATTTTTAATACGCCTTAGGGGCGTGTAGATTGATAAGGCATTTCGCCCTGTTTAGTCATACCCAAATCTTCTCTGGCCAAGCGTTCGATATTCTCAATGTCTTGAAGTTCGGCAAGTTCCTTACGCAATTTTTCGTTGGTAGCCTTTGCCTGTTCCAATCTTTTATCGGCAATTCTTTGACTTTCGTTTACATTAGTGAGATGAACTTGTTGCGAGACCAAAACGGTAGAGAAATAAGCAATAACCGCGAACAATGCCAAAGCGAACCAGTTAAAACTTTTCTTTTTACGCATTACACCGCCTCCTCAGCTTTTCAATATGATAACAGTTAGAATGCCGTTTCGCAAGGTATATATTTTTACGATGATATTGGCGGGATTTTATCCGAAGACTTTGGTAAAAAAGTAAGTTCACGCGCTATTATTTCGGAGTTTTGTATGCGGCGAAAAATTTTGTGTTTTATTCCACGTCGTGCAAATTTTTTCCTGCCGCCGCTAAAACTTTTTAACCTTGACAAAGAATATAGTCAAGTTTACTATTTGGTTAATGTCAAAATTTTCTTTCTTATCGTGAATAAATAATGAAAGGCTCTTATCGGGATTTTCAATCGGAATTCGTACGGTTTTTGTATAACCATAAGTGATATATTTTCAGAGGTTAGATGTAATGAAATTCTTTGACAAATTAAATCTTCGTCGTTTCGCGAAAGTAGCGGCGATAGCGACGGTTGGCGGTTCGATTCTTTTCGGCAATACCGGCATAGTAAGTGCAGATTCGGAAGGTATGAAGGCATCCCGCGAAGCGTACACCGCGAAAATGGAAAGTACTCGCATGATGGATTTCGACCTTATGCTTATCTCGCCTAATTTCCATATGGATATAGATTCGCGAGCACAAGCGACAGCCGACGGCGTTATCAAAATGAGCGGTGAATTAGGTTGGACTTATACCAATCTCGAGAAAAACTATTCAACAAATAATCGCATTCCGTTTTACATTTAGCAGGAGGGAGATAACGAATTAGCATTGTTTGTCCACCGTGCCGGCTATTGGAGCAGAATGTATTTGCCCGGCTTGCCTGCTGTTCTTACAACCACATGGAAAGCCGTTACGCCCACGACGATTAAAGATAATATCGGTGCGGTTAAAGATGCGGAAGTTCTTAACGATACTGCCAATATGCGCATTATGAAAATCACATTAGACGGCAAAAAAATCGCGAATATTTTAGAGAAAAACAGTTCCAAATCGTTCTCTACCCTGAAGGGCGAAGATTTGAAACATCAACGCGAAGTGTTTGCCAGATGGATGACGGCAATCAGAGCCAACGACATAACTTTCACATGGACGGTGAATAAACCCGGTTGGGAAACAGTCACCACCGTTTTTGATTTGACGGATATTATGCGCGCATATTCGCGTTACGTTCTCGACGAATCTGCGGCAGGTCGTGTTGTTCTGACCGATGAAGAACGTTCACTTTTGGACGCTATGGGCTACTACGCCGAATTGAAATTCTACAGCACGAACATTTCGCCCAGAGAAGATTTATTGATTGTTCGTCCCGGTGAATTGGATTACGCACCCGTCAACGACAATTCTCTCGATGATATTTTCTACGAAATGACCACAGTTGTTAAGAAAAAGTAATCGGAAACGATAAGGATAAAAACGGCTTGAATTGTCGCCGGATGATTTGAGCGAAGGCATTTACATTGAACCGTAGGCAAGGACAAATGTTCGGAAAGTTCAATGTGGATGCCTTTTATTTTTGGAGGACGCCATGATTTTTTTCCCGATAATGTTAGCGGTGATTGCCAATGTTTTCTACCACATAGCGAGTAAATCGATTTGCGCGGAACAAAATGCTTTTATGGGTCTGGTGATAAATTATGCCACGGCTCTTGTTGCTAGTGCGATATTGTTTTTCCTTACGCCACATGATAGAATTTTCGCCGAAGTAATGCGCAGTAATTGGGCGTGTATAGTAATGGGCTTATCGATAACGGGGGTTGAGGTAGGCTTTGTGATGATTTACCGCGGCGGAGGGGAATTATCAACGGCGTCGCTGATTGTCAGCATTTTGATTGCGGTAGCGATGTTATTTATCGGCGGATTTTTTTATCACGAGCAGATAACGATGACGAAAATTATTGGAGCGTTGATGTGCCTAATCGGGGTGATACTCCTTTCGTACGGTTAATGAAAGTGTTCAAAGTCAACTTTGTAATTATTATAAGCGCGGTCATTAACTTTGTTTGTCGAAACAATTGGGCGCGATTTCCGGATGCAACGTCACGTTGCCGGCCTCTTCCGTAATCAATACCCCAAGTCAATGTTACTTCAACCGTAGTAATTATTGTTTCAAAGGAGAGATATTATTTTGACTGATAAAAAATTTTTCGGAGCGGCGCAGGAATTACGGGCGAAATTAACCGAATGGATAAACGGCGGAAAAAATCCGATGGAGATAGTATTAAACATAGCGAAGGAAGTCGGGGAATTATCGGGCGAAGATTCTTACTACGAAATGACGCGCGATCAAATATTATCGGTGTACGGTTTTGCGCTGAGGGAAAATTTCATATTGGATGATGAGATTGCCGAAGTGCGCGCGCGTTTGGAAAAAATATCCGCGGCGTATGAAGACCCGAAATTTAATGAAGAAGAACATATTCGGATAGGTTACGCGCTGGAAAATCATAAGAAAGAGATTGAACGGCTGGAAAGTTTGAAACGAGGATGACGAATGTTTTTCAGTGATGTCGTAACGATAATGTGGCGCGATTGGATAGTATTGCGTCGGCGGCTGAAAAAATTTATTTTATCGCGATTGGTGACACCCGTACTGTATTTGGTGGCATTCGGTTGGGGACTCGGTCGGAATATAAATATGGCGTCGGGCAGCTACATGGATTTTCTCGTACCGGGAATAATCGCGCTTAACACAATGAATGTCAGTTACATGAGCATAACGACAGTACACGCCGAACGGGTATATCACAAAAGTTTGGAAGAATATTTGAGCGCACCGATAGAGCCGAGTGCGTTTGTATTCGGCAAAATATTTTCTGCGGTAATTCGTGCGCTGATATCGACGGCGTTGATTTTATGTGTGGCGAAACTTTTCGGAGCGAATTTGACATTTTTATCGGGCGCGGCGAACGTGATAAATTTTTTCTGTATAGTCATACTCAATTCGATAATATTTGCCGCCGTATGTTTCTGCGCAGCGATGAAAGTACAGACGTACGAGGAATTAGGTCAAGTGAATACGTATTTATTAATGCCGATGAGTTTTCTTTGCGGAACATTTTTCAGCGTAAAGGAATTGCCCGAGGCGGTAAGGATTTTTATCGAAACATTGCCGCTGACACATACGAGTCAACTTTTGCGGACGGGTTTTGATTTAAATTCGGCGGCGATACTTTGTGTTTACGCGATAATTTTGATGTGGTTATCGGTGCGGATTTTCAAACGGTTGTCGAATTGAAGGGATGAAGATGAAACATAATCAGGCAAAACTATGCACGACACAGGTCGAAAAATTCGGCGTGACGGTCGGCGATTTGGTGATATTCGAGGACGTAAATTTTACATTGCATTGCGGAGAATTGACGGCATTAATCGGGACGAACGGCGCGGGCAAATCGACGCTGTTAAAATCGATATTGGGCGAAGTGAAACACACGGGACAATTAAACTATTACGATGCGAAGGGCGAACATCTGCGCCCGATAATCGGATACGTGCCGCAGACGCTGAAATTTGATACGACTTCCCCGACAACGGTATTGGATTTGTTTATGTCATGCTTGACTTCGCGACCGGTGTGGCTGTGCTCATCTGATTTTATCCGCGAAAGAGTGACGAAAAATTTGCGGCGCGTGAAGGCAGAACATTTAATCGATAGGAGATTGGGAGCGTTATCGGGCGGCGAATTGCAAAGAGTTTTATTGGCATTGGCATTGGATCCGTTACCCGATTTGCTGTTGCTTGACGAACCAATCAGCGGCGTAGACAAAGTAGGCATGAGAATTTTTTATGAACTGGTAGCCGAATTAAAATCGACGGAAGATATGGCGATACTGTTAATCTCCCATGATTTGGATATGCTGGAACGATTCGCCGATAAAGTTATCTTGCTGAATAAGCGCGTGATGAAAATCGGTACTGCGCAGGAAGTATTTCAATCGGCGGAAATGAACGAGGTATTTAGCAATCGCCGAATGTTAAACGAATAAAAAAAGTCGTCGACTTCGATTGAGCCGACGATTTTTTATTGAGAAAATTATTTTTAGATGCCGAGCCGATTGTAAAGATATTCGTCAATGACGGGATAATTATCGCTGTTCTTCTTATCGCCGAAAAATTTCATGTTGTAAGCGGTGACGAAAGCAACTTCGGCGGCATTGGGAATTAACGGATTACCTTCGGCGTGACTGTAATCGCGATTCAAATTCCATTCAAGCCATTTGCCTTCCTGTTGATAGAAAATAATTTTGTCATCCCAATTGTAACGGAAACGCAAAGTAATTTCGTTGTACACCGTGTAAGGACTGCCCACATAAGTTTCGTGTTCACGCCAGTAGTCTTCGGAAAATTCGACTGAAATAATGTTAATGGCAAGCTGATAATCGGGCGGCGCGTATTTTTCCGACATTACGGAAGTTTTATCGGCATAACGCCCGACACCCATACCGCCGTCAACCAAAATCAATTTGCCGTTCTCGAGCGTCTCGGGATAAATATTTGCCGAAACACTTGTCGACGTCATCAGCAACATTGTCAGCACCGATAAAACTATTTTTGACAACGCGTTCATAAAATCATCTCCCCGTAATTTTTAGAGATAACGTAAGTAGATGTAAACGGTGGAAATAATAATCGAAAGAATCATGAGCGGAAAAGCGACCTTCATAAATCCGATAAAGGAAATCGGTCTACCGCGTTGCGCAGCCATGGAGGCGACTACAACATTTGCGCTTGCTCCGATTAAAGTACCGTTGCCGCCCAAACATGCGCCCAGTGCCAAACTCCACCACATAGGATTTAAATCGGATAAGCCCATCGCGCCCATATCCTGTATCAGCGGAATCATTGTGGCGACGAACGGAATATTATCGATAAATGCGGAGGCAATCGAACTCATCCAAAGAATTATCATTGCCGTCATCGTGACATCGCCGTTGGTTATGTTTATAGCCTCCTGCGCCAACATTTTGATAACGCCTTTGTCCTCGAGTGTGCCGACCAAAATGAACAGACCGCCGAAGAAGAATATAGCAAGCCATTCGATTTTCCCGAGCATTTTGGCAATCATTTCTTCATTCTTATGGAAAGTAATCAACAGGAGTAAACTTGCGCCCGTGAGCGCGGCAGTAGCCGATTGCAAGCCCAACATGCCGTGACAGGCGAAAAGACTTATGGTTATCGCCAAAACAAAGAGGCATTTTTTCAGTAAGAGCACGTCGGTAATTTGTTCACGTTCATTCAATCGCATGACTTTATCTTGCAGTTCCGGTTTCGTATTCAAATCTTTCCTGTAAATCAAAACCAGAATCAAAACGGTAACGACAAAAATCAGACAAGATATCGCCGTCATATTGGCAATGAAATCGCCGAAACTCAATCCTACTTTCGAGCCGATCATAATATTGGGCGGATCTCCGATTAAAGTTGAGGTGCCGCCGATATTTGAACTGATAATCTGCGCCATCAAAAACGGTTTGACATCAACTTTGAGTTGGGCGGCGATATTGAAAGTAATCGGCACGGTAAGCAAAACGGTTGTGACATTATCCAAGAGCGCGGAACAAACGGCTGTTAAAGTACTCAACGCAATCAGTAACGCCAAAGGTTGTGCCTTGACTTTTTTTGCCGCCCATATCGCCAAAAAGTTAAATAATCCCGTTTCGCTTGTGATGTTGACGATAATCATCATGCCCATAAGCAAACCGATAGTGTTAAAGTCAATGTGATGAACGGCGGCAGTTTGGTCGATAATGTGCATTAAAATCATCAGCATTGCGCCGAGGAGCGCGACGATTGTGCGATGAACTTTTTCGGAAATTATTAGCGCGTAAGCAGCCACAAAAATTACAACGGCTACTATCGTCATTGAATCCATTTGGAATTATCTCCTTAGAAAAGTTTCTTATCGGTGACGGTCAACGTAATTTTTTCGCCGTCGCGTTTGATTTTGAAATTGTAACTCTTGACGCCGGCATTTGACAGTTCAAGTTTGAGCGCGAGTAATTCCCTACCCAATTTATCTGTCAGTTCCGATGTAAATCCTGCTTTCGCCAAAGGTGCGGGCGGTGCTTCCGCCTCGGATATCGCGCGAAGTTTTTCTGCCTTCTTCGCCGCGTTCAGTAATTGTTGTTCGATTGACTCTTCCTCGACGTAATTTTTAATCATATCTTTGTCGGTCAAACCGCGCGGAATTTTTCCCAATGCAATTACCTCCTTTATTTGTTCTTGACTTTAGCCCAAGTATCTTTCAAACCTACGACGCGATTAAAGACCAATTTATCGGGCGTGGTATCGGGGTCGCTGACGAAATAGCCCAGGCGCAGGAATTGATAATGTTTGCCCGCGCCGATTAGTTTTACACTAGGTTCAATCAATGCTTGCTTTATGATAAGCGAATCGGGATTGAGTGCGGCAATAAAATCTTCGGGAAGATTACCGTTTTCGTCTGTCGTCAAAAGATAATCGTACAATCTTACTTCGGCAGGCAATGCATATTTCGCGCTGACCCAATGAATCGTACCCTTGATTTTGCGCCCTGCGGTTGCGCCGCCGCTCTTTGAGGTCGGGTCTATCGTGCAACGCAATTCGATAACTTTGCCGTCGGCATCTTTGATAACCTCGTTGCATTTGATGATGTAAGCGTATTTCAGACGAACTTCACCGTCGGGTTTTAAGCGGAAAAACTTTTTGGGCGCGTCCTCCATGAAGTCATCACGTTCGATGAAAATTTCGCGCGTGAAGGGTACGAAACGATTACCGCCGTGATTGGGATGATTTTCCGCCGTGAGATATTCGACTGAATTTTCGTCGACATTGGTGAAGACAACTTTTAACGGATCGAGCACACACATAACGCGGTCGGCATTTGCATTTAAATCTTCGCGAACACAATGTTCGAGCATAGCGATATCAACGAGGCTGTTACTTTTCGCTACGCCGATACGCTCACAGAAATCGCGAATGGCGGCAGGAGTAAATCCACGTCTGCGCAGACCGCACAAAGTAGGCATGCGAGGATCGTCCCAACCGCGCACATGTTTTTCCTCGACCAGCTGGCGCAATTTTCTTTTGCTGGTAATAGTGTTGGTTAAATCGAGGCGAGCAAATTCGATTTGGCGCGGACGAGTATTGACATCAAACCCGAGCGATTCAAGGAGCCAATCATAAAACGGGCGATGATCTTCAAACTCCAAAGTACAGACGGAATGAGTAATATTTTCAATCGCGTCGCTCAACGGGTGCGCAAAATCATACATGGGATAAATCAGCCAATCATCGCCGGTACGGTGATGGTGCGTGCGCGTGATTCTGTAGATAACGGGATCGCGCATGTTGATATTGGGCGATGCCATGTCAATTTTCGCGCGCAGAACTTTTTCGCCGTCGGCAAATTCGCCGTTCTTCATACGAGTAAACAAATCTAAATTCTCTTCGATACTGCGATTGCGATGCGGACTTTCTTTGCCGGGTTCGGTGAGTGTACCGCGGTAAGCGCGAATTTCTTCGGCACTTAAATCGTCGACGTAAGCAAGACCGCGTCTAATCAATTCGACGGCGTAATCGTAAAGTTTGCCGAAATAATCCGACGCGAAAAATTTTCTGTCGCCCCAATCAAAACCGAGCCACTTGATATCTTCCTGAATGGAGTCGACGAATTCAACATCTTCCTTAGTCGGATTGGTATCGTCGAATCTCAAATTGCAAAGACCTTTATTTTGAATTGCAAGCCCGAAATTCAAGCAAACAGATTTAGCGTGACCGATATGAAGATATCCGTTAGGCTCGGGCGGAAAACGTGTGCGAATACCTTCGGTATATTTTCCCGACTTCAAATCCGATTCGATTTCCTGTTGTACAAAATTTGTCATGTCTGCCATAAAATGTATCACCTCAAAATTATTGACGCTTAAAATTTACTCGGCAAGTACTGCGTCGACATGCTTGCGAAGAAGTTTGACACCCTCGGCAACGCGTTCATCTTGCGGAAGGTTGCCGACAATTTTTTCTATGTAACCGCGTTCGACGATTTTGCGCATCGTCCACGGGAAATTTATATCGTAAAGCCACATCAATCTGACTATTTTCCTATCGCCGTTCGTGCGTATCTTACGATAATCCGCCTGTTTGCCCGTAACAAAATTTTCAACGAAATCGGGACTGATATCGGGCGAAAGTTTACCCGAAGACTTAATGAACTGCGGCATCTTGTCGACATTTTCCTGCGATAAAAAAGGTTCCAATACACGATAGATATCGAGTTTATCGGCGTCGCGAATTACTTTGGCAAATAAAATTTTTCGTTCGTCATCAGTCTGCGCGACGGTTTTCTTGTTGTGATTTTGGATAGCGAATTTAACGACGGTAAAATCTTCGGCGGACAGCTCCCCGAAAAATTCCAAGTCGTCGATAACTTTCAGTGCAAGTTCCGCATGATCTTCCGATTCGGCATCGTTGAAAGTCTTATAGATTTTGTATTGATAGAAACGCCCGACATCATGGAACAATCCGATAATTTCGGCAAGTTCCGCGTCATGTTTCGACAACCGTAAAAATTTCGCAAGCTCAATGCAATTCGCCGTAACATAGCCGGTATGTTTTTCTTTAATCAAAATTCCGCGCTGTACTTCGGCATCGTCGGAATAAAAACTTTTCATATATTGCGTCATCCACTCATGCATTCGATTGAGTAATTCGCGCATTGAATCAACCTCCGAAAAATTATTAATCATAAATATCATAATCGCTTTTGAAAAATTCAAGGCAGATTATACAACCGATTTCCCAATGACGCAATGAAATTAGGAATTGAGAACCGCGTCGCCGTTGATTTTGAGTAGGGAGAATCAATCTTCGGCGAACAAAAAATTTGAAACGGGCGGCATATCTGTTATAATATCGAAATTGCCGTCAAGGCGACGGCGAAAGAAAATTGTAACGCTCCCGAAAGGAATGGATGACGAAAACATGTTATTAACGGATTTCGATTACGAATTACCGGAAGAATTAATAGCGCAGAAACCGATAGAACCGCGTAACGCGTCGCGGCTGATGGTTTTAAATCCTGCGCAACAAACAATCGAGCACGAAAGATTTTTCAACCTGCGGAAATTTTTACGCGTGGGCGATACATTGATATTCAACGACACGCGAGTAATACCGGCAAGATTAATCGGTCAAAAGTCAACGGGTGCGCGCGCCGAAGTTTTTTTGCTGAGAAGATTAGACGCGTTGACATGGGAAACTTTGGTCAAACCGGGCAGGAAAATAACAGAGGGCGCAGAAATTTTCTTCGGAAATGAATTGAGCTGTAAAATAATCGGGCGGACTGATTTCGGCGGTCGCGTGGTGCAATTCAAGTTTGATGGGATATTCGAGGAAATTTTGGATAGATTGGGCGAAACACCTCTGCCGCCGTACATACATGAAAAACTTGACGACTCGGAACGCTATCAAACGGTTTACAATCGCGAAAGAGGCTCAGCCGCCGCACCAACCGCAGGATTACACTTCACGACGGAACAAATGCAGGAGCTGAAAAATTTCGGCGTCAATCTCGGTTTCGTTACATTGCATGTCGGATTAGGAACATTTCGCCCCGTACAGACGGAAACGATTGAAGAACATCAAATGCACGAAGAATATTTTTCGGTACCGCAGGAAACAGCAGATTTGATTCGGCGTACGAAGGATAACGGCGGAAGAGTTATAGCGGTCGGCACAACTTCAATCCGTACATTAGAATCGGCGGCATCAGACGAAAAAAATATCGCGGTCGGTTCAAATTCGACGAAGATTTTTATTTATCCCGGTTACAAATTCAAAATCGTAGATGCCTTGATAACAAATTTTCATCTGCCGAAATCTACACTGTTAATGTTGGTCAGCGCATTGGCAGGACGTGAATTTATTCTGCGTGCATATCGTGAGGCGGTCGAACAAAAATATCGATTCTTTTCTTTCGGCGATGCCATGTTCATTAACGGGAAGATTTAACGAAAAAGGAGCTTGCTTAAATGGCGGCTGTAACTTATGAATTAATACACAAGGATGCGGCAACGGGAGCACGAGCCGGAATATTGCGCACGCCGCACGGAAATTTTTTAACGCCGCTGTTTATGCCCGTGGGTACACAAGCGACGGTAAAAACACTTTCGCCGCACGAAGTACAAAATTTGGGCGCAGGTATGATATTGGGTAATACGTACCATTTATTCTTGCGTCCCGGTGCGGAATTGATTCAGAAAGCCGGCGGACTGCATAAGTTCATGAATTGGACGCGCGGCATCTTGACGGATTCGGGCGGCTTCCAAGTTTTCAGTTTAAGTGACATGCGTAAAATCACGGAGGACGGAGTTACATTTCGTTCGCACATTGACGGATCCCAAAAATTTTTATCGCCCGAAGTTTCAATAGCGACACAGGCGGCATTAGGTTCCGACATAGCTATGGCATTTGATGAATGCATCCCCTATCCTGCCGATTATGATTACGCCAAAGCTTCAACCGAACGCACGCATAGATGGGCGTTAAGGAGTTTACAAGCGGCGTCGAATCCGCGGCAGGGTATTTTCGGAATTGTGCAGGGCGGTATGTATGAAGATTTACGGGCGGAAAGTGCGAAAGTTATCGGTGCGATGGATTTCGCAGGCTGTGCGGTAGGCGGCTTGAGTGTCGGCGAACCGCCCGAGTTAATGTATCGTATGCTTGAAGTTTCCACAAAGTTTTTGCCCGAAAACAAAGCACGATACTTAATGGGCGTCGGTACGCCCGATCATTTGATTGAGGGAGTTTTACGCGGCATTGATATGTTTGATTGCGTATTCCCTACAAGAGTCGCGCGTAACGGCATGGCAATGGTCTCACCGCATACCGCGCCGAGTGGTCGGCTTGTCATGAAAAATTCCGCCTTCACCGAAGATTTTGCGCCGTTGGAAGCCGATTGCGATTGTTACGCTTGCCGCAATCATTTCACACGTGCTTATATAAGGCATCTCGTCCGTACTGATGAAATTTTCGGGTTGCGGTTATTGGCGTTACATAATCTGCGCTACCTGCAGCGATTTACTGCAGCTATGCGTAAAGCTATACTTGCCGATAAATTTTCCGAGTTCAGAGAAGATTTTTTCTCGGCGTACAAAAGATGATTGTCGGCGGCAAATAACTTGATGTATTTTTTTATCAAAGGAGTTTTCTAAATGAGTAATGAAATGGTCGCCACACTGGCGAATTTTGGTCCCATAATCTTGATGGTATTGATATTCTACTTCTTGCTGTACAAACCGCAGCAGAAGGCGCGACAGGAACGCGAAACGATGTTAGGCAGTTTGAAAGTCGGTGATGAAGTCATAACGATAGGCGGAGTCTTCGGGAAGATTAAAGCTTTGACGGATGAAGTTGTTACGTTGAAGATTGCGGATAACGTTGAAATAAAAATCGCGCGCTCCTCGATAAACGGAGTGAATACCGAAGAGAAAGAGACCGCCCAAAGTTAAAATGGAATCTACTTTATCGGAGAGAAAAAAATTTTTGCGACGTGAAATGTTGTCGCGGAGAAAAACAATTTCACTCGACGAACGCGACAAAATAAGTCGTGTCCTCGTCGAGAAATTTTTATCTGCGGAAATATATCGCGCGTCGAAAGTGATAATGGCATACGCGTCGACGCCCGAAGAAATTCAGTTAGAAAAATTATTCGTCGAGTGTTTGGCAGACGGAAAAATTTTGGCGATACCGTTGATAGTCGGTAAGGGCGAAATGCAAGCAGTAATTGTGCCGAATATGGAATCGTTGGAAGTCGGCGCGTTTAACATAATGACTGTCAAAAAAGATTGCAGGAAAATCATCGAACCTGCGCAGATTGATTGTGTAATAGTCCCCGGCGCGGCTTTCGACGTCAACGGGAATCGACTGGGCTTGGGCGGCGGTTTCTACGACAGATTTTTGCCGCGCGCCGTCAATGCCGTCAAAGTTGCGTTTGCCTATGATTTTCAGGTTGTCGACGATTTACCGACGGAAATTCACGACGCAAAAGTTGATATTGTCATTACTGCCGCCGATTAATTCCGAATCATGAGCGGAACATTTGATTATTTTGGGAGATTATCCCATCTCGATTACACGGCGAAACTTACCGCGGAACGAATCGGCAACAGAAAAATTTTTCATGGTGAAATGATTAGACACGGATTCTGTGCGATTGATATTGAATGGTGGCATTTTACACTTAACAACAAACCTTATCCCGACGTGTATTTTACTTTTCCCGTTACTTATTTGAATAAATCCGCCACCTAAAATTAATTGACATGTCATATGTGGCGGACGAAAATTTTGCTTAAATCATGAGTAACATTTAAAGATATCATCAACAAAAATGTTATAGACTTGACAAAAGAACTGTCGTGTATTATATTACGCGACAGTTTTTGATTTAATTTTTTTCAAGTCGTTTCATGACTTATTCATTACAGTATGAGATAATGACCAACGTTGAGCGTTCAGTTAATATGATTTTTAGATGATACGCTCAAAATGTTACTAATAACGATGATAAAATTTTTGTTCCGATTGAAAGGGGGAAGGCTGCTCCGAAGCAAAGAGGCGATTCAATGAATCGGCCTGCTCGGGACGCGACAAGATGTTGCGTAGGCGGCGGAATGATGAAGCGTAACTTAATAGAGAAATTTAGTGGTTTTAACAAGAAACTTTTGATGTGTTTGATGATTGGTTCACTTGCCTTTCTGAATACAGGTTTCACGGACAAGGCAAAAGCCACAACACTCAAAGAAAGTGTAGCAATTCAAACGGAAAAATCCAATGCAAGTGTAGAAAAAGATACATTGATTGATAAAGACGGTAACAAAGAAATTACCAAAGAACACATGGCGAAGACGCTCGGTCAAGTCGTAGAAGAAACAATGGTGCAGTATAATGAGATGATTGAAAGAGAAAAAGAGGCTCAAGCGGCTCAGCAAGTGTCAACGGTGCAAGAGATACAGGAGCCTGTAGGAAATGTAGTTGATACGGGTTACGGCGCATTGCCTTACAGCTACGCGATTGACATGGAAGCAACGGCCTATCTTCCTTCCGATGGCGGCGGCAGCGGAATAACTGCCACAGGTATTCAAGCTACTTACGGTGTTGTTGCGGTGGATCCGGGCGTAATACCGTTGGGCACAAGAGTTTATATCCCCGGTTACGGTGAAGCTTTGGCGGCAGATACCGGCGGCGCGATTTACGGCAACAGAATCGATTTGTGCATGGAAAGTTATAATGAGGCGATGCAATTCGGGCGTCGCACGGTTACCGTTTTTGTTCTAGAATAAATTCGATTAGATAACAATGATTTGGAACTATATAAAAGCCTCGACAAAAGTGTCGGGGCTAATTTATTATGAGAGGGCGGCACTTTCAGTCGTTACCGAAAGTGTTCAAAGTCAACAGGAGTATCGTTATAGTCGCGGTTATTGACTGAGGTTGTCGAAAACTTTGGCGCGATTTCAGGATGCAACGTCACGTTGCCCTCGCAGGGGCGGCTCACTATCATTACTATTACGCTTCTCGTCAATGTTCAACGTGATAATTGAGCCAATAAAAAAAGTCGCCCAATCAGACGACTTTAAAAGTATTCGGATTGAAATGTACCAAACCGATTCAGGTTATTTTAGCCAAAGTAATAAATATCGAACGAATTAATTTAGCGCGATCAACCGGCTCTATTTTCTCTTCGTTTTCCAAAGTGTAAAGATTCGCCGTCGTCTGCGCAATCAATTCAGCTTCACGCCTCGTGATTAAATTGTTCTTGAGTAAGAAATCCAACATTGATTTAATCGCAACGAAAGGCGTCTCCTCGGTTATGTCGTTGAGCATATCGCGGTACATCATTTGTTTCTGATCTAAATCTTCGGGTAGGAGGGTAATGCGAATATATCCGCCTAAGCCGCGCCGCGATTCCACTACAAAACCGCGTTCGGTGGTGAATCTCGTGCTCAAGACGTAACTGATTTGCGACGGCGCACATCTTATCTCGTCTGCTAACGTCGTGCGTTTCAACTCGATTTGCCTGTCCGCCTTTTGCGCCAACTTCTTGAGAATGTACTCTTCAATCGTATCGGCCTTATTGTTTATCATAGTTATCACCTCTTGATATTTTGACATTATACAGTCAAAAAATCAAATCAGCAAGCTTTTTTGTGCAGAAATTTAAAATGGGAGTGTTGAGTAAATGAGACGAGCAATTTTTTTCGACAGGGATGGGGTATTAAATGAGGAAGTCGGTTACCTGTGGCAAGTCGAGCGATTCAAATGGATTGACGGCGCGCGCGAGGCTATAAAGTTCTGTAACGACAACAATGTATTGGCGATAGTGGTAACGAATCAAGGCGGAATAGCACGCGGCTTGTATACTGCCGAAGACGTCGACGCACTTCATAATTTCATGCAGGAGGATTTGTCAAAAATCGGGGCGCATATTGACGCTTTCTATTATTGTCCGCATCATCCCGAAGGCGTCGTCAAAGAATTAAGTATCGTCTGCGAATGTCGAAAACCAAAACCGGCATTGATATTGAAGGCATGTGCGGATTTTAACGTTAATCCTGCGGAATCAATAATGTTCGGCGATACCGAAAGAGATATGGAGGCGGCACGAGCGGCAAAACTTCGCGCGGGAATTTTATTTGACGGAAGTAACTTATTAACCGCCGTGAAGGAAAATTTTTAACCGAAGAGTAAAAAATATATGGCTGCAACAGTAAAATAAGGTCCGTAGGCAAAATAACTGTCACGGGTCTTTTTTTTCAACGCGATTAACAGTAAGGCCGAAAGACCGCCGACAACAGTCGCGACCAATACCGCCGATATAATTTTTTCGCAACCAAGCCAAATACCCAATGCCGCGATTAATTTCACGTCGCCGCCGCCTAATGCTCCCTTAGACAGCAAAGCAAGCAGTAAAAAAATTCCGCCGCTACCTGCCGCCGCAATCGCATGGTCAACGGGATTCAAATTCATTTGCCAAACAAATATGACGCCGATAACCGCCAAAGGTAATGTCATCGCGTCGAAAAGCATGTACTGTTCAAAATCGGTGACGGTCATTAAAACGAGGAGAAAAATCGCCGCAATCATGAAAAAATTTTGCGGTAGGGTGTACGATTCAAAAATGTAGGTCAGAAATATCGTGAAGGCACAGAATAAAATCGGGCGACGATTTTGCTCACGCGCGGCAATTTCTTCGGGAAAAGATAAATCTGCGCAGTTGCGATAAAGTTTGTCAATCCAAAGCGAACCGATAAAGGTTAACGCGACGGAAAAAATCAGTGCGGCAAAAATTTCGGCTATCATCTCAATTCTCCTCGGCAGTATAAAAATTGCGCCCACAACATCCGATAAAATTTTTCGGATATCGGGACGCGTTAATGTGTCATTTCAAGTAAAAAGTTTCTAAAAAATTTACGTGGTCTGTAATCTGTGTTCGGGTTCGCTCAACATTTTTTTGCCTAACTTCACGGTGAAAAAAGCATAAGCGGCGGAAAAAACCGCGGCAAGTATGTAACTCAAAGTCCAATCCAAACCGAAACCGATAGGCACATGCAAAATGTAAGTCGAAACAATATACATGTAGAAAGTGCCGGGGATAATCGCCATAACGTAAGGCAAGTCGTGTTTAATCATGTAAACCGTAATCATGGCGAAGGCAAAGACGGCAATCGTCTCGTTAGCCCAGGAGAAATAACGCCACAGTACAGAAAAACCACTCGCGTTGGTTTTGGCGAAGAACAATACGCCGGCAACTACAGCAAAGATTATCAGAGCAAGAGTCAATGTATTCTTTTTCTTTGAGCTGTCGATTTTCAAGGCATCGGCAAGCATAATGCGAAGGGATCGCAAAGCTGTATCGCCCGAAGTAATTGCCAGAACAACGACGCCCAAAACCGCAATCATGCCGCCGATATCACCTAACATATCTTTCGCGATAACGCCGACGACAATCGCCGCAGTCTTTAATAAATTTTCTTCGGTAGCTAATCCGAGATTGACCGCGCCCATAGCAGCCGCCGCCCATGCCATCGCAATAAAACCTTCGGCAATCATTGTGTTGTAGTAGACAAGGCGCCCATGTTTTTCATTAGTGACGGAACGGGCAATCATAGTGGCTTGAGTGGAATGGAAACCCGAAGTGATACCGCAAGCCACGGTCACGAAGAACATCGGGATAAAGTGTTCGCCCAAAGGATGGATATTCATCACGCCCGTCTCCCAAATTTCCGTAAGGGGATAGCCGTTAATGAAAAGCCCGAAGAAAATTCCAACGGCACTGAGTAAAAGTATCAAGCCGAATATCGGATAAATCTTGCCGATAATTTTGTCGATAGGCAAGAGAGTAGCGATAAGATAGTAGCCGAAAATAATCGCGTAAACGGTAATGACAGTGGAATTAAGTGAAGCAGCATCACCGTGCAAAATGTGAGCGACAAACAAATCGCCCGGGGTGTAAATGAAAACCGCGCCGACCAAAAGCATCAACAGGCAAATAAAAACGTTGTAGATTTTGTAAGGATTTTCGCCGAGAAATCTTTTGACGAGCGAAGGCATTTGTTCACCGTTATTGCGTAGGGAAATCATACCGCTCATGTAATCATGAAACGCACCGCCGATAACGCAACCAATCGGAATTGTTATAAACGCTATGGGACCGAACAAAATACCTTGAATAGGTCCGAGCACGGGGCCGGTACCTGCAATATCAAGTAATTCAATCAGCGTGTTGCGCCATTTATTCATTGGCACATAATCTACGCCGTCATTTAATTTTACTGCGGGAGTTTTAACATTTTCATCGGGCTTCATTATTTTATCGCATATGGAGCCGTAAACCGCCGCGCCGCCGATTAAAATTACGAGACCGATTATAAATGTAATCAAAGGTGGTCACTTCCTAAATACTTTGACTTTATTCGTGATTAATATCCTCAATGGAAGTTTCAATCTCCTCCATCTTGTAAGCCTCGATAATATCGCCCTCTTTGAAGTCGCGATAATCGAGAATGGAGATGCCGCATTCGTAACCTGCGGCAACTTCTTTGACTTCGTCTTTAAATCTGCGCAGAGAATCGATTTCGCCGTCGAATACTTCAATGTTATCGCGCAGGATTCTGATTTTGGAGTTGTTGGAAATTTTTCCCTCGAGGACGTAAGAACCTGCGACCAAAGCTTTGGAGAATTTCATGACCTTGCGAATTTCTACGCGACCTTGAATAACTTCCTTAAACTTGGGAGCAAGTAAGCCACTCATAGCCGCCTGCACATCGTTAATTGCGTCGTAAATAACTCTGTAAGTTCTGATATCGATATTTTCGGTAGATGCCGCCTTGCGCGCGTTATTATCGGGGCGGACGTTAAAACCAAGGATAAGAGCATTGGAAGACGAAGCAAGCATGACATCAGACTCATTGACTGCGCCTACGCCCGAATGAACGATGTTGACACGAACTTCGTCATTTTTATTGAGAGCAAGCAGCGAACCCGACAACGCTTCTATGGAGCCTTGTACGTCGGCTTTGATTAGGATATTCAAATCTTTTAAGGAGCCTTCTTGAATACGACTGAACAAATCATCCAAAGAAACTTTTTTGGATTTAATCAAGTCGTTGCGTTTGCGTTCGATACGGTGTTCCGCAATGGACTTGGCAAGTTTTTCGTCGAGCGCGGCAAGGATATCACCGGCTTCGGGGACATCGTTTAAACCTAAAACCTCAACGGGAACGCTGGGACCTGCTTTTTTGAGATTGTCGCCGCGTTCATTCATCATCGCGCGTACTTTGCCGTAAGTTGTACCGGCAACGATTGAATCGCCGATTCTAAGTGTACCGTTCTGTACCAAAACAGTAGCGACAGGGCCGCGACCTTTATCGAGTTGTGCCTCAATGATAACGCCGCGCGCCTCACGATTGGGATTTGCTTTGAACTCCTGAATATCGGCCTCAAGCAAAATCATTTCGAGAAGTTCGTTAATCCCCATATTCTTTTTGGCGGAAACTTCAACCATGGTAGTATCGCCGCCGTATTCGCTGGTAATCAAACCGTGCTCCATCAATTCCTGTTTGACGCGCATGGGATTCGCACCGGGCTTATCGATTTTGTTTATCGCAACGATTATCGGGACGCCTGCGGCTTTGGCGTGATTGATAGCCTCGATTGTTTGCGGCATAACACCGTCATCGGCGGCGACGACCAGAATTGCGATATCGGTAACCTGCGCACCGCGTGCACGCATAGCGGTAAAAGCTTCGTGACCGGGTGTATCGAGGAAGACGATTTTTCTGTCATTGCAAATGACTTGATACGCGCCGATATGTTGAGTGATACCGCCTGCCTCGGTTGCCGTGACCGATGATTTTCTGATGACGTCAAGCAATGAAGTTTTGCCGTGATCTACGTGACCCATGACGGTAACGACGGGCGGACGAAGTTTCAAACTGGCTTCATCATCTTCGATTTCGGGAATAAGTGTCGGATCTACTTCCGGCGGTAATTCTTCGACAGTGACACCGAATTCGCCGGCAACAAGTGCCGCGGTATCAAAATCAATCTCCTGATTAATCGTGGCGACCGAACCCATCATCAGCAATTTTTTTATGACTTCGGCTGCCGTACAACTCATTTTACTCGCCAAATCTTTAACAGCAATGCTTTCGCCGACTTTAATATGTGTCGGACGCGCTATTTCTGCCTTATGGACAACTTGGGGTTGCTGACGATTTTTCTTACGCGCAGATCTCGGAGCACGTTGTTTATCGCTCAATTGTGCCGCCTGAGTTTTGGCAGCCTCTTTTGCATTTGCGGGACCTCTTTGATTACGACCGCGCGAACGATTTTTGTTACCGTCATCGCGTTGGCGTTCGTTACGATTTTTTGATTGACGATCGCCGCGTTCGGCACGTTCCTGTCGCGGTTCCTGTTCGATGCGATTTTCTTGACTGCGATAATCTTGACGACGTTCACTGCGCTCGCCGCGCTCCTGACGTGTATCTTGACTGCCGCGACCTTCTTGATTGCGATAATCTTGACGACGATCGCCGCGTTCGCCGCGTTCCTGTCGTGTATCCTGTCCGCCGCGGTTTTCTTGATTGCGATAGTCTTGACGACGTTCGCCGCGATTTTCCTGCGTACGATTGTCGCGTCGCGGTTGTTGTGCCTGCTGTTGCGGACGCGATTGCCTTTGCGGTCTGTTCTGTTGCGAAGATTGTGCCGGTCTGTTTTGCTGTTGAGTTTGTGTCTGCGCAGGTTGCTGAACTTGCTGTTGCGATTGCTGTTGAGTTTGAGTCTGTGTTTGAGATTGTGTCTGCTGTTGAGTTTGTGTTTGCGGCTGTGTTTGTTTGACAGGTTGCGAAGGTTGCGCAGGAGTTTGCGGACGCGGTTGCCTTTGCGGTCTTGCTTGCTGTTGAACAGGTTGCGCAGGTTTAACTTGCTGTTGAGTTTGTGTCTGCTGTTGAGATTGTGTCTGAGGTTGTTGCGGTTTTGCCTGCGGTGTTTCGATTACTTCGGCAGGAGTTTCCGCCTTTGGTTTGTTGCGACGCCCGAATGCCGACTTCACCATTTCATAAGCCTCGGATTCGACTGCCGTGAAACGATTTTTGACTTTAACCTTATGTTTGTTAAGGAAGTCGACAATTACTTTTGCATCCTGACTGAATTCGTTAGCCATGTCGAAAATTCTATACTTAATCGGTTTTGACATAGATCCACCCCCGTTAGATTTTACTTTACATACGGATTTTCTCCTTTAGCGTATAATAAAGTTCATTGGACACTTGGATTTTAAAAATATCGTCTAATATCCGTCTTTCGTCGATTATGTCAACGCATTTAAAAGATTTGCAGAGATATACGCCGCGCCCTTGAGCCTTGCCGCTTTCATCCACGATAATTTTATTTCCCGACTTGACTATGCGAAAAAATTCGGATTGAGTGGCGACTTTCTTGCAAGCTATGCAGCGTTGTAATTCGCTTAAATTGCCGTAATTGAAAATTGACTTTATCAGTTCGTAAGTTTCCGCATCCACCGCCGAAAATCTGTTACGAAAATTTATCTTACGTTCGTTGAGAAAATCGATGATGTCTTCGGTGTTTACTGACAATTCCTTTGCGATTTCGTAAACTCTGTGTTTAATTGGTTTCGGCATGAATTTATTCTCCGTGATTCGGGATTTTATCCCTTAGCGCGTCATAAACTTCGTCGGATATTTTGACTTTGAAAATTTTTTCCAAGCTCCTCCGTCTGTTAATTATTGTCATACACTCGGGCGATTTGCAGAGATACGCGCCGCGCCCTTGTGCTTTGCCGCTCTCGTCGACGGTTATTTTACCGTCAGATTTGACCACGCGTATTAATTCGGATTTGTGACGGACTTGTCTGCAAACTACACAGCGTCTCATTTCGATTTGTTTAATTGCCGTACCCTTTGCGCTTTTTCCTTTCGACATGTCTAATCACCTCCGACAATTAAAACTTCCGCGGCAAGAGCGATTGAGTTATTCAGTTTGAAGACTGTTTGTTTTTCTTTGCGTGCGATTTCACGAAAGACATTGCGGTAGATATATCAACCTCGTGCATGTTATCGGGCAATGCGTCCGTCTTGGATTGCTTGAGGCTTTTGATATCGATTTTCCAACCCGTCAATTTGGCTGCAAGTCTTGCGTTCTGTCCTTCCTTACCGATTGCCAAACTAAGTTGATTATCGGGCACGACTACGCGGCAATTTTTTTCTTCTTCGTTTATCGCCACGCTGATGATTTTCGACGGGCTCAAGGCATTTGCAACGAATATACCGGATTTATCGCTCCATTCGATGATATCGAGTTTTTCGTCGCCCAATTCGTCAAGTACCGATTGAATTCTTGTACCGCGTTGACCTACGCACGAGCCGACCGCCTCGACGTTCGCATCTTTGGAGTGTACCGCGATTTTTGCACGCGATCCCGCTTCTCGAGCGATTGATTTTATTTCTATTATGCCTTCCTGAATTTCGGGCACTTGCAATTCGACAAGTCTGCGCAAAAAATTCGGGTGTGTCCTCGAAAGAAAAATCTGAGGGCCTTTGCCGAGTTTTTTTACTTCGATAATGTAAGCGCGAACCATATCGCCGACTTTGTAATCGTCGCCCGGAGCTTGTTCGGTAGGTGAAAGTATCGCTTCCGTCTTACCTATCTCGACGATTAAATTTTCTTCTTCCATGCGTACGATTTTACCCTTGACCAAATCACTTTCGCGGTTTGTAAATTCGTCGTAAATCATACCGCGTTCGGCTTCGCGCAATTTCTGTACCACAATTTGTTTGGCGGCCTGCGCAGCTATTCGCCCGAAATTTTTCGGCGTGACTTCTATCTCGATGACGTCGTCAATCTGCGCATTGGGTTTTATAATTTCGGCATCTTCTTTGGAAATTTCTGTAACCGAATCAAAAACTTCCTCGACAACGTTTTTAAGGGCGTAGACGTGATAACTTCCGTCATTCCTATCCAAAGTAACTTCTACATTATCATCCTGATTAAAATTTTTTCTGTAAGCCGCTTTGAGAGCCGATTCGACCGCCTCGAACATAATTTCGGGCGGAATTTCTTTTTCGGCACACAAATCTCGGAGCGCGTCGATTAAACTCGGTTCCGGTGCCTTCCTTCTTCCTGCCAATTAAATTCCTCCTAAGAGTTTGGGGTATAAATTTTTTTATGTTTTCCCGTCAAATTATTTTAAAAATCTATGTGCAATCTCACCGTAGCAACTTTATCGCGCGGCAACGGTTCAATATCTTTAAGGTGCAAAAAATTTTCGTCGCGTCCCTGCAATTCTCCGACAAAAGATTTTTGCCCGTCAATCGGCGCGTATAAAGTCACATCGACTTTCTTACCGATTTCGCGAATAAAATCTCTGTCCTTCTTCAAAATTCTGTCGATACCGGGCGAAGACACTTCCAAAATGTAAGCACCGCTGATGATATTGGTTTCGTCTAATTTTGCGCCGAGTTTTTCGCTCAACATTTGGCAATCTTCCAAATCAATTCCTTCCGCCTTGTCGACGAATACCCTCAAGTACCAATCGCGTTCCTTGACATATTCCACGTCGACAAGTTCGTATTCGGTTCCCGTTAAAATTTCCGTCATAATTTCTTCGACTTGCGTTTCAATCTTGCTCAATGAATCACCCCCGAAATTTATTCCGATAATATGAAAGAGTGGACGCATGCCCACTCTCGTTAAAATAAAACTGTGTTTGTGCTAACCGTGTTTTTCATGTTCACGAAGTTAGATGATTGATACAATCGATGCCTCCGAAAAATTTCACGCAAAATTAAGTCGTATGACCTTGCGCCATATTCTAAACAAAAATCGAATCATTTGCAAGTTTTTTATTTCGGCGCGGTTTTTCGGCGTTCGGCAGGCATTTTTTCGATTACTTGTCGCTGTTGAGTGAAGTACTGAGCGGCACGGTAATTTTCTTGTCGTAGCAGGTAAAAGCATCGTCGACAAGTTTTTTATCGGGCTTGGGAGTGAATGCGCTGATAATCGGCACGAGTACCAATCCGACCAGCATAGCGATTGCCCCGGAATTTATCGGCGATTGCATTATCGCGGGGAATGCGGGACGGATTAACATATTTGCGGTCATCAAGACACTGCCGAAGATAAAGCAAGACCAACATGCCGCCGTCGATACACTTTTAGAGTACAGAGAATACATGAACGGCGCAAGGAATGCCCCTGCCATCGCGCCCCATGATACGCCCATTAATTGCGCGATAAAGTTCACCGAGCTTTTGTATTGTACCAAAGCCAAGACCGCGGATATCGCGATAAATACGACAACCAAAATTCTAATCAGCAAAACTTGTTTGGATTCGGTCATATTTTTGGCGAAGTTGTCGCGAATCAAATCGAGTGTCAAAGTCGACGCCGAAACGATAACCAATGACGAAAGTGTTGACATTGACGCGGACAAAACTAAAATTACCACCAGCGCAATCATACCTGCGGATAATCCCGATAACATTGTCGGTATGATTGAATCGTAACCGTTCGCCGCGATATCGATTTGATTCGAAAAAAGTCTGCCGAAACCGCCGAGGAAGTAACAGCCGCCTGCGACGACGAACGCAAACAATGTCGAAATGACTGTACCCTTTTGAATTGCCTGTTCACTCTTTATCGCGTAGAATTTTTGAACCATTTGCGGCAGTCCCCAAGTACCCAGCGAAGTTAAGATGACGACGAACAATAAATTCAACGGATCGGGGCCGAAGAATGATGCGAAGATACCGGGCGTATCGGAAACTTTTTCATCGGTGATACGCGCCAAACCATCCACTGCAACCATGAAGCCGCCTTTTGATTCGATAACGGTGTAGATAACCGCCGAAATGCCGCCTAGCATGACAACGCCTTGAATAAAGTCATTAATCGCCGTAGCCATGTAGCCGCCCGCGATAACGTAAATCGCCGTGAGTACAGCCATTAAAAGTATGCAGACGGAATAATCGATGCTGAACGCCATGCCGAACAATCTTGACAGTCCGTTGTAAAGGCTGGCGGTGTAAGGTATCATGAATACGAAAATTATAATTGCCGCGCCGATTTTCAGCGAAGGAGAGCCGAAACGCTTTTCAAAGAATTGTGGCATGGTTGCGGTATCCAAGTGACGAGTCATAACTCTCGTCCTGCGCCCGAGGATAAACCAAGCAAGCAGCGAACCGATTAAAGCATTGCCAATGCCTGCCCATGTCGCCGCGATTCCGTATTTCCAACCGAATTGACCGGCATAACCGACGAATACAACCGCAGAAAAATAACTTGTGCCGTAAGCAAAGGCAGTGAGCCACGCGCCGACATTGCGGCCGCCCAAGACAAAGCCGTCAACATTTGTCGCGTGCTTGCGGCAGTAAAGCCCGATGCCGATTAATACGGCGAAGTATAAAACCAATAATGCAACCTTCATTAAAACAAACCTCCATGTAAAAATTAAGGAGTAGATTAACATGATAATCGATATGCATACGCACATTTTCCCCGAAAAAATTTCCGCGGCGGTCGTCGACAAATTAAGTCACATCAGCCGCACACTGCCGTTCACAAACGGAAATATTAACGGTCTGAAAAATTCCATGGCGGACGCCGAAATTAATATGTCAATCGTTCTGCCCGTAGCGACGAATACGGGGCAAGTAGAGAAAATAAATTCTTCCGCCGCTGTTCTGAACGAACAACATGTCGACGACGGAATTTTTTCTTTGGGCTGTATTCATCCCGACTTCTCAAACTATCGCGAAGAATTGAGCCGAATAAAAAATTTAGGGCTAAAGGGTATCAAAATTCATCCCGTTTATCAAGATAAAAACATTGACGATATAAATTTTCTGCATATCTTAGACCGCGCCGCCGAACTCGATTTGATTGTCGTGACACATGCCGGACTTGATATCGGCTTCCCGAATGTCGTGCGCTGCAGTCCGCAAATGATTAAATCCGTCGTCGATACCATTGGCGATTTTAAATTTGTCGCGGCGCATATGGGCGGCTGGAAAAATTGGGATGACGTTTTGAAAATTTTGGGCGGTACGAAAATTTTTATCGATACTGCTTTTTCCACAGAGAAAATTATTCCGCGCAGTGATTGTATTTGGCGCGAAGAGGATTTGAAACTTTTGACCGCTGCGCAGTTTCTGAAATTCGTTGAGATATTCGGAGCGGACAGAATAATTTTCGGTACAGACAGTCCGTGGACGAATCAAAAGACATCGATTGATTTCATAAAAAGTCTGCCGATTGCCGATGCCGATAAAAATAAAATCCTCGAGCTTAACGCAAAACATTTACTAAACATTTAACAAGACTTTCAAAAAAATTATAATAACCTACTCATGCATAACATAAAATCTGCCCGATATTTTTCATAATCAGCTGATATATTGTTTAAAATATTTTCAGAAAGGAAGATGTCACATGATGAACAGATTAAAATTTTTGACGGCAATTATTTTAAGCGCAATGTTTATTTTCGGCATGTTCATTGACTCGGCAGAGGCGGCAGGTAAAAAGATTTTCATCAACACGGCAAGCAGATTATTGATGCTGTATGATGGCGATGTAAAAATCGGAGTTTTTCCGCTCGGTTTGGGTAAAGTGAGTACACCTACTCCGACAGGTTACTACAAAATTTTGGAGAAAATAGTTAATCCTATATGGACGGATCCCGATTCGGATTTATCTATTGAGTCGGGACCGGATAATCCGCTCGGTTATCGCTGGATGCAAATTCAAGGTAACTACGGCATTCACGGCACCAATGTACCCGAAAGCATAGGTGGTTACGTTTCGCACGGTTGCATTCGTATGCGCGAAGAAGATGTCGAGAAAGTTTTTGACGCGGTGGAGGTCGGTACGCCCGTCGAAATAAATTACAATCGCGTTGTAGTGGAAAAAGATTCCGATGATAATGTCGTCTACTACATTTATCCCGACGGTTACGGCATGCAAGATGTTACCGTTAACGACGTGGCGAAGTGGCTTGAACCTTTCGGCGTCCTACCTTTTGAAAGTGACTATAACATTTCGCAAAAAATTTCGGCTTCCGACGGACAACCTACAATAATCGGCAAACCTTACAACATTGAGGTTAACGGTCAAATTGTTCAGCCGGCGGATTATATGGGCGTTCATTACAGTTCCAAGGCAGTTTTGCGAGAAGGTATAACCTATATCCCGATTCCGCCGATTACAAAAGCTATGCATATAAAACTTAAGTGGAATAAAACCGAATCAAGTATCGAAAGTAAATTCGGCAAAGTTGTCTGTTATCAACAGCGAGATCAAATTTATTGCAATGCCGACGACGCTATGATTTTGTTCAACATTGAGGGCGGCTTGACTACCAATAAAGACGGCGACAGATTTTTCAAATATAACTCGATGCCCGAAAATATCCCGACGGTAGATAAACCGACGCAACCCGTACCGAATGTTGACGAACCGAAAAACCCGGCGACAACTGTTGATGAGCCGAAAACTCCGACGACAACCGTTGACGAGCCCAAAACTCCGACGACAACCGTTGATGAGCCTAAGACTCCGCCTACGACGATTGATAAGCCCGAAATTCCCGAAACCGTTTACGAGAATGAAGACCCTGCGGCAGAACCCGAAATACCCGAAACCGTTGCGGATAAAAATAACACGACAAATGTAAACGAGACCAAAGCCGATAAAATTAAGGCGAAAGAATCAAAAGTAGTACGCACTTCTAAGGTTTGAAATTAAACGGATAAAGGCGACGATGTCATGAAAAAATTTTTAATCGTGGATGCCAGCAGTATTTTCTATCGCGCGTTTTACGGGATGCCGAAATTTACCGCGCCGACCGGTGAACCAACTGGTGCCGTGGTAGGTTTCGCGAAGATTATCTTAAAAATTTTGCGTGAAAGAAAACCTGATTTGTTGGCGATTGCATTGGATACGCCCAAGAAAACTTTCCGCAGTAAAATTTTTTCCGAATACAAAGGCACTCGGGATTTCATGCCTGATGATTTGGTAGCACAACTTGCAATGCTCAAAGACTTGATGAAAATTTTAGACATGAAAAGTTTTGCGGTTGAAGGCTACGAGGCGGACGATATAATCGGGACGCTTTCGGCGCAGGCGACGGGAAATTTTAACGTTGAGATTTTGACGGGAGATCGCGACGCTTTGCAACTGATTGACGGTACGACAAGTGTTTTGCTCACGAAGAAAGATGGCGTAGAGATTTACGACGAGAAAACTTTTGTTGACGAATACGGATTCGCGCCGCCGTTGTTAATTGACTTCAAAGGACTTAACGGCGACAGTTCCGATAACATTCCCGGCGTAAAAGGTATCGGAGCGAAAACCGCGACAAAATTGATTCAAGACTTCGGTACGGTTGAAAATATTTTGGCGCACCGTGAAGAGATTAAGGCAAAAAAAATTCGCGCCGCGCTCAACGATTACGCCGAAGATGCGATGATGAGCAAAAATTTGGCGACGATAATCCGCAACGTACCCGATATCATTTTCAACGCCGAAGACTTTACCTTCACGCCCGATATCGCTGCCGCCGATAAATTTTGCAAGCGTTACGCGTTGACCAAAGTTAATTTGCAAATACACGCAATCTTTGGCGAGACCGAAATTTTTGTCAACGATTATGCCGCCGATAATCTTCCGCCCGTTGAGGAAATTTTTGACTTGAATAAAATTTTATCTGCGCAGATTTTGACGCTTGCTCAACGCGGCATGAAAAAGTTCGCGGTTAAAATTTTCAACGGCGAAATTTTCGCGACCGATAATCACGAAGATATTCAAAAGGTTTTCGACGGATTCACGGGTAAAATTATTCTTGCCGACGTTAAAAGTTTTCTGCGCAGTTTTACGATTCCCGAACTCGTCGAAATTTTCGATATGGAGATAGCTGCGTATTTGCTGTATCCGGAACGCGATAAAGTGATTCGCGACAGAAATTTGGGAATTGCCGAAGAAGAGACGACGACGGTTATCGCGTTGGAGAAAAATTTTCCGCAGATTGAAAGTGAATTGAAGGCCGCCGATTTGATGAAACTTTATTGCGAAATTGAATTACCGTTGACGAAAGTTTTGGCGAATATGGAAACGCGCGGAGTATTCGTCGACGTGAAAAAATTGGCGGAAAAATCTTTCGAGATGAGCGGACGAATCAAAGACTTGGAAAATAAAATTTACGAGTTTGCCGGCGAAACTTTCAAGATAAATTCTCCCAAACAGCTTGCCGATGTTTTGTTCGTCAATTTGAAATTGCCGCCCGTGAAGAAGACAAAGACAGGTTATTCGACGGACGCGGAAGTATTGGAGACGCTCAAGTATAGTCATCCGATTGTCGCGACTATTTTGGATTTCCGCGCGTTGACGAAATTAAAATCGACTTACCTCGACGGCTTGGGGAAATTAATCGGCAGAGACGGACGGATTCACACGAATTTTAATCAGACGGTAACAGTGACCGGTAGATTATCGAGTTCGGATCCGAATTTGCAAAATATTCCCGTGCGGACGGAAGAAGGGCGTGCGATACGTGCGTTGTTTGAACCGAGCAAGGGATTCGACTGTATTTTGTCGGCGGACTATTCGCAGATTGAACTTAGACTTTTGGCGCATATGTCGGGCGATGAAAATCTTATCGACGCCTTCCGCAAAGGACAAGATGTACACGCACGAACGGCGGCGGAAGTTTTCGGCAAACCTTTGGAGGAAATTACACCCGATTTGCGTCGCAAAGCTAAGGCGGTAAATTTTGGGATTGTCTACGGCATAAGCGATTACGGTTTGTCACGCGACTTGAATATTTCGCGCAAAGAGGCAGGCGAATATATTGCACGGTATTTCGAGCGTTATCCCAATGTGAAAAAATTTATGGACGAAACAATAGCCAAAGCGCACGAACTCGGTTATGTCACGACAATGTTCGGGCGGCGCAGATTTTTGCCGAGCATTAATGACCGTAATTTTAATCTGCGTTCGTTCGCCGAGCGTACGGCAATGAATACACCGATACAGGGTAGCGCGGCGGATATCATCAAATTGGCAATGGTACGCGCCGAAAACGCTCTGCAATGGCTCAACAGCAGAATTATCATACAGGTACATGACGAACTTGTATTGGAGGCGGTGAACGACGAATTAGCCTCCGCCGAAAAGATTTTGCGTGAAGCTATGGAGGGCGTAGCGGAGTTATCGGTGCCGTTGATTGTGGATATACATCACGGGAAAAATTGGGCGTTGGCAAAATAAAATTGTGTTAGAAATTTTTGGGAGCGTGTGACCGTAACAAGTCATGCGCTCCGTTTACTTTCGTACGGTTAACGAAAGTATTCAAAATCAACTTAAGTATCGCTACAACCGCGGCGATTGACTTCGGCTGTCGAAACAATTGGGCGCGATTTCAGGATGCAACGTCACGTTGCTGCGGCGATTGGAATAATTTGCCCGTTTAAACTGTCTTTGCTATTTGCCGAATGAAATTTTATGTGATACAATCACATATTATTATAGAAACGGAGGTAATCACATTGGACGAAAAAAAATCTAACAACGTAGAAGATTTTGGCGATGCAATAGAAGAGGAAGAGCACGACGACGAATTGCCAGACGTGACCCCTACAGATGATGACGACGATGAAGAAATAGAAGTACATTTCGACGAGGCAAATGCGCAGGTCGAAATAGTTGATGGCGATTACAGTGCGGATCAAATTCATATCCTTGAAGGGCTTGAGGCTGTACGCCTGCGCCCCGGCATGTATATCGGCTCCACTTCCGAGCGCGGTTTGCATCATTTGGTTTACGAGGTAGTCGATAATTCAATCGACGAGGCTCTTGCAGGATTCTGCAATGAAATTACAGTGGTGATTGAGGCTGATAACTCAATCACGGTTAGCGACAACGGGCGCGGCATTCCCGTCGATATGCACGAGAGCGGCAAGCCTGCAGTCGAAGTAGTGTTGACTGTATTGCATGCGGGCGGCAAATTCGGAGACGGCGGCTATAAAGTCAGCGGCGGTCTTCACGGCGTAGGTGTCAGTGTCGTCAATGCCCTGAGTAAGGCAATGGAAGTTGAAGTGCGACGCGACGGAAAAATTTATCGTATAACTTTTTCACGCGGCGAAACTGTTTCACCCCTTGAGGTTGTTGGCACTGCGCAGGATACGGGCACTAAAGTTCATTTCCTACCCGACGACGAAATTTTTACCGTGCTTGAATTCAATTATGACACGCTCAAGAATCGTTTGCGCGAATTGGCTTTCCTGAACAGCGGTATCACGATAAATTTGATTGACAAGCGTAAAAATCCCCAAGAGCGTACATTTCACTTTGAAGGCGGCATAAAATCCTTCGTCGAACATTTGAATCGCAAGAAAGACAAAATCAATCCGACGCCGATTTATTTCAACGGGCGACGCGATGATGCTGTTGTAGAAGTGGCAATGCAATATACTGACAGCTATCAGGAAAATGTTTTCAGTTACGTCAACAACATCAACACCGAAGAAGGCGGTATGCATTTAATCGGGTTCCGCAGTGCGTTGACGAAAGTAGCGAATGAATTTGCCAAACGCCACAATTTGTTGAAGAACAGTGACAGTACGCTCAGCGGCGAAGATGTCCGCGAAGGTTTGACGGCGGTTATCAGTGTCAAGTTACACAATCCGCAATTCGAGGGACAGACGAAAACAAAATTGGGTAACGTGGAAATTCGTTCGCTTGTCAGCGCGGTTGTTAACGAAAGTCTCAGCGAATACTTTGAGGAAAATCCGGCAGTCACGAAACAAATATTGGAGAAATCCGTAATGGCGGCGCGTGCGCGTGAGGCGGCACGAAAGGCAAGAGAATTGACGCGCAGGAAAAACGCACTGGAAATTTCTTCGCTACCGGGTAAATTGGCGGATTGCTCGATAAAAGATCCCGATAAAGCAGAAATTTATATAGTCGAGGGCGATAGCGCAGGCGGTTCGGCAAAACAGGGACGCGACAGAAGATTTCAGGCAATATTACCTTTGCGCGGTAAAATCTTAAACGTCGAGAAAGCACGACTCGATAAAATTTTTGCTAACGCGGAAATCCGTACAATGATAACGGCATTCGGCACGGGTATCAGCGAAGATTTTGATATCGGCAAACGACGCTACGGCAAGATAATTATCATGACCGATGCCGATGTTGACGGCGCACATATCCGCACGTTACTCCTGACATTTTTCTATCGCTACATGAGACCGCTTGTAGAACACGGACATATTTTTATCGCTCAACCGCCGTTGTATCAAATCCGCAAGGGTAAAGATCATTGGTACACTTACAGCGACGAAGAACTCGATAAAAAATTGAACGAGGTCGGGCGCGAAGGTGTGACTGTTCAGCGATATAAAGGTCTGGGCGAAATGAATCCCGAACAACTTTGGGAAACGACAATGGATCCGAATACGCGGACAATGTTACGCGTGGAAGTAAATGACGCTGTTGAGGCAGATGAATTGTTTACGATTTTGATGGGGGATCAAGTTGCTCCGCGCAGACAGTTCATCGAGGAAAATGCGCAACTCGTCAAGAATTTGGATATCTGATTAACCTAAGCGAATACCGAAAATAATAACGGGCTCCCGAAAAAATCGGGGGCTTTTTGTTTTGCGTAAACAAAAAATCCGATGAGCAATTGCCCACCGGATTTGTGATTGCCAATCGGGAAATATTATTTGTTCATCAATTTCTGATAGAGTTCGATGTATTCATGCGCGGAATTTTTCCAACTGTAGTCGCTGTTCATGGCATTGGAAGAAATATTCAACCATACTTCAAATTGCGCATAAGTCGACAAAGCACGTTTGAGAGCGTACATCATTTCATGAGCGTTGTAGTTGGAGAAGACAAAGCCGTTGCCCTGTTTAGTGTACTTGTCATACTGTTTTACGGTGTCTTTCAAGCCGCCTGTTTCGCGGACGACGGGAGCAGCACCGTAGCGCATGGCGATAAGTTGACCAATGCCGCAAGGTTCATAATTCGAGGGCATAAGGAAAATATCACTCGAGGCGTAAATTCTTTGCGCAAGTTCGTTGGAGAAATAAATATTGGTGGAAACTTTTTGCGGATAACGCCAAGCAAGACCCTTGAACCAATCTTCATAAACTTTGTCGCCGGTGCCGAGCAAGACGAATTGAAAATCTTCGTGCTGCAAAAGTTCGTCCATCATGCGGACAACCAAATCGAGACCTTTAGCCGCAACAAGACGCGTAATCATGGAAACAATCGGCGTCTTTCTGTTCTGCGGCAATCCGAGTAACTCTTGTAACTTGATTTTGTTTTCGCATTTTTTATCGAAAGCGGTAAGAGCGTCGGAATTATCGTAGTTGACGAAGAGATCTTTGTCGGTTGCGGGATTGAATTTCGTGTAGTCAATGCCGTTAACAATGCCGAACAAATCATCTTTGCGACTGCGCAGAAGTCCGTCGAGGTGTTCGCCGAAATATTCATATTGAATTTCCTGCGCATAAGTTTTGCTGACGGTGGAAACATAATCGGCGTAGATAATGCCGCCCTTCATGAAGTTGACTGCATCATAGAATTCCAAATCGCCGTTGTTGAAATATTTCCAATCGAGACCGAGAACATCACTCATTACATCTTTGGGGAATACGCCCTGATATTTGAGGTTGTGGATAGTGTAAAGAGTTTTGATATTTTCGTAGCGTTCGTCGCCCTGATGTTCGAGTTTGAGCAGAACGGGAACAAGACCGGCATGCCAGTCATTGGCGTTGATGACATCGGGGAAGAAATCGATAGCCGGCAAGCAATTCAGAATCGCGCGGCAGAAGAAAGAATAACGTTCGGCATCATCGTCGTAACCGTAAAGCCCTTCGCGATTGAAATAGTCTTGGTTGTCAACGAAGTAATAAGTAACGCCGTCGAGTTCGTATTTATCAATGCCGACAAATTTTGTACGCCACGAAACATTTATTGTTCCGTCGTAAATATGTTCCATATTGTTGCGATATTCTTCTTTGATTTTGCTGAACTTGGGAAGAATAACACGAACGTCAACACCCTGTTCCTTGAGTGCTTTTGGGAGTGAACCTGCTACATCAGCCAAGCCACCGGTCTTTATAAACGGCACAGCTTCAGACGCTACATAAAGAACTTTCATCTAAGTAGGCGCGGCGGATACTCCTTGGGGAGGAACCCGCGCCCTTCACATCCTTTCCGTTTTTAGTTGAATATTTTGGTTAAAATTGTTCAGCCGATTGCCTTCGGTCAATCAACGACAATGCAGTCGGGCACGTCGTATTTCAGGAAGATTGTAGCCAAAGGCGGGATTGTCAATGTGATAGAATTTTCGCGATTGTGCCATGAAATTTCTTGTGACTTAAGACTTGTTTGATTGGATACGCCGCTACCGCCGAATTCTTTTGCGTCGGAATTGAATACTTCGACGTAAGAACCGCGAGTAGGTACACCGATTCTGTAATCGTGCCGCACTTCGGGCGTAAAGTTGCATACCACTATGACATAGTCTGCGCTATCTTTTGCCTTGCGGATAAATGATACGACACTGTTTTCGTTATCGTTGCAGTCAATCCATTGGAAACCGTTCCAATCAAAGTCAACTTGCCACAGAGATTTATTATCCAGATAAAATTTGTTCAATGCTTTGGAGTAAGCTTGCATTTGTGTATGTTTTTCGTACTGTTCGACGAGGTGCCAATCAAGACTGTCTTTTTCGTTCCATTCGATAAACTGTCCGAATTCGCCGCCCATGAACAGTAATTTCTTGCCGGGGTGCGCCATCCAATAACCGAAGAAACAACGCAATCCGGCAAATTTCTGCCAATAGTCCCCGGGCATTTTTTCAATCAAGGAGCGTTTGCCGTGAACTACTTCGTCATGCGACAACGGCAGAATAAAATTTTCGGCAAAGGCATACATGAACGAGAAAGTAACTTTGTCGTGATTCCATTTCCGATAAATCGGATCCAGACTCACGTAATCAAGCATGTCATTCATCCAGCCCATATTCCATTTGTAATTGAAGCCCATGCCGCCCATGTAAACGGGTTTTGAAATCAACGGCCATGACGTAGACTCTTCCGCCATCATCAATGCCTGCGGATAATATTTGAAAACAGTTTCGTTAAGTTTTTTGAGGAAGTCAACTGCCT
>JAILRS010000013.1 GCA_024698045.1 Selenomonadaceae bacterium
AGTAAACGCGGCGACTTTTGCCGGCATGAAAATCGCGGGCTTGGGCGGAGCAATTTGCGCCACGGCAGGATTTGTCACGCCAAGTATTTTCCTATGCATTGCACTTGCCAAAGTAATTTTCAAATACGGCGAACTCGGAGCTATTCAGGGAATTTTAAACGGTTTGCGCCCTGCGGTCATGGCTCTTATCGCGGCGGCTTGTTTCGGGTTCATTCTCCTCGCCGTATGGAATACCGAAGAAATGCCGCAGGATTTCATGGCGACTTTCGATATTAAGGGCGCGATAATTTTAATCGGCGCGCTGATTGCCGTAAGAATGAAAATCGGCGTAATTAAAGTTCTGATTGCCAGCGGCGTTGCCGGAATAGTTTTGGGGATGGTGATTTGATGGGCGATATTATGATTTGCGTAATGATTGTCTGTATGCTTTTCTATACTTTCGCTCCGTGATTCTGCGCATATTGAACACAAAAGCCCTCTCCGTAACGAAGAGGACTTTTTTTGTTATGATTGCCCGCAACTTGACGGGAAATTCGTCAATCTTATTTCGCGTTAGCGATTTCCATGATAGCGGCAGCAGAGCCTTCGGAACCGAGAACGGTCTTGATTTTGTGTGTGACGAGTTCTTTGATGTAATCGCGACCGGGAGCAATGTACTGACGAGGATCGAAATGCTCGGGGTGCTGCATGAAGTGTTCGCGAATACCTGCTGTCATTGCAAGACGGAGGTCGGAGTCAATGTTGATTTTGCAAACTGCGGATTTAGCGGCTTTACGAAGTTGATCTTCGGGAATGCCGATAGCGTCGTCGAGTTTGCCGCCGTTGTCATTGATGATTTTGACGTATTTCGGGATAACCGAAGATGCGCCGTGAAGAACAATCGGGAAGCCGGGGATTTTCTTTTCAATCTCGGCAAGGATATCGAAACGAAGTTCGGGCGGTACGAGAACACCCTGTTCGTTACGAGTGCATTGCTCGGGTTTGAATTTGAAAGCGCCGTGGCTGGTGCCGATAGCAATAGCCAAAGAGTCGCAGCCCGTTTTTTCGACGAATTCGATAACTTCTTCGGGTTTGGTGTAGTGAGCTTTGTCGGCATCAACGCTGACATCATCTTCGACGCCTGCGAGCTGTCCGAGTTCTGCCTCGACTACTACGCCGTGAGCATGAGCGTATTCAACAACTTCTTTGGTTTTCTCGATATTCTCTTTGAAAGAATAGTGCGAGCCGTCGAACATAACGGAAGTGAAGCCGTCATCGATGCAGGATTTGCAAGTAGCGAAATCGGGACCGTGATCGAGATGAAGAGCAATCGGAATATTGCAAACTTCGTCGGCTGCTTTTACGAGATGAACGAGGTAACGAGCATTAGCGTACTTGCGTGCGCCTGCGGAGCATTGGAGGATGACGGGGGATTGAAGCTCGGCAGCTGCGGATGTGATACCCTGAACGATTTCCATGTTGTTGACGTTGAACGCGCCGATAGCGAATCCGCCTTCATGAGCTTTTTTGAACATAGCTTTTGTTGAAATCAATGGCATTTGACTTACCTCCTAAAAGTTACCACACAGATTTTCGGGGCTTTTACCCCGACCGAAATTACTTCGTCATTGTAACACAACGATAACATATCTTGCAACAATCAAACGAAAAATATTTTGAAAATTAAATCGCCGATAAAATCGCGGTCGAATTGAATACTTGAATACATTGCCCGAATCACTTTCCTAAATTTACTAAAAATGTTATAGTGACCGAAGACAATAACCAATTAAAAGGAGAAATTTTTATTATGACAGCAACACACGCGGCAGGGCGCAAGCTCAAGGACGCTATATTTGATGCAAATCAGGCTTGTAACGAGGCAATAAAGATTCACGGTGCGGATGCCGTAACCAATGCGACAATTGGCGTAGTACTGAACGAAGACGGAAAACTTGCGACATTGCCGACCGTCGAAAAAACTTTCCGCGCAATGGATTTCGCCGATATGGTTGCATACGCGCCTATTTCCGGTCTCCCTGCTTATCTCGATGCCGCTATTGATTTGACTTTCGCCGATAATAAACCCGATGCAAAATTCGGAGCGATTGCCACTGCCGGCGGCACGGGTGCGATACACCACGCGATAGCCAATTATGCCGAACGCGGCGATGCCGTTTTAACTTCGGATTGGTGTTGGGGCACTTACAATGTCATTTGTACCGAAACAGGTAAACGCCTCGAAACTTTCAAACTCCTCGACGCCGAACTTAACTTTAACATTAGTGATTTCGCCGTCAAAGTTGATTCGCTACTTAAGAAACAAAAATCATTGCTCGTCGTAATAAATACCCCTGCGCATAATCCGACAGGTTACGCACTCACCGACAGCGAATGGGATAAAGTTTTAGACGTACTCAAGGCACAAGCTTCCGTAGGCAAAAATATTTCGTTACTCGTTGATGTCGCTTATATTGACTTCGCCGGCGAAAAAAATGCTACACGTGCCTTCATGAAAAAATTCTCCGATTTGCCCGAAAATCTTTTCGTGATGGTAGCGTTCAGTATGTCGAAGAGTTTCACTTTCTACGGTCAACGCACGGGCGCGCTTATCGGTATTTCTCCCGACGAAAAAGTTATCGAGGAATTCAAAGATGTCGGCAAATTTTCAAGTCGTGCCGCTTGGTCGAATATCAATCGCGGTGCTCAAGCTGTATTAATCAAGATGACTGCCGATAAAAATCTTATGCCCGTTTACGAAAAGGAACGCGACAATCTTTATCAAATGGTTGCGCGTCGTGCGGAAGTTTTTGTCAAAGAGTCTAAGGATTGCGGATTGCAAATCGTCCCGTACAGAGGAGGATTTTTTATCGCTGTTCCCGCGGAAAATCCTGCCGTCGTTTGTAAAAAACTCCATGATGATTTAATTTTCGCCGTCCCGTTGAAATTGGGCGTACGTGTTGCGGCTTGCTCTACTTCCTTTGAGAAAATGCACGGCGTAGCGGAAAAAATTCTGCGTGCTATGAAATAAATCCTAACAGTAAATCAAAAGGGTAACGGTTACTTTCGTGTAGCCGCTACCCTTAATTTTTTGTGCCTGCTTATAAAATCTTTGACAGGAATAATTTCGTGCGTTCTTCTTTGGGATTTTCAAAAATATCTTTTGGTTTGCCCTGCTCGACGATATGACCGCCGTCAACGAATAGAAGACGCGTACCGACTTCACGGGCGAAACCCATTTCATGAGTGACGATAACCATAGTCATGCCGCTTTCCGCAAGCCGTTGCATGACATCCAAAACTTCGCCGACCATTTCGGGATCTAATGCGCTTGTAGGTTCATCAAACAACATAACTTTCGGATTCATTGCCAAGGCTCGCGCGATTGCTACTCTCTGTTGCTGTCCGCCCGATAATTCATTCGGATAAGCATTTGCCTTGTCGCCTAATCCTACGCGATCTAAAAGATTCTGCGCAGTTTGTTCGGCGATTGATTTTGAAGTTTGACGGACTTTTATCGGCGCAAGAGTGATATTATCCAAAACAGTCATATGCGGAAACAAATTGAAACGTTGAAAAACCATACCGACTTCCGCGCGGACTTTGGTAATGTTTGCGTCGTTGTTCAGCGGAATACCGTCAACGGTAATCGTCCCTTCGGTAGGCTCCTCAAGAAAATTGATACAGCGCAGGAGCGTGGATTTACCCGAACCCGAAGGGCCTATGATTACAACTACTTCACGCTCGTCGATACTTAAATCTATGCCCTTCAGGACGTGCAAATCGCCGAAAGATTTTTTCAAGCCTTTAATCTCAATCATTAACAAAAAACCTCATCAACCGATACTGCCGACTTTATTGACGGAAGTATCAAGCATTGTGTCCTGCGTCGTGACGGCTTTGGAATTCGCTTCGTACATTCTTTGATTGTGAATCAATTCAACCATTTCCGATACAACCGACATGTTAGATTTTTCAAGAGTACCTTGAAGAATTTCGCCGGAAGCCGGACGCGGTTCGGCATTGGGATTCATTATCCGCGCTCTTACATCTTGATTGACGTTTTGCGGCTGCGCAGGATTGCCTTCGTTATTGTTGACGACGTAATAAAGATTATCGCCCTGCTTTTGCGTGGCAAGTCTGTCACCGAATTCGACGAACTGAATTTGCGCCAAATTTTGTGTCGCGTTCATATTGCCGACTGCCGTTAGTTGATTTGTTTGAAGATTTTCGTCTACACGATTGCCGGGGATGACGATACTGCCGTTACCCGTTATGATTACGCGCGAATCGGGAATATTGGCAGGAATACGAATCGGATTGCCTTGCGTATCAAGCAGATTGTAACCGCGAATATCTTTGAGATAACCGTTATTGTCTTTGAAAAATGCGCCGTTGCGAGTGTAGCGAACGCCGTCGGGAGTCTGCACGGCAAAAAATCCGTCGCCGGCAATCGCCAAATCGTAAGTGTTGCCCGTGGATTCCAATGCGCCCTGTTGATAGTCTACTGCAATCTCGTCGATATAATCGCCCAAACCTAATTTGCCGATATTCGGAGGATTGAGGATATCGGCGGAAAAACCTTTAATCTGCGTGACATCTTCCTTTGAAGTGCCAAGTTCCGCCAATGATTTTATCGGCGGTGCATCCGCGCCTGCCGCGCCCGTGGTTTTGAAATCGTTGATACGGACGATTAACATGTTATGAAAATCTTTGTGGATAGCTATATCGCGTTTATAGCCGTGAGTAGCGGCATTGGCGATATTGTTTGCAATGACATCTGTGCGTTGCATTTCGGTAATCATACCCGTTGCCGCAGTGTAAAGTCCGCGCCACATAAATTATCACTTCCTAAATATTTTTCTGAATTATATCAAAAGCACTCTCGTTAATTCAAGTGCTCAGCGACATCATTATGTTTGCATGCTCTAACGATTATGTTATAATACAAAACGGTTTTTAAACTTTTAATTAACGGAGGCAATTAGCAATGAAGATAGGAATAATAGGATACGGAAATTTAGGACGCGGAGTAGAGTGCGCCGTTAAGAAAAATCCCGATGTGGAATTAGCGGCAGTCTTCACGCGCAGAAATCCCGAAGGTGTAAAAATTCAGACGCCGAATGTTCCCGTAGTCAATGTCAGCGAAATTAGTAACTGGGTCGGCAAAATCGACGTGATGATTTTATGCGGAGGCAGTGCGACCGATTTGCCCAAGCAGACGCCCGAATTTGCCAAACTCTTTAACGTCGTCGACAGTTTCGATACGCATGCCAGAATTCCCGAACACTTTGCCAATGTAGATGCCGCGGCGAAATCTTCGGGTCACGTCGCGATAATTTCCGTCGGTTGGGATCCCGGATTATTTTCTTTGGCTCGCGTCTATTCTAATGCAGTGCTCCCCGACGGTAAGGATTATACTTTCTGGGGCAAAGGTGTCAGTCAAGGACATTCCGATGCGATTCGCCGCATTAAGGGCGTAAAGAATGCAAAGCAATATACCGTACCGATAGATGCCGCACTTGACGCCGTACGCAGCGGAAAAAATCCCGAATTGACGACCAGACAAAAACATTTGCGCGAATGCTATGTAGTGCTTGAGGAGGACGCAGATGCCGCAGAAGTTGAGCAGGCGATTAAAACCATGCCGAACTATTTCGCGGATTATTATACAGTCGTCAACTTTATCAGCGAAGAAGAATTGTTGACAAAACATGGCGGACTTGCTCACGGCGGCTTCGTTATTCGTTCGGGGCAAACCGGTATGAATGACGAACACAAACATTTAATCGAGTTTAATTTGAAATTGGATTCCAATCCCGAATTTACTACGGGCGTTCTGCTTGCCTATGCTCGTGCCGCTTATCGTTTGAATAAGGAGGGCAATAACGGTTGTAAAACTGTTTTGGATATCGCGCCCGCATATCTTTCCGCGCAGACACCCGAAGAGCTTCGCGCTCACTTACTCTGATGATAATCGAGGCTCCAACGCCACCGACACCGCCATCGTTAACGGGACGACCTACACCGCCGACACCGCCGCGAATTGACAAAACTCCTTTCCTGAAGGACAGCGCAGATAAATCAAACGAAACCGCCGACGAAAATATTATCGATAATAATGTCGGTAATGATAAAGTCAATGATACGCCGCAGGTTAACAGGAAAGTTGAAGATCCCGAAAGTATGGCACGCGATGCGGTTGCAAACGGCTCGGGAACGCTCACAAAGCGTACTGTAAGCGATAACGAACAAGATAACCAACAACCGCAACAAATCGCTCCTACGCCGCGACAGGAGCCGCAAATGCCCATTCAAAGTCAATCCGATTACGACCGCGGCAAAGATGTCCTTCGGCAATTTGAAAATCTTGACGAGGAAGACAGTCAACCGATAGCAATTTCGCCGAGGGAAACTTTTTCGGAAAAACCTGTGCCGATTTCTTCAAACGTCAACACGCAAGGAAATTACGGCGCGGCTTATTGGATATTCATGATAATTCTAATGGGCGTAGCGGCGTTTATCATTGTTAAAAAATTTTTGCTTACGGATAAACCGCAAATGACTGCCGCGACATTATTCGACGGTACAACCGAAAGACTACGGGCGGCAAGCGAACGCGTTAAGAATATCGGTAAAACTCCCGAAGCCGTTAATACATCTGCGCAGGACGACAAAGTTAATTCGTCGATTGATGTCGTAAAAAAATCCGTGCAGAATTCCGCCGCCGTTCGCTCCTACACAGGTAACAACAAAATCAAAATTACGACAGAACCCGAAAAAAAATCGGAACCGGTACGCAAAATTTCGCGCGAAGAAAAAATAAGAGCGGCAGCCGAATTAATCGACAGTACCGCCAAAACTTCCGAACCCGTCAAAAAACCTGCGCAGGTTCCCAAATCAAAAACGACGACCGAACAGATTAAACCGTCGTCGCCGTCTTCGTCCGTGCGCAATCCTTCCAAGGACGATAAAAAGGGTAATCACTTTGAAATTCGTGTTTGACTTTATCGCAAGACCTTTGAATCGGTTATTGCCGTTCGAGGTCTTTTTATTTTAATGCGGTGTAGCTACTATTGAACGAATCCACGATTCAAAACTGCTCGGATTGCGCGTCTGAATCAGGACAACGCCGGGACCTCTGAAACGACATACAAGACCTTCGCCCGAAGTAAAACTTGAAATCCAACCGCTAGAAGCCTTTTCGATTTTATAATCCATATAATCAGGCCACGCAACCAGATGACCGTTATCGATAATAATTTCTTCGCCGTTGTCTAAATTAATCGGATGAATAACGCCGTAGCTTGATACAAAAATCGTACCGCGTCCCGTAGCATTGAGGATAAAGAAACCTTCACCGCTCAATAAACCGCGCGAAAGGTTTTGCACCTTCGTAGAAACATCTATGCCCTGCGTACTTGCTAAAAATCCGTCTTTTTGAATAGTCAATCCATAAGAGCCGTCAAGCTCGACATCCATGATTCCGCCGGGCAATGCATGACCTAAAACTACAGTACCGTCACCGCGTCGCGCCGTTAACTCTTGGAAAAACATACTTTCGCCCGAAAGAAATTTACGCGCCAAACCGCTCAAGATTCCGCCGTCCATTTTGCCCTCGACATCTATTGTCGTCGACATTGCAATCATTGCATCGGATTCGGCTTTGATACTTTCGCCGCGTTGTAAATGACATTCGACGACGGGAAAAGCCTCGGGGTATAAAATGTTGTACTTCACGATAAATCACCTCGATTAAATTTTGCGGATATCTTATCATATATCAGCGAACCTTAACAGTGATAAAAATTGACCGTGCGGAGACGTAAGAATAACCGTCGCCGTGAAAGTTATTGATTTTTGCGCAGTTTGGGCTATAATTTATCCTGTTCCCATTGTAAGAAATTGAGGAGGCTTAATCATGGCTGAAATTAAAATCGTCAAGGCTACCACTTTGAAGGAAAAGCCTGATGTATCAAAAATCGGATTCGGTACACATTTCACGGATCATATGTTTGTAATGGATTACGATAAGGAAAACGGTTGGCATGATGCCCGTATCGTTCCGCACGATAAAATTTCCATCGACCCGGCAAATGCTACGCTCCATTACGGTCAAGCTATCTTTGAGGGTATGAAGGCATATCGTCAAGGAAACAAGGCGGTTATCTTCCGCGCAACGGATCATCTTAATCGTTTGAATCATTCCGCCAAAATTTTGGATATTCCCGAAATTCCTTTCGACGTGGCACACGAAGGTTTATTGAAACTGATTGATTTGGATAAAGATTGGATTCCCACCGAGAAGGGGCAAAGTCTTTACATTCGTCCGTTCGTCTTCGCAACCGATGAAGTGTTAGGCGTGAGCGTAAGTAAGAAATATAAATTCATGATAATTCTTTCGCCCGTCGCCGCCTACTATGCTCACGGTTTCGCGCCCGTCAAAATTCTCGTCGAGGATAAATATGTCCGTGCGGTGCGCGGCGGATTGGGTGCTGCTAAAACTCCTGCCAATTACGCGGCAAGTTTGCATGCCGGTCTCGTCGCTCACGATATCGGATTCGATCAAGTGCTTTGGCTTGACGGCGTAGACCGCAAGTATATCGAAGAAGTCGGCTCCATGAATATTCTGTTCAAGATTAACGGCGAAATTGTTTCACCGTCGCCGCAGATTCAAAATTCTATTTTAGACGGAATCACGCGCCGCACGGTCAATCAAATTGCCAAATCATGGGGTATGAACGTCGTAGAGCGCAGGATTTCGATTGATGAAATAATTGCCTCGCAGGAAGACGGAAGACTCGAGGAAGTATTCGGCAGCGGCACTGCGGCAGTAATTTCGCCCGTCGGCGTCCTTCGCTACAAAGATATCGATTACACTGTCGGTAACGGCAAAATCGGCGAATTTGCGCAGAAGATGTATGACTACATCGAGGGCTTGCATATCGGCGAAGTTAAGGACACATTCGGATTTATCGAGGTTGCCGGCGAGTACTGAAATATTTTCCGATAAACCTTGCGAAACAAAAATGCTCCTGTCAACATAGGCAGGAGTTATTTTTTTCTATAAAACTTTCTAAGGAGTTAATGCCAATGGAAATGACTTCGCCGTTACTTAGGAACAAAAATTTTTTATACGCCACGGAATTTTTTTCGGGTATGTCGATAATGGCGGTAGAGTTAGGGGCGAGCCGTTTACTTGCTCCGTATTTCAGTTCGTCGCAAATCGTGTGGACGATTATAATCGGGACGATAATGATTGCGCTGGCGTTGGGGAATGTATGGGGCGGACGACGCGCAGATGTGGACGCGAATCCTGCGAAACTCTATCGACGATTGATAATTGCCGCGCTATGGATCGGAGCGATACCGGTCTTGGGGAAATTTATAATTCTGGCGATAGCCGGTACACTTATCGTCGCGATAGACACCGATTTACTAATATGGGCGGCATTCCTGTCGTGCATGGCTATTTTCGTCCTGCCGCTGTTTTTATTGGGTACAGTCACGCCTTCGCTTGTCAAATACGCCACGGACAATCTCGAGCATAACGGGCGCATTGTCGGCAATCTGAACGCGTTCAATACAATCGGCAGTATCATCGGGACGTTTTTGCCGACGTTCGTGACAATTCCTACCGTAGGCACGGCGATAACCTTCATGATTTTTTCGGGTATTCTTCTTTCAATAGGAATCATTTATTTTGTGAGCATAGGCGCGAAGAAATTTTTCTGTACGGTTGTCGTGATAATCTTCGTCGTATGCGGCATTATCGGTAACAGTGTCGGTTTTGCTTTCTGGGAAAAAAATTTACTGTACGAAGGCGAATCGATTTACAATTACCTGCAAGTCAAAGATACGCCGAACAAAATTATTTTCTCGACAAATGTACTGTTCGGTGTGCAATCGCTCAAGGTCAAGAACGACGAATTGACGGGCATGTATTACGATTATGCGCTTGCCGCTCCGTTGGTTGTCGACAAGAAAAATTTGCGCGTGTTAATTCTTGGTATGGGTACGGGGACATTTGCCGAACAGTGTAGGAAATATTTTCCTTCCGCGCAGATTACGGGCGTTGAGATTGATGAAAAGATAACTCTGTTGGCTAGACAATACTTTGCGTTACCGGAAGACATTGAGGTTATCACATACGACGGACGGGCTTTTCTCGAGGCGGATAAAAATATTTACGACGTGATTTTGGTTGATGCCTTCCAAGATATTTCGCCGCCGTTCCAAATGAGTTCCGCAGAATTTTTTAGACTGATCGGGAATCATCTTGACGACAACGGCGTTATGGTTGTCAACATGAATATGCGCGCGTCGGGAGCCGGTAACATCAACGAATACTTGATAGATACAATCGGGACTGTTTTTCCTGCGGTGAGGACTATAGATGCTGTAGGTATCACTAATCGTGTTTTGTTTGCCGCCGCCGATAATTCTACACTCGACGAACTGAAAACTTGTGCGGAAAATTTACCGAAAGGGAAGTTGTCGAGGCTCATGCTTAGTATTGCCGATGGTTGGCAAGCTCCCGTCTTCGGCGAAAACATTTTGACTGACGATTGTGCTCCCGTTGAGTTGTTGAGTATGCGTGCACTCGATAGTATCATTCAAAATCATTTACATTACTACAAAGAGATTTACAAACGCGACGGGCTTGACGGGATTATCAATAACTTTTGACTTGATAACCTGCGCAGATTGCCGCCGCCGGTAAATTGTAGGCAAATAAAAAAGCCGCCGTGAAAAATCAGACGGCGACGGAAATATAAAAGCGTGGGGAAAAATTTCCTCACGCTTGATTTTCATTACTGGTGCGGTTGATGAGACTTGAACTCATACGCCCTTTCGAGCACTGCCCCCTCAAAGCAGCGCGTCTGCCTATTCCGCCACAACCGCAGTATTCAATTTATTGGTGCGGTCGATGAGACTTGAACTCATACCCCCTTGCGAGGACTGCCCCCTCAAAGCAGCGCGTCTGCCTATTCCGCCACGACCGCAATATTTACTTTATTAACCCTCGAGGATTTTGGAAACTTCGTTGTAAACCTCTTCGGTAAGTTTGACGTTCGCCACGACGAAGCCCATCAAAGCTTTGGGATTGAATTCGCCGTCGAAGATTCTCAAAACGACATCGCCCTCAACATTGACATCACCGTTGGAACGAATATAAACCTTGAAGAAACTGTATTTTGCGCTAATCTCGTTGAAGAGAGCATAGCAAGCATTTTTCTTATCTTCGTCGGAAATGTTGGCAATGTTAAACGTCAACACTTTAATATTCTTCTCGTAGAAGATAATCGAGATGACTACAACATGTTCGTTAATACGTTGCGGAACACGGAAGAAACGTTCGCCGCTGTTGAGAGTACCTTCGTTGTAATGAACTTTGTTTTCGTCCAAAATATTTTTAAAGAGTTCGTAATTATCCATTCAAATCACCTTTTACATAAATGGTGCGGCAGAGAGGACTTGAACCTCCACGGGGTTGCCCCCACTAGCGCCTGAAGCTAGCGCGTCTGCCATTCCGCCACTACCGCACAAATAACATAGTGCCGAGGACCGGAATCGAACCGGTACGGGCTTTTACACCCGCAGGATTTTAAGTCCCGTGCGTCTGCCAGTTCCGCCACCCCGGCAATCATAAGAGCGGGTGATGGGAATCGAACCCACGTGATCAGCTTGGAAGGCTGGAGCTCTACCATTGAGCTACACCCGCATAAAATACAAGAGCCGGCTATAGGACTTGAACCTACAACCTACTGATTACAAATCAGTTGCTCTGCCAATTGAGCTAAGCCGGCATAATTTCGGATATGCCTCAGAGCGGAATCGAACCACTGACACGGGGATTTTCAGTCCCCTGCTCTACCAACTGAGCTACCGAGGCAAGATATGAGATGGCGACCCGGATCGGACTTGAACCGACGACCTCCGCCGTGACAGGGCGGCATTCTAACCAACTAAACTACCGGGCCGGAATAAGTGGGCGATGACAGGCTCGAACTGCCGACCCCCTGCGTGTAAAGCAGATGCTCTCCCGACTGAGCTAATCGCCCGAGAATAATGGTGACACGCCGGGGAATCGAACCCCGAACCTACTGATTAAGAGTCAGTTGCTCTGCCAGTTGAGCTAGCGAGTCACGAGAAGGAAATGGCTGGGGCAGCTGGATTCGAACCAACGATGCGGGAGTCAAAGTCCCGTGCCTTAACCGACTTGGCTATGCCCCAATCCGTGACACTCTTTCGATGTTATCACATCTTAGCCGCGTCTCAGCTATAATACCTTTAATTGCGCCAAAGTATTTCCATAGGAATGCTAAGGCGCAATGTTCGGCAAAAAAAATGGCTCCCCGGACTGGACTCGAACCAGTGACTCCCTGATTAACAGTCAGGTGCTCTACCGACTGAGCTACCGAGGAATATTAACCGGCGAATACCTATCCTCCCGGGGCGTCGCCACCCAAGTACTTTCGGCGTATGAGTGCTTAACTTCTGTGTTCGGAATGGGAACAGGTGGAACCACTCAGCCATCTTCACCGGAAACCTTTGCAATTTCTTGCAAAAG
>JAILRS010000007.1 GCA_024698045.1 Selenomonadaceae bacterium
GCAATCAAAAAATCTCCCAACTTAATCAGTACGCCGTAAATGCACAAAAACGTATTGCCGAATTAGAAAGCGAAGTTAACCGTATGAAAAATAAGGAGTGATTTATTTTATGGAACTGCCGGCAATCTCGGTAATAATCCCAATGTACAACGTAGAAAAATACATCGGCGAATGTCTCGACAGTCTTTTGAATCAAACGTTTCAAAATTTTGAAGTTGTAGTAGTTGACGATTGTTCCACCGATAACAGTGTTGCCATCGCCGAGAGCTATAAGCCAAAATTTGGTGGGCGCATGAAAATCGCAAGCATGGAAGAAAATTCGGGCTTCGGCGGTTTTCCTCGTAACAGGGGAATCGAACTTGCGCATGGCGAATATATTTCTTTTCTTGATTCTGATGATACATTTACTCCGACGGCATTCGAAGAACTTTATCCCATTGCGAAAGATTTTGATGCCGACGTTGTTGTCTGTGAAAAATACTACCAGATTCCCGATAAATTTTGGCATAATGCCAAAGCTCGCGCCAAAATTCAACCTGTCAGTTATAAAAAAGGGGAGTTTGTGGATAGACCAACATTGTTGGAAAATGATTTGGAAAAACGTACAGTAAAACTCGTTCAACGATTTTTTATGTGGAATATATGGTCACGACTCTTCAAGCGTGATTTTATTATAGAAAATGTAATCAAAATGCCCAGTATTCCCGGAGAAGATGCGGTATTCACTATTTGTACGCTTTCTATCGCTCAAAGATGTGTTGTTGTCCCCAACGTCATAAACTACTACCGAATAAGAGAAAATTCCGTATCAACAGAAAAAATGGACGTTGAGAAAAATATTCGTAAGTGGTTGCGAGCATTGATTTTAGGTTTCGAATACATAGACGCATTTTTATCCAAACGAAAAATTTTTTCCGAACGCAGAGATTTGAAATACATGCTCCTCAACTTGTTCGCTCAAGAAATGTTTATTTACTTCAGTGATGTTTACACTCAACTTCCTGCCTACGCGTTATATGAAATTCTGCGTGACGAATTCGACAAACATGATACGCCTGCCCTAACGCCTTTTATATTCAGTGCAATGAATGTTTACCGATTAAAAGCGTCGCAAGATATTCAACGTATCGCCGAACTCGAAAAGACCGAACGTGAGGATAAAGCTTACATTGCAGAGTTGGAAAAAGCAGTAACACAATTATTGAATAAGGAGTGATTTATTTTATGGTATCAGCAAAGATGTATGAGTTGGGCACAAAGAAGTCGACAATCAGAACGATTTTTGAATTCGGACGCAAACGCGCCGCCGAAGTTGGCGAAGAAAATATTTTTGACTTCAGTTTAGGCAACCCCAATGTACCCACGCCCGATTTCGTTCGCGATGCCGCCGTCGATATTCTGCAGAATTACGAGCCGTCTGCGGTGCACGGCTACACTGTCGCCCCGGGCAATCCCAAAGTCCGTGAAACTCTTGCGCAGAGTATCAATGCCCGTTTCAATACAAATTTCGCAGGCAAAAATATTTTCGTCACGAGCGGAGCCGCCGCAGCTATCACAATTTGTTTCAAGGCTTTGGCGGAACCGAATGACGAATTTATAACTTTCGCGCCGTATTTTCCCGAATACAAATGTTTCGTTGAATCGGTCGGTGCCACATTGAAAGTCGTCAAGCCGCGTCCCGAAGATTGGCAGATTGATTTCGAGGACTTCGCCAAACTCATTAACGATAACACGAAGGCGGTTATAATCAATTCGCCGAACAATCCGAGCGGCGCGGTTTATTCCGAAGAGACGATTAAAAAACTTGCCGCGATATTAAACGAACGCGAAGAGCAAACGGGACAAAAAATTTTCTTGATTTGCGACGAACCTTATCGCGAATTGGCTTACGGCGTGCAAGTGCCTTGGGTCACGAATTTTTATCGCAATACTCTGGTCTGCTATTCCTACAGTAAAAGTTTTTCGTTGCCCGGTGAACGTATCGGCTACATTGTCATTCCCGACGAGATTGCCGAGTTCGATAAAATTTTCGGAGCGGTCGCAGGTGCCGCAAGAGTTTTGACTCACGTTAACGCGCCGAGTTTGTGGCAATTGGTTGTCGCAAAATGCGCGGGCAAAGCCGTCGACATCACGCCCTACGAACGCAACGGAAAAATTTTGTATGACGGATTAATCGCCGCAGGTTTCGAGTGCGTCAAACCTCAAGGGGCGTTCTATCTCTTCCCGAAAGCTCTCGAGCCCGATGATTATGCTTTCTGCGAACGTGCGAAAAAATATGACTTACTGCTTGTGCCCGGTACCGATTTCGGTGCACCCGGTTATTTCCGTGCCGCTTACTGCATCAAAACCGAAACTATCGAAAGATCATTACCGCTGTTTAAAAAATTGGCGGAAGAATATAGGAGTTAATTGAATGAAAAAAGTTTTAACCGTAATGTTAATGGTGTTGATTTTTGTCGTGACGGGCTGCGGCTCGGGCGGAAAAGACGACGGTAAATTAAAAATCGTTACGTCGTTTTATCCTATGTACCTTGACGCCCTCAATATCACGCGCCTCGTCGATAATATCGAAGTCATTAACATGACGCCGCCGCAAACCGGTTGCCTACATGATTATCAGTTGACGCCCGAAGATATGAAGACTTTGGAGACCGCCGATATTTTCATCGTGAACGGTTTGGGCATGGAAAGTTTTCTCGATAAGGTAATAGAATCGCATCCGAATTTGAAAATAATCGACGCATCGGATTCGCCCGAAATTGTTCCGATTATGGAAGGCGACGAACCTAATCCGCATGTTTGGATGAGTATCACCTATTCGATTCAGCAGGTTAAAAATATTTCTTCCAAACTTTGCGAGCTGGATCCCGAACACGCAGAAACTTACAAGCACAACACAATGGAATATGTCAACGAATTGACGACATTGCGCGACGAGATGCATATATCGCTCGACATGCTGCCGAATAAAGATATCGTGACTTTCCATGAGGCTTTCCCGTACTTTGCGAAAGAATTCGGCTTGAATATCGTTACGGTTATCGAGCGCGAACCCGGTACGGAACCCACACCGCAAGAACTTGCCGAGACGATTGACAAGATTAACGAATTACCTGTCAAAGTACTTTTCACGGAACCGCAGTATTCGCCCAAAGCCGCCGAGACAATCGCCAATGAAACCGGAGCGAAAATTTATACACTTGACCCCGTTGTAACGGGTGAAGCCAAACCGGAAAACATGATGGATTACGTCGACAGGATGTTGAAAAACACAATGACTTTGATAACCGCGTTGCAGTGAATTTAATTTCTGCACACTGTTTACAAAAAGTCCTTGCAAAAATTTTCCGCCTGTGGTAAGTTATAAGTCGTTCGGGACGTAGCTCAGTTTGGTAGAGCGCTTCCTTGGGGTGGAAGAGGTCGTGAGTTCAAGTCTCGTCGTTCCGACCATATTTTGAAAATCCCCAAGCCTCCGTTAATCGGGGGCTTTTTTAGTGCACGTAAGATAATGAACACTGTATAAAACTTGCGAAAATCAAAAACCGTATGTAAAATAAAAAAGTCGTATGTAAAAAATTTATGCCGATTTGTTAATAAATTCGTTCCCGTCACGGGAAATATTTAAACGGTATTAGCGGGGTGCATTGATGAAAAAATTTTTATTCACGATAATAACGGTCGTGATATTGGCAATGAATACAATTACGTTGGCGGAAAATTTGCCGACCGATTCCGAAAATCAAAAAATATCGACGGAAGAATTACCGAACACTTTTACGCAGGACGAAACTTTGCAAAAACCTTTAGAGGAAACCGAAAAGGAAATACCTTTGCAAGATGTGAAATTGCCGAAGAATGAAAAGGGCGAACCGATAATTACAGCGGAATCGGCGATAGTAATTGAAGCGTCGACGGGCAGAGTTATTTACGAAAAAAATGCCAAAGCAAAACAAGAACCGGCAAGCATGACGAAAATGTTGACGGGAATTATCGCCTTGGAAACTCTCACGCCGTCCGAAGAAGTAAAAGTCAGTTTAGATGCCGCGCTGACCGAAGATGTGTATTTGAATTGGGGCGAAGGCGATTCACTCAGCGCATCGGATATGATAAAGGCAATGATGATTGTTTCGGAAAACGGCGCGGCGGTTGCATTGGCGGAAAAGATTTCGGGAAGTGTTCCGCGTTTCGCAAATATTATGAATGCTAAGGCGGAAGATATCGGCTGCACGAACAGTCACTTTGTCACGCCGAACGGCTTACACAATCCCAATCACTATTCAACCGCCGAAGATATGGCACGTATTGCCGCGTATTGTATGAGAAATGAAGATTTCCGTAAGATTGTTGCAATCGATAAGATGCCTCTGCATTGGATTACGCCGAAAGATAAAACGGACGAACTTGAAAACACAAATAAACTTCTGAATGAATATCGCGGACTCACGGGAATAAAAACGGGTTGGACATCGGCGGCAGGTGCTTGTCTTGCGGCGTCCGCCAAACGCGACGGCATTGAGCTGATAACAATCATTATGCATTCCGAAACAAATGACGGTCGCTTTATTGAGGCCGCCAACCTTTTGGATTACGGATTCGAGCAAGTAAAAATGATTGAGGCGGTCAACAGAGAAAACAGTGTCAGAAAAATTTTCGTGAAGGGCGGCAAAAATGCAACACTGCATGTCGGTCTCGACGAAGATTTGAAATTCCCGTTGGTAGGCGACGAGAAAAAAGAGTTGTTGAATGTCACTTACAAACTGCCGAAAATCGTCGACGCCGAAGGAAATATCAACAAGGGCGATGAAATCGGCGAACTGGTTTTGAGTTACAACGGTAAGGAAATGAAAACAATGCCGCTCGTTGCTTACGAAAAAATCGACGAGGGATTTTCTTTCGGGTCTTTACTCGTGACAATCATTTCGCCGTTCATTGACAAATAAAAATTTCTGCGCAGAGTACGGATAAAAATTTGACTCGTCGGCAAATAAGCGACGAGTTTTTTTGTGCAAAGAAAAAAGCCCCGAAGTATTTCGGAGCCGAAGGATAAAGTATTTATGAGAGTAAGGAAGTTAGCCGATTAATCTAAGTCTGCGCCGTCGGAGGCAATGACTTTCTTGAACCAGAAGAACGAATCTTTGCGGCTGCGCGAAAAATCACCGGTGCCGTCGTCGTGACGATTGACATAGATAAAGCCGTAGCGTTTTGCATATTGTCCAGTGCCTGCGCTTACAAGGTCGATAGGTCCCCAAGTCGTATAACCGATAAGCGGCACACCGTCATTAACAGCCTCACCCATTGCGCGGATATGTTCGCGGAAATAATCAATGCGATAACTGTCGTGAATGGAGCCGTCAGCCTCAACTTTATCAAATGCTCCGAATCCGTTTTCGACAACCATAATCGGAACATCGGGATAACGCGACGCAAGTTTGTTGAGAGTCCAGCGCAAACCGTCCGCATCAATCTGCCAACCCCAATCGCTTGCCTTGAGGTAAGGATTTTTTGCGCCGCCCATCATATTGCCTTTAACCTGCGCGGCATTCGGATCTACCGTCACGCAATTCGACATGTAGTAACTGAAAGTGTAGAAATCGACAACGCCCTCGCGCAAAAGTTTTTTATCTTCCTCGTTATCCATGAAAGATGTATCAATGCCCATATCCTGATAAAACTTTTTGGCGAAGTAAGGATATGCGCCGCGAATTTGAACATCACCGCAAAGATCGTTACAGAAGGAATCACGTTTCTGATCTTCCAACATATCTTTCGGATTGGGAGTGAGCGGATACCAAGTGATGTGACAAATCATGTTACCGATTTTGAAATTCGGATTGATTTTGTGACCGGCAATGACTGCTTTTGCCGACGCGACGAATTGATTGTGAAGGGCTTCGATTCTCTGTTGCGGATTGTCTTTCATTTCGGGGAATGTGCAGGGCTTTGTACGTTTCCAATCTTCTTCCTGAATAATGCCGACGCTGTAGAGGTTACCCATGTGATGTTCCATGAGCGTCATGTTAATTTCGTTAAACGTGAGCCAATATTTGACTTTGTCCTTGAAACGTTCAAAGCAAGTCACGGCGTATTTGACGAACAAATCGATAGTTTCGCGGCTGTAGTAACCTTGATATTTCTTGACGAGTTCGACGGGCATTTCGTAATGATTGAGCGTGATAAGCGGTTCGATGCCGTGTTTCAAACATTCGTCGATAACATTTTCGTAAAACTTCAAGCCTTCTTCATTAGGCTGTACGTCGTCGCCGTTCGGGAAAATTCTTGCCCAGTTTATCGAAAATCTGAAACATGTAAAACCCATTTCGGCGAACAGCGCAATATCTTCTTTGTAGTGATGATAGAAATCGATAGCGGTATGCGAAGGATAAAAGACACCGTCTTCGATTGTCGGGCAGAAGGTACGGGGAGTGTTAACATCGCCGCCTAAAAGTAAATCGGGCATGCTCAAACCTTTGCCGCCTTCAAGATAACCGCCCTCGCATTGATTAGCGGCAACCGCGCCGCCCCATAAGAAATTTTTCGGGAACGCCATAGAAATTATCTCCTTTCAAATTGAATTTATCGTCAGCCTTTTGCAAGGCATGCTTATTCTTGTTAAAAATTTTATACTGCCGTCGTGATGAAGCTGTCGCCGCCCTTGACGGTTTTCTCTTCGGTTGTGATGATGTCTTTGTATTCGGTGTAGTTGGTTACGACGAAAGGAGTAATGACGGGATAACCTGCCGCCTTGATTTTAGCAATATCGAATTCAATAAGCAATTGCCCCTGTTTAATTTTATCGCCTTGTTGCACGTGAGTTTTGAAGCCGTCGCCGTTCATCTTGACCGTATCCATGCCGATATGAATCAATAATTCTGCGCCGTTGACCGTTTTGATTCCGATAGCGTGACCGGTCGGGAAGAGGGTAGTAACTTCGCCGTCGGCAGGCGCGATAATTTTTCCTTCTGTCGGTTCAACCGCAATGCCTTTGCCCAAAATTCCGGTGGCAAAAACTTCGTCGGGTACATCGGATAATTTAACAACATTTCCAGTCAAAGGACTTTTCAACATTTCGGATTTAAAATCCTGCGCAGAAGTTTCACTTTGATTATTTTCGACAACGGGCGCGGATTCGACGGGAGCATCTGCACTCTCCAAAACTTTCGGATCGTCTTTGTAAGTCGGGAAAGCCATCGCGAAACCTGCGACGAATGCAACCGCCGAAACAATCATGCCGCTGTACATACCGCTTAAATCATTTGTTACGGGATCTATAAAGCAAGGATATTGGAAGATACCCAAACCGCCGAAGATATAAAGTTTAACGCCGAGCAAAGCAACCAATGCGCCGCCGATTGCACCGCCTATGCAGGACATGATGAAGTATTTTTTACGCGGAAGAGTGACACCGTAAATAGCCGGTTCGGTGACGCCGAAAATACCGCTGAGAAATGCGGGGATTGCAATGCCTTTGAGTTTCTTATCTTTCGTTCTGAGGATTATGGCGAGGACAACGCCGATTTGCGCAAAGGTTGTGCCGAACATCGTTATGACTACAGGGTCTGCGCCGAAGGTAACGATATTTTGAATCATAATCGGAATTAAACCCCAATGAAGACCGAACATGACGGCAATTTGCCAAATACCGCCGATAAACAATCCGGCAATTACGGGACTGATATCAAATAAACCGGTAGCAGCTGCGCCGAGTGCTTTACCTGCCCAAGTAGCAACCGGACCCACGACGAGTAGTGTCAACGGAATCATAGTAAGCAAAGTCAGGAAGGGGACGCCGAAACCTTTCAACAAGGTCGGAACAACTTTCATGTAAAATCTTTCAACCTTCGCGCCGACAAAGACTGCCAAGATTATCGGGATAACACTTGAGGCGTAACTCATCAGCAAAACGGGAATACCGAGAAATTCGAGGCGAACAGACGATTCAAAGATTGTGCCGGTCAAAACGTCGTATAATATTTCGCCCTCCATGATTTTGGCGAGTGAAGGGTAAACCATTGCCGCACCGATTGCCATTGCCGCGAATTCGCTCATCTTGAATTTTTTAGCCGCGCTGTAGCCCAAGAAAATCGGCAGGAAGTAGAAAAATGCATCGCCGATAATCGACATGACTTGATAAGTGCCGCTTTCGGTACCGATGATGTTAAAAGCCGCAAGCAAAGCTGTTAAACCTTTAACCATACCGCTTGCCGCCAAAACACCGAGTACGGGCGTAAAAATTCCGCTGACCGTATCGATAAAAATATCTAACGGTTTTTTAGGCGTATCATCCTCGGCTGCTACATCGCCGCCTGCCGCCTGTATGCCTTGACTTGCTAAAATTTCGTCGTAGACTTCGCCGACGGCATTACCGATAACAACTTGATATTGTCCGCCCGATTGCACGACGGTAACAACTCCGTCCATTGCCTTGAGGACGTCGGTATTTGCCTTGCCTTCGTCTTTGAGTTTGAAACGCAAGCGAGTTATGCAATGCGCCAAAGAAATTACGTTACTTTTGCCGCCGACGTTTTTAACGATATCCGCCGCGAGCTTTGTGTACTTTGCCATAATATTGCACCTCCGATAATTATGGGAAAAATTTGTCGCAGAATATTTATCCGTGAAAGGAATTAATTGCCGAACTTCGTATCAAGTGATTTTCGCAATGTGAATCGTCAGATAAAATTTTTCGTCGGAACTTACATTGTAATGATATTTTCTTTCTATCAAGTCGGCGATTTTTTCCGTACATTGGAATGCCCGAGGATATTTTTTCTTTACCATCAAACTCATTTCGTCGTCGATTTCTTCGGGCGGATTTTGTTCGGTGAAAATTCTTTTGGCGAAAAATTTTAAGTGAGTTATGAACCTGTAATATGACAACGAATCTTTATTGAATTCAACTTTGCAAGTCATTCGGATAACGTTTGTTATCTCCTGAATCATCTGCATGATTTTGTTTGATATCGGGACGTTGAAACCCATTTGCGCGTCGATGATATGCATCGCGATAAATCCGGCTTCGTCTTCGGGCAAATTCACTTTGAATTTTTGATTCATAATTTCTACCGCATGCATCCCTATTGAATATTCCTTCTCGTAGAATTTTTTTATTTCCATGAGCAGCATGTTACGAATCTCGACGCCGTTGCGAATACGATAGACCGCCATATGAATGTGATCCGTCAAACCGACGTAAACACTTTCGTTCAGTTTGCACTCAAGTAAATTCTGCGCATAATCGATGACTTCGTTCGAGACCTGCAGATAATCGCTCGAGATACCGGCAATCAATTCCTGAAATTTTTCCATCATGCTTTTGCTGGAAAGGGTATAAATTTTTTCGACTGCGCTTTTGGGAATTTTGTCGCCGACGCGTCGATTAAATGCAAGACCTTTGCCCATCGCAATAATTTCGCGGCCGTTTTCGTTTTCCGTTAAAATGACATTGTTGTTAAAGACCTTTTTGATTTTCATGATTTCGCCTCCTCAACAAAAAAAGTTGACTAAATCTCAAACGACACAAAAATCGTCTTGAAAGATTTAGCCAACTTAATGTAACTATTCTATCCGAACAAATCATATTCAATTGTTAAAGTCCGCTCTTGAAGCTGACTGAAGGATAACACGAAAATTTTTTCAAGTCAACACGTTGACGGCCGAATCAAAAAAATTTTTTCGTTAATCGCCATGGTTTCATTTTTACTCGGAAGTGAAAATTATTTCAACGCGTTTAATCTGTCGGCGATGGTCTGCGCATCTTCGTCGCCCGCAACCGGTGTAATTATCGCCTGATTGCCTAACATCACAGTACCGTTTTCAACGGTGGCATCGTATTTGTTTTGCTTATTGTGATAAGCACGAACAAGATTGCCCATGACGAAATAAGAACGTTCGGCGGAAGACATGGATATCGTTACTTTTTTTACCAATAGCCCGTTATTGCGTGTGCAGACAATTCCTATTTTATTTCCTTCGGGTGGCGCGAACATTTTTGACCGCCAAGTAATGTGCCCGTCCTCGTCAACATATGCATAGGCGTAATTGTTATCGATTGCCTTTTCGTTTTCCTCTTGTTGTTCCTTCCAATGCTTTAATTCGTTTGTTAATTCGTCGTCTATTATTATATACCTTTTACTCGTTTTTGTCTTTAGCGTCGATAAATGATATCCGCCTTTACGGTAATACAATATCTGCCTGCTTAGGTTAATCCTTTTCATGTCAAAATCTATTTCGTCCCACGTCAAGCCAACCACTTCGCTTACTCTCATTCCCGTATGATACAACAACATCAGTGGTATGTGTAACGGCTTACCAAACGGATGTTTTTCTAACAAGCCTTTAACCTAATCCGCCAGAAGTCCTCAACCTCTTAGGTGGGGGATGAAGGCGGGTATGGCGAATTTACGTAAGTAATTGAGCCATACAATTGCTTTTTGTCTTATTGGGTAGTATAATCAAAGACAATAGAAATCGGAAA
>JAILRS010000028.1 GCA_024698045.1 Selenomonadaceae bacterium
CTTGACTGCCGAAACGTAGATATCTGCCTTGATGTGATCCGCCAAAGGTCCCGAAGGTCCCGTAGCGTTAAGATTTATCGTGTAAATTCTTTTCTGCGGATAAATACCGCAGCGAAGAGTACCGCCGCAATCAATTACCACTACTAAAATTTCATCATCGGGTACACGCGTTTTGAAGCCGTCAACCAATTCGCAGCCCGTCATTTCCGCCAAAGTCTTTGCAACCTGCGACATTACTCCGCCCGTGATGTTGACTACTTTATTTTTCTTACCGTCGGGCACAAGAGTTAAAGACGCTCCGAATCCACCGCTACCGGCCTTGACCACTACCGATTTATAGTCCGCCATCTTAATCATCCTCCCTCAAGCTTTATTGATTGTCTTGCTGAGCGAAATGCCTTGCTGTTTCTGCACGTATGCGGTAGTGAAATCCGTTACCCAGCCGCGGATAAAGTTTATCACGATACCGATTAACAGATAACGCAGAGCCAAATCGACGGAATTAAGTCCGAGTGTTGTGATGCCGTTGGCTATGCCCAGATAGACAAACAATTCGCCGGGATTGATATGCGGAAATAAACCGTTGAGTGTGTGACAACTTGCCGTTGAGGCGGCGTAATAACCGGGCTTATAAAATTCGGGTAAGAATTTGCCGAGCGATAAGCCCATCGGATTGCAGAAGAAGAATACGCCGACAACCGGTAGGACGATATAGCGCGTGAAAGGATTACCGGCGCAAAGTCCCGCAAATTTTTCGATTCGTTCATTGCCCATGATTTTAACAAGAGCATTCATCGCGACAAGTAAGCAAATCAACGTTGGGATAATTCCGCTGACCCACCCTGCAAGCGTCTCGCCACCCTTGTTGAACATACCTATAAAGGCTTGGGCGAAAGTTACCATGACATCCATTGAAGAAACCCCCTAAGAAGTTATGATTTATTTTGGTCGAAGAATGCCATACGGCCGCGCGCTCAAATCTCCGACGCCTGCTGAAGTGTCCTTTATATTTAACGCCTCTGTTCGGCGATTATCTTCCCTTTCAATCTGTCGCTAAATTTTCTTCCGACTTCATCAGTTTATAGGATTCGTAATCGTTTCTTGCCGAGACTACTGCCGCCGTCTCCTGTTTACCTAATTTCATACTCTTGCAAAGTTCTTCGCTCAGTTCAAACAGTGTCAAGCCGTTAAATTTTTCAAACGGACTGAAGTCCGCGAAAACCGTACGCCCCGACATAATTTCACCTTTGAGGATTTTACAATTGTCGTCGATAATAAACAGTACTATTACTCCTGCCAGAAAACTGCCGCGAGCACGACCGATTGCAACTCGTCCTTCTTGACGCAAATCTCTGATGTGATTGCTGAATTTTTTAAACTGCCGCAATCCGAGTACGGTCTGCGCTATCCACACCACAACCGCCGCCGCTACAAAGTAACTCAGCATATCATTTCCCTCCGCTTACTCGTTGAGCATTATTTTCGCCGTCATTTCGTCGGTAATTAAGACATTTATTGCTTGACCTTTGCATGCGCCCATTATCGCCGGAACTTTTTCGCGCGACGACGCCATGCCTATACTGTAATTTAAATTGCGCAGAGTATTTAAATCCACGCCGATTATTCTGTCCGAAAAATCTGTTTTCACTTCGCGCCCGTTCTTGTCGTAAAATACCGAACAAATTTCGCCGACAGTACCGGTCTTCGATAAACTTTCTATTGCCTGCCGTCCGAAATCGCCCATCCAAATCAGATTTGACGATTTAACGGGAGCACCTATGCCGACAAGACCGATATCCAGTTTTTTCCAGAATTCCGATATTTTTTCGTAGTTGGCATCCTGCACAATAGCGTTACGAATTTCCGCGGTACGAGTAATGACGGGAGCATATATGTAGTGACAGCGTCCGCCGAAAGCACGAGCCAATTCGTAGCACAGTGTGTTGACATGCAAATCGCTGTCTATATTTTCGGGGCCGCCGTCCAATGGTACAAAGTCCGCATCAATTTTCGCTACTTTGGATTGTTGAGCATAATGAGTTAATTCGCGAATCGATGTCCCCCATGCCAATCCGACTACTTTTTTATCGGCTATCACTCTGCGTAACAGTTGCAGTCCGGCGCGTCCCATTGCCTGTTTCACTGCCAGTAAATCGTAACTGCGCGGCACTATGAAACATTCTTTCAAGCCGAATCGTTTTTCCATTGCCGTTTCTATGTCTTCAAAATTTTCATTGGCTACCGTTATCGTTACTATTCCCTGATCCAGTGCTCTTTTCAGATGTTTACTGATTGTCGTGCGTTCTACTCCCAGACGTTTGGCGATTTCCGTTTGTTTCATGTGTTCCAAATAGTACATTGTCGAAACCTTTATTAAGATTCTGCGTTCTACAGGTGTCATGTTGTGTTCCTCCTCACGAAAGTCGTCTGCCCTTGTGTTGATGTGATTGTAAGAAAAAAATTTTACCACTGCAAGAATTTTGAGCTTACAGAGCACGTTTTGGAGGCAAAAAAATAAAAACCGCCGCGACATTGTCACATTTGAGCAAGTAACGGCGATTTTGATATTTGTATAATTTATTCGTCACACAACATATAACGGCAACGGTAATTTATTAAGTCGAAAGTAATCGCTGCGGTTGAAATAAAATTGACTTGGGGTGTTGATTACGGTTGAGGCCGCCCACGGATGGGCGGCCGCCGGCAACGTGACGTTGCATCCTGAAATCGCGACAAAGTTTTTGCCAACCGTAATTAATGACCGCGATTGTAAAAATACTTAAGTTGACTTTGAACACTTTCGGTAACCGACTGAAAGTGCCGCTGTCGCACTCAATGAAGTAAATTGCTGAGCCGCGCAAATTTCAACTCATGCAAAGCAATCGGTGTCGGTCTTAAATCCTGTGAGCTGTAAAGTTTGGCGTATTTCTTCCGGCAATGCAGTACACGCTTGACATAATCGCGCGTCTCGGCATAAGGAATTTTATCGACGTCCGAGAAATCGTAAGACCAATTATTTTTCTCCATCCATTCCCGAACATTTCCGCGCCCTGCATTGTACGCCGCCAGAATTAAAACTTCGTTGCCTTTGAATTCCTCTTTCAATTCCGAAAGATACCAAGTGCCATATCGAATATTTATTTCGGGATTGTTTAAATGTTCCAAGTCCTCGGCATATTCGTCGGGAGTTTCGCCGAGTTGATAGGCAATCCATGCCGCTGTTTCCGGCATTATCTGCATTAATCCAATCGCGCCGCTACGTGAACAGGCTTCCTTTGAAAAATTACTCTCTACTTTCATGACCGATATCGCTAAAAATTTATCGACATTCCAACGCGCCGAATAATTTTCCACGGTCGAGCGATACGGGAACGGATACAAAAATTTTTTCTGAACGGAAGGCATACTTATGAAGAAATAAATCGCAAATATGACAACACAACTCATCAACAATTTTTTTATCATCAATCCACCTCCCGAATCATTATGAATATTAAATGATTGATAATCTTATGTCAATTATTCACGAGTAAGTAAAAAATTTTTTCAGTGTCTGTTCATAGCTTAATAAATTTTGTGTTATAATACTTCGCCGAAAGGGGGCGGCATATTGCTGACGAAATTTTTTGAGAGAATCGGAGCCTTCGTAATAAAACGCTTGGAAGAATTCGGTACGATAGTTCTGTTGTACATGGATACGATAAAACAGAGTATGCACAAGCCGCGAATCCATCATATAATTGCGCAGATGTCACATTTGGGCGTCGACTCTTTGATGATTGTTTCGTTAACGCTGCTCTTTACGGGCGTGGTTTTCACTTTGCAAACGGCACATGAATTTATTAGATTCGGAGCACAATCGACGGTAGGCGGAGTAATAGCAATAGCAATCGGCAGAGAATTGGGACCGGTTTTGGTCGGCGTTGTATGCGCTGGACGTGTGGGTGCGGCTATCACTGCCGAAATAAGTACGATGAAAGTCACCGAACAAATAGACGCGCTCAAAGTTATGGCAGTCAGTCCCGTCAATTACTTAATAGTGCCGCGCATGATTGCCTGCATGATTGCCGTGCCGATTCTTACGGTCTTCGGCGATTTAATCGGAGTCTTCGGCGGCTGGTTGGTTGCCACTCAATATTCCGGCATCAGTTCCTACATGTTCACCAATTCCATTAAAATCTTCGCCGATATTTACGACTTGACCGGCGGCATGATTAAGGCAATATTTTTCGGCAATGTCATTGCGGTTCTCGGCTGCTACTACGGTTTAAATTGTCCCAATGGTGCGGAGGGCGTCGGCATTGCCACCACAAAAACAGTCGTAACCTCAATCATAGTTATCTTTATTTTGAACGCGATATTGACTTTTATAATTTACAGGTAAGATTGTATGATAAAACTGATTAACTTATCGAAAGCATACGGGCGAAAGTTGGCCTTGAAGAGTATAAATTTGGAGATAGCCGACGGCGAAACATTGGCGATAATCGGCGGCTCGGGCAGTGGTAAATCAACACTTCTGCGTTTGATGATTGGTTTGGAAAAACCTACGAGCGGTGAAATTTGGATTGGCAATCAAGAAATTTCCAAATTAACCGAAGAGGAAATGATGCGTGTGCGATTGCGAATGGGAATGGTCTTTCAATATTCCGCGCTGTTTGATTCGATGACCGTGGGCGAAAATGTTGCCTTCGGACTCGTGGAACATACGACTTACAGTCAAGAGAAAATCAAGGCGATTGTTCGCGAAAAGTTAAAGCAAGTCGGCCTTGAGGGTATAGAAAATCGTATGCCCAACGAATTATCCGGCGGCATGAAAAAACGTGTTTCGTTGGCGCGGGCGATTGCTTTCGGTCCCGAAATTATTTTCTATGACGAACCGAGTTCCGGACTCGATCCCGTCACTACAGGTAAGATTGACGAATTGATAATCGAAACCCAACGGGCTTTGAACGTCACAAGCATAGTCGTCACTCATGACATGGTCAGCGCGTGCAATATCGCAAACAGAATCGCAATGGTTTATAACGGTGAACTTATCGCCGTGGATACCGTGGAAAATTTTAAGAAACTGCAGGAGCCGAAAGTTAGGGAATTTTTCCGCGTGATAAACTAAAATTTCTTTTGTAGGCAATTATTTATTCACAACTTTAGTAAAAATTCGGGAGGCGAAGCGATGTCACTTGAAGCAAAAGTCGGGGCGTTTACGGTTGGCGGAATGATGTTACTGGGTGCAACTACTGTGGGACTCAGTCATTTCGATTTTGGTGGTAGTGATGATTATATTTTGTACGCGGGATTTAAACAGGTAATGGGATTGCAACCGCAATCGGATGTTCGTTTGAGCGGCGTACCCGTGGGAAGAGTGACGAAAATAGCCAACGAGGGTACGGGCGTCACAATCACAATGTCGGTTAATCCCGATGTTCAAATTCCCAAACAGTCGAAACTCACAATTTCTTCAAACGGTGTCATGGGTGATAAGTTTGTTAATTTTCAGCCGAAAGTCGATAACGGCGAATATCTGAAAAACGGCGATTATCTGTACGGTGCCGACGAAAACGGTCTTGACAATATGTTCGAAAACCTGACCAAAGTCATGGATAAAGTCGAAGATTTATTGCTTGATGTTCATGCGATTATCGGCGACGATGTCTTTAAAAATTCCGTCGTGGAAATGAGCAACAATATGAAAGACGCGTCTGCCCACATGAATAACATGATGGGAAATTTGGATAATACGGTCGCTAACAATCAAGAGACGTTTAACAATATGGTCGGGCAGCTTAACAGCGCAATGGAAGGCATGAACCGAACAATGGCGAACGTGGAACACATGAGCGCGAATATCGACAAATTTGCAGGGGATCCGAAGACGGCGGAAGATTTACGGACAACGCTGGACAATATCGCAACCACGTCGAAAAATGTCGCGAACATGGCGGATAATATGAACAAGTTCGCAGGAGATCCGAAGGTAGCCGAAGATTTAAAGGCAACAGTCAGCAATGCACGAAGTATCACCGAACGCGCAGATAAACTTCTAAACAAAGTTGACGGCGCAGCCGATAAAGTTTCTAAGATTGACGTGACTCCCTCGGTTGATATACTATACAGCGGCAAGGCTCACAACTGGAATACCAACTTTAATTTAGATGTCACGAGTGACGATAAATCTTTGTTAATCGGTGCCGAAGATATCGGCAATCACACCAAATTAAATTTGCAAGGCGGCAAAAAATTCAATGAAAATTTCGGTGCTCGCGCAGGAATTATCGCAGGTAAACCCGGCATTGGTCTTGATGCTTATCTCGGCGATAAAGTTAAACTTTCCGCCGAAGCTTACGACTTTAATCATGGCAGAATCCGCTTGAAGTCACAGTTTCAAGTAGCAAAATCCACTTACCTTTTGGGAGAATTGCATAACGTTAACAAAAAAGAAGACCGCGCATTTTATTTCGGCCTCAAACAGGAATTTTAATTTTATTCGTAAAAGGTAAATGCACCGATTATTTTTGCGACGGTTATCGACAATTACGAGGTGTTGCCGGTGAAAAAATTTTTAATTTTACTTTTCGCAGTAATGCTCTTATTTACAGGTTGTTCCGAAGATAAAAAGTCGGTAGAAGTTTCCGTTGCAAAAGTTTTGACGAATAACGAGAATGTAACGGTAAATCACGAGGGCAAAATTTCCTTCGCCGAAGAAATAAAAATAACGTCGCCGATATCGGGTAAAGTAGTTGCAACTTATTTCGAGGCGGGAAAGAAAGTAACCGAGGGGCAACCGCTTTTTAAAATCGGCGAACGAAAAGACGATGAAGAATTGTTGAGAGCCAAAGAGAATTTGGGGGAATCGATGGCACTTCTTGCAAGAGAACAATCCGAACTTGCAAAACTTTCCGCCGCACAAAAACCCGATGAAAATCCTACGCCGGAATTAACCGAAAAGAAAATCACGGTTGAAAATCTTCGTGCGGAACTTGACGAACAAAAAGAGTTAATCAAGGAGCTGGAAGAAATCGCGTCAAGCGGAACGGTAAACGCTCCTGCGGCAGGAACATTGAGCGGCGAAAAAATTTCGTTGGGCACACAGGTTACGGCCAATGAAACAGTATTGACTACGTTGGGCGATATCAATCATGTCTCAATATCCTTCGAGACTTCGGACGAAGAAAAACATTTACTGGTATCGTCGCCCGAAATCAAAGTCAAATTGAAATCAGTCGACGGATCGATTTACAATCACGAAGGCAAAATCAATTTTGTTCATCCCACAATGCTCGAGGCGGTCTTTGATAACCCCGACGAGCAATTGATTGTTGGCGATAACGCAGAAATTATTATTGAAGGAATAAAAATCCCCGAAGGCGTTCTCGTGCCGATTGAGGCCGTTGGCGAACGCGACGGGAAAAATTTTATCTTCACGGTTGGCAAAGATAACGAAGCAATTTTAAAGGAAATTACGCTCGGCGGTAAACTGGGCAGTTATTATATAATCAATGAAGGCTTGAAAGCTGATGATTCGGTTGTTGTCGAGGGTATGACCAATCTGCGCGAAGGCACACCGCTGAAATGCAATTATGAATTATAAACAATTAGGGTTGAAACATTGGGGCTGATGATAATCATCCCCGAGAGTTTAATTAAACCCAATTCGGAGGAAAGATTAAGATGAGAATTTCCAACCAAGTCAAAAAGAATTTTCGCAAAAAGCTGGCGTCAATATTTGCGGCAGGTATAATGACATTTTCTTTGAGTGCAAATTCGGTTTATGCATCCGATGTAGTTAATATTACGCTTGATGAAGTTGTTCAGCGTGCATTTGAAAACAATCGTACGATAAAAGAATCCGTAGCGGCTCGTGAGCAAGCTTATTGGAATTACAGCGCGGCACGTCGACAATCGAATCCGAAGTTGTCGTGGAATTTCACGGGACAAAGGCACGGCGGACTTTATTACGGCACTGACAGTACGGACACCAATGCTTTTACAAATGCCGGCTCGATAAGTATGCCGATTTATCACGGCGGTCAACTCAAGGAAGGTCGTCGCTCTGCGCAGTACTCTTTGTCTACTGCGGATTTAGATTTGGAAAATACAATGCAGACTGTTCGCCTGCAATCCACCGCGCTTTATTTTAACGTCCTGCAGTCTCGTAATTTGATTGATGTTTACGAGGAAGAAGTACTTACGTTACAGGAACATCTGCGCAATGTTACGGCACAATTCAGGGTTGGCACAGTTGCAAAAGTCGACGTGCTTGAATCTCAAGTCGAGCTTGCCAACGCTCAACAAAATTTAGTCAATGTGCAGAACGAATATGATGTTGCTGTAGCTACTTTGAATAATTATATCGGATTGCCTGCCGATACTGTTTTGCGTCCGCAAGATACTTTGATTTACAGAGAATATAATTTACCGTTGGGCGAATGCACAGCGTACGCATTGGAGAATCGCGCAGATGCAGCGATGGCGGATTACGCGGTAAAGATAGCCGAATCGAATAAACGCGCGGCAAAAGCAGGTTGGCGGCCTACGGTCGACGCCTCTGTTTATAAGAGTATCACTACCCAAAATCCTTTAAACGAAAAAACTTCGGATCAGTGGTATGCGGGTATAACGGCCTCATGGAATATTTTCGACGGCGGCATAACAAGTTCTCAAGTCAAAGCCGCAGATGCCGCGCTTGTCAAGGCTCAGGAAACCGCCGCCAAAACAAAGGAACAAGTTCAACTTGATGTACAGTCTTATTATCTCGATTTACATTCAGCCGAAAAAAATATCGGGACGACTCAAGCCTCGGTAGCCTTGGCGGAAGAAAATTATAAAATTGCGCAGGTTCGTTATGCCGCAGGCGTAGGCACTAACTTGGATGTCATGGATGCTTCGCGTAAATTGACGGAAGCACGTTCCAATTATTTTACCGCGCTTTACAAATACAATACCGCGAAAGCCTCACTCGAAAGATATATGGGCGTCCCTGTAGAAATTGATGTCAAACGTTATTTGAAATCCGATGAAGAAGGCAATAAGCCGAATAAATCGCGTGAAGAGGCAGCATTAAACGATGAGGCGGCGGCAGTACCGGAAACAAAAGAAGTCGCGCCCGTCGTTACGATAGACTTCGATAATCCTTCTCCGTTGCCTTCAGCCGATGATTCTTCGGGAGCAAATCAGCCGTTTGAAACTCAAAATCAAACTCAAAATTAATCCGTCTGCTTTAACCGTGGATGTGTATCAAGTTGCCTCTAAATTTTAAGCGACAGGAGTGATTGACTCGCCGTGTTAAAAATTTTCAAGATTCTCGGAGGCGCGTTGAGTGTTCTTGTGTTGGGCGGCGGTCTTTACATAAATTCACAGCGAGCGGAAATAATTAGAAGCGTACTGACTACGGCGGAGGAAACGGCTTCAAAAACATTGAATGTGCCGGTAAAAATCGGCGGTGTGGAAGTAGGCGAACTGAATATTTTCGATGCCGTCAAGAACAGCGATTTGACTGTTCGCGACATTGATATTTTCGATAAGAATGAAGAACTGATAGCACATGTTAATTCGGCAACGGTGGATTTTAAATTCTTGATGTTGAAAGACGACCCTGTTGCCGCAATCGACGAAATAAAGATTAACGGTGCGATACTCAACGCAACACAGCGCGAAGATAAATCGTGGAACTTTGACGACATAAATATCGAAAGCGAAGGTGAATCGACTTTCGACGCGAAAATTTCGGCGGATGACGTCAAAGTGAATGCCACGTATGACGGAAAACTTTTGGCGGTTGAAGATATAAACGTTACAGCCGATTGCGCAGATATGAACGCGATTGTTACAACGGTTGCCGCAAAAACTTTGGGCTCCAATGTCAAAGCGACGGGCGTTTTAGGTTCCGCGCAACAGATTGTAAATGCCCAAGTCGATGAAATTTTTCTCGACAAGGTAAAGGGATATTTGCCCGAGAAAACTTTACCGGAAGGTGTCGAGATTTTAAGCGGTACCGCAAAAGATACGACGTTACACATTTTGCGGCGCGATGACAAATTGACGTACATGGGCAATACCGAAGTCAATTCCGCCTCCGTTAAAGTTGAAGAAACGGATATCGAGGAAATCAACGGCACAGTCACGTTCAGCGAAAAGGAAGTTGTTTTAAACGCTTCGGCGACGGCGAACGGACAACGTGCGGCGGCAAGCGGTACAATCAGACTTGACACCGACGAAACTTTTTTTGATGTCCACGCACAATCAGACAGCTTTGCACCTGCGGCAGTAATCCCCGATATCGGAATCGACGGCGCGGCAAAAGTAGACGCACATCTTGTCGGCACCGTGAATAATCCGCAAGTCGAGGCAAAAATTTATTCCGATTATTTGGCGTATCAAGATATCGCGGCACAAAATGTTTCGACAAATCTTCGTTACGTCGGTGACATGCTCTATTTGAGCGAAACGAACGCAAATATTTTAGGCGGTACGATTAGCGGCACGGCGGAAGTCAAAACCGCTGATTTGTCGTATAATGCAAACGTCAAGGCGAATAATCTTGACGCGGTTACTTTATGCGAATTTATCGGCTCGACGGAAACGGTTTACGGAAAAATTTCCGGGGACTTGGGTATTAACGGCATCGGTGCCGACGGGCAAAACATGAAAATTTACGGCAACGCAAAGGCGACGACTTTGGATTACAACGGTCTTCATGTCGACGAAGCGGACGCCTCTTTTTATTGGCATGATAACAATTTGAACATAGATTATTTAAGCGCGAAAATTCCCAACAGAGGCACGCTCGGTCTCGAAGGAAATATTATCGACGCGAAAAATCTTGACTTGAAATTTTACGGCGCGCATGTCGACATGACTATCTTTAAAAATTTTGACAACGCAATAGAAACAAGCGGCTTGACGGATTTTAAAGGCACGATTGTCGGCGATATTGAAAATCCGGCTGTCACACTTAAACTTTCCGCCGTGGATAATTCCGAACGCGAAGGCAATCACTTCAAAGGGAATTTTTTCAAGCAACCTTATGATTCCATTCAGCTGGCGGCTTCGGGGAGTTTAGACGGCATTAATATAGATACATTTGATTTGGTACGCGACGGCGAATTGAAGTGGACGGTAATCGAGGGCAATGTAGGTTTGACGGGCGAACGAAATGTAAATGTTCATCTCAAGACCACGGCGGTCAGGGCTGAAGATATCGCGGCATTGGTCGCGCCCGATCAAGAAATTACCGGTAACGTATTCAACACGGTCAAAATCACGGGCACTCTCGATAATCCAAAAGTCGGCGGTCATATCAGTTTCAGTCGCGGCAGTTATCGCGGTATGTTGCTCAGCGGTATGACGGGCGATTATTTCATGGAAGGCGATACACTTCGTCTGCAGAATTTCCAAATTACTTCGCCCATGGTTGATATGTTTATTAACGGCAAAATTAACACGAAAACACAGGTTATGGATTTTGTCGTAGCGGCGAACGATGTCAACCTTGAACGATTCAAAGCAAAGTTACCGCAAAATTATATCGCCGAAGGTCACACAACATTTGAGGGAATTATTCAAGGTACTCCCGACGTCCCGATTTTCGACGGCGAATTGAAATCCGATTCGATATTTTTAAACGGCGTGGAATTAACAGATGTCTACGGTCATATCATGGCGAACGGCATGAATGTTTATCTTGATGATTTTCATTTCAATGACGGTAACGGCGTTTATCAACTTCAAATCAGTACTAATTTGGATTATCAAACGATAAGCGGCGAAGTCAATGTAAGCGGCGCGGATATAGCCCACATGTTGACGATTGCGGATAAGCGTACCGATTTAATCACAGGCAAACTTGACAGCAATATTTTGTTGAGCGGAACACTTGACAAGCCGAGCGGCTCAATTACGGGCGAAATTCCCAAAGGTACTTTTGCCGAACACGATATTCACGATATCATTTTGTCCGCCACGTTTAATAACAATGTTCTTTTCATCAATAAGTTGGAAGGTAAGCAGGGCGACAAGGGTACGATAAATATTTTGGGCTCTACGGATTTGAACGGCGCGATAGATTTGACGATGACGACGCGCGACATTGAATTGGGAATGTTCTCCAAGGCTGCCGGTTTCAATACCGAAATGGTAGGCACGTCGAATATCGACGCGAAAATCGGCGGCACAATGAATAATCCGACGGGCGAAGTAAATTTGACGGCGACGGGCGGCATCAAGGGTTCTACTTTCGATTTGTTACGCGGTCACTTCTTGCTCAAAGATTGGCGCGTCAATGTTGAAGAATTGATTGTACAGCGCGAATTGGGCGGCAAAAATTACGGTGCCAAGGTTAACGGTTTTATTCCGCTCATAGCTTTGACCGAACACGACAAAGAGAAATTGAAGGTAGACGAACAATTGAATCTTACCGTTTCTCTTGATGATGCGGATTTGAGTTTGTTACCCGTCCTCAGCAAACAAGTTGCGTGGGCAATCGGCGAATTGGGTGGCTCGTTGAAAATCACGGGTACTCTTGCGCGTCCGCAGGTAAACGGAAAAATTTCTTTAACCGAAGGCTCCGTGAAAGTCAAAGATATGAAGAGTTTGATAGAACACGTGAACATTTCGACTGCCTTTGTGGGCGAACGCTTTGACATAGAAACTTGCGGCGGAAATATCGGCGGCGGTACATTTGCGTTAACGGGCGGATTTTCTTTCCCCGGGCTCACTATTACCGATTACAATTTCGATTTCGTTGCGGATAAATTGGATATCGACAGCGAAGTATTTGACGGCGAAATCAATGCAAACTTTAACTTCAGTGAGGGAAAAATTTTCCATTGGCACATGCCCAAACTATCGGGAGCAATTAATTTGGATAAGTGCCGATTCACTGTCCCGTCGATTCCCGACAGCGATGAACCTTTGCCGAATATTTTGCTTGACGTGTCATTGAATTTGGGCGAAAAAGTTCATTTCTACAGCTCAAGACTTTACGACATGTATTTAATCGGCAGCGCAAACTTTAAAGGCACGACGCTCCACCCTAAAACTTCGGGCGCGATTAACGTTAAACGCGGCGGTACCTTGACTTATCTGGAATCAGTGTTTAATATTCGGGAGGGCGAAGCGCATTTCAATCAAATAGATACTTTCATGCCTTCATTGCACTTTGCCGCCGAAACAAAAATAGACCGTACTAAAATTTTCCTGGATATAGACGGCGCACCCGACGCAATGAAATTTAAATTACATTCCAGTCCCGAAATGAACGAAACGGAAATTTTGAGATTGCTGACAATGCGTGAGGCTTACGGCAGCGGCGAAAATTTATCGGCGGCGGATGCTTTGGCCATCGGGTTGCAGATGACTATCCTTTCGGATATCGAAGATGCTTTGAAAAAAACATTGGGCATAGATCAGTTAAGGATATCGCGCGGCAGCGGTTCAATGTTTAATCACAGGACAACCGAAGAGCGTAACAACAGCGGCAATAAAAACGATTATAACTTAACGATAGGCAAGTATATTAACGATAAACTCATGATTCGCTACACACACGGATTCGGTAGCCACAAAGTAAATCGTTATGGTATTCAATATGATTTTAACGACAATTTAGGGTTCACGATTGAACGCGAAGGAAAAGATTACATTTTCGGTTTTGAGGCGCGTTATAAATTCTAGACTCCTAAACTCTCTGTCCCTATGCTTTAAGGAGGTTTTCTTATTGAAAGCAAAGAGAAATTTGCGGAAAAGGAGAGCAACGCTGTTGGCGGCGGCAATGATTTTGCCAATGATGTTCGGCTTTAAATGCGTTGAGGCTGCTCCCGAAGTAGACAAACCGTTTTCGGAAACAAATACAACCGCAGTAAAATCGCCGACCGAACAGAAAGTCGACGAAACAAAATCGACGATTGAACAGAAAGTCGACGAAACTAAATCGACAATCGAACAAAAAGTCGACGAAACAAAATCGCCAACCGAACAGAAAGTCGACGAAACAAAATCGACAATCGAACAGAAAGCCGACGAAACTAAATCGCCTACACCCAAGCCCAAAGCTGCAATACCCGAGCCCTACATTTCCAACGTTGAATCAAACATTTTAAATTATCTTAAACAATACGACGGCAAAACAATTGTCGATATTGAATTTGAGGGCGCGGGAGCGGATACATTACCGACGGTAAAAATGGCAGTCACCGAAAATGTCGGCGATACCTTTGACGCCGCCGCCGCTCTTCGTGACAGAAATGCACTCATAAACACCGGTTATTTCTACGAAGTCTATCAAACTTTCGAGGTAATTCCCGAAGGCGTTGTCATGACTTTTCATGTCATGGAAAACGGCATACTTAAAGATGTCGCCTTTTCGGGCAATACGCTTTACACCAACGACGAATTACAGGAATTGGTAAAGAGCAAGCGCGGAGAAATTTTGAATAACAACAGCGTTCATGATGATATCGCCGCAATTCAAGAGGACTATCACAAAGAAGGCTTTATCTTGATGAAGGTTACCGATATAAATTTCGATGATACCGGTACTTTGCATCTTAAAATAAACGAAGGAACACTCGAAGGTTATTCGGTAAAAGGCAACAGAAAAACGAAGGACAAAGTTATCTTGCGCGAAATGCGTCAGGAAGTCGGTACGCCCTTCAACGCAAAATTGGCACGCCGTTCAATGCAACGCGTTTACAATCTGGGTTTCTTTGAAGACGTCAATATTAAAATGAATCCGGGCGTAGAACCGAATGCAATCGTAATGGAAGTCAACGTTAAGGAAAAACGCACGGGCACATTCGGTATCGGCGCAGGTTATTCCACAGCGGACGGCATTATCGGTATGGTCAGTGTCAGCGATACAAACTTCCGCGGCACGGGCGATTTGGTTTCGATAACATATGAAAAGAGCGGCAGTGAAACAGATGCCCAAGGTTATAATTTCACTTATCGTCATCCGTGGCTCGACAGACATGAAACAGCTATCCGCTTCCAACTTTACAATCGTACTTCTGCCTATAACGATTACAACAGCGACGGCGATTTTTTGGAAGAGTATATGCGTAAATACTCGGGCGGCGAAATAACTTTGAGCAGACCGGTCAGTGAATATTCGACCAACTATATAACTCTGCGCAATAGAAAAGATAAATATGTCAGACACGTATCGAGCGGCGACGCGGGCGATCGTTCAACCGAAGAGTATTCCGATTGGCGACACAGCAATTTCGGTTTGACGCGCAGTATTATTCTCGAACATATAACGGATACGCGCGACAATATTTACATGCCGACCGAAGGAAACAAAGTTGACTTGTCTTTGGAAGTCGGTGCATTCGGCGGCGATTTTGATTTCCAAAAAATTTCAATAGACCACCAGAATTATCAAAAAGCGGGCGATCACGATCAAGTATGGGCGATTCGCGGCATGGCAGGTTACGCACACGGCGAATTAACCGAATTTAATATGTTCCGTGTGGGCGGTCAGAATTCTCTGCGCGGTTATCGTGACGATCAATTCCGCGGAAGCAGAATGCTTTTGGGTTCCATCGAATACAGATTCCCGTTGGCGAAAAAAATTCAGGGCTCAATTTTTACCGACTTCGGTTATGCCTGGGATGGCGGTTTCAAATTCAAGGACATGAAAGCAAGTATAGGCGTGGGTGTTGCGCTCAATACTCCCATGGGGCCGTTGCGCCTTGACTACGGTCGCGGTTCGCAGGGCGGAAGATTTCATTTTTCCGTCGGTACTTCGTTTTAATCGAGGAGAAAAATTTTTCGTAGCATAAACAAAATAAAGTCCTCTTCTTTCCGGGAAGGGGACTTTTTATTTTCACTGACGGTCAATCGGTACGCTGTGCCTTCATTGCCAATTTTCTTTCGTACATATCTTTATCGGCGCGTTTGAAAACATCTTCGACCTTCGTATCGGTGTCGCGTTGATAGATTGAAACACCGACTGCCGCCGAAACTTTTTTCCACGAATCTAATGAAGTATCTGTCGCAAGTCTGTCGATTTCCGCGCGTATATCGTTAACTGCTTTGTCGCGTCGTTCGTAATCTTCGCCCGTCAAAATCGCCGCAAATTCATCGCCGCCGATTCGGTAAATGTTATCCACGCCGAAATATTTTGCCGCAAGTCTCCCGGCATTAATCAAATATTCATTGCCGTATTCGTGTCCGTACGTATCATTGACGCGCTTTAAATAGTTGATATCAATCATGACGATAGCGAAAGCCGCAGTACCTTCGGAAATAGTTCTGTCGAGTTCCGCTACTCTTTCGTTGTAAGCGACTTTGTTTTTAAGACTTGTCAAGGGATCTTTATGCGCCAATTCATCCATGACCGCCACTTGAATTTTGACACGTTTTAAATTCTCAAAGTAATGCATACTGTCCGCCGTCGTCTTCAAAAATGCCTCGTAGAGATTTTCAATTTCGTCATGAGTTTTTATATCCAATTCCTTCATGCGTTTGATATTGTCTTCGCGTTCCTCTTCGCTGTCGTATGCAAAGTTTTTAGCGCAATAAGCCATCGTGTTGACGGGTAAGATAATATTGTTCTCCACAAACGCCAAAGCCATAGCCATAATGAAAATGACTGCGCTCGCGAATATAGTGATAACTCTTGCGATAAACATTCTACCGTTTTCGGTTATTTCGTCCATGGAAAAGTCTATGCCTGCGTAACAAGTGCAATGCCCCATAGAATCGTAAACAGGTTTGTAAATGGTGAGCAGGTAACCGAAAGTACCGTGAGAGATTTGGGGCGGAACAGGTTTACCGGCGAACAAATCGGGCAATAACGGTTTAAATGACTCATCAAACGGCTGAACATAACCGGGCGGCGAAGCTTGCCAGTCGGTTGTATCCAAATCAAAGACGACATGACAACCGTCCTCCATGATTTTGTAGACGTAGAGATATTTGATATCGGAATTGCTGGAACGGATTTTATACAGTTCGCTCTCGATTTCGTTGTAACCTTTTGCTCTACGTCCTTCGGCGATAAATTCATCAATACGTTTGGGATCCATTTCGTTGACGACCATTGAAATTATTCCGTCGGCGATTCGTGTGCGCTCCCTTACTTCCGATTCGTGATAAATCGTGTAGCTTATCATTGTGACAAGTACGGCGGTAAAAATAGTCAGCGAAATTGTATTGAAGACAAGTTTTGTGCGCAGCGACCAAATAGAATTTCCGTTCTTTTTGATTGCGTCGTAAATGTCTGACGAAATCGGTGCCTGCATTTTCCCGATACGGGTAAATAATATTTTGGTTTCTTCGGGAACAAATTTCAATGCCAAGAAAGTAAATACGACACTGATACTTTTGTCGGGGAATTCGATTGAAATTTTATCCATGAAGTGTTCCCAAAGTTTTACGCCGGAATATGACGAGTCAAACGAAATGTAACAGGTATAACTTAAAAATTCTTCGATTATCATCGCCAAAATCGTGATTGCGAAAATCGTCGGTGCAATCGTCAGAATGGTTTTGTAAAATTTTTGGTAATAACCTTTCTCGGCGAAATACGCGGTGATTACCGCCAAGAAAATATTGACTGCGCCGTAAAACATTTCGGTTTCGTCGATAAGAGTGCCGATTAAATTTGTCAGGAAGCCGACTGCAATTCCGGGTACGTAGCCGCCTAAAACCGCGACAAAAACCGTGCCGATTGTATCAAGATAAACCGGTAAGTTAAAATGTATCGCCAAGAATACACCGATTAAATTCAGTATTATGCCCGACAAATATACGAAGGCAAATTGAAACCGCCAATCTTTTAATCTCTTCATTGTTCCTGTGTTTATCCTCTTGCAAAAAGTTTTAGCGACGTCCGTCAAAATTGTCGTCGCTTGAATATTTTCGATGCTTATGTTAATCTTGTTGCTACTATTGTGATGACGATTATAGCACGAAAAAATTTAACCAACAATATTGCCGACAACGTTGCCAAAAACGTTCGGACGGTGCCAAAGGAGATTTCACATGAAAAAGATAATCGCGGTTGACGGTCCCGCGGGCGCGGGTAAAAGTACCGTTTCAAAAATTTGCGCAACAAAATTAGGTTACACGTACATCGATACGGGCGCAATGTACAGAGCGGTCGGGCTGAAAGTTTTATCAAGCGGCAAATCCGTTGACGAAGATTTGATAATCGAAATGACGCGCGATATCAAAATAGAACTCGATGAGGCGGCACGGGTCTTCCTTGACGGGCGTGAAGTAACCAAAGAAATTCGTACACCCGAAGTCAGCCGCGCGGCATCCGATGTCGCGAAAGTCGGATTCGTACGCCAAAAGTTAACGGAACTCCAAAGACAAATGGCGGTAAGAGGTTCTGTGATAATGGACGGGCGCGATATCGGTACGCAAGTTTTGCCGAATGCGGATTTAAAAATTTTCTTGACGGCATCGGTTTCCGAACGTGCTCGCAGAAGATTCGAGGAGTTGAAACAAAAGGGCGTCGCGGCAAATTTGGCGACAATCGAAAAGGAAATAACGGCACGGGATAAACAGGATAGCGAAAGAGAAATCGCGCCGCTTGCTCAGGCGGAAGATGCCGTGTTACTCGATTCGACGACGATGACGATTGATGAAGTAGTTGCGGAAATTTTGCGGCTGGCGAAAGATTGAACGGCGATTGTTAAGAGATTCAAGGAGCGAAATAATTGTTCTACAAGATTTTTAAAATGCTGTGCCGATTTTGGTACGGGTTGATTCTGCGCACGAAAGTTATCGGCGCGGAAAATATCCCGAACGAAGGCGGATTTATTTTGGCAGCAAATCATTTGAGTAATTGGGATCCGCCGTTTTTGGGCACGTTCGTTAAACGTGAAGTAAATTACATGGGCAAAGAGGAATTATTTAAAAATCCCGTGATGGCTGCCGTTTGTCGTGCCCTGCATGTTTTCCCCGTAAAACGCGGAGCCGCCGATAAAACCGCGATTAAGACGGCGATAAAAATTTTGCGCGACGGAAATTGTTTGGGTATTTTCCCCGAGGGAACACGCTCGAAAACCGGCAAGATGGGTAAACCCGAAACAGGTGTAAGTTTGATTGCCGCGATGACAAAAGCTCCCGTCATTCCTGCCGCAATCATCAATACCGAAAAAATTTTTTCGAGCGAAAAGTTTTTGCCGCGACTCGTTGTGGTTTACGGTACTCCGATAAAATTTACCGGCTCGACCAAAGATAAAGAGTCACTTGAAAATTTTGCGCAGGAAATAATGAACGAAATCGCCAAACTCAAAGAAAGTGCAGAGTAAAAAAATATGACCGCCGATAATTGCGCGGTCATTTTTATGTTAAGATATATCATTGAAGAAACAATTTGTAGATTGACAATAAGTTTTCGTGAGCCGATTGCCATATCGGGATAAGCGATACGCCGAACATCAACACCAAATTTAAAATCAAAGTTGCCACGGATTTTTTCACGACGGCATAAACCGATAAGACTGCGCAGATTCCCCAAAGCGATATTTGCCAAATTTCCGCGACAAAAACTTTGACGAATACGGCATAAGATAACGCGCCGATAGCAATCAGCACCAAGAGCGATAAGGCTAAAATCCATTTGAATCGCGGCGTCATGTGAAAAATTCCGTTACCGTTTTCGTCTTTCACTTCATCCAAAGAAGTTACGTCAAAATTGGCGTCTCCTTCGTTGCGCGGCGGTTTCGTTTCTATAATCGGTTCCTGTTCCGTCGTCGATTCGGTTTTCTTTAATTTATCTTCGTCCATGTAATCGCCCCCTTGTTGAAATTTTAAATTGGCGGCGGCACTACGTCAAGCATATTAATCGAAAGGAGATTGATAATTTGTGAATACTCCCACCGAAGAATTAAAAATAATTTTGGCGTCAATAAACAATCGCGATGAGAAAAATTTTAACGCGCATGTCGATTTGAAATCGGTTATGGATATAGGTTACGAGGAGACGACTAATTTTTTAGCGGATAACTGCGCAAAATTCCACAAGCTTTATCCGAAAGATTTGTTCTTCAAATTCGGCTCGACGATTCTGCGCATATACAACAAAAAATTTCGCGGCGTACATTTGGGCTTGATAAACAAGGTAATCGCGGCGTATTTTGACGGAAGTTTTGCGGAGGCCAAAAGTTTTTCTCAAACGCCGATAAAATTCATGACTGCTCATTTGGTTAGATTGCTCAAGGCGATTCATGCCGAATACGGCGAAGAAAAAATTTCGGGCGATACGGCTACTGTTGCGGTTAAAATGATTGGTGACGGCTCCGAATACGGGCGGATGATTGACACGATAAATTTTGTCGTCGAATTCAATCGGCACGGCGAACAATGGCACATGATGAAGATAAAAAACGTCGAGGAGGTTGTGCCGAAAATTTTGGATATAGCGGAAACGTATTGGCCTTCGTCGTGGGATTTGGGCATTAAACTGTAGTGAATGTGAGCGGCTGAAAATACGCGCGGCGGCGTGATTGTTGACTTATTCCCCTATTTTTGCTATAATCCACGCGGAAGAAGGTTGAAAATTCTTATGATTGCAAAGGGGTGGCAGATTTGAAAATCGGTGATAAAGTCGTCTACCCAATGCACGGCGCCGGAGAAATTAGCGGCATTGAAGAAAATGAAGTCGGTGGCGTTACAAGCTCGTACTACGTTTTTCATCTCCCAATGGGTAATATGAAATTGATGTTGCCCGTCGATAAGGTCGAGGAGGCAGGTTTGAGGGAATTGATTTCGCCCGAACAAGTCGACGAAGTTATCGAGGTGCTGACTGCCAAAACCGAAAACTTGCAAGGCAGTTGGAATAAACGTTACCACACGAATTTGGATAGGCTGAAATCCGGCAACATTTTGGACGCGGCGGCAGTGGCAAGAAATTTATCGCGGCAGAATAATAAGAAAAAAATATCCAGCGGCGAAAGACGTCTGCTTGATTTGTCGCGACAGATTTTAATCAGCGAACTTGTGTATGTTTGTGACAAGACGCCCGAAGAAATTACCACATGGGTAGATAATTTGATTGATATGCCGCCGGCTAAAGAGCAATAACCAATATTTGCGCATTGACTTAATCGGTTGTATAATGCAACCGTATTTTTATTTCAATTAATATAGGAGGCGGAAATTTTGTTATCAAAACTTACCAAGGTATACGCCGAAACAGCACTTATAAAATTAATTGCCGTTGGTCTGATTGTCGGTATTTTATTGGCGTTATTCGTACCGGCTATTGTGCCCGTCATTTCTGTTTTCGGTAAACTTTTTGTCAACGCGTTGAAAGCTGTTGCGCCTATTTTGGTCTTCGTATTGGTCATGAACGCAATGAGTCAACGTTCCGAACAGAATGCAACAATGAAACCGATAGTGCAACTTTATGTTGTCGGAACATTTTTGGCGTCGCTGGTTGCGGTCAGTGCGTCTTTCCTCTTCCCGACACGTTTGGATTTACAAATAGATCCCGATATGACAATTACTCCGCCCGGCGGCATTGTCGAGGTTTTGCAAAATGTTATCATGAACATTGTCGATAATCCGATTCATGCCTTGACGAACGCAAATTATATCGGAATCTTGGCATGGGGTGTCATATTGGGTTTGGCTCTGCGCAATGCAGGTGACGAAGCTCACAATATCTTGAGCGATTTGGCGAAGGCTGTCACGAAAGTTGTGCAATGGGTTATCAGAATTGCGCCCTTTGGTATCATGGGCTTGGTTGCCGATGCAATTGCCACCAGCGGCATAGATGCACTTTTAGGTTACGCAAAACTTTTGGCGGTTCTTCTCGGCGCGTTCTTCAGTGTCGCTTTAATCATGAATCCGTTAATCGTTTTCTTTAAGCTCGGTATCAATCCCTATCCGTTGGTATTCGCAACACTCAAAGAGAGCGGCATTTATGCATTCTTCACACGTTCCAGCGCGGCGAATATTCCCGTTAACATGAGTTTATGCAAACGTTTGGGATTAAACGAAGATTTATATTCGATATCAATTCCGTTGGGCGCGACAATCAATATGGCAGGCGCGTCGATAACGATAGCGGTGTTGAGTTTAGCTGCGGCATATACTTTGGGCATCAATGTTGATATGCCTACCGCGTTGTTGTTATGCATTATCTCGACGGTCGGCGCATGCGGTGCTTCCGGTGTCGCGGGCGGCTCGTTACTCTTGATTCCCGTTGCCTGTTCGAGTTTCGGCATAAGCAACGATATCGCAATGCAAGTTGTCGGCGTCGGCTTCATAATCGGTGTCTTGCAGGACTCTTGTGAAACTGCTTTGAATTCGTCAAGTGACGCGCTCTTTACCGCCACGGCGGAATTTGCCGAAAGAAAGAAACAAGGTACCCTTAAGCCTTCCGACTTGATACCTGCTCCCGAAGAAGATTAAAATTTTAAACGCGATAAAAATAATCGGCTGTCGATAACGGCGGCCGATTTTATGTTGCTAAATTTTTTTGACGGGGAAAATAATTTCGTTACCGTCGGCATTTTTGAAAGTATCCGCTACGACATTGAAGACTTCGCCCAAAGTTTCCGCCGTCAAAATTTTTTTCGGTTCGCCCGTCGCAAAAATTCCCCTGTCCTTGACGATAACAACTTCGTCGCAATACAATCGCGCATGATTGATATCGTGCAAGACCATGATAATAGTTGTGCCGAATCTGCGATTGACATCTGCGACAATATCCATGACTTCCAATTGATGAGATATGTCAAGATAAGTGGTCGGTTCGTCTAGCAGTAAAATTTTCGGACGCTGCGCCAAAGTCATGGCAAGCCAAGCGCGTTGACGTTCGCCGCCCGAAAGTGAGGACACTTGTCGCGATTCAAAATCCGTCAACTTCGTCAACTTCAATGCTTGCATAATTGCGTCCGTATCCTCGGAGGAATCACCGCCGAAAAATTTTCTGTGCGGAAATCTGCCGAACGAAACAAGTTGGCGGACGGTTGTATCTTGAGGTGCGTCGCGTTCTTGCGGAAGAATTGCCATGACGCGCGATAGATTTTTCCTACCCATTGCCCGAATATCCTGCCCGTCGATTGTTACCGTACCCGAAAATTTTTCGTTGAGTAAGCATAGAATTTTCAACAGCGTAGATTTTCCTGCGCCGTTCGCCCCGATTATCGCCGTGCGTTTACCTTCGGGAAAATTATATGTGACACTGCGCAGAATTTCCTTATCGCCCAATGTCACGCCGATTTTTTCCACGGATAATTTCACTTTCACCCCTCCGCCGAAATTCCAAACAGAAAATAAAATCCCCGTCAACTTTCAACGGGGAATTTTTTTACTGCACTAAATGTTATTGATACTTCAATTCAAGCGCCGCCGCTACAAAATCTCTGAACAGAGGATGCGGACGATTGGGGCGCGATTTTAATTCGGGATGGAATTGGCAACCTACAAACCAAGGATGTAAATCTTTGCGCAACTCGATTATTTCGACAAGACTGTCATCGGGCAAAACTCCGGCGATAATCATACCTTGTTCGCGGAAAATTTCGCGGAAGTTGTTATTAAACTCGAAACGATGGCGATGACGTTCGCTGATTTGGTCTTCGCCGTAAGCTTTGGCGGTGTGAGTATCGGGCAAAACTTTGCAGGGATATGCGCCTAATCTCATTGTGCCGCCCTTCTGCGTGACGTTAATTTGCGAATCCATAAGCGCGATAACAGGATGTTCCGTGTCGGGATTAAATTCGGTTGAATGAGCGTCGGAAAAACCGCAAACATTTCTTGCGAACTCAATCGCCGCGCATTGCATGCCCAAACACAAACCGAGGAACGGAATTTTATTGACGCGCGCAAAATTAATCGCCTTAATCTTTCCTTCGACGCCGCGATCTCCGAAACCGCCGGGCACTAAAATTCCGCGGCAACCACTGAAAGTTTCTTCCAAATCGACTTCGGGATTTTCAATTTTTTCCGCGTTGACGAAATTGATTTTAACTTTGGTACTGTGTTCGATTCCGGCATGATGAAGAGCCTCGACAACCGAAATGTAAGCATCGGGCAACTCAACATATTTGCCGACAAGTGCAATTTTAATCGTACGTTCGGGATGTTGAATCGTATGTACCATCTTGCGCCATTCGTCGAGTTTCGGCGGAGATTGCGGCAGATTTAATTTGTCGAGGACGATTTTATCAAGCCCTTCGCTTTCCATGATTAAAGGCACTTCGTAAATCGTCGATGCCGTTCTGTTTTCTATGACTGCATCTTCGTCCACGTCACAGAAGAGCGCGATTTTCTTCTTTAAATCTCTGGTTATCGGGTAATCCGTACGGCAAACCAAAATATCCGGCTGAATACCGATTGCGCGCAACTCCTTGACACTGTGTTGCGTCGGTTTCGTCTTCAATTCTCCTGCCGCGCCGATATACGGCAATAATGTCACATGAATATAAATCGCGTCGTTTTTGCCGACTTCCTTTTTGACTTGACGAATAGCCTCGAGGAACGGAAGACTTTCGATATCGCCGACGGTACCGCCTACTTCCGTTATCACTACATCTGCCTCGTCTTTTTCCGCTACGGCGTAGACTCTTGCCTTAATCTCGTTGGTTACATGCGGAATAACTTGGACGGTCGAGCCGAGATAATCGCCCTTGCGTTCTTTGGACAAAACTGACCAATAAACTTTTCCCGTAGTCGTGTTGGAATGCTTACTCAAATTGATATCTATAAATCTTTCGTAGTGACCTAAATCCAAATCAGTTTCCGCGCCGTCATCGGTAACAAAAACTTCGCCGTGTTGATAGGGACTCATTGTGCCGGGGTCGATGTTGATGTAAGGATCGAATTTTTGAATCGTTACTTTTAATCCGCGGCTTTTGAGCAATCTGCCCAATGATGCCGCAGTTATTCCTTTACCGAGCGATGACACTACTCCGCCCGTCACAAAAATATATTTAGCCATTTTGTCCGTTATCCGTTCCCGTGTCCGTCACGGGCTTAACCTCCCCGCTAACGAACGGGTAGCTACCATGTTGACCGTATGCGCAGAAATTTCGCGCGAATATTTTTCCGAAAAACTTTTGCCGATAAAAAATCATGAAGATAATTTTGTCGTTCTTGTTGTCGAACGCCTTTTTGTTTCGGGCGGATACCAATCCGACAATCCCCATTTACCGTCTTTGACGTGCTGAAAACGGCTGTCCATATTTATCAGCGTGTAGATTTCCGAAATTGCCATTGCCTCATTTTGCACGGTCTTATTTTTTTTCCTGATAACTTCGCGAATCAAAGTCTTAAAGTAAATCGGATTATCCTTACCTGCCGCACTCAAAATTTGGTAGGCGATGTCAACTTCGCTCATGGATTTAAAATCATCTGCCATAAATTTTCCTCCCCAAGAATTTTTTTTATTGGTTAAAGGCGATTAAAACGATGCGCCCAAATTTTCAAAGGAATCGATAACGCATGCACAACCGGGTTTGATATTTTGCATGACGAAAAGCATTTTGGCTTCGGGTAAAGAAACACAGCCGCCCGACCAAGGTTTTGCGGGACCAAAGCAATGCATAAACAACGCGGCACCTTTGCCGGGAATACATTCGGAATTGTAACCCATGTTCAAGCCGTAAATGTAATGAGGATTGTAGTCGACAAGATGTTCGCTGTTGGCCGTGTCAAAATTTGCGGGAGCTTCGCGGATATCTACCAGTTGATTGTATTTGTAATTGTTATCGCCCGACCAGTAATAATTTTCGTCAACTTGCACGTAGGGAATGGCGCAACCGGGATCTGGCGCGATGCCGAAAGCTTTATCGAATGTAAACGTGCCTACGGGAGTTTTGTTATCGCCCTCTCTTTCTTTTCCCAAACCGTTTTTGCCGATAAAGCCAGGTGTCGTCATGATTTGTTCCCATTGTCCTGCGGCATTTTTCTCGTGCATTGAAATCCACGCCGTAGTTAATCCCAAACCTGCAACTACCACCATTTGATTGTTATAGCGCGCGGCAGGAAGGTTTTTGACCCATTCGGGCGAAGGTGTTGATGCCTGTGCCGTCTGAAAAACAAAGAGCACCAATACCGCCAATGTCAAAAAGATTTTCCGCATAACCGATTCCTCCCAAAATTATTCATTACATTTTGTCGGGCGCGGATACACCCAACAAATTCAAAGCGTGTTTAATCGTGTGCTTGGTAATTTTCAGGAGAGCAAGCCGAGCTTTTGCTAAATCTTCATCAACACCTAAAATTCTGCAGTCACGGTAAAAACTGCTAAAGGTCGACGCCAAATCATAGACGTACCGCGCAATTCTCTGCGGTGCATATTCCGTCGCCGCCTTGTCGACTTCTTCGGGGTATTCAAAAATTTTGTTAATCAAATCTATTTCCGCCGAAGAATTCATCAGCGAAAATTTGGGCGCGTCGTCAATCGTCAAGCCTGCTTCTTTTGTTTGGCGGAAGATTGAACAAATACGCGCGTGAGCATATTGAATGTAGTAGACGGGATTATCGGAGCTCTGCGATTTTGCCAAATCCAAATCGAAATCAAGTTGGCTGTCGGTCGAACGCATGAGGAAGAAATAACGGGCGGCATCTGTTCCGACTTCCTCCATCAATTCGCGCATTGAAATTGCGTTGCCGGTACGTTTGCTCATCTTGACCAGTTCGCCGCCACGATACAGCGATACCATTTGCAACAGTAAAATTTTCAACTTGTCGGCATTATAACCCAACATAGTCATAGCCGCCTTGACGCGCGGAATGTAGCCGTGATGATCTGCACCCCAAAGGTTGATTAATTCGCCGAAACCTCTGTCGAATTTATTTTTGTGGTAAGCGATATCCGCAGCAAGATAAGTAGCCTCACCGTTTGCGCGAACTACTACGCGGTCTTTATCGTCGCCGTATTTCGTACTTGCCAACCAAAGTGCGCCGTCCTTCTCGTAAATACTGCCGTTCGCCTTCAAAGTTTCGATTGCCGCGTTGACTTTATCCGGATGCAAAGTTCTTTCGCTGAACCAAACATCAAATGTCACGCGGAATTTTTCCAAATCCTGTTTGAGCTCAAGAAGTTTATCTTCGTAAGCCAAATCGCCCAAAATTTTCAGACGTTCGTTATCGGGCAATGATAAAAATTTGTCGCCGTGTTCCGCGATAATTCTTTTCGTCGTATCGATTATATCCGCACCTTGGTAACCATCTTCGGGGAAATCAACTTCTTTGCCGAATTGCTCGAGATAACGCGCGTTGACCGACACGGCAAGTTTATCCATCTGATTGCCTGCGTCGTTGATGTAATATTCGCTTTCGACATTGTAACCTGCTGCGCGCATGATGTTCACTATTGCGGAACCTGCCGCCGCGCCGCGTCCGTGCCCGACGTGTAAAAGTCCCGTGGGATTTGCACTGACGTATTCGATTTGAATCGTGGTATTATTTTTATTCGGCAACTGACCGAAATTTTCCCCTGCGTCGTAAATGTCTTTCAGTTCGCGATAAATTACATCGCTCTTCAAATAAAAATTCATAAAGCCTGCGCCGGCTATTTCAATCTTGTCGATTATATCGGAGTTAATTCGCGCCTTAATCTCCTCGGCGATTTTGCGCGGAGATGTGTGGAAAAGTTTAGCGGTCTTCATTGCGAAATTTGTTGCGAAGTCGCCGAAATCTTTTTTGGGCGGTACTTCCAATCCTACGGGCGGCAACTCCTCGACGGAATTTAATACGCCGTCTTTCATTGCCGACACGACTGCTTCATTTATCGCCGCCGTGATTTTGTCCTTACTCTGCAAATTTTATTCCCCCTGATGTTTTGTGACGAGCTTTTGTCTACTCCGTCTGATTTCACGAAAAGTATTCTGCGGATATTTCTTAATTCCTGCCGCCCAAACTTTTAAGTGTTAATCATAATGTAATAATGCGCTTGTTGACGTGTAAAGGTAACTAAGTTATAATCTGCGCAGTAAAAAGCGGATGTGGCGGAATTGGCAGACGCGCCGGACTTAGGATCCGTTGCTTTCGGGCGTGAGGGTTCGACTCCCTCCATCCGCATTTTTTTTACCGATTTACACGGAAAGGAAGTGACGGGCGCAAAGTTTTGGTAGGTAAGCCGAAATGTTGCGCCGTTTATAATGAATTGGATACTTTTAATTCTTGCGGCATATCTTATCGGCTCGATTCCCAACGGGTTGATTTTCGGTAAATTCATTTGGAATAAAGATTTGCGCGAATACGGTTCGCACAATATCGGAGCAACTAATGCATGGCGTGTTCTCGGTAAGAAGGCAGGCATATTTATCTTCATCCTCGATTTTATCAAAGGTCAGTTGGGCGTTATGCTCGGCGCGATTATCGTCGCTACCCCGTTGGCTATGGTTATCGGCGGTCTGCTCGCTATCATCGGACATATTTTCCCGATTTTCCTCGGCTTCAAGGGTGGCAAAGGTGTTGCGACTGCTCTGGGTGTTATCGCCGCGCTCATGCCCAAAGTTACTTTGATTGTCTTGGCAGTTTGGGCTGTTATAGTTTTAACCACGAGATATGTTTCGCTCGGCTCGATTGTCGCCGCCGCACTTGCTCCTATTCTCGTCGCGATTTTTAGGGAGCCGATGATTTTCTTCTGGTTCACACTTGTCGCGGCAATCTTTATCGTCGTTCGCCATAAGGAAAACATTGCACGATTGAAGGCAGGACGTGAAAACAAAATTTAATGAAGATAATTTGTTGAACATTGATTGATACTTTTATGTGACAGCGACTTCAATAAGGTAAAAATTTCTTTGAGGTCGCGAAAAATTTTTAAGAGGTGTTTATAATTTGTTGAAAAAATTTGTGTTGATGATTGCGCTGATATTTGCGACGGCGACGGCGAATTGTTATGCGGCGGAAAGTGAGTTGCCGTTCGGATTTGTCGGGACGACGTACCAACAGGGCGATAAAAACTTTTTGGCTCTTGTCAGCATGAAGTCGAATAAATCTTTATTCTTCATGGTGGCGAACGAAAGCGGCAAGACTGTATTTGTCCCCTACTCAAAAGATTTATACGAATTCTATTTGAAGACGACGAGTGACGGAAAGCGTTTGCCGATAGCATTTCCGATTTTGATAACGAATCAAGAGCGCGGACAGGTTGATGACAATTTAGGACAGTGGCGCGATAAATCACATTATATTCCGGTTTGCGTGACGTTTGATTACAAAGACGGACAAGTTATCTGCGAAAAACCTTTTTTAGGGGCGACAAGCGATAAACCTAAAGAATTTAACACGCCGATACAAAGTCAAGACACGACAAATTTAATCGAAGTATTCATGACGAAAATGCCGCTCTTACACAAGAAATTTGATGCCGACGGCGTGAAATTGCCTTAACGAAAAACGAAAATGTAACTTATCCCTGCGCATGCCGTAGGGAAATTTTTTTGTCTGCTACGTAAAATAAATTTAGTTACAGGGTGCACATCTGAAAATTTTATGGTACAATCTGTAATATTATCACGGGAGAAACTTTTTAAGTCTAATCCTAATTGCCTTTTGGAGGTGTAAAACTTTGGATGAGATTTTAAATTATCTGGTAGTGGTTCTGATGACGGTAGGCGTGATTTTCGGCGGAAAGGCTATTTGGGATTGGAAAAAGAATCGCACGCCCAGACTTGATTTGGAAGCACTGGAGGAAGAACGCGCGCAATATCTGCAGGAGAATTTTGACAAGGCGATAGCGGACTTTAATTATCTTGAGGATTCACGCCCCAAACTTGTCGATAAAGAATTGGGCGGACAACTTGTTCAGTTACAACGCACGGCGAAAAATTTGCTTAATCATCTGGAGAAAAATCCCTCGCGTATTGCCTTGGCGTACAAGTTTATCAATTACTATCAAGATCGCGCGGTCAAAATCGTCAAGCAGTATCAAGAAATCGAAGAGACGCAATTATCTACGGACAAAGTGCAAGATTTAAAACTGCGTATGAAACAATCACTTGCCGCGTTGGACGAAGCTTATAAAAGTCAATTCGAACACGTCATCAACGACCAAATAATTTCGGTGGACGCAGAATTGACGGTAATGGAACAACAACTTGACTCGGAAGGAATCAAGCGCAAAACGGTAGACGTCGGGCAGGTGGACGAATACGGCAATGTGCGAATCGACAAAGATTTACTCGACCAACCTATCGAGGTGGAGACGCCGAGAAAATTTTTCCCTCAAGGTATGCAAAGACGCGTCCGCAATCGCGGCGGCAATCAAAGTACGGCGGTGGAAATATTCCCCGAGGAAGATCGTCCGCAAATTATTCAGACCAAATTAATTCAATCCGCACTTGCAATTTTTTTGGGCACGTTCGGTGCTCACAAATTCTATCAGGGCAAAACTTTGCAGGGTGTAATTTATTTCCTGTTGTCGTGGACAAGTTTGCCGATGTGGGTGGGAATTTTGGAAGGCATTCGATATTTGTTCATGCCGGTGGAAGATTTTTACGAACAGTATATCAAAGACAATAAATGACAACGCGTGTGGCGTACATAACCGCCGAAATATAAAAATGGGAGAGATTCAATATGGCAGAATTAAATCTTGCTGATTTGATGGCGAAAAAAAATTCGGCTACGCCGGAAACTCAAGCAGTGGCAGTGGTAGAACCTGCGCAGGAAATTGCAAAGGTAACACAGCAAGTAGAGACGTTGACGCCCGAAGAAATGTCTAAAGTCCAATCAATCAAAGAGGGAATCGATTTAACCAACACAAATACCGCTTTGTCTTTCGGTGCACCTGCGCAGAAGGAAATCGCCCAATTCTCCGACAGTATCTTGACAAAAGTCCGCACAAAGGATTCGGGCGAAGTGGGTCCCTTACTCAACGATTTGGTATCCAAAGTAAAAGGTTTCGACGTCACGAAGAAAAAAGATAGTTTCTTCAGTAATCTTCCGATTATCGGATCGCTTATCGATAAGGCCGAAGACATGATGCAGGGTTACGAAAAACTTTCCACGCAGGTAGAAAAAATTCAAGCAGGTCTCGAAAATGCCAAATTGAAAATGATGGAAGACCTCGCGATGTTTGACACGCTCTACAAAAAAAATCTGACGTACTTCAAAGAATTGCAACTGTATATCCGCGCGGGCGAAGAAAAGTTAGACGAAATGCGCACGGTTACTTTACCGAAATTGCGCGTACAGGCAAGCGAATCGGGCGACCCGATGGCAGTGCAAGTCGTCAATGACTTCGAACAAAGTGTGGATCGTTTCGAAAAAAAAGTTCATGACTTAAAACTCAGTAAGACTTTGGCGATACAAACCGCGCCGCAAATTCGTCTGATACAGAATAACGACAGAATTTTAGTCGACCGCGTACAATCGGCTATTTATCACACAATACCGCTCTGGAAAAATCAAATGGTTATCGCATTGGGCTTGAGTCACCAAAAGGAAACAATCGAGCTGCAACGAGCTGTAACCGATGCCACAAATGATTTATTGCGTCGCAATGCCGAAATGCTCAAACAAAATTCAATCGATACGGCTAAGGCGAACGAACGCGGCATTGTCGACATCGAGACCGTCAAGAAAGTCAACGAAGATTTAATTTCGACGATAGAAGAAACGTTGAGAATACAAAGCGAAGGACGTCAAAAACGTCAAGCGGCAGAAAAAGAATTGGTAGCGATTGAAGACAGATTGAAAACCGCATTGTTGAAGAATGCCAACAGAACTTAAGTAATAAAAATTTTGTTGTGTCAACGTGAGACTAAACATGGATAAAATAAAGAAAGACCGGCTTTTTGTTCAGAAGCGAATAATAAGACTGGTATTGATATTGCTTGCGTTAATGGGCGTGGTGGTATTTCGCTATGCGTGGCTGCAACTGGTGCAGGGCAGCGAATTGGCGGAACGAATGAGATTTCAAGTCGGGCATGATTATTCGGTACAATCTCCGCGCGGCGCGATAATCGATAGGAACGGGCGCGAATTGGCAGTAAGCACAATGACAAAATCGCTGTTCGTAGATCCGAATCATGTTGAAAATCCTGCCGAATTGGCAAAAGATTTGGCTCCGCTTGTCGGGAAAACCGAACAGGAAATTTTAGATGATATAGCAATCGGCGGCGGTTTCTCTTGGGTGAAAAGACGGCTTGAGCAATCGGAATACGAAGCTATTCGCGCCTTGATTCGCGATAAAAAATATTCTGTCTGTCTTGGTTTCCGCGATGAAGCAAAACGCTATTACCCCAATGACGTATTGGCGGCAAATCTTTTGGGATTCGTGGGCACCGATGACAAAGGACTTGACGGAATCGAACAGGCTTTGGATAAATACATCAAGGGCGAAGTCACCGAATCATTTATCTACGCCGATACGCAGGAACGCCCGATTTTAGATTCGATTTTCACGCCGCATGTTTATCAGGGCGATAGATGTAAGACGATTCAGTTGACGATAGACAGTACTATCCAATTTATCGTTGAACAGGAATTAGATCGGGCGATGGCGGAAAATAATCCTGCGGCAATAACTTGTATAGCGATGAATCCGCATACGGGCGAAATTTTGGCGATGGCAAGTCGTCCGTCGTATAATCCGAATCGCTTTTGGGATTACGAGCCCGAAATTTGGAAAAACCGCGCGATATCTTCCATTTATGAACCCGGCTCAACGTTTAAGGCAGTTGTCGCAGGTGCACTCTTGCAAGAGGGAATTGTCGCGCCTAATCAAAGTTTCGCAGATCCCGGTTATGTTATGTTTTCGGGCAAAAAAATTCAGAACTGGAACGGAGCAAGTTTTGGCACGGTTACTTTCGCCGATGTCGTCAAACAATCACTCAACACAGGTTTTGCAATTTTCGGTTACGAATTGGGCGCGGAAAATCTTGTAAGCTACGCCAAACTGTTCGGCTTCGGTGAACCTACGGGAATTGAATTGCCGGGCGAAGAGGCAGGTATTTTGTATCAACCGAATGAAATGGTAGACTCCGATATCGCAACAATGTCAATCGGGCAAAGTATCGCCGTCACTCCCCTTCAACTTGTTACTGCTTTCTGCGCTATTGCCAACGACGGAATTTTACTCAAGCCGCACATTGTGAAGATGATAAAAAATGCGAACGGCACAACATATTCCGAAACACATGTCGAGGAAGTGCGGCGTACAATTGATTCGGCAACGGATAAAACTTTAGTCGGTTTGCTTGAACAAGTTGTAGCGGCAGGCGGCGGCGGTAAGGCATCAGTTCGCGGCTACAGAGTGGCAGGCAAAACAGGTACCGCGCAAAAAGTCAGCTCGGACGGCTCGGGATACGTTGACGGTAGTTATATTGCTTCCTTCTGCGGTTTCGCGCCCGTTGAGAATCCGCAAATCGCACTCCTCGTGGTAATCGACGAGCCCAGCGGAATTTTCTACGGCGGACAAATTGCCGCGCCCGTAGCAAGCAGAATTTTTTCGCAGGTCTTCCGCTATCTTAGAATAGAACCGAATGATGCAATGATAGGTTTGGATACCGAAGCGATTGATGCAGATGTCGGCGAAGGTGATGCGTCAATCAGCAGTCTGCGACAACAGGAGAAATTGAAAGAACCCGAGCCGCAGTACACGCCCGAACCAATGGATGATGTTGCACCCGAAGAAGCACGAGTGCCGAATTTTTACGGTAACAGTATTCGTGAAGTGGCACGGCTTGCAAACGAAGCAGGTGTATCATTTGTCGCCGAAGGTTCCGGTTTCGCTGTCAGTCAAAGTATAGGAGCCGGCGAAATCGTAAAGAGAGGCACCACTATCAAAGTTCAATTCAGTCCGTGAGACTAACTCAATAAAAAAATAAAAATTATCTCCGACTTCGGTTGGGGATTTTTTGTTGCCTCCGAAAATCGCGCCGAAGTTTTCAACATACTCAACAAATCGCCGCGGTTGAAATAAAAATTGACTTGGGGTATTGCTTACGGAAGAGGCCGCCCACGGACGGGCGGCCGCCGCACGCTCAAAACATGGATGTTTTGTATGCGGCACATCCGACACGCGTTATCTACACACTATGGATACCGAACGCTACCGCCCCTGCGAGGTGCCCTTTCTTTTGTTACTTTTCTTTGGACGAGCAAAGAAAAGGCAACGTGACGTTGCATCCAGAAATCGCGTCGAAGTTTTCGATAACTTCAGTCAATCATCGCGGTTGAAATAAAATTGACTTAGGGTATTGCTTACGGAAGAGGTCGCCCATGGATGGGCGGCCGCCGCACGCTCAAAACATGGATGTTTTGTATGCGGCACATCAGACACGCGTTATCTACACACTATGGATAACGAACGCTAACGCCCCCGCGAGGCGTCTTTTCTTTTGTTACTTTTCTTTGGACGAGCAAAGAAAAGTATTCACAGCCAATAAAAAATTTTTCTTAACTAAGTTAGAAATTGCCGCCACGTTTAGCAACAAATCAATCGCAGCAAAGAAAAGGCAACGTGACGTTGTATCCAATAGTCGCGATAAAGTTTTCGACAACCGTAATTAATGACCGCGCTTGTAGCGATACTTAAATTGACTTTGAGTCCTTTTGTTAACCGTACGAAAGGAGCAAAAAAAATACCCGCCGAAATCAATCGACGGGCTCTATTACGGAAGGATAAAATTCACTCGAAATTAAAAACCAAGGAATTAACCGAGAAGTTCAACCAAATCATTTTCGCCTGCTTTGACATCGCCTGTCTTGAGCGGACGAACTGTGCCGTAAGCAGACGAATTAGTGACGATAAGCGGCGTGGTAACAGGATAACCGGCTTTCTTGATAGCGTCGATATCGAACGTGACCAAAAGATCGCCGCGTTTGACTTCCTGTCCTTCGGTGACATGTGTCTCGAAGTGTTCGCCGTTCAGTTTAACAGTATCGATACCGATATGCATGAGCAATTCGGCACCTTCGGGAGTAACCATACCGACAGCATGTTTTGTCGGGAATACAAGACTAATGGTACCATCGGCAGGAGCAACAAGTTTGCCTACGGTAGGCTCAACGGCAACGCCGTCGCCCATAGCACGAGAAGCAAAACCATCGTCGGGAACTTCATTCATGAGCATCATACAACCTGTCAAGTGAGCACCGAGAATGCAATCTTGCATCTTGGGAGCAGCTTCCTCGGCAGGAGCAGCAGCACCGCCACCGCTTGCACCTTCAAGCATCGAACGATCAATCTTGCCTGCGCGGATATCTTCGACAAATTCCTCAAAGTTAGCTTTAACGATAGTGACGCTGGGTCCGTAAATGACTTGGATAGCGTTGCCCTTGATGACGACGCCGCCCGCGCCCGTGGATTTGAGAATAGCTTCGTTGACTTTGGAACCGTCAACCAAAGTTAAACGCAAACGAGTAGCACAGCAATCGATTTCGGTAACGTTGTCGACACCGCCGACACCACTGAGGATAACAGCAGATTTTTGCTGATCGGGAGTGAGATTTGCCAGAGCCGCAGCACCTGTGCCGCCTGCAACGCCGACGCCCGTAGCTTTGCGGTATTCGTCTTTAGACATCATCTTGACTTCTTCGTCATCTGCTTCACGACCGGGAGTCTTCAAATCCCATTTGAGGATGAAGAATTTAAATGTTACGAAGTAAACAACGGCGAAGACGGCGAACAACGGCAACATCATCATCCAATTGGATTTTGCTTGACCGGGCAATACGCCGTAAAGAATGAAGTCGATTAAACCATCGGAGAAGGTAGTACCCATTGCAATGCCGAGGAAGTGGCAAGCTGCGAAGGAAATACCTGCATAAACAACGTGGATAGCAAAAAGTTCTTTAGCAAGGAAAAGGAAAGTAAATTCGATAGGCTCGGTGATACCTGTAAGGAACGAAGTCAAACCAACCGAGAACAACAAGGAACCTGCTGCCTTTTTCTTTTCGGGACGTGCGCAAGTGTACATAGCGAACGCCGCCGCGGGAAGACCTGCCATCATGAAGGGGAATTTACCCATCAAGAAACGGCAAGCGTCAACGGAGAAATGTTCGGTGTTGGGCGAAGCCAATTCGGCAAAGAAGATATTCTGTGCGCCCATAACCGTTTGACCATCAATGATAGCAGTACCGCCAAGACCTGTCTGCCAGAAGGGGAGATAGAAAATGTGATGCAGACCGAAGGGGATAAGAGCACGTTCACAGCAACCGAAGAAGAAAGTACCGAAATATCCGGACGCTTGGACAATGCCGCCAAGAGCGAAGATACCATTCTGAATGAACGGCCAAACGAAGTACATGATAACACCGGTAACAATACCGAAAATCATGCAAACGATAGGAACGAAACGAGTACCGCCAAAGAAAGAAAATGCAGGCGGTAATTGTTGTTTGTAGAAACGATTGCAGAGTTCTGCGGCAACAAGACCGGTAACGATACCGGCGAAAACGCCCATCTGCAAAGTGGTGATACCGAGAACGGAAGTTATCGCGCCTTCCTTAACACTGGGGTCGATAGAACCGTCAGCGTGAATGGATCCGTCAAGACCCAAAAAAACGTGAATTGTCGTTAACATAACGAGATAGAAAATTGCTGCGCCGAGAACTGCGATACCTTTTTCTTTCTTCGCCATACCAAGGGCAACAGCCAGAGCGAATATCAACGCCAAATTGCCGAAGATTGCGCCACCAACGTTAGAAAGAATAAGCATGAAACTAAAAATTGCACTGCCGGGGTGAAGAACACTCTCCAAACCGTAAGCGGCGATTGTTGTAGGATTGGAGAAAGAAGCACCAATACCCAACAAGACACCGGCGAACGGCAAAACGGCAATCGGCAGGAACAATGATTTACCGATTTGTTGAGCTACCGCAAATGCGGAACCGCCTCCGTCACTCATTTGTATAAACCTCCTTACCACTAAACAAAAAAATTTTTTTAGTCAATTCCTCAGTAAGAGTTCGCGGCTAATTTTTTTGCCGTCTTTGGCTGATTGACCGCAGCCTTTTCACCGCAGAGCCGTCAATTTTTTTACGCGGTCTGTCGGCGGTTTTCGAGTGAAATTTTTCTCCTCCCTATGTTAGATTTTTATTTTCGGAGCATTTTTGTTTAAAGCCCCTATTTGCAAAAAGAGGACGCTCGTTTATAAGCTTCCTCCTTGCAAGACATTTTCAAAAGTATACACGACGAGCATCTTTTTGTCTACAGATTGTTTTAACTATTTTTAATTTTACTTACAGCGATAACGGAATTTTTGACCGCAATCATCACTCAAAATTTCGTAGCGATTCGGGAACGCGGAAACAAAATCCCGCAACTGATTAAAGCCGAAATCTTTCACTCCGAAACCAAAAGATTTACTCTTCAAAGTTTGCCCGGCATAGTTGAGCAATGAAAATCCGTCACTGTCCTTATGCCTTTCGGCGGATTCTTTCAGCGCGGCATGAAGTTGCTCAAGTTTAGCTTTATCCGAATTTTTTGGCGGCTTAACATTAACACAACGATAACAGTCTTTGGATATGTCACGCGTGATAAATTCGTAACGATTGGGAAATGCTTTGATGAATTTACTCAACGAACTATAGCCCGAATCTTTGATGCTCAAATTATTTTGACTGATTGAACTTCCTGCCGTACTTAATAAGACATAGCCGTCGGGCTCCGCATTATTTTTTGCAATCTCCTCAAGCGCGACATGAAGTTGCTTAACTTTTGTGTTTTCCGTAACTTTTGGCGGATTCTGATTAACGTCAATGCAACGATAATAATAGTTGTGCATTTCACGGAAAATAATTTCATAGCGGTCGGGAAATGCCGCGATAAATTTATTCAGCGAACTGTGTCCAGAACCTTTTATGCTCAAATTTTTTTGACCGATTAAAGTCCCGGTGGTGCTCAGAGAAACATAACCATCTGATTCCGCATTACTTTTGAAAATTTCCGCTAAAGCATCATGCAACTGCTTGACTTTTGCCGCGTCGACAATTTTATTTCCTTCATCAATCGGCACGACTTTGGGATTTAAAATTTTTTCGGGCGGCATTGAATCTTCATCAAACAAAGATATTTGCGTCGGAGTTTTTGTATTCTGCGCAGCGGTTGAAATTTTGACTTCGGGCGGTTTGACAATAGGCGCGGAAGTTTCGATATCTGCGTCGGATTTCGGATTTGCATCGAGCTCGATAAATTCGGTGCACGCCGCACGAAAGGCATTGGAGGCGTGTCCCATACCCATGCCGATGATATTTACACCACCTTCGCGCAAACGAATGACAAGAGGAGTGAAATCGCTGTCGTTTGATACCAACGCAAAAGTATCTGCCTTGCCTTCGTGCAAGACATCCATTGCGTCAATCGTCAAAGACATATCGGTTGCATTCTTACCGGTTACGAAATCATTTTGCTGGACAGGCTTCAGAGAAAAATCCAAGATACAACTGTTCCAACCGTGCAAGGTAGTTTTTTCCCAATTGCCGTAAATTCTTCTGATAAAAATATCTCCGCGTTCCTGCAATGTCTCGATGATTTGTCTGCCGTTTTTCGCCGAAATATTATCTGCGTCTATGAACAGTGCTATTTTACTTGCCGCCATTGTCAAACCTCGGGAAAAAATATCAATAACAGTCAATCTCGCGAATCGTGCCGAATTGGATAAAATCGCTTGCGGAAACGGGATCGCCTTCGATTATTTGGAATTCAACTTCATGAAGTTTATCGAAAGGTATTTGAATACGTTCCGCGCCGTATTCCTCTTTGACTTTCTTCCAAAGATTTTTACGCGAAAGTTTTGTATCCTTATAAACCGCATTGTTATAAAAAATGTTCATGGATGCTTCGCTTTTGTTGGCATCGCAATTGAAAAAGATAAATGCTTTACGTGGATTAGCCATAAAATAAAACTCCTTTCAGTTTGTAAAATACATGATTATTATAGCCAATTTTGGAATTGAATGGAAGTGAATCGAAAATTTTCTTTGAGCCGACTACACTTTGGTCGGTTATCGAAAGTCTTCAAAGTCAATGGGTTACGGGCGCGGTCTTTAATCACAGACGCCGAAACATTTGTCAACAATCGGCTTGTAGGTTATAATTTTGCCGATGTGATAAATTTTTTCGGAGGAAGTAAAATGCAATTCATAGACAGAAGTAAAATAAGTGTGCGAGCAGGTGACGGCGGTAGCGGTAAATCTTCATTCCGTCGTGAAAAATTTGTGCCGAAGGGTGGTCCCGACGGCGGCGACGGCGGTAAGGGCGGCGATGTCGTTCTTGAAGTCGATGCCAATGTCAACACGCTTTTAAATTTCCGATTCAATCGCAGATACACCGCGGAAAACGGTGACGCAGGAGATCGCAAAAAACAGTACGGGCGCGGCGCGGAAGATTGTATCATCAAAGTTCCGCAGGGAACAATAGTAAAGGATGCGAACACGGGCGAACTGATTGCGGATTTAACGGAATTGGGGCAACGTGCGATAGTTGCAAAGGGTGGTCGCGGCGGTCGCGGTAATGCAAAATTCAAATCGGCGTCACGTCGTGCGCCAACCTTCGCGGAATTCGGCGAGCCCGGTGAAAGTCGCGATTTACTTCTTGAATTAAAACTTTTGGCGGATGTCGGTCTTGTCGGCTATCCCAGTGTCGGCAAATCCAGTTTGATTGCCGCGGTTAGTTCGGCGCGTCCCGAAATAGCCGATTATCATTTCACGACATTGGTGCCGGTTTTGGGCGTGGTAAGTTTGGGCTACGAAAAATCTTTCGTCATGGCGGATATCCCCGGGCTGATTGAGGGCGCGGCGGACGGTGTCGGATTAGGTCATGATTTTTTGCGGCACATTGAGCGGACGAAATTGATTTTGCATATGGTTGACGCGGCGGCGGTTGACGGAAGAGATCCCGTCGAGGATTTCGACAAGATTAATATTGAGCTGAAAAAGTACAGCGATAAACTTGCCAAACGTCCGCAAATACTGGTCGCCAATAAAATCGATTTGCCACAGGCCGCGGAAAATATTTCCAAACTTGAGGAGCTTGCCAAACGTGAGGGCATAGAATTTTTTGCGGTATCGGCGGCGGCTCATGAAAATCTCGACGTGCTGATAAATTACGTCGGCAAACGTCTTGAGGAAATCGGCGATGATGTCGAGCCCGTTGTAGAGGCAGTGAAAGTTTTCGACGTCGAGAAAGAAGACGACCCCGTGATTATCGAGCGTAATGATGCCGCCGAATTTATCGTCCGCAACAAGAACATAGAAAAAATTGTCGCCATGACCAATTTCGATAACGATGAAGGTCTGCGCCGTTTCCAATTCATTTGGCGTATGAAAAATCTTGACGCGTTATTAAAGGAGCGCGGCATTAAAGAAGGTATGATTGTCCATATCGGCGACATTGAATTCGAGTGGCACGAGTGATTTTTAATTCGGAGGACAGATAATCAAGATGAAAAATTTATTTGGTTTGACACTGCCCGAACTCGAAACGGAATTAAAATCTTTGCCGAAGTTCCGCGTCAAACAAATAGCCGCACATATTTACAAACACGGTATGAAAACATTCGACGAGATGAACGATTTGCCGAAGAGTTTACGTGCGGAAATGTCGACACGCTACGAAATAAAGACGGCGGAACTTTTGACGCAATTGGATTCGGCTGACGGACTCACGACAAAATTTTTGTTGGGATTATCCGACGGCGCGGCGGTTGAAATTGTTTTGATGCGGCATGATTACGGTAACAGTGTATGTATTTCAAGTCAAGTAGGCTGTCAAATGGGTTGCAAATTCTGCGCCTCGACGCTTAAAGGACTTCAAAGAAATTTGACGGCGGCGGAAATGTTAGGCGAAATTTTATTCGCCGATGAATATCTGCGCAGATTCGGAAAGACATTGGATTCGATAGTAGTGATGGGTACGGGTGAACCGCTGATGAATTACGACGAATTGATGAAAATGTTGAGGCTCTTACACGAGGATTATTGTCTTGGCATGAGTTACCGCCGAGTTACAATATCAACCTGCGGAATAGTACCGGCGATAAAAAAATTACGCGACGAGAAAATTCCCGTCACGCTGTCGATATCTTTGCACGCGCCCGATGATAAATTACGTTCCGCGCTCATGCCGATTAATTCCGCCTTCGGTATAAAAAGTCTGCTTGAGGCGGCGAACGATTACGCACAAACAACGGGTCGGCGCGTCACCTACGAATACATTTTAATCGGCGGAGTAAACGACACGGAAGAACACGCAAGACGTTTGGCAAAAATTTTGAGCGGACAACTTGCCAACGTCAATTTGATTCCGTTTAATCCCGTCAGCGAACGCGATTTTAATCCGCCCACGCGTAACGCCGTACAGAAATTCTTTCACTTCCTGAATACGCACGGAATCGGCGCGACAATCCGTAAGGAGATGGGCGCGGATGTCAATGCCGCCTGTGGTCAATTGAAAGCCAATTGGCAAAATCAAAATCATTGAGCCGCAGAATTTTCCTCAGGTTTCACCCAAAAGTTATCGTCAAATAAAATTTTCCCTGCGTCAATTTGATGATTTAACAATGCTTCGGCTTCCGCAAGTTGGGCATCTTCGTTATCATCAAGTTTGAGGTCGTACATTTGATGCGCCGACGCAGGGGATTTTATTTCCACATCGGGCGTTATTCCCAAGCCGTCGATACATTTGCCGTTCGGCGTGTAATATTTCGCAATCGTCAATTTTAATCCGTCTTCGTGCGCCATTGGGATAAGAGTTTGAACGGAGCCCTTACCGTAAGAAGTTTCGCCGACAACAATCGCCGCCTTTGTATCTTGCAACGCACCCGCCAACAATTCGGCGGCACTGGCACTGTTTTTATCGAGCAGAACAACTATCGGGAACTGCGCAGCTTCCAAATCGGATTTGTAAACTTCGGCGGAACCGTCGCGCATGATAACCGAAGTAATTTTACCTGCCGGAACAATCCTGCGAGCGATTTGTACGCAACTCGTTATGACTCCGCCAGGATTCTGTCGCATATCCAAGATAAGTCCTTTCAAACCTTGCTCCTTCAACTCCTTAATTGTCGTATCGAATTCGACGCCCGTATCTTCGCTGAAGTTTGAAATTTTTATGTAGGCAAGTCGATCGTCAATCATTTGTCCCGCGACGGTTTTGACATGAATATTATCGCGCGTCAAACTGTAGAGTGTATCTTCGGAACCTTCGCGGCGAATAAGAAGTTTAACGTTTGTGCCGATTTGACCGCGAATTTTCAAAGCGACTTCACCGGGTGCCATTTTGGAAACAGGTTTACCGTCCACCTCTAAAATTTCATCGTTCGCCAAAAGCCCGACACGTTGCCCGGGACCGTCGGGTATGACGTTCATGATTTGCACACCGCCATTTTTGAAACTCATGTAGACACCGATTCCGCCAAATTCTCCGCTGGTTTCCGCGCGCAATTGGCTGTAAAGTTGGGGAGCCAAATAAATTGAGTGCGGATCTCCCAACGAATTAACCATGCCGCTAATCGCTCCATCTATCAATTTACCGCGCTCGACCGATTCAACATAATTGCCTTCGATAAATCTCATTGCCACGAAAAATCTTCCGAGGTCGAAAGCATTTTTTGAATTCAAGCCCAATAAAAACGCAATAATTCCCAAAGTCAAAACTATGCTTACTAGTGCCGTTATCGCTATTCCGATAAAAAATTTTTTATTGCTCAAATCGCGACTTCCCTTCGTTAAAGTAGGTACGAATATATCATTCGCACATGAAAAAAATATTAAAACTTGTTTGCCGCGCATAAGCTATTGTGTTAAGATAATCGCCGTGAGTAAAATTTCCAAAACTTCCGCGGCTCGAGTCCGCACCATTAAAATTTTCAACCGTGATAAATGATAATATGGAAATAAAAACTAACGAAGAAAGGATGTGACCGACGAGACTTATCCCGTGAATACGGGAATTTTTGTCACGTCAAAGCTAATGAAATCTATCTGCGTAATTCCTGCGCGTTATTCCTCAACGCGCTTGCCGGGTAAACCGCTCAAAGATATTTGCGGTCTGCCGATGATATGTCGTGTATGGCAACGCGCCAGCAAAGCGGAATCGGTATCCGAAGTGGTTGTCGCCACGGATGACGACAGAATTTTGCAAGCGGTCGAAAAAAATTCGGGTCACGCCATGATGACGCGCGCCGATCATAAAACGGGTACCGACAGACTTGCCGAAGTTGCCGAAAAATTTCCCGATGCCGATGTTGTTGTCAATGTTCAGGGCGATGAACCTTTGATAGATCCCGGGTTGATTGATAATCTTGTTGCCGAATTTGCTAAGGACGACGAATTGCAGATGGCTACCGTCGCGACGGAATTAAACGACGAAAACGATATGAAAAACCCGAACAACGTCAAAGTTGTTTTGGACAGATACAATGACGCGCTTTATTTTTCGCGTTCGCTTATTCCCTACCCGAGAAATGCCGGCATCGCGTCAGTATTCAAACACATAGGCATTTACGCCTACCGCAGAAATTTTTTGATTGATTACGCGAAAATGGAGCCGACACCCTTGGAGCAAACCGAATCGCTCGAACAACTTCGCGCCTTGGAGAACGGATTCAAAATTCGCGTGATAAAAAGTTCGTGTCGTTTCGTAGGTGTGGACACCGAGGAAGATTTACGGCTTGTCAACGAAATTTATCGACGGGAGGAGATTGCATGAACAAAGTCAAAGTCGGAGATATAGAATTCGGCGGCGGCAAACTTGTCTTGCTTGCAGGACCTTGCGTACTTGAAGGTTACGAGCGTAGTTTGATGATTGGGCGTCGCGCCAAAGAAATCGCCGAACGTTTGGGCATCCCCTACATTTTCAAGGCGTCCTTTGATAAGGCAAATCGTTCGTCGATAGAAAGTTACAGAGGTCCCGGGCTTGAAGAGGGCTTGAAAATTTTAGCGGATATCAAACGCGAATTGAATGTCCCGATAGTCACGGATATTCACGAATCGTATCAGGCGGCACGTGTTGCGGAAGTCGCCGATATCCTGCAAATTCCCGCGTTCCTTTGCAGACAAACCGATTTACTTGTCGCGGCGGCGAAGACCGGCAAAGTTGTCAACGTCAAGAAGGCGCAATTTTTATCCGCGAAAGATATGACTAACGTTGTCGGGAAATTGAGAGCGAGCGGCACCGAAAAAATTTTGCTGACCGAACGCGGTACTTCCTTCGGTTATAATAATTTGGTTGTCGATATGCGCGGCTTACCGATTATGCGCGGCTTTAATTGTCCCGTGATTTTCGACGGCACTCACAGCGTACAATTACCGGGAGGCGCAGGAACAAAGTCGGGCGGTCAACGTGAATTTGTCGAATACCTTGTAAGAGGTGCTTGCGCGGTTGGAATTGACGGATTATTCCTCGAGGTGCACGATAAACCCGAAGAAGGTCTTTCCGATGGTGCTAACATGATTCCGCTTGATAAACTCGAAAAACTTTTGGCGGATGCTTTGGCGATTCACAATGTCGCGAAAAATTTGTAAGACCATAAAAAATTTTGGAGTACTGATATGATAAGAGAAAAGGCGATTGAAACTTTAAAGATAGAGGCGTCGGCGGTTGCCGCATTGGAAAATCGCATAGATGATGAATTTGTCGAGATAGTCAAGAAAATAATGTCATGTAGTGGTCGCGTCGTGGTGACCGGCATGGGAAAATCGGGACATATCGGCAAAAAAATTTCCGCTACTTTGGCGTCAACGGGTACGCCGTCATTTTTCATGCATCCTGCCGAAGCTTATCACGGCGACTTGGGTATGTTAACCGAGCGCGATATTTTGATTGCGATTTCAAACAGCGGCGAATCTTCCGAGATTGTAAACATCTTGCCGGTAGTACGCAGAATCGGCGCGTTAATCATAGCAATGAGCGGCAAGAGAACTTCAACTTTGGGTAACAACTGCGATTATTTTATCGACATAGGAGTTGAGCGTGAAGCGTGTTCGTTGGGACTCGCGCCTACTGCCTCGACAACTGCAACTTTGGCAATGGGTGACGCATTGGCGATGGCTCTTATGGACGAAAGAAATTTCACATCGAAAGATTTTGCGTTATTCCACCCCGGCGGCGCGTTGGGCAGAAAACTTTTGTTGAGTGTCGGCGATGTCATGCATAGCGGCGAAGATAATCCTATCGTCAAGATTGGAGCTACGGCAAAAGATGCGTTGTTCGAGATGACCGCAAAAGGTTTGGGCGCGGTATCGGTTGTGGATGAACACGATAAATTTGTCGGACTTGTCACCGATGGAATTATTCGCCGTGCCTTGGAGAAGAGTCGCAGTTTCTTGGACGAACCTGTAGAACATATTATGTTTGAAAATCCATTGATTATCAGTGCGGATAAATTGGCGGCGGCAGCACTTTCGGTCATGGAGAAACATAAGCCGCGTCCCGTTACGGTTTTGCCCGTTGTCGACGAGAATAAATATCCCGTGGGCATGATTCACTTGACCGATTTGTTGCGTCAAGGTGTCGTGTGATGCTCCTTTCGTTGGTTAACAAAAGGAGTCAAAGTCAACTTTGTAATTGCTATAAGCGCGGTCATTAATTACGGTTAATGAAAACTTTGGCGCGACAGCAGGATGCAACAACCTCGCTACGGTTTCTAAGTTAGTTAATGAATACTTTTTATTGGCTGTGCATACTTTTCTTTGCGTGTCCAAAGAAAAGTAACAAAAGAAAGGACGCCTCGCAGGGGCGGTAGTAATCGTAGCCGTAGTGTGTAGGCTACCCGTGTCGAATGTGCCGCATACAAAACATCCATGTTTTGAGCGTGCGGCGGCCGCCCATCCATGGGCGGCCTCAACCTTAATCAACACCCCAAGTCAAGGTTACGACTTTGTTATTTCAATCCGTGACTGACTTCAAAGGAGGCAGGCAAATGAAAATTTCCGGTGACGCTCTTGACAGGGCGAAGAAAGTTAAGCTAATAATATTCGACGTTGACGGAGTACTGACCGACGGCGGAATTTATCACAGCGGTAACGGCGAACTGTTCAAGGCTTTTCATTGCCGCGACGGATTCGGAATAACGTTGTTACACAGTTGCGGAATAAAGACGGCGATAATAACGGGCAGGACTTCGACAATGACCGAATGGCGCGCCAAAGAGTTAAACATTTCAGCCGTCATGCAGGGTCAAATGAATAAGCGTGACGCTTACAAAAAAATTAAGATGCAATTCGGTTTGAGTGATGATGAAATTGCTTATGTGGCTGATGATTTGATAGATTTGCCGGTATTGGTGCAGGTCGGATTTCGTGCGGCGGTAGGTGATGCCGCGCCCGAAGTTGTCGACCGTGCTCATTTTGTCGCGAATAATTTCGGTGGTCGCGGCGCCGTTCGTGAAGTGATAGAATTTATTTTGAAAGCCAAAGGACTTTGGCAGGAGATTATCGAACGCTACACGACGCCCGAGTTTGACGATAAAGAGTTGACTGCACTTAATCGGTAAAATATTTTCGGAGGATGACATGCTTTACAATACGCTGATGATAATGAGCAAGATAATTCGATTAATACCCTATGACGTGTTACTTTTTTTGGGTCGCGTCTTAGGGAATTTGTATTACATGCTTGTCAAAAAACAGCGTGAGCGAGCAGTAGCGCAGATGATGCCGGCGTTGAATATCGGCGAAGAGGAAGCGCGTCAACTCGTGCGAAAATCTTTCGTGAATTTGGCGCGCAATGTGCTGGATATATTTTACATGCCGAATCTGAACGAAAAAAATTTATCGGAATACATAGAAATAGATCATCTCGAACGCATGAAATCGGCACTTGCCGAAGGTCATGGCGTCGTAGTGTTGACGGGTCATATCGGTACGTGGGAATGGTTGAGCGCGTCATTTACATTGAACGGATTGCCCGTGACGGCGATAGCGAAATTGCAACCAAATGCGGAGTATTCGCGAGTGCTGGACGATTTACGCGCAACGATTCACGTGGAAATATTTAACCGCGGAACAAATGAATTACGCGCGGCAGGACGAGCATTGAAGGACGGAAAAATTTTGGGCTTTTTGGCGGATCAAGATGCGGGACCGGGCGGAGCGTTTATAAATTTTCTGGGTAAGGTAGCATCAACGCCGTTGGGACCTGCGGTTTTCTCAAGACGTTTCAACGCGCCCGTAGTGCCTGCATTTATAATTCGTAAGGAAGACGGTCGGCATATTGTGAAAATCGGTGAGCCAATGCATTTCGAGGATACGGGCGACACCGATGCCGATTTATTACGCTTCACGGAGAAAATGACTGCAATATTGGAAAACGTAATACGCGAAAATCCGACGCAATGGCTGTGGTTTCAAAAACGTTGGAACACGCCGCCCGAACGTCAAAACAAAAATAAACATCACACGGTAAAAGTGCGAAAAGAAGCGGCGTCGGAGGCAGATGAATCATGAGCACACGCGGGAAAATATTTGCGGCAATAGCGACGATTTTTTTTGTGTGCTTGGTAGTGTGGGCAGTGCGTACCGTGCCCGATGCTCCGCCGTTCCAGGAAAAGATAGAACCGCCCAAAGTCATGGAATACGAAGGCAATACAATCGTCGAGGAGAAAGACGGAAAAATAATTTGGGAATTGAGTTCGGATAAAATTCGCGTCGATTCGACAACACAGGATATCGAACTTACAGGCGTCAAGGGAAAATTTTATCAGTACGAACAGGGCGAAGACGGCGAAGAAGTAAAGACATGGGAACTAATCGCCAAGACCGGAATTTATTATCAGGTTGACAGTAAAGTCTACGTTGAGGGCGATGTGGATTTTTCCAACAGCGACGGCGCAAAACTCAAATGTGACAGCCTTGAATGGTTATCGAAAGACGACAAAGTGTATGCCAACGGAAATGTAAAAATATCCAAAGAGGATATGAGAGCATACGGCGATATGGCTTATTCGGATAACGGTTTTGAACATTTCGGGCTTGTGGGTAACGCAAAAGTTTTAAAGGGCGTCGAGGACGACGAAGATATTTGATATAATCCCTGTAAAAAAATTCGTGGGGAGTTTGAAGATGACTACGATAAAAAAAATCTGCGCAGCGATGGCGGCAACAATGGTCGTCAGTTCTTCGGCAATGTTAATCGTTTCGGCGGAACCTGTCGAAAAGGAAAAATTGCCTTCCGAAGTAAATGCCGACGTTATCGAATACGATATGAAAACCGGATTGGTAACGGCGGAAGGAAATATCTTACTCAAGCACGGTACGACAAAGGCGACGGGTCTACACGCGCTTTTTAATGTGAATACGAAAGAGGCACATTTAATCGGCGACGTAATAGTAGTGCGTGAGGATATGCGTATAACTTGCAATTCTCTGATAAATAACGGTCAGGGACATATGGCGGCGGACGGGAATGTAATAGCGATACAAACTGTTACTCCGACGGAAAAATATCCCGAAGGAGATACGCGAACATTCACGGGCGAACACGTCGATTATTTCCCCGATGATAAGAAACATGTCGTGATACCTGCCGGCGGTATGGCAGAAAGTAAAGTAGAGGGAACATTTACCGCCGATCATATGGAAGGCTGGATTGACGACGAACATTATATCGGCACGGGTAACGCGCATTTGGTGAGCAAGACGCGCAATTTGGAGGCAGGCGGCAATCAAGTCGATTATTCGGGCAAAGAGGCCGGCAAAGCAGTCCTTTCGGGTAATGCATGGGCGTATCAAGATAACAATACAATTCGCGGCAATCGTCTTGTCGTTTACATGGCGGACGACGGAAATTTAAAGGCGGAGGCTCCTCCGAAACTTGACTTGTCTCAATTCCCGAATCCGTTCGCAATCGACAGTAAACCGGTAGAAAATAAATCTGCGCAGGTTACGGATAAAACCGTAGAAAAAATTTCCGAAGATGTTGATAAAGTTTCCGAGGACATCAAAAAAGTTACCGGCGAAAAAAATGTTGATAACAAGGCGGTTGAAATTGACAAACCGTTCGGCAATAAGGTTACCGAAGAAAAATCCGCGGAAGAAGATATAACAATCAATCCCGAAGATATAAAAAACGAGGCGGCCGAAAATGAACATTGAGGCGCGGAAATTGGTCAAGTCGTTCAAAGGGCGTACGGTTGTAAACGAAGTATCACTGAAAGTTGAAACGGGACAAGTTGTCGGATTATTGGGACCGAACGGCGCAGGCAAAACAACTTCATTCTATATGATAGTCGGATTGGAACGCCCCGATTCGGGCGAAGTTTTTATTTCCGATGTTAACATATCGAAACTGCCGATGTACCGCCGCGCAGAATTGGGGATAAGTTATCTGACACAAGAGGCATCGATTTTCCGCAAGCTGACAGTCAAAGAAAACATCATGGCGATTTTGGAAACATTGGATTTGAATAAAGAGCAGCGTAACCAAAAACTTGATGAACTGCTAAACGAATTCAGCATAAAACACGTGGCGACGCGTAAGGGAACAGAATTATCGGGCGGTGAGCGGCGACGCGTGGAAATCGCGCGGTGTTTGGCACTTGAGCCGAAATTTATTTTGCTTGACGAACCTTTTGCCGGTGTCGATCCGTTGGCTGTCGCCGATATTCAAGAAATCATCAAGTACCTGAAAAATCGCGGCATGGGTATTTTGATAACAGATCATAACGTCCGCGAAACTTTGCATATCGTAGATCACGCTTATATTTTGAGTGAAGGCAAAATTTTGCTCGAGGGTTCCGCGGAAGAAATTGCCAACAGTGAAATTGCCAAAAAATTCTATCTCGGAGCCAACTTTACTTTGTAAGAAACGGCGTGATGTTATTAAAATTTTTATCGGATTGCGCGTTGCGCGAAACTCGGCGGGGGTATTTTAATGCGCTTCAGGATACTTGACAGATATATTTTGCAGGAAGTTATATTTGCTTTTTTGTTTGCGATATGTGCGTTCACGGCGGTATTTATCGGCTCGGGGACGCTCTTTAAAATTTCAAGGTATATCACTGATTACGGCGCAAGTTTTACTTCCGTACTGAAAATTTTTGTTTACGGGCTGCCGAGTATAATCATGTGGACATTTCCGATGTCAATGCTATTGTCAACACTGCTGACATTCGGGCGTCTTTCCAGCTCCAGTGAAATTACCGCGATGAAGTCATGCGGAATAAGTTTCAGCAGAATAGCCGCGCCCGCGATTTTCCTCGGTGTCGTCGTCACAATAGTCGCGATTCTATTTAATGAACATGTTGTGCCGTGGGCTAATACCGCCTATAACAATGTTGTTTACTTTGAGATTCAGGGCAATACGGAATTAAAATCGCAGGATCATATTATCGTTAAGGAAATTACGGGCGATAAGATACAGCGACTTGTTTACGCGCGCGAATACAAGGCAAGCGAAGAAAAATTGGAAGGCGTAACGATGCAAGTGTTTAACGAGGACGGCAAAGTTACACATGTGGAGAATGCGACTTATGCGGAGTGGAAAAATTCCGAGTGGATTATGCACGACGGAATGATTTACGATTTGGATGACGAAGAGCGTACTCACACAATGAAATTCGATCGTCAAATTTTACCTGTCAAAGCAAGTCCACGGCAAATAGTCCGTGAGCAAAAGAAGACAGAAGAATTGACGATGGCGGAATTGAAAGCGCAAATAGAGATAATGAAATCGCAGTACGCCAATACAAATAAATTGGAAACGGAATTGTATCAGCGTATAACAGTACCGATGGCAAGTTTGATTTTCGCGTTGATAGGTGTTCCGCTCGGTTTACAGCCGACAAGAACTCCGTCATCAATGGGTTTCGCGTTGAGTGTCGTAATAATTTTTCTGTACTATACAGTAATGACTTTGGCGAATGCAATCGCGCGTAGCGGAGCGATTCCGCCAATGTATGCCGTTTGGATTCCGAATATAATCGGATTGATAGCCGGCATTGTATTAATTTATCGAGCATCAAAATAAACGGAGGAAATTTAAGTGAGAAAATTTTTGATATCAGTAATTACGTTTGCAGCTATTGTAACTACATTTGCTACGGTTTTATCAGCCGCTTACGTAGGTAACAGCAACACGGGAAAATTTCATTATTACGATTGTTATTTTGCAGGTAAGATGAATCCCAACAACCGCATTAGTTTCAGCACACGTGACGAGGCAATTAACAGAGGTTATACTCCCTGTAAGCGTTGCAAGCCGTAAAATTTTTACTCCTTTCGTACGGTTAACAAAAGGCAACGTGACGTTGCATCCTGAAATCGCGATTAGGTATTCGATAATCGAAAGAGATGACCGCGTTTGCAACGTATAGAATTTTCAGTGCGGCGGTTCCCCTTTCGTACGGTTAACAAAAGGAGTCAAAGTCAACTTAAGTTGCGATTAGTTTTTGCAGAACGTGGCGGCAGTTTCTAACTTAGTTAGGAAAAATTTTTTATTGGCTGTGAATACTTTTCTTTGCTCGTCCAAAGAAAAGTAACAAAAGAAAGGACGCCTCGCGGGGGCGGTAGTATTTAGTAGGCGAAGTGAGCAGGTAAAACATGTCGAGTGTGCCGCATACAAAACATCCATGTTTTGAGCGTGCGGCGGCCGCCCGTCCATGGGCGGCCTCTTCCGTAATCAACACCCCAAGTCAATGTTACTTTTACTGTTGTGATTTTGAGAGTGTTTATTCTATTTGGTTGTCGAAAACTTTGGGCGGCAACCGCATTTCAAAGGAGCTAATATGAATAACTTAAGAGTCATTTTTATGGGTACGCCCGATTTTGCTATTCCGAGTTTGGCGTCATTAATTGACGAAACAAAAGTTATTTGCGTAGTGACACAACCAGATAAACCGAAGGGACGCGGTCATAAACTTCAGCCGTCACCGGTAAAAATTTTCGCCGAAGAAAATGACATCCCCGTTATTCAACCGATAAAAGTCAAAGCGCCCGAAGTAGTAGAGCAACTTGCGGCAATGAAACCCGATTTGATTGTCGTGGTGGCATTCGGTCAAATCCTTTCGCAGGAAATTTTAGATATACCGCGTTTAGGTTGCATAAATGTTCATGCGTCATTGTTACCGAAATATCGAGGCGCGGCTCCCGTGGAATGGTCGATGATAAACGGCGAAAAAGTCACGGGTATAACGACAATGCAGATGAATGCAGGATTAGATACGGGCGACATACTTTTATCCGAAGAAGTAAAAATCGGCGACGAAATGATTTTACCTGAATTGAGAGAACGATTAATGACGGTCGGCGCGGATTTATTAATGCAAACGATTTACAAGTTGAATATCGGAGAATTGCACCCGATAAAGCAAGATGACGCGCTTATGACATACGCACCGATGTTGAAGAAAGACACGGGGTTAATTGATTGGCAGAAATCTGCGCAGGAGATAAACAATTTGATTCGCGGACTCTACGGCGGAGCATACACATTTGAGCAGGAGAATAAATTTAAAATCTTCCGCGCACGAATCGCCGAAGAAAAAATTTCGTTGAAGTCAGGCGAGATAAAAGTAGACGGGCAAAAACTTTTTGTCGGGACGGGCGACGGCTTGATTGAAATTTTGGAGATACAGGCACCGAATGCAAAGAAGATGGGTACGGGCGATTATCTTCGCGGTCACAAGGTTGGTGAACGGTTTTGGACGAAAGAATAATCGCAACCGACGAACAATCTGCCGACGATTGGCAATACAGTTTACGTCCGCGCCGATTGAGCGAATACATCGGGCAGGATAAAGTAAAACAAAATTTATCAATCTTCGTAAAGGCAGCAATGTCCAGACGCGAAGCATTGGATCACGTTTTACTCTATGGTCCCCCGGGTTTGGGCAAAACTACATTGGCGGCGATAGTTGCAAATGAATTGGGTGTAAACTTCCGTCAAACTTCGGGGCCTGCAATAGAACGTTCGGGAGATTTGGCGGCGATTTTGACCAATCTGCAAGAACGAGATGTATTATTCATAGATGAAATTCATCGCCTGAGTCGACAAGTCGAAGAGATTTTATATTCGGCAATGGAAGATTTTTCGTTAGACATAATAATCGGTAAAGGACCCTCGGCGCGAAGTATTCGGCTTGACATTGCGCCGTTTACTTTGATTGGAGCGACGACCAAGGCAGGCGCGTTATCGGCTCCGTTGCGCGACAGATTCGGAGTAATTTCGCGGCTTGAATACTATTCGGTCGACGCACTGACGGAAATAATCACACGAGCGGCGGAGATTTTGCGCATACCTATAGAGGCGAACGGGGCGCAGGAAATTGCAAGAAGATCGCGCGGCACACCGCGTATAGCCAACAGATTATTAAAACGTGTCCGCGATTTTGCGCAGGTTGAAGGTTCCGACATAATTACGGACGAAATTGCAGACCGTGCTTTACTTGCATTGGAAGTAGACCGCGCAGGTCTCGACCATACAGACCGCCGTATGCTTGACGCTATGATAAAAAAATTTCGCGGCGGTCCCGTCGGGCTGGATACTATTGCCGCCTCCATCAGCGAAACACGCGAAACGATTGAAGATATTTACGAGCCGTATTTATTGCAGTTGGGATTCATTATGCGTACGCCGCGCGGCAGAGTCGTCACCGAATCGGGTTACCTGCATATGGGCGTCGCCTATCCGAAGAGCGATAACAAGCCGATTACGTTTGATTTTGAGGACGTTTGACCTTGACGGAAAAATTTTTTTAAAAAAGTACTTGCAATCTTTAAAAATGTATGATACATTACAGCACGTTGGTTATCGGTTCGCTAGCTCAGTTGGTAGAGCACCTGACTTTTAATCAGGGTGTCCCGGATTCGAGTTCCGGGCGAGCCACCATATCGATTGGCGCCATCGTCAAGTGGTTAAGACACCGCCCTTTCACGGCGGGTTCGTGGGTTCGAATCCCGCTGGCGTCACTATAAACGGCCCGGTAGTTTAGTTGGTTAGAATGCCGCCCTGTCACGGCGGAGGTCGTCGGTTCAAGTCCGATCCGGGTCGCCATTTCATTTCTCGCCTCGGTACCTCAGTTGGTAGCGCAGGGGACTGAAAATGCCCGTGTCAGTGGTTCGATTCCGCTCTGAGGCATTCAAATTGAAAGCTCACTCATGCAGTGGGCTTTTTTATTTCTCCCGTGGTTGTAAAAAAATAAGCCGTCGATTTCGACAAGCCTACCAAAAATTTCACTGCAAAGTCATTGGTTGAAGTTGACGCCGATAAATTTTGCCGAACAGTCAAGCCGACAAGTTTTGTCACCGTCGCCGATAAGCCAACTAAAATTTTTCCGCAAAGTTATTCGTTGAAGTTGATGCCGACCGATTCCGCCAAACGTTTCAAACGATAAACCGGTAAGCCGACGACGTTAGACCAATCGCCGCAAATTTTTTCGATAAACTTCGTCGCGCCGCCCTGCAAGGCATAAGAGCCCGATTTATCCAAAGGTTCGCCCGTCGCTACGTATTCGCGAATTTCCTCGGTTGTCATCTCCCCGAAAAATACTTCGGTCACTTCCGCCGCGGTAAAAATTTTCCCGTCGACGATTAACGCCAAGCCCGTTATGACTTCGTGACGATTCCCCGACAATTCCGCCAACATTTTTTCCGCACCCGCTATGCCGTCGGGTTTGCCGAAAATTTTCCCGTCCTTAACAACAATGGTATCCGCGCCTATAACAATCGCCTCTGGATTTTTTGCGGCGACCGATTGGGCTTTCATCACGGCATTTGTTACCGCCAAATCTTTCGGGTTATCGGATTGTTGTACCTCATCGGCATCGCTCACTTCCACGATAAAATTATCGCACAACTTTTTTAACAGCTCATGTCTTCGCGGCGAACCCGAAGCTAAAATTATCATCACATTGCCTCCCAAAAAATTTTTCCCGAACATATTACCCGACCGCACGGGATTTGTCACTACCGTCGCGCCGCAGAAAATTTTTGCAATTTGTTCCGCCACGGTTTACAATGAACGCGAAATTATTTTGAGGGGAGCAAGTATCTTGAAATTTTATCCGAAAATCTTAGCGATGTTGACGTTATGTGTATTCATTCCGCCGCTCGGTTGGCTTGTCATGTATAAAGTTTCGCCGTTCGATAGGAGGACGAATATTTTTATCGCGATTGCATGCGCGGCTTTTTTTGTCTACGCACAAGTTGCCGCCGGTAATCTCGATGCGATTTTGGGTACCGAGCGCAAAAGTTTTGAAGTTCGTTTGACGCCCGAAGAATTCCGTAAAAATTTTAACTCCTCTGCGCAGAAATTCGCGCCTAATCTTTCATTGGAAATCCCCGACTCTTTTATCGTTAAGGACAGGAAGTTTAACTACTCTTTCGCAACGAATATCACGCTTGAGGGCACGATTAACGACGAGGATAAAATTACCGAGCTGAAAATTTTCGCCGCGCCCGTCAATAAAGATGAATCATTTCAAACTATAAACGTCCTCGGCTTGCTGATTGCAACTTTAAATCCCGAATTGGATATTGACGATCGCAGTGAAGTTATTCGCGACCTGCGTATGTTGAAAAACGTATCTACGGAAGAGGCTTACGATTGGACGACAACACGCGGCAAAGTCAAATATTCCGTACATTCCGACAAGGGACAATCTACTTTCACCGCGGAACTTTTGTAAACGACGACACAAAAATTTTTCGACAAAAAAAACTTCGGCAACCGTGATTCACTCACCGCCCGAAGTTTTTTTATATTACTGCGCAGAAATTATTTCTTGGTCTTATCGATACCCCACGCAAAAATTCCGTCCTTATTCGGTATGATATTCGGATTAAATACGGGCTCTTTGATTCCGCGTTTTTTCTGCGAAATATAATCGTCAAGCGCAATGAAAACATATTTACTCAGCTGCGCGATTGCGTAAAGGTTGGTAACAGCAAGCATAGCCATAAATAAATCCGATAAATCCCAAATAAAATTCAATTCGGCGAAGGCACCAAACAAAACCATAGCAATAACCCCGACGCGGAAAATATTCATGCCGTGCCGATAAAATATGCCGTCATTCCTGTCGGAGTCGACACATTTTAAAAATTCGATGTTGATTTCGCCATAGTAATAGTTACCGATAATCGAACTTAATGCAAACATGAAAACTATTACCGCCAAAACTTGCATGGCATAATCGCCGTAAACTCCGGCAAGAGAAATTTGCACAAGCGATACACCCGTTAAATTTCCGCCGATAACATATTGTTCCGAAAGTAGGACAGCGAACGCCGTAGCACTGCAAACGATTATTGTATCGACATAGACGCCTGCCGCTTGAATAAGACCTTGACGAACGGGATGATTTGCATTTGCGGTCGCCGCGGCATTCGGTACGGTACCTTCTCCGGCTTCGTTTGAAAATAAACCGCGTCGCACACCCGTCATTAAAACGGTAGCGAAACCACCGCCGACAGCTGCCTGCGGAGTAAAGGCATCGTGAATTATCATCGCGAACATGCCGGGTACTTTGTCAATGTTTATGATTGCGACAATCAAAACGCTGATTAAATAAAATCCTGCCATGGACGGGACAATCATTTCGGTAAACTTTGCGACACGATGAGCACCGCCGAAAATTGTCATTGCCGTCAAGGTTGCGACAACAAAACCCGTGACGACATGATTTATGTTAAAGGCAGTTTCAAAAGCATTGACGATTGTATTTGTCTGCACGGCGGCGCATATAAATCCGAAAGTACACAAAATCAGAACGGCAAACAATTTCGCCAAATTTTCCATGTGCAGAGTGTTGCAAATGTAATAGGCGGGGCCTCCGTAAAAACCGCCGTCCTCTTTGGGTAATTTGTAAATCTGCGCCAATGTACTCTCAACAAAACCCGTAGCGCAACCGATAAAGGCGACAACCCACATCCAAAAGATTGCGCCTGCGCCGCCCATGACAATCGCAATTGCGACACCTGCAATGTTACCGACACCGACGCGCGCCGCCGTAGATACGCAAAACGCTTGAAAGCCGCTGATTTCTTTGCCGACGGTTGTATCTCCGGCACTGCTCAAAATCAATCTGAACATTTCTTTTATCAAACGTAACTGAACAAATTTAGTGCGCAGAGTGTAAAAGATACCCGAACCGATTAGCGCGATTATTACTACGTAAGTCCAAAGAAAATAATTAATGTTGTTAACTATGTCGTTTAAAATTTCCATGTATCAAACTCCTTTAACCGAAATAAATTGTGGCGCTAAAGATAATCCGCCGCAACATTCGCGATAAATTTTAACATACTATCGGAAACCCTGTAGCAAAAAATCCGCGCCATCTTTTGCAAAATATGTTTTCGTTGACGCGAAAAGACAACTGGTTTAATATAAGCACGTGAAAAATTTTTCATCGGAGGTGTAGAGAGCTTGAACATAGCAGAAAACTTTCGGACGGTGCTGGACGAAATTGAAACTGCTAGACAAAAACGCACTTCAAATGTTGACGAGCCGATAAAGTTGATTGCGGTCACGAAAAATCACGACGTGACGGCAATGCGCGAGGCAATAGATGCCGGCGCAACCGATATCGGAGAAAATCGAGTGCAGGAGGCGACGGAAAAATTTCCCGTCCTCGAGCGCAACGTAACTCGTCATTTAATCGGACACCTGCAGACAAATAAAGTCAAACAGGCAGTCAAACTTTTCGATGTAATTCAATCGGTGGACAGTATTCGCTTGGCGACGGCTCTTGATAAAGCGGCGTCGGGCACGGAAAAAATTCAAGATGTGTTGATTCAAGTCAACGCGGCACGAGAACCGCAAAAGTCGGGCGTACTGCTCGAGGATTTCGATTCGCTGATTCAATTCGTCGACGGCGCGGATAATCTTCGTCTGCGCGGTTTGATGATGATCGCGCCGATTGTATCCGATGCCGAAGAATGCAGACCGCTTTTCAAGAAGATGCGTGAGATTTTCGACGCGCTCAAACCCTCGCGAAAAGATTTTGATTTGCTGTCGATGGGTATGTCACATGATTACGGCGTTGCGGTGCAAGAAGGCGCAAACGTTGTAAGAGTGGGCACGGCGATTTTCGGCGCAAGAAACTATCAAAACTAAACAAGATATCAACGAAAATTTTCCTGCTGTTTATAGCGGCTTAAATTATTTTTTCCGGAGAGGAGTTTCATTGAATGGAAATAATAGACAAATTCAGTAAATCGCTCGGACTTGCCGAACAGGAAGAGGGAACGGACGAAGCGCAAACAATTAACGAAACACAAACAGTTAAAGAAGAGCCGCCCGAGCAAAAACGTAGAAAAAATTCCGTGGGACGCAATGTGATAAATTTTAATACGGCGGTGAGGGATAATCTAATGACAAATTCAAATAACAACAATATCAACTTCAAGAATACTAACAAGTCAAAAATAGCGACGGTATGTCCGAAAAGTTTTGATGACGACGCGAAAGTTATTGCGGATTTTCTGCGCGACGATATTCCCGTTATCATCAATCTTGATAATGTAAATCCCGAAGAGGCACGCCGTATAATTGACTTTGCGCTCGGTACGACTTACGCGATAGAGGGCGATGTGCAACAGGTTAACCCGAAGGTTTTTGTTTGTACGCCACAAACCTCAATGGTTACTTTCCATAGAGACGAAGAAAAACAAAACGATCGCGATTTTTCTTGGCTCACGCGCAAAATATAAGTAGGTACAGTCAATATGCATGATGACGCAAGAGAAAAAATTATTCGCTACTACAAAGGTACAGAAGGCGAAGATATTGCCGTCAAGCTGGTTGACTTTGCCGTGCAGGCGATAAAAAATCGCAGATGCAAACTCGTCGGATTCCTGTCACCATTCGAACAGGAGATGGCGGGGACGATTGCAAAAAGTTTGGGCGAACTGAATATTGATTTTGACGGAGGATATCGCGGCGCGGAAAGACAACGCGCGGCGTTTTGTCATGAAGATTTTCGGGGCACGCCAAATTTTGAGATTGCAGTGGTAAAGGCCGAATGGAACGGAGAATTTGCCAGGCTGGGGCATCGTGACGTATTGGGCTCGATAATGAGTTTGGGTGTGGATCGTTCTTGTATCGGCGATATCATTGCGACAAAAGACAATGCGCGGCTTATCGTCGACCAAAAGATGTGTGATTACTTCGTTGCGAATCTAACGCAAATCGGCTCAACACCCGTCAAGACAACCGTCGACGAATTGGAAAACATTTCGCCTAAGGAAGAGCGTACGAAAGAAATAAAATCTACGGTGGCATCGCTCAGAATCGATTCGATAGCGGCGGTAGGCTTTGGGATGTCGCGCAGCAAGGCGGCACAAGAAATTTCCGCCGAAAAAATAAAATTGAATTGGCAGACTGTAAAGAGTGCTTCGCAGACAATAAAGGTCGGCGATATCTTGAGTATGCGCGGTCGCGGTCGTTTGGAGGTCGCCGAAATTCGCGGACAGACTAAAAAAGGGCGCGTAGGTGTTTTGTTGAAAAGATTCTTTTGATAAATTTTTCCCTACAAAAAATTTTCGGAAAGGGGCGATTTGTAAATGACGGACGAAGAAATGAGTAAGTGCAGAAAAATAATTCACGGACACGCGGCCGCGGCGGCGGCAGGAAATTTAGTGCCGATACCCGGAGTAGGTTTGGCAGCGGATACCGTGACAATGACTACAATGGCAATGGCGTTGGCCTCGGTCTTCGGCGGCTCGATAACCGAATCGGTCGCAAAAAATATGGCTACCAACGCAATCATTGCCGCGATAAAAAAGCAACCTGCTAAAATCATAGCAAAGGAAATTTCAAAGGTAGTGCCGTTTGTGGGACAACTTGTCGCGCCGTCAATCAGCGTGGCAATGCTTGAATCCGCAGGTTGGTTGTTGGCGGAAGATTTGGATGCCCGTCGTACAAATCCGAATCCTCACCCCGTATTGTTGAACGACGAAAACCCTAAACCAAAGGGCTTTTGATAATTTATTTAGTTTGAAATTTGGAGGCGATATTTTTGCTTACGCCAATGGAAATTCACGATCATGAGTTTAAAAAAAGTTTTCGCGGTTACAGTGAAAACGAAGTTGATGATTTTCTTGATATCGTGGTAAGAGATTTTGAACAGCTTTTACGCGATAAAGAACAGTTACAACAGATGTTAAAGACCAACGATAAGGAATTGGCACATTATCGCAGTTTGGAAAAGACATTAAACGAAACATTGATGGTGGCGCAGCGTACCAGTGACGAGATAATCGGCGCCGCAAAGAAAAACGCCGAAGAGTTACGCGAAAATGCAAAGACCGAATGTAAAAATATGCGCGACAAAGCCGAACACGAGGCAAAACAAATGTTAGACAGTGCCAACGCAAAACGTGACGCGGTCTTGCAGGAATACGATAAATTTGTTCGCGATAAAAATGCCTTCTTGATGAAACTGCGTACGATTCTCGAATCGGAACTGTCAATCACCGTGCAGATGTTGGAAGATGTTCCGCATGTCGACGAGTTTGTCGGAGCTGCTCCGGTTGACGAGAAAACCACTGAGCCCAAAGTCGAGCCCGTTGAAAAAAACCCCGTCGAAGAAAAGACAGTCGAGCCCGCTGTTAAACCTGTTGCCGCCGAAATGTCTTTGCCCGAAATTCTCAAAAGTAAGTTGGAGAAATCCGTGGCAGCTGCTTACAACAAAAAAGTTACCGATGAAAATAAATCAACTGTCGTCGAGAAAAGCGAGGAGGTAACGGACAACACGAAGACTTATCCGCCCGTTAATCCCGTGTATCAACTCAAGGAGAATTCAAAGTGAAATTTATCGCCAAAGCATTCGCGCATTGGGATAGAATATTATTTTTATTCATTGTCTTGCTGGATCAATTGACGAAAGCAATAGTAGTCAAAACAATGGTTCCGGGTCAAACCGTTTCGCTGATACAAGATGTTTTTCATTTGACATACGTCTTGAATCCGGGGGCGGCATTCGGAATCCTGTCGAATCAACGAATCTTTTTACTGTTAATCGGCGCGGTGCTGATTGTGGTTACCGCATATTTTTATCCCATGCTGAAAAAAGCAAGTCTTTGTTTGCAAGTCGGTGCGTCAATGATTTTGAGCGGCGCAGTCGCAAATTTAATCGACAGAATACAAACCGGTTACGTGGTTGACTTCCTTGACTTCAGAATTTGGCCGGTCTTCAATATTGCGGATATAGCAATCGTATCGGGTATGGTGCTCATGGTTTACACGATAATATTTCGCCTCGACGAGTCGACGGTAAAAATTCGGCGGGTGCGTTGATATGTCAAAATCATTGCTTGCGGAAGCCGCGGATAAGGGTAAACGTTTAGACAGTTGGCTTAACGAAAAATTTCCCGATAATTCGCGTTCGCATATTCAAAAATTAATTTCCGACGGACTTGTAACAGTTGACGGTAAAAACGTCAAGGCAAGTTATAAAATTTCGGGAGGTGAGATGATTGACGTTGACGAGGGTACGGCGAAAGAGGTCGAGTATCTGCCCGAAAATTTGCCGCTCGATATTCTTTACGAAGACGCCGATATAATTGTCGTGAACAAAGCGCGCGGCATGACGGTACACCCTGCCGAAACCGTCGCCAACGGGACATTGGTTAACGCTTTACTTTATCATTGCAAAGATTTGTCGGGCATTAACGGCGTTAAGCGTCCCGGCATCGTCCACCGTTTGGACAAAGATACTTCGGGCGTTATGGTTGTGGCTAAAAACGATAACGCTCATATTAATTTAGCCGAGCAGATTAAAAGCAAAACGGCAACGAGAACTTATTTGGCTATCGTTTACGGCGTTGTTACCGACAGCAAGGGAATTATCACGGGAGCTATCGGGCGCGATAAGAACGATCGTAAAAAAATGGCAATCACGCCCGACGGAAAACCGGCAATAACCGAATTTAAAGTCCTTGAACGTTTCGACGGTTATACTTACGTCGAATGTAAATTACAGACGGGAAGGACTCATCAAATTCGCGTTCACATGACGGCAATCGGGCATCCTCTTATCGGTGACACAAAGTACACCAAGAGAAAAAATTTCTTTGATATCGACGGACAAGCATTACATTCGCATACTTTGACCTTAACACATCCCGTCACGGGCGAAGTATTAAGCTTTACTGCTCCCCTACCCGATGACATGAAAAATATTTTGACGCAGTTGAAATCATCGCGCGAAAAATAATGTGTCACCGTTATATTTTGGTTGATTCATAATCCGAAATTAACAATGTTTCTACGAAAGGATTGAGTAGATTTGTTTATCGAAGCGTTATCACCAATCCTGTGGCTTGTTATCGCGCTGAGCATTTTGAAATTGCCTGCGTGGAAAGCTTGTCCCGTTGCCCTGGTAATTTCTTTTATCATGGCAAATCAATTTTTCTACTTACCGTTGCAAGATACGATTACCGCAACTTTGGAAGGCGTCGCGCTGGCGTGCTGGCCTATTTTGGCTGTCATCATCGCGGCGATTTTTACTTATAACTTGTCCGTTTCCACAAAGAATATGGACAAAATCAAAGACATGTTAAGTTCGGTGAGTACCGATAAACGCATGTTAATTTTAATCATTGCGTGGGGATTCGGCGGCTTTTTGGAATGTATGTCGGGATTCGGCACGGCAGTAGCTATCGGCGCAAGTATGTTGGTTAGCGTCGGAGTAAATCCTATTGCCGCGATTATTGCCTGTCTGCTTGCCAATTCAGTTCCCACCGCTTACGGCTCAATCGGTTTGCCGCTTACAACGTTATCGAAACTTACCGAATTCGACGCCTCGCAAATCGCAACCTACGCCACAATACAATTAGGTTTCGTCATGATAATAATGCCGTTCATTATGGTCATCGCGTTCGGCGGTGGTCTCAAAGCTCTGCGCGGAATGATTCCGGCTTGTTTAATCGCGGGTGTCTTTTACTTTATTCCGTCGCTTGCCACTTCCTATTTCATGGGCGCAGGTCTTGCGGGTGTCGCGGGCGCAATTTTCTCGATGGGTTTTCTCGTCCTCTACGCTAAAAAATTTCCCGTCAAAGATTCCGAATACGAAATCGACGACTACGACGCAAACTTTTCTGTCACACCCGGCGAAGCTATCAAAGCTTGGCTCCCGTTCATTCTGATATTTATTTTCTTGATGTTGAGTTCAAAACTTTTCCCGACGATTCACAATGCGTTGAGTCAAGTAGTTACACGCGTAATGATTTACACGGGCGAAGGCGCAACACCGTATACATTCAGTTGGTTGACCGCCCCGGGTACTCTGATAATGGCGGCGGCTTTAATCAGCGGTTTTATTCAAAAAGCGTCCGTGAGCGAAATGGCAGGAGTTTTTTCGCGTACGATTAAAACACTCGTGCCGACGTTTATAACAATCATAACGATAATAAGTACGGCGCGAATCATGGGCTACAGCGGTATGACAACTACAGTCGCAGAAACAACCGTTGCCGCTACGGGTATGCTTTATCCGCTGATATCGCCATTTATCGGCTCTGTCGGCGCATTTATAACGGGTTCGGCTACATCAAGTTGCGTACTGCTCGGTAAATTGCAGGTAGATTCAAGTATCGTTATCGGAGCAACTCAAAATGCTCAGGCGTGGATAGCGGCGGCAAATGCTACCGGTTCGTGCATAGGTAAAATTATTTCTCCGCAAAGTATAGCGATAGGCGCGGCGGCTGTCGGTGCATTCGGTGTCGAAAGTCAAATCATGAAGTTCGCCGTTAAAGTTTACTTGCCGTTCATTTTGATTATGGGTTGCATAATTTATTTCGGGCAGGTCTTATTGTGAACATTGGTACATAAAATAAAAGCATAAGGATTTAGTTTTTTTATTGGTTGATTGTATAAAGGAGTTACGAATGACAAAGAAAAGAGAATCACTTATCTCAAAAGTTTTACCGTCAAATACTTCGGTAGGTTTGGCGGCCATTGTCTTGTTGGCTGTTATGTCGATATTGGGCGTGGTATTCCCGAATGAATTTCAACGAATAACACAACAAATGCGCGACTATATCACATATGGTTTGGGCTGGTATTATCTGCTTTTGGTCACGGGCATTGTTTTACTTTGCCTGTTTTTTATCTTCAGCCCCGGCGGCAATATCAGATTGGGTGATCCCGGTTCAAAGCCCGAACACTCAAAAAAATCTTGGCTGGCTATGTTATTTTCCGCAGGTATGGGAATCGGTTTGGTATTCTTCGGTGCCGCCGAACCGTTGTCACATTATGCGGTTTCTGCGCCCGGTAGCGAAGTAGGTTCGCAGGCAGCTTTAGCCGATGCATTGCGCTACTCGTTTTTCCATTGGGGTATTCATGCATGGGCGGTTTACGCGATAGTTGCGTTGGCACTGGCGTATTTCAAATTCAGGAAGAAGGAAAGAAGTCTTTTATCGGTTACTTTGAAGCCGTTATTTTTGAATTGGACTGAAAGATTTCCAGGCAAAGTGATTGATACAATTTGTTTGATAGCAACCGCAATCGGTGTCGCTACTACTCTCGGATTCGGTGCCGTTCAAATCAACAGCGGACTAAGTTACCTGTTTGACATCCCCGAAAATTTTACCGTGCAACTTATTATCATCGTGATAGCAACAACTTGTTTTATGTTGTCGGCAATCGCAGGTATAAATCGCGGCATAAAATTATTGTCGAATATAAATATTTTCCTTGCGCTGTTGTTGATGGTTGTTGTTCTTGCGATAGGTCCCACGGTACACATCATGAATGCTTTCGTGGATACAATCGGCTCGTACTTGCAAATGTTTATCCGCATGAGTTTCAGGACGGCGGCATTTGATGCGGTACATCATGCATGGATTGAGAAATGGACTATATTTTACTGGGCATGGTGGTTATCGTGGGCACCCTTCGTCGGAATTTTTATCGCAGGTATTTCCAAGGGCAGAACAATCAGAGAATTTTTGATACATGTCCTTTTGATACCGACGATATTTAGTTTCCTATGGTTTTCGGTATTCGGAATATTGGCGGCGGATTCCTATGATGCAAATCCGTCATTGGCTAAATTGACTTCTGAACAAATACTTTTCGGCGTGTTCGATTCCTATTCAATCGGCATAGTGCTTTCCGTTACCGCGGTCGTGTTGATATTTTGTTTCTTCATCACTTCGGCGGATTCGGCTACACATGTTTTGGCTATGCTTTCGGAAAACGGTACATTGACTCCGCACGTACGAACAAAAGTAATTTGGGGAATCATTATCTCGGCGATTGCGGCAATCTTATTGGTCGCGGGCGGATTGATGGCTTTGCAAAATGTTTTGATGATTATCGCGTTACCCTTCTCCGTCGTCATAATCTTGATGATGATTTCGTTGTATATCGAGATTCGTCATGAACAAAGGGAAATGGGATTGTATTTGAAACCGGAAACTTATCCGGAAAAAGATTCGCCGTTCCGTTCCTACGAAGATTGACAATTTACACTTGCAAATAAAAATCGTCCGTCGAATATGGCGGACGACTTTTTTTGTATTCGATTGGATTCAAATTGAGCGAAGAGCGTCTTTCATACTCTTGACGTATTCGCCGACAAGTTTGGGAGCATTCTTACCGTATTGAGCCAAAATTTTTATGATAGCTGAACCAACAATAGCCCCGTCGGATAAACTTGCCATTTGTTTTGCCTGCGCAGGAGTAGAGATACCGAACCCGACTGCACACGGAAGTTTTGTATTAGCGCGGATTGCGGCGACGATTGAAGTCAAATCGGTTTTTATTTCACTGCGTACGCCCGTCACGCCCAAACTTGATACGACATAAATAAATCCCTCCGCCTCACGCGCAATCATCGCTATTCGGTTTTCGGAGGTCGGAGCAATCAGCGAAATCAAATCGACGCCGTACTTGTGACATATCGGTAAAAATTCGTCTTTCTCCTCAAAAGGAAGGTCGGGCAAAATCAAGCCGTCGATTCCTATTTCTTGACAGGTCGAAATAAATTTTTCCGCGTCGTAAGAGAAAACAACATTGGCGTAGGTCATGAAGACCATGGGGACAGTAATATCGCGGCGCAAATCGCGAACCAAATCGAAAATTTTGTCGGTGGTTACTCCACCCTGTAAAGCGCGAAGATTAGCCGCTTGGATGACAACACCTTCGGCAGTGGGGTCGGAAAAAGGTATGCCCAATTCAATTAAGTCGGCACCATTGGCGACGGCTTCACGGACAACCGCGGCAGTAGTTTCCAAATCGGGATCTCCGCAAGTAATGAACGGAATAAATGCCTTACCGTCGGCGAATGCCTGTTGTATTTTGCTCATTCGATTAACTCCTTTGTCAAAGCTATGGGCGTATGATAAACAATTCGCGCGGCTTTGTAAACAAAATGCCCGTCAACTTTCCGCCGAAAAATTTTATCGGCAACTTAAAGGTTATTCGCGGCTAAATTATTTGCCCGTACCTATATAATTTGTTATGATTGAAAAAATTTTTATATGGGGAGCGATTCACATGAAAGTAAGAAAGGCGGTAATTCCTGCCGCAGGTTTGGGCACCAGATTTTTGCCGGCGACGAAATCCCAACCGAAAGAAATGTTGCCGATAGTCGATAAGCCAACGATTCAATATATAATCGAGGAAGCGGCGGCGGCAGGCGTCGAAGATATAATAGTCGTCACGGGACGAAATAAACGCTCGATAGAAGACCATTTCGATCGCTCGATTGAATTGGAATTGGAATTGGAACGCAACGGCAAAAATCAGATGTTGGAAATGGTCAAAGCTATTCCCGAAATCGCAAACATACATTTCATACGGCAGAAACAACCACTCGGATTAGGGCATGCGGTATTGACGGCAAGTCACTTTATCGGCGACGAACCTTTTGCGGTCTTATTGGGCGATGACGTTGTAGTATCGCGTAAACCCGTACTGCAACAAATGGTCGAGGTTTTCAACGAGTATAAGACTTCGATTTTGGGCGTACAGGAAGTTGCCGAAGAAGTTGTCAACAAATACGGCATAGTCGATTGCAAACACGTTGAGGAAGGAATTTACAAAGTCAAGGATTTGGTCGAGAAACCAGCGAAGGAAGTTGCGCCAAGTCGTATCGCGATTTTGGGCAGATATATTTTGACACCGGCAATTTTTTCTTACTTGGAAACGCAAGAGCCCGGCGCAGGCGGAGAAATTCAGTTGACGGACGGTCTCAAACGTTTGGCGCAAAACGAGGCAATGTATGCTTACATTTTCAAGGGACATCGTTACGACGTGGGAACGAAGATGGGATTCATTCAGGCGAATATCGAATTTGCTTTACGTAATCCCGAAGTCAGCGAAGACTTGAAAAATTATCTTAACGCTCTCCACGAGAATATGGAGCCGATGCTCGATTATGAGTAAAAAAATTTTGCTTGCGACAAATAAAAATCGCGGCGCGGATATAAATACATCGGCGTATTCGTTCGCCAATACCGACGGTATCAGAAACTTGCATATAGATCTTGATTGTTACAATATGACGCCGCTTGTTTCGCTGAAAAATTTCGCCGCCGCCAACAATGTTCGTGCGGTTCTGGTTAAAGACGAGTCAACGCGATTCGGCTTGAAGGCGTTCAAAGGTTTGGGCAGTATCTATGCGATTTACAAAGTTATAAGTCGCAAATTGGGTCTCTTCAATCCTCCGCTAAAAAAACTTTTGAGCCGTCGCGACGAATTTAAAGATATGACGTTCATAACGACAACGGACGGGAATCACGGCAAGGGTGTCAGTTGGGCGGCAAATCTTTTCGGCTGTAAATCGTTCGTGTATATGCCGAAAGGTACGGTAGAAATTCGTGCGCAGGCAATTCGCGACGCAGGTAACGCAACAGTCGAGATAACCGATTTGAGTTACGACGATTGTGTTAAATTCACGGCGGAACTAGCCGCAAAAAATCATTGGTATTTGATTCAAGATACATCATGGCGCGGCTACGAAGAAATTCCCGCACAAATTATGCTCGGCTATTCTACTTTGGCGTACGAAGCATTGTGGCAAATGGAATACAAATGCCCGACACATATATTTCTGCAAGCCGGTGTAGGTTCAATGGCGGGAGCGATTGCCGCGGTTTTCTGTGAAGTATTTCGGAGCAATCCGCCGCGAATCACGATTGTTGAACCTGCCGAAGTTGCTTGTTTCTACGAAAGTATGAAAGTAGGTGACGGGCAAATGCATTCGGCGACGGGGACTTGCAAAACAATGATGGCGGGATTGAATTGCGCGACGCCCTGTGAAATTGCATGGTATATTCTGCGCAGATTTGCGACGGATGCCGCCGCGATTGACGACGAAATTGCCGCCGAAGCAATGAAACAATTAGCCAATCCGATAGGCGACGACGAAAAAATTATTTCGGGCGAATCGGGTTGCGCAGGTTTTGCTTTGGCTAATGCCGCGCTCAAAGATGAAGATTTGCGCCGCGCTTTGGAAATTGATTCGGATTCGGTAATTTTTGTTGTGAATACCGAAGGCGCGACGGATCCCGATAATTATTCAAAGATAGTCAACGGACAAACCTTACGGAGATGAAAAATTTTGGAATACATAACGCGCAAGTCAATGTTGTACAAAACGGAAGCCGAACACAGCGATTACACGATGAATCACGTTTTAGGTTGTTCGCACGGTTGTAAATTCCCCTGCTATGCTTTTCTGATGAAGAAACGTTTCGGGCAGGTCAAGACTTATGAAGACTGGTGCACGCCGAAAATCGTATCGAATACATTGGAATTACTCGATAAAGAAATTCCACGGCTCAAAGATAAAATTCATTCGGTACATTTGTGTTTCACTACAGATCCCTTCATGTACAAAGTCGACGAAGTAATCGCAATGAGTTTGGCGTCGATAAAAAAATTGAATGCGGCAGGAATAAGTTGCAGGATATTGACGAAGGGATTATTGCCGGCGGAATTGGCGCACATGTCGAAAGAAAACGAATGCGGCATAACATTAATTTCGCTGAACGAAGATTATCGGGCGCAGATGGAACCGAATACATCGCCGTACTTGGCACGAATAGCGGCGTTAAAATTTCTGCACGAGGTAGGATGTAAAACGTGGGTATGCATGGAACCGTATCCGACGCCCAATCTTGTCAAACAGGATTTGCGAACGATATTGGATAAAATTTCTTTCGTCGACAAAATAATTTTCGGGAAAATGAATTACAACAAAGAGATAACGGCGTACAAAGGTCATAAAGAGTTTTACAACGATTGCGCGGCGCAGGTCAAAGAATTTTGCGCGGAACACGGAATGGATTGTTACATAAAAATCGGCACGGAAACTTAAGGACGGAGAATTTTTATGATAAAAAATTTTACGGCGGAAATACTGTCAAACGAGGCAGTAGCGGATAAAATATATCGTCTGATTGTCGCGGCGGAAGAATTGGCGGAAATATCGAGAGCCGGACAATTTGTTCAGGTAAAAATTTCGGATGAATTTACATTGCGTCGTCCGTTGGGAATAGCGTCGGCGGCAGACGGTCGAGTAAAAATTTTCTATCGCACCGTAGGACGCGGTACGGAAAATTTATCTACAAAGAAAGTCGGCGAAAGTTTAAGTATATTGGGCGCATTGGGCAACGGATTCACGCCGCGCGAAGGTAAAGTCTTATTGGTAGGCGGCGGAATGGGTTTGGCTCCCTTGCTCTGCGCAGCCGAACAATTTACCGCAGATGTATTAATCGGCGGCAGGACGAACGGCGAAGTAAATTTTTGGTGCGAAGAATTCCGTAAACATGTCGGGGAAATATTTTTGACTACGGACGACGGAAGTGTCGGCACAAAAGGATTCGTGACGGATTTGATGCCGAAAATTTTGTCGGGCGATTATTGCGCGGTGTTGACTTGCGGCCCCGAAATTATGATGCGCGGTGTCGCCAAAATTGCCGCGGAAAATAATTTACCGTGCGAAGTTTCTTTTGAAAAGCGTATGGCTTGCGGTTTGGGCGCGTGTTTGAGTTGTTCAATCGATACCGTTGACGGGCGTAAAAAAGTTTGTAAGGACGGCCCCGTATTCAATGCGGATAAAGTATTCGGGGGTGTAAGTCATGAATAATTTCGCATTCCTCGCCGCCAAATCGGATTACCGTCAATTTTCAAAGGATTGTATCGATGCGGAAGCCGCTTTCAAAAATTCCTACGATTCGTGTGTTAAATTGGTGCGCACGGCGGTTGACGCGGCAGTTAAATGGATTTATTCGGCGGATAAAAATTTTTACTGCGACAGTGACAAGTTAAGCGATATGATTAACGCCGAAAAGTTTAGGCGCGCAATCGGCGAAAGTTTATTCGAGAAAATCAACTACTGTAGGAAATCGGGAAATGCGGCGATTCATAACGAGCAAGAATTTTCGGCGCAGGAGGCAGAAAAATGTCTGCGCAATCTATTCGACTTCGTGCAATGGCTTGACGGGCGTTATAATCAAAATTTTTCGGCGCGTTCGTTCAGGAGCTTGACGGGCGACGACGATTTACTTTCTACCGAAATTTGCGGAATAGAAATGAATACGCCGATATTAACCGCATCGGGTACATTCGGATTCGGTGAGGAGTTTGATAACTTCGTCGACTTGAAACGATTGGGCGGCGTCATGGTGAAATGTACCACGCTCAAACCGCGCAGAGGAAATGATGGCGTACGGATAACCGAAACACCTTCGGGCATGTTGAATTGTATCGGTTTGGAAAATCCGGGCGTCGATACTTTCCTGACCAAAATTTTGCCGCGAATCAAGGACAAAATGAACGTTATAGTTAATATCAGCGGATCTGGTGTCGAGGACTTCGGCGAACTGGCGAAACTTTTGGATGTCGACGGCGTTGCGGCAATCGAATTAAATATCTCCTGCCCGAACGTAAAAGACGGCGGAATAATTTTCGGTACGGACGAACGGGCGGCGGCTTCTGTGACAAGCGCGGCGAAAAGAGCAACAAGCAAACCCGTTATAGTCAAATTGAGCCCGAATGTTACGGACGTCACGAAGATAGCCAAGGCGGTTGAAAGTGCCGGCGCGGATTGTCTTTCACTGATAAATACGTTAATGGGCATGGAAATAAATGTGCATACATGGCGGCCGACGCTTGGGAATTTGACGGGCGGATTATCGGGCGGCGCGATAAAACCCGTGGCAGTTCGTATGGTTTGGCAGGTTGCCAACGTCGTAAAAATCCCGATAATCGGAATGGGCGGAATACGTTCGGCGGAAGATGCGGCAGAATTTTTCTTGGCAGGCGCGTCGGCAATTGCGGTCGGCACGGCGAATTTCGCGGAACCGTCAATCACGATGAAAATAGCGGATGATTTAAGTAAATATCTGCGCAGTTGCGGTTTGAAAAACATTCGTGAACTTGTGGGCAAAATCAAAATCTAAAAATTATCGTAACGACTACACGGCGAACGGCAAATGTGTTACAATGCGCGGCATGGATAAGAAACTTAAAATTTTAACTTACGGCTGTCAAATGAACGTAGCCGACAGCGAACGAATGGCAGGACTGTTGTCGACAATCGGCTACACTTTGACGGAAAATTTGGAAGACGCCGATTTGATTCTGATTAATACATGTTGCGTACGCGGTACGGCAGAAGATAAAGTCATCGGGCAAATCGGCAGGTTTAAAACTCTCAAGCGACAAAAACCCTCGTTGATTTTGGGCATTACGGGATGCATGGCGCAAAAGGAAGGAGCGGAACTCATCAAACGTGCGCCGCATATCGATTTTGTTTTAGGTACGGGACAAAGTTTTGAAGTCGCCAAAGTCGTTGAAAGTATCGAACGCGAACGCAATCACTTTGTCGATACATCAAATGTCAGCGGCGATATTTTCACGGGCGAAGTTTTTCCGATTCGCGGCGGACAAGTTTCGACATTCGTACCGATTATGTACGGCTGCAATAATTTCTGTACGTACTGCATCGTGCCGTATGTGCGAGGACGCGAACGCAGTCGCAAACCCGAAGAAATTTTTGCCGAGGTTCGTCAAGCGGTCGCCGAAGGTTTCAAAGAAATTACCTTACTCGGGCAGAACGTCAACTCTTATTCGGGCGGAATGACATTCGCGGAATTGTTGACGGCAGTTGATAAAATCGACGGGCTTGAAAGATTGAGATTCATGACAAGTCACCCGAAAGATTTATCGGATGAATTGATAGCGGCAATTGCCGACGGGCGCAGTATTTGCGAACATATACATTTGCCTGTTCAATACGGTTCCGATAAAATTTTAAAGCGCATGAATCGCGTTTACACTGTCGAAAAATATTTGCGATTGGCAGAAAAAATTCGCGCCGCAGTACCCAATGTAAGTATCACGACTGATTTAATCGTAGGATTCCCCGGCGAAACCGATGAAGAATTTTCCGAGACACTTAATTTTCTGCGCACGGTTAAATTTGATGCGGCATTTACATTTATCTACTCAAAGCGTAGCGGAACACCTGCCGCAAAGTTTGAAGACCAAATTGACGACGAAACTAAACATAGACGGCTTAACGAATTAATGGCGGTGCAGAACGAAATCAGTCTTGCGAAAAATCTTGAGCTGGTCGATAAAACGGTTGAAGTATTGGTCGAGGGCGCAAGCAAGACCGATGAAAAAATTTACACGGGGCGTACGCGTTCCAATAAGTTAGTCTTGTTTGAACACGGTACGGAAAAAATCGGCGATATTGTTCCCGTGAAAATCAATCAGGCGCAAACATGGTTAGTTAAGGGCGAAGTCGTCGACAAATAATCATTAACGGTTACTCAAATAAAAATAAAGTTCGTTCCGAATTTTGGAGCGGACTTTTTGTTTTGGGCGACGTACATTTTGAAGGATAATCGCGTTGCTACGAATATACGGGTGCAAAAATTTTTCAACGGGTGTTGATAATCATTTTTAAATATGCTAGACTGCAATCGATTTAAGTAATGAAGGAGGCAACAAATGTGACACTGAAGGAAGCAACTCCGGGCATGACCGTAAGGATAGACGCGATAGGCGAATCGGATTTGAAACAGCGATTGATGACTATGGGTTTAATCCCCGGCACGCGCGTTGAGGTTTTAAATTCGGCTCCGTTGGGAGATCCGATAGCAATAAGAATACGTTCGTACAATCTGGCGATGAGATGTGACGACGCTGCAAAAATCGAAGTTACAAAAATAAATTGAAGAAAGACGGTGAGATGATGTCAGCATTATCCGTAGCGTTGACAGGTAATCCAAATACAGGCAAGTCAACGATATTTAACGAATTGACGGGAGCGCGGCAGAAAATAGGCAATTGGCCGGGAGTAACCGTCGATAAAAAAGTCGGCATGGTCGAATACAACGACAGAAAAATTTCGGTCATTGATTTGCCGGGGACTTACTCAATTAACGCGCGTTCGGAAGAAGAAAAAGTAGTCAGCGATTATTTCAGAGAAAATAAACCCGACATTGTCGTAAACATTGTCGACGCGGCAAATATTTCGCGCAACTTGTTCCTTACCATTCAACTTATGGAAAACGGTATACCCTTGATAATAAATCTGAACATGATGGACGAGGCGGAACGTCACGGCATAAAAATCGACATGAAAAAATTGGAAGCCGCTTTCGGTATGCCCGTAACGAATACCGTAGGGCGCAGTAACAAGAGCGTCCGCAAACTCCTCGACGTCTTCACAAATTCCGTCATGAGCAATTATAAACCCAGCGAACTTATTAACGAACATATCGAAAAAATTCACGCTATCGAAAAGAGTAACTTGTCGACGGCAGAAATTGAAGAGAAAATTATTTCCGCTCGTTACGATCTCATTGATAAAATTATGGCGCAAGCCGTTACGGTCACCGCGGCAGGTAAAACTTTAACAGAAAAACTTGACTCTTTCCTCGCCAACGGTATTTCTTCATTGGTTATCATGCTAGCTATTTTCTATCTGATGTTCCAAATTTCTTTTAACTGGGTAGGTCAACCTTTGGCGGATATGCTCGGCGAATTCTTTGAGGAAACATTAGCCCCCGCGGCAGCCGAATCAATGGCGGCGGCAGGTGTTGCCGATTGGATGCAATCGCTCGTTTCCGACGGTATTATCGCAGGTGTCGGCGCGGTTCTCTCCTTTGTTCCGCTCATCTTCACCTTGTTTATCTGCTTGAGTTTCCTTGACGGTACCGGCTATATGGCTCGCGTTGCTTTCGTCATGGATCCTATCATGCGCCGCGCAGGTTTGACCGGTAAGGGTATTATGCCGTTAATCATGGGCTTCGGTTGTGCAGTCCCCGCTATCATGGGTGCTCGTGCTATGGATACTCACAAGGACAGAATGATTTCTATCCTCGTAACACCCTTTATCACTTGTAACGCAAAAGTTCCGATTCTCATGCTTTTCGCCGTATTATTCTTCCCCGATAACGCCGCCAATATAGTTTTCGGTATGTACGTCTTGGGCGTAGCCGTTGCGATTTTGATGGCTAAAATTCTCAGCGCCACAACTTTTAAATCTCACGCGTCAACCTTCCTGCTTGAATTGCCTCCTTATCGTTTGCCCGATATCAAAACCGTTTTGCTCGAGGCTTGGGATAAAGGCAAAGGCTATCTTGTCAAAGCAGGTACGATTATTTTCGCGATGTCCGTGTTGATTTGGTTCCTCAGCAATTTCAATTCCGACGGCATGACCGACGAAATGGATAAAAGTTATTTGGCAAGTATAGGTTCCACGGCTTCGGTACTTTTCGCGCCGCAAGGTTTTGATACTTGGGAATCGGGCGCGGCTGTTGTTACAGGTGTCCTCGCTAAGGAGGCAGTTGTATCGACAATGGGCATTCTCTACGGTGCCGATGATATTTCTACCGAACCCGATGACGCCGAAGATGCTGCCTCTGTTCTCCTGGCAACCGGTATGGGTACTGCCTTTACTCCCCTTACCGCTCTTGCCTTCATGATTTTTACTCAACTCTATTCGCCCTGCGTCACTGCACTCGGCACAATAAAGAAAGAAACCCAGAGTTGGAAATGGATGGCGTTCGCGTTCGTCTACACCTGCGCAGTAGCATGGATTGCATCGCTTATCGTTTATCAGGGTGGTAAACTTCTGGGCTTTGAATAAAAAGCTTATCTTGTAAAAATTTTAAATCCCCGTAAAAAACTACGGGGATTTTTTATGTTAATGGTTACCTTAACATTGATGATACCGAGGCCGCCCAAGGACGGGCGGCCGCCTGCAACGTGAGCCACTTTGAAAGTGGCGGAACAGTTTTCGCGCCAAAGATTTCAATAATCAGAATTAATGACCGCGTTTAAAGTAACAAAGTTACAACCTTGACGAGAAGCGCAATATT
>JAILRS010000032.1 GCA_024698045.1 Selenomonadaceae bacterium
TTCCTGCGGATACCTATATTTTTTTCTTCGTGCGCCGTGACATACTTTACCAAAATATTTGCGATGCCTACTTTATTTGCGCCGTAGATATCCGTAAAAATTTGATCTCCGATATAAATCGCCTTGTCTTTCGTCACTCGCAAAATTTCGAGAGCCTTGAGATATCCGTCGCGATTTGGTTTTTCGGCATCACACACATATTCCGTGTCGATATTTTTGATAAAACTTTTTACACGTTTTTCGTCGTTGTTGGTGAGCAAAATTGTCTTCAATCCGACGGCGTGCACCGTTTCAAAAAGTTTCTCGATTTTTGGCGTAGCGTCATAGCCATGCGGCACCAATGTCATATCAATATCGAAAATTATCGCGCGATAACCTTTGGCAAAAATTTTCCCGTAGTCAATGACGAAAACACTTGGCGCGTATTCCCACGGATAAAGTATCTCCAACATAAAAAATCTCTCATTTTCTAAAGAGTTTGGTAGTTCGTTGCTTTGAATACAGCTGCGATTAATATTATAGCTGATTAAAACAAAATCCCCCGACACTTTTTACAGCGTGAGGGATTAAGCTTTCAGTCAAAAATTAAATTAAACTCGTTGCCGAATTACGCGCGTTCTCCGCGGTGTTTGCTGAAGCAATCGCGGCAATAAACCGGGCGATCGTTTTTCGGCTCGAACGGAACTTCGGTTTCTTTACCGCATTCGGCGCATACTACCGTAAACATTTGGCGTTGTTCGTTGCCGTCACGGTTACGTCTGCGTTTACCGCGGCAATCGCGGCAGCGTACAGGTTCGTTCTCGAATCCACGTTCCTGATAAAATTCCTGTTCGCCTGCGCTGAAGATGAATTCTTTTCCGCATTCTTTGCACACGAGTGTTTTGTCTTCAAAAGCCATTAAAAAATCTCCTTACCAAACAAAAAAATTCTTCCGAATCGGTCAAGGCGACTGCTTCAACCGATATGCCGAGATTATAACATGTTTTTGAAAAAATGCAACCTACAAGTTATAACAAAGAAAAATCACGCAATAAAAGTCCGCTGATACGTTTTTTAATCTGTTATTGCCGACGACTTGGGGAATTTTGACACTATAAAAGGGGACTGCATTTGCAATCCCCCAGAAAATTCGATTGGAGCGGGCAATGGGAATCGAACCCACCTCTAAAGCTTGGGAAGCTCTCATTCTACCGATGAACTATGCCCGCATTGAAAAATTACTGTAACATGCTCAAGACAGCGGCACGATTTTGATTGAACATTTGCATGCCGAAAATCGCTAACTGTTCTTGAGTTTGTTGGTTACGCAAATTCATAACCTGTCTTGCTATATCGGCGTCCTCGATATTCGACAATGCCGACATCTGATTTTCTTCCATGGTCGTATAATTTGCTTCTTGATACTCGAGACGTTGAAGTTGTGCGCCCTGCGTCGTAGCTTCGTCGAGTGCCTGTTCGAGCGAATCATTTGTATAACCCTCAATGGATTGCATTGCATCGAGATTGCCCGAAAGCGTATCGATTGCATTACCGACAATGCCGAGAGAATTTTGCGCCGCCTCGACAGTAGACACGTCGATTGTAACATTGCCCTCGCTGTCCGTCAAGCCTAAAGCCTCGGAAGTAATATCGCCCATGTCAAAATTTTCGTAGCCGTCAATGCCGGCAACAGTTATCTGACCTTGCGAACCGTCGACAAGTCTCTTACCGTTGTATTCCACAGAAGCATTTTCGTCTATCTGCGAAATTAATTGATTGATGTTTTCTTGAATAGCTTGACGATCTGTCGAGCCGTTGGAATCGTTTGCCGCGTCGACAACTTGAGATCTGATTTCTTTCAAAGCGTCGATTGTGTTACCTGTCGCACCTGCGGCGATTTTAATCATGGCACTGATATTCTGCGTGTTTTGAATCGATTGACTCGTTGCGCCGATATTACTGGAAAGCCGTGCACTTATCGCGTATTCTGACGCGCCGTAAGCTGCAGAAGGGTAATTTGAACCTGTTGTAATCTTCTGCATGGTTTTCTGTGTCGCGCTGTTAATTTGGTTGTAGGAATTAATTGAGTGATTAATTCCGCCCAATGACATTGCCATATCGCATCTCCCTTTCATCCTTGATAAAAAAATAACCTGCTACCCGTAGCCGAACCCGAAGAATTTACGTTGGCAAGACAAATCGCGTCCGCGTGTACTTCGATTAACTTCCGAAGTCCGCGATTTTCCTGCCGGGTTGTCTATTTATTATAAGCACGGATTTTGTTTCTTGCAAGGTATTTCGGCAAATATTCCGCGCGATTAAGGAAATAAAAAATCGGAAGCCGACGAAAATTTTTCCGTACAACTTCCGATTGAATTTACTTTACAAAGGGGATTAAAATTTTTGGCTGATTACACAAGACCTTGAGCCATCATAGCTTCGGCAACTTTCTTGAAGCCGGCAATGTTCGCGCCCATGACCAAGTTATCGGGATCACCGAACTCAACAGCATTTGCCTTGGCGTTCTTGTAGATGTTCGCCATGATGCCTTTGAGACGTTCGTCGACTTCTTCAAATGTCCAGCTCAAACGCTCGGAGTTTTGGCTCATTTCGAGAGCACTGACCGCAACGCCGCCGGCATTTGCCGCCTTTGCAGGGCAGAACAAGATTTTATTTTCTTGGAAGTAAGCGATAGCATCGAGAGTGGAAGGCATGTTAGCACCTTCGCCGACAACTTTGCAGCCGTTCGCGACAAGAGCCTTAGCCGAATCCAAATCAATTTCTTCTTGCGTTGCGCAGGGCAAGGCAATATCGCATTTGACAGTCCAAACACCTTTACAACCTTCGTGATATTCTGCCGCAGGATGATTCGTTGCGTATTCCGCAATGCGTCCGCGTTTGACTTCTTTGATGAGTTTAACGGCTTTCAAATCAATGCCGTTCGGGTCGTAAATGTAACCGTTGGAATCGGAGCAGGTAACGACTTTCGCGCCGAGTTCCTGTGCCTTTTCGATTGCATAAGTAGCGACGTTACCGGAACCGCTGACTACAACCGTTTTGCCGTCCAAGCTGATTCCTTTATCGTCGAGCATGTTTTTAACGAAGTAAAGCAAGCCGTAACCGGTTGCCTCGGTACGAGTGAGCGAACCGCCGTAGGTAAGACCTTTACCGGTGAGAACTGCAGAATCGTAAGCATCACGAATACGTTTGTACTGACCGAAGAGGAAACCGATTTCGCGACCGCCGACACCGATATCGCCAGCAGGCACGTCGACATGAGGACCGATATGACGATAAAGCTCGGTCATGAATGCTTGACAGAATTTCATGATTTCGTTATCGCTCTTGCCCTTCGGGTCGAAATCCGAACCGCCTTTGCCGCCGCCGATAGGCAAACCGGTCAAAGAGTTTTTGAAGACCTGTTCAAAAGCAAGGAACTTGAGGATGCTGAGATTAACACTGGGATGGAAACGCAAGCCGCCCTTGTAGGGACCGATTGCCGAATTCATTTGAACACGATAACCGCGGTTGATATGCGTTACGTTATTGTCATCCTGCCACACTACGCGGAAAGTTACTACGCGTTCGGGCTCGACCATTCTCTCAAGGAGTTTATGTTCTTTATATTGGGGATTCTTTTCGAGTACGGGGATAATCGTCGTGAGAACTTCTTTGACGGTATTTTGAAATTCAACCTGATCGGGATCGCGTTGTTTTACGAGATTAAGAACGTCATCAACATACTGTTTCATCATAGAGAAATAACGCAATTCAGTTTCACCTACCGCCCGAAGATTAACGGCGGCAAGTCAAAAACAAATCGCGTTGTTCACATCCTTTCCGATACAATTTATACAATACGACATCGCCGTAGAGTTTACTTTTCCGAAAGCAGTCGATATCTTCGGCGAAAATGACGCCGCTAATATCCTGCCAACGTCGGGAATTGTAACATGTTATGCAAATTTTGTATAGTACTCCTGCCGAAATATACTGTATACAGTTGATTGCCGATATCAGTTACTTTTTTCTTCGGGCGGCAGAATCCCAACCATGCGCAGAAGATATTTCGCGTTGGTGGTATGTGTACGTCCCTCACGCAATTTGAAATCGAATTTAATTTCGTCGCCCTCGTAGTATTCTTTGAAGTGAGCATTCTTGATTTTCGGATTCTCGTCAACCATATCGCACAACTCAAAATCATGCGTCGTGACTATGTTGATATTCCTATCGTTGGTCAATCGCCGAATCGCTTCCTTTGCTCCGATTACTCTGTCGTTAACATTTGTGCCCTTGAAAATTTCATCGATACAGACGAGCAACGGAATATTTTTATCGGTAGCTTCTATCATTGCTTTGATTCGCAAGAGTTCGGCGTAAAACGTGGAGACACCTTGACTGATATCATCGTTGACGCGAATTGAAGTCATGACGGTTAAACCGCTGACGGCAAAACTTTTCGCGCAGACCGGTGCGCCCGAATAGGCAACCATAACCGCCGCCGCCAAAGTCCTAATCCATGTGGTTTTTCCCGACATATTCGCACCAGTGATTATCGTCGTGCCTGCCGTCAATTCAACGTCATTTTGTACGCCCTTAGCATCTGCCACCAATAAACTGCTTAAACCTTCGGCGGATAAATGCGGCTCGTCTCCTTCGTAAAACGTCGGGAAACAATAAGTCGTTCTCGTCTGCCCGATTGATGCCAGCGACATAATCACTTCAACTTCCGCAAATGCATCCAACCACATTCGCAGATGACACGCTACATCTTCGCGCCACTTTATGAACGATGCTATCAAATGGAAATCCGCCAGAAAAAGCGCGTTGCCCAAAATGAAGAACAACGGATTTTGTCGAGCGTCTGCCGCGTCGACCAGTAAAGATAACGTCTGTAACTTTTGCGTGACTGAAATCTCATCGGTTAATATTTCTCTGACTGCGTTTAATCTTGCGGAAGAAAAATTTGTCGATTCAAGTCGCTCAAAAATTTTCCGGTACAAGCGTAATTCTTTGGATATTATTCTTAGCGGAGCAAGCAATTTGTTGACGACAGGTATAGCCGCGACGGAAATTATCAGTGAGATTAACATGATTGCCGTCGGGATAAAAATATCGATTAAACCGTAAAATGCCATGCCTGCCGTTGCAATCAGGATTATCGGCATAACAAATCGCAGCTGTTGAATTTTTCCTTGCGGCGATAATTTTTCTTCCACGCCGACAATTAATTCGCTTGTGTCGTGATTATCGGGCATCAAACGCGCGTATGCCTCCAAATCCAATGCCAAACGCGGACGCTGTAACAATTCGGCTACCGCACGTTGTCGGTTGCGTACTTCATTAAAATCGGGCGGATTCGGTGTGAATGCCTCCGCCAATAAATCCCGTCCTCGTTTTGTTCGCGCTGCGCAGATGTACTGAAATATCGAGCCTTCGCCGAAAATATGCAAGTCAACATCTTGCGGTCGATTGTTCTTCAAATAGACACTGCCGTCGTTTGAACGTTTGCGCCATGTGCCGCGCGTCCGTGACAGATATGAATTTATTACCGTCAATCTACTCACCAAAAATTTTTTGCGATTTTTTAAGTCATCATGATAATGAACGAGCCGAATAAAAATCATAGTCAAGAGCAAAGAGATAACGTAACAGTAATTCGTATTGGTATCCCAACCAATTCCGAAACTGCCTAACGCACCGAGAAAAGTAACGGTACGCGCGGCAGAAATTTTCTTTTCGCGGACATGCAAAGTTTTTTGTTCGGCAATGTCTATTTCGCGTTCGTTATCGTAAAATTCTTTGTTCAAGGCGTCACCCCTAATCTTTCAGCCGATAAAGTTTAAACGTACTGTAATAAAGTTCCGTTTCCGCCGAGAGATTATATCTTTCGGTCAAAAATCTTTCAACGTCGATATCTCTGTTACGGCGAAAGTATTTTACCCAATCATCTTCATAATTGCCATTAGATTCTCCATTGTGAAAACAGTAAACAATCCATTTGACGGAATTGTCACGGGCGACGGTAAACCATTCGCGCTTTACGTTCGGATCGATATCGGAAAAAGCTTTGACGTTGCTGAAAAATCTGTTCGCCGGCAAAATTCCCGTCGTTAAAATAAATTTCGATATCTGCATCCCTTCGCTCCACGCCATGACTGAATTGCGTTCGTTCGGTGGAATAACTTCCTTTAGCCGCAAAAATTCGCTCTTTACCGTTTGATGGTACTGCCGAATAAAATCCGAATTGTTTTCGATAATCAAGTCGGAAACTCCGCAGAACAAAGTTATCGGATAGATTGCGATTGTCACGATTAAAATTTTGCAGAGGATTCTTTTTATCGGGTGGACAGAGTCACTGAGTACCGCGCGAATTTTTTTTGCCAACGGAATTATCGCGGCGAAAAACACGGGGAACAGCGGCGTTATCAGCGCGTAGTAACCCGAATACAAACTCAAACGCATAAACATAATCAACATCACGACGGCGGTAAAAATTATGCTCACGGTCAAACGATTTTTGTTGCGAACAAATTCAACCGCGCCGAATACAATCATCAAAATCAGCGGCATAAAATATATCAACATGTAATCGGTAAATTCATTCAGATGTGTCAGCAAAAAATTTTCGCGTTGTCCCGTGTACATGATATTCAGGAGAATTGTCCCGTAAAACATTTCATATAGTGCGCCGTGAGCCGCAAAGTAAATCACGAACGGAAGAGAAACAAGTAACGCGCCGATAACGAACATTAAACCATTTCGCAGGAGGGTTTTAAATTCTCTGTCGCGCAGTAAAAATATCGCCGTCAAGAAAACGTAACAGCAAAGGGGCATCGCGTTCATCGCACGAAGGAAGACACACGCGCCGAAACCAATACCGTTAATCAAGCCGACTACGGGCGGACAAAAAAATTTTCCGTCTTCGAATTGAAAGCCGCGCAGAAAAAAATAAGTCGATGCCATCAAAAATGACATACTCCATTCTTCGGTGCGATTGCCGTCGATTGAATAGATTGTGTAGAAAATTATCATGAAGACAGACGCGAAAATTTTCGTACGTCCCGAAAGATACAAACTCAACGACCGCCATGCCAATAGCATCGACAAATACATTGCCGGAATCTGCAGTAAAAAAATTCCCGTGCGCGGCGCGATTAAATATCCGATTGCATCAATCGCGAAAATCAATGCGCCTTTATTCTCAAATGCGTCGACGTACGGGATTAACCCTTCCGACCAACATCTGCCGACCGCCTGAAATATCGCCGAATCATTCCCGAAAGAAAGATACAGCGGACTTGTTGACGTCGACGAAATGTAAAGCAATACCGTTGCCGAAATTAAAAGCGCGGCATGTGTACGAAAAATTTCGCCGAAAGTTTTACCGCCGCCGAAAAATATTTCTCTTGCCAATATCATTCCCTCAATCTGTACAGTTTCATTATCTGCGGAAAGATATACGTCATACCCTTGAGCGAATATTTTTCCGTTAACAATTTATCAAGTTCGCCATCGGTATCCACGGCTTTTAATTCGCCGTTATCTTGTTTTTCGTAGGTCACGCCGTAAACAATCCATAGCGGCGGATTATTGCGTATATTGTTAAACCATTCCGCCCGAAACGCAGAATCTATTTGTCCGAAAGTGCCGTTTAGGAAAAACAATCTTTCACGCGATTTAATTCCCGTCCGTAAAACCCAATGCGGAGCCGTACAATAATGCCCCCATGTAACAACGGAATTTCTTTCATCAACGGGAATCATTGACGCCAATTCTTCAACCGTCGCAAAATCTTTCCTGTCGCTTAAGTCATAGATAAATCGCGTTTTTACCGGCTTGAGAAATAACGTACCGGCTAAATCTTGCTTTTGAATTTCGGCAACGTCTTCAGCGTGAACATAAAATTCAAAGGGCTCAATATAAGCCACATAGCAAGAACCGATAAGAATTACGGCAATAAGAGTAATCGGAAAGACAAAACATACATGAAGAACTTTTTGCAGGAAATTTTTTTCGCGTACGAATAGATTTTTAACCGTAGGCAGAAAATCACCGAGTAAAACGAAAAGTAACGGAGCAAGCGGCAAGAATATCATGCAGTAGTGACGAAACAAACGGAAATTCATCAGCATGAGTAAAATTGCCGTCGCGCAAAAAAATCCGCTCCATCCCAAACGATTGCGCCCGTCGGATAAAATTTCCCCGAGTCCTGCCGCCCCCATAAGTATGAACGGCATAAAATGTATGAGTACATAAGTTGTAAGAAGCGACAACGGAAATTTTTGCAAAGGAAGTGCTGTGTACTTCATGTTGAAAAGAATTGTGCCGTAAAACATTTCGTATAGTGCACCGTGAGTCGCGAAGTAAATCACGAACGGCAAAGTGATAACGGCAGTGCCGACTATGAACATAAAAAAATTTTTACGCAGATTATCGAAAGATTTTCCCTGCAGTAAAAATATCGTGACTAAAAATGTTTGACAACAAATCTGCGCAGCGTCTGAAGTCCTGATTAACACGCATGCACCGAACCCCAAACCGTAAATAAAACCGTACAGCGGAGGATGATAAAAATTTTTTCCTTCCGAATCTTTCAACGCCCTCATGAAACAATAAGCCGCCGCCGATAAAAATACTATGCTGTATTCTTCGACGTGATTACCTTCTTGATAATGTGCCGCATAGTAAATCAAAGTCAGCAGGAAGAAAATTATTTTTGACACCATGCATGAAGAGTAAAGCTCCATGGCGCGCCAAACAAACAGGCATGATAAGTACAGACAAATTATCTGCGAAACCATAACGCCGATACGCGGGTAAATCATGTAGCCGAGCGCGTTGGCACAATAGACGATAATACCCTTATGGTCAAAAATATCTTTGTACGGTAAATAACCCTGCGCCCAAAAATTCCCAACGGTTTGAAATACAACAGAATCGCCGCCAAAAAAATCGTAACGAAAACTTGTCGAATAGGAAAATATGTAGACGAATACAAAACTAATCAGGATTAAAGCAATATGAAGTGAAATTGTTTCACGTAAAAGTTTCTGTTTACCAAAGAAAATTTCTCTCAACAATGTCAAATCACTCCTTTAAACTTTTTTAGACAAGGCTATAAAATCTTTCATAGCTTGCCAACCGATTGAGATTATACGGCGAACATTTATCGAATTTTTTCCGCCTTGCCTTGGGCGAAAAGTTATCGGTAAATATTTTATGCCGAGATTATTTTTGGCGTAGATAACCGACAATAAAACATTGGACAAGTTATAATCTTTCGGGATGAGGTCGATAAATTTTTTCAGCGTTACGGCATTCATTAATCGGAACGGAGTATTTGGATCTATCAGATTAACGCCGAAAATAATTCTGAGTATGTAACGAAGACTAAAAGTGACAAAGACGCGAAAAAATCCGTCGTGCCTGTTGTGACGATTGCCGATAACCATATCAAAGGAATCGCGCAACGCCCAAAAACTTTCAAACTCTTCGGGGAGCGTCTGCCCATCCGAATCCGTTTGAAAGACAAAATCTGCGCCATGATTTATTGCGTAATGATAAGCAGCCAAAACCGTTGCGCCGTGTCCGCTGTTTTCTTTCGTTATAGGTATAAACAGCGGATGATTTTTTTTCTCGTCAAGCATTATCGAATAAGTTTCATCCTTGCTGCCGTCATCGAAGATAACCAGCCGTGAATTTTCTTCGCCGAATTTTTCGATAACGGGATACCAGGCATTAATAACCTTTCGAATATTTACTGCCTCGTTGTACGCCGGCATGACGATATACAATACAGGTTTCTTTTTCATAGTAATTCCTTCGTCCAATAAACTTTCATATCGGCAAATTTTAAAATGATACTCGGATAAATGCAAGCTACGGTAAATGAAATTGACAATGCCGCACGGCGAAGTTACAATGAACGCGCGTAAAACGCAACGAAAGGAGATTATTTTCATGAAAGAAACAGTGAAAAAAGTTGCATTGGCATATAGCGGCGGATTAGATACCTCGGTTATCATTCCGTGGCTCAAAGAGAATTACGGTTGCGAAGTTGTGGCGGTCTGCGCAGATGTCGGACAGGGCGACGAACTCGAACCCGTCAAGGAAAAGGCAATCAAGTCGGGCGCTGTAAAAGTTTACGTTGCAGACCTGACCAAAGATTTTATAGAGAATTATATTTTCCCGACCCTTAAAGCCGGCGCGACCTACGAAGAAAAATATTTGCTTGGCACAAGTTTTGCACGTCCGATTATCGCAAAGCGTATCGTAGAAATCGCACGCGAGGAAGGTTGTGATGCGATTGCTCACGGCGCGACGGGTAAAGGTAACGATCAAGTCCGTTTTGAATTGACAATAAAGGCATTGGCTCCCGATTTGAAAATTATCGCTCCTTGGCGCGAATGGGATTTAGATTCTCGTGAGGCCGAAATCGAATATGCAAAGGCACACGATATCCCGATTCCCACGGCAAATAAAACTTACAGCATGGATAGAAATATCTGGCACTTGTCTCACGAAGGCGCAGATTTGGAAGATCCTTGGAACGCTCCGCAAAACAAAATGTTCATGATTAGCGTCGCACCCGAGGACGCGCCCGATAAACCCGAAGAAGTTACGATTGACTTTGAAAAGGGTATCCCCATTGCCGTTAACGGCGAAAAACTCGGTGCGGTCGAATTAGTTACCAAACTCAACGAAATGGGTGCGCGCAACGGCGTCGGCATTGTCGATATCTGCGAAAATCGTCTTGTCGGCATGAAGAGCCGCGGTGTTTACGAAAATCCTGCCGGTTCCATTCTCTACTATGCACATCGCGAACTTGAATATCTCTGCCTCGATCGTGCTACTTTCCATTTCAAACAGCATGTTGCAGTCAAATACGGCGAACTCGTTTACGATGGCATGTGGTTCTGTCAATTGCGCGAGGCTCTTGCGGCATTCGTCGATTCCACACAAGAAAGCGTAACCGGTACCGTTCGCCTCAAACTCTACAAAGGCAATATTATTTCCGCAGGTTCCAAATCGCCCTATTCGCTCTACAGCAAAGAATTTGTCACATTTGAGCATGACGACGTATATAACCAGGCAGATGCGACGGGCTTTATCAATTTGTTCGGCTTACCGCTCAAAGTCCGTGCGCTGGTAACAAAGAAATGAGCGAAAAACTTTGGGGCGGACGTTTTGAGAAATCAACCGACGAAATGATTAACGACTTCCAAGCGTCGATTAATTTCGATAAACGAATGTATCGCGAAGATATCGAAGGCTCGACGGCACACGCAAAAATGTTGGCGGCGCAGGGGATTATTTCCGATGATGACGCTAAAAAAATCTGCGCAGGTCTGCAGAAAATTCTTGAGCAGATTGACGCGGGAGAATTTAAATTCAGTGTCGCGCTGGAAGATATTCATATGAATGTTGAAAAAGCGTTGACCGATATGATAGGTGAGGCAGGCGGACGACTTCACACGGCACGTAGTCGCAACGATCAAGTCGCGCTTGATACTCATCTGTACATGCGTCGTCAAGTCCGTGAAATTCAAAAGTTGATTATCGCCTTGCAGACCGAATTGATTAACGCCGCAGAAAAAAATCGTGACGTGATTTTGCCGGGCTATACACATTTGCAACGCGCTCAGCCGATTTTGTTTGCACATCATTTGCTTGCGTACTTCGCAATGTTACAGCGCGATTACTCCAGATTCTCGGGAGTCTACGAACGCGCGGATATGATGCCTTTGGGTGCGGGCGCGTTGGCAGGGACAACTTTTCCTATTAATCGCGAATTTGTTGCACACGAATTAAATTTCGGAGCGGTCTACGCAAACAGTTTGGATGCGGTCAGTGACAGAGATTATCTGATGGAATTTCTTTCGGCGGCGTCGATTCTTATGGTACACTTGTCGCGCTTGAGCGAAGAAATTATCATGTGGTGCAGCCGCGAATTTTCTTTCGTCGAATTAGACGACGCGCATTGTACAGGTTCATCAATGATGCCGCAGAAAAAAAATCCCGATGTCCCCGAACTCGTGCGCGGAAAATCGGGGCGTGTCATCGGTCATTTGATGGCATTGCTCACTACCGTTAAGGCGTTACCTCTTGCCTACAACAAAGACTTGCAGGAAGATAAAGAGGGCGTATTTGACGCGCTGGATACCGTGAAATTTTCTTTGGCGGTCTTTGCGCAGATTGTTGCCGGTATGAAAGTCCGTCGCGATAATATGCGCCGCGCGGTTGAAGAAGATTTCAGTAACGCAACCGATTTGGCTGATTATCTCGTCAAAAAAAATCTGCCGTTCAGACAAGCACACGCGGTTTCCGGTAAATTGGTTCATCACTGTATCGAACGCGGTATCTACTTGAAAGATTTATCACTTGACGAATACAAAAGTTTTTCGCCGCTGTTTGAGGCTGATATTTTCGACGCAATTACTCCCGAAACTTGTGTAGCTGCTCGCAATTCTTTGGGCGGCACTTCACCGCAACAGGTCGACGCGCAAATAAAAGCCGCAAGACTTTGGATTTCCGAACGGTAAAAAATTTTATCGGCTTATAAAAAATTTCCCTCAACGTCTTCGATTGGGGGAATTTTATTTTGCGATTGCTTGCGTCGTGAAAAATTTTTTCGGGAGCTGTAACAAAATCATTTACGCATCGTATAAGAGGCACAAAGGAACAAAAACACTCGACGACAGGAAGTTGTCGCGAACAAACAAGGATGCCTGATTTTGATTAACTACTAACTGTTAAAACTCCTCTATAATTCGGCCGCTCAATTACCTTGGGCGGCTTTTTTTTTCATCTTTTTTTTAAAAATCTTTTTGTGCTTTATAAGATTCGTGCTATAATCCTGCAAAACAGGAAGGAGGCGAAATTTTTGCTGGAGATTTTGAAGAAGGCATTTGACAAGTTTGATATACTGATTTTGATAGCGGCTCTTCTGCTGTTCAAAAGTTTCGATTACGACAATCTCAATACCATGGATAAAATTTATATGGGCTCTTTTACGTTCTGGGCGATTACCAAATTAATTCGGCTCTATATCGTCTACAACAACGAAAAGAAATAAAACGATTGGAAGAAAGGCGGTGAACAGGCGCGACGATTTGTCTGCGTCCCCTGATGAAAAGGTTTTTAATGACAATACTGATTTTGATGACATTTATGCTTAGCGGTTGCGGAGGAACAACCGAGCCGCAGGATAGCAACCAAAGCACGAACGACAGCGCAAGCAACAACGTCAAGGGAGATTTGAAAATCTCAATGCTCAATGTCGGGCAGGGCGATGCGATTTTGGTACAGACGGGCGCACAGACAATTTTAATCGATACTTCCGATACCGACGAACGCGCTTTGTTGGTCAGCGAATTGGAAAAATCTTCCGTAACTAGAATAGATAAGTTAATCTTGACACATCCTCACGCCGACCATATCGGCAGTGCGAAACAAATTATCAATCCGACAGGCAAAATTCTCGGTGAGTATCCCTATTTGAAAAATATTTCCGTTGCGGAAGTTTACGATAACGGTATAAAATCGAAAAGCTCTCTTTACACGGGTTACGTAAAGGCAATCGAAAAAAAGAAAATTCCTTATCACACACTCAAGGCAGGTGACAAATTGGATTTTGGTAACGGAGTTACCTTTAAAGTCTTTTCCCCTACTGCCGAAACTATAGAGACGGTAAACGGCGGCGGAAAAAAATCCGACCCGAATAACGAATCCATAGTCGGCATACTTAACTATAAAAACTTTTCCATGATGTTCACAGGTGATGCCGAAAAAAAGACAGAGAAAGAAATTTTGAGCGAAACCAAACCCGATGAATTACAGTGCAACGTATTAAAAGCAGGTCATCACGGTTCCTATTCTTCTTCGTCCAAAGAATTTATTGAGGCAGTGAATCCCAAATACGTTTTAATCAGTGCCGGACAAGAAGAGGAAGGACATAATACCTACGGACATCCGCACTTTGAACCGCTCAACAATTTTATCGAACAAGGTGTGGATAAAAAGAAAATTCTCTGCACGCGCTGGAACGGTACCATAGTCGTTACGAGCGACGGGAAAAACTTTTCGGTTGATTGTGATAAAAAGGAGGATTGGTTAGATAAATGGATGAGCCAAGAGAAACCTCAGAAAAAGAAATAAACGCATATCTTGACCGAATCGAAGAACTGGAGGACGGCACCGCAAAAGCTGTCTTTCTGATTGAAGATGAAGACGACGAAGATGAATATATCAAAGTCATTTTGCCGACAATACTTTTGCCCGAACCCGTCGAAGAGGGCGAATATTATACGATAACAATTTCGCGCAAGGAGGACTTGAGCGATGAAGACATCGATAACCTTAACGGTAATCAGGAATGAGGAGTTAATTTGCTGAAAAAATTTCTGACATGTTTTACCCTTTTGTTAGCTTTAACGTTTGTAATTTCAAGTACGGCTCTGGCGAAATCTGCCGAACTTATGGGTATAGATGCCTCTAATTTGGACGACGAAACACTACAGATAAAAATCGCCTATCGCGGCGAGATGATTAATTCGGGTTCCGTCGCAACCGAATTGAAATCGGGGATATTGAGTGTAGAATTGGATAACGCTTCCCCGGGGCGAATAAGTCGCATAGCAGGTGCGCAGATAAAACCAAATGCCCGTGAGTATATCGACAAAATTTTCGTCAACGGTACCAAAGACAGTCGTACCAATGTTAAAATTTATTTACATTCTCTTGTAAACGACACCGATGTTGATGTGAGTGTAGATCCGACAAGTCAATCGGATAAAAATTCAAAGTATCTGTTCATCAATCTGAAGAAAAATAACACGCAAGATAATTACACTTATAACGGCGATGGTAAAGTGGTTGTAATCGATCCGGGGCACGGCGGTTCCGATGCCGGCGCAATCGGTCCCAACGGTACGAAAGAAAAAACCGTTTCGCTCGACGTTTCACTCAAGGCAAGAGATTTATTGGTTGCCGCAGGATATAATGTTATAATGACACACGAAACCGATACCGATGTAGCCGCGCCGGGTGTATCCGACGGAGTTGAATTGCAAGCGCGTGTAGACAAGACACCGCCCAATACCGATATATTCATCAGCGTACACTGCAACGCCTTCGCAAACAGTCGCGCAAACGGTATGGAAACTTATTACGCGCCGGGTGCCGTACAAGGTGCAAAACTTGCGCAGGTACTCAACGAGGAACTTGACCAAATAGGCGAAATAAAAAATCGCGGCGTCAAACCTGCTCGCTTCTACGTGATGACACATTCTAAATGTCCGTCTTCCTTAATAGAACTCGGGTTTATCACAAATTACCGCGAAGAACAATTATTGTCGTCGAATGACTATCAAGATAAATTGGCACAGGCAATAGCAAGAGCCGTAAATCGTTATTTCAATCAGGGAGGATTTGATTAATCGTGAATAAATTTTTAACTACGATAATGCTCGCAATGCTTATCCTTACTGCGGGCTGTGATAAACCTCCTGCCGAAAATCAAAATACGCCGAAACCGGAAACATCTTCGACGAAACCTGTGTCATTACCCGACGCCAAACCAGATTCGCCCAAATCCGCAGCCGACGAAAACAGCGCAAAACCTCCAAAAGTTGAGCCGCAAGTGAAGGCCGAAGTACAAGAGAATAAATCTTTGAATGTAAAAGTTTATTACCCCGATGATTCGGGTCTGAGGCTTATCGCGGTGGATCGCAAGATAACCATTAAGGAAAACACCGATAAATACCTTGCCGCTTTGGATATTCTGCGCCAAGATCCTACGGAAGAAAATTTGACGAGAATTGTCCCGAGTAACGCGATTATTCACAGCCTCAAGGTATCTGACGGCACTGCAACCGTTGATTTAGACGGCAGTATCGCCAAGGGTTTTGTCGGCGGCTCCACCGGTGAAGAATTTTTAATCGGCTCTATCGTTGATACATTAACCGATTTCCCCGAAGTTCAACGCGTTAAATTTCTTGTCGACGGTAAAGAAATCGAAACGCTGTCGGGACACATGGATTTGAGTGTACCGATAGAACGCATGACAAATTTACTTGAATGAAAAATCGTTACCATTCGGCACGACGCAGAGTAAATAAAAAAGCTCCTGTCTTTCGACAGGAGTTATTTTTTTCGGTCAAACGTAACGGAAATTTTTCAGCGCATCCAACTTGGAATATTTATCTCAACGTCATTGCTTTCCTTTTTGGCGTTACTTGACTGATTGTTCTGCTGATTGTTCTGTTGATTGTTTTGATAAGCGTTTTGTTGACTGCTTTGATAATTACTTTGTTGAGTGTTTTGATAACTGTTGTTAGCGTTGTTGAATGAGGAAGTAAAATTGCCGAAGCTTGATTGACGCTGCGGAGGATTCGGATTGCCGTACGGTTGAAAACCTTGACGAGGTGCCAGCGGTTGCGGTTCGATAAAAGTTTCTTCCTCTTCGTCGTCAAAATGCGTGGCAATAACGGTTACGGTTACTTTATCGCCCAAAGTTTCGTCAACACTCACGCCCCAAATAATTTCAGCCTCGGGGTGCGCCACTTCCTGTACCGCTGTTGAGGCTTCATTGACTTCAAACATCGGCAAGGCATCCGTCGCGCCCATAATGTTAAGCAGAATACCGCGAGCACCGCGCAAATCTATTTCCAACAAAGGAGAATTGATTGCCGCCTTGACTGCGTTGACGGTAGCATTTTCGCCTTCCGCCTCGCCTATACCCATGAGTGCCGCACCCGAATTGCTCATGATTGCTTTGACATCGGCGAAATCCAAATTGACGAGACCGGGCACCGCGATAAGATCCGAAATACCTTTGACACCTTGACGCAAAACATCGTCAGCCATCAAAAATGCCTCAGTCATTGTGGTTTTTTTATTTATAACCTGCAACAATTTATCATTGGGTATGGTTATAATCGTATCGACGTTTCTCTTTAAGTTTTCGATACCTATATCGGCATTTTTTTTGCGGCGCGGTCCTTCGAAACTGAAAGGACGAGTAACGACGGCAACAGTCAAGGCACCGACTTCACGAGCACAAGCCGCTACTACGGGAGCCGCACCCGTACCGGTACCGCCGCCCATGCCTGCCGTTATGAAAACCATATCAGATCCGCGCAATGCATTTAAAATATCGTCGCGATTTTCCATTGCGGCTTTCTGACCTACTTCGGGTCGTGCACCCGCACCCAAACCGCGAGTAAGTTTTTCGCCGATTTGCATGCGTCTGGGTGCTTGCGCCGTAAGAAGTGCTTGCGCATCGGTATTTATGGAAATAAATTCCACACCTTCCAACCCAAGAGAAATCATTCGATTGACGGCATTGTTACCGCCGCCGCCGACTCCGATTACTTTGATTTTCGCGAACTGATCTAAAGTATTGTCATCCAGTTCAAACACAATATCACTCCGTTACCGAAAAATTTTTGACAGGTTTGACAGATATATAAATCCCAAAGAATTTTTTATCGGTAACGGACTTCACCTCCTTAATTGAGCTTTCTGCAAGATTTTATGGGATATCATTGCATGAAGCCGCTGCCTTTTGGTTTTGGCTTGATTTAAAATTAAAAAGTTCACCTTAGATTTTTACCTTAACAAGATTTTACTGTCAAGTTTTGTCGTATTGCCTTCGGATTTTCTACCTTTCCGAAAAATTTTTGACGGATACAAAAACGTTCGCCGTCATTGTACTATAAAAATTTTCATTATAAAAGCCCTATGTCACAAATTTTTCATGAAGTGTTTGCGCAATCCGGCTAAGTTCTTAAAAATCCTGAAACCGAAAACTAGCAGTGCAACATAATACAAATCAATATCAAGGCTATCGCCCAAGAATACGAGGAACGCGGCGAACAGTGCATTTGTTGCGAAACCCGTTATAAAAATCGTATCGCTGAAATTTTTATTTACTTGAGCGCACAAGCCGCCGAAAACCGAATCAAGCGCGACGAGTAAGACCACCGAGATTAATTTCGGATAGACAAGATTTATCGTGACGGGATAAAGATAACCGAGCAATACGCCCAAACTCAAACCGATTAAAACTTTCGTCATTGGAAATCCTCACTGTTCTTCTACCGCATGGGAATAAACGCGCTTTGTTGTACCCTTGTACGGCGGAATGTAAATCTTGTCGCCCGTCGTGACTTCAAGTTGTATGCCCCAAACTTTGAGCGAATCGACGACACCGCCGCGCATCTTTATGGAATTTTCCAGAGATTTTTTTTCGCCGATTGCGCGAATTTCATACGGCGCGGCACTGCGCACATTGTTTACCGAAAGAGTCGGCCCCGCACAACGAATTTCACTTGTAGCTATAAGTCTTTGTCCGTTTATCGAAATCGCTTCGGCTCCGGCGGCACGCAATTCGTTAATGACTCGCAAAATATCGTCGTCGTGAATCAAATACAAGTTGGGATTTTCGCCGGACTTCGCCGCACGTGTACTGTCGTCCATCTTCAAAATTATTCCTTCGCCCTCAACTGCCAACGTACCTGCTTGAAATTTCAGTTCGGATATAAATTCGTCGTTCGTCGATGTACTCAACTCGTTATTCAAAATTTCTACCTGCTTTGATAATTCGTCGCGTTCTTCCTCAACTTGAATCAACCGCCCCGATAATTCTTCCACACGCTGCGCAGGTAAGGTATCCTTGACGTTATGGACTTGCTTGAATTGAATCGCCACCATGAACCCGATAGCCATGCACACGAAAGTTATCGACCAACCGCCGCGAGTGAGCAACGCACGAATTTTATCCACAAAATTTTCCTCCTGCCATTTAGTCAACGCGAATTATAATCGACCTGTCTTTTATTTACAACAAATTTCGTTCGGCGGTCACTTACAGCCCAAACATTGAATATTGCTTGCGGATATGATAAAGTACGGAATCACGGACGCAAAGTTTTCTGTCGTTCGTATGAGCAGTATGATTTGTTGACGAAGAATTTTACTCAACAGCTAAAATTATTTTTCCGCGATACAGGAGGATATTAACATGAAAGTTATTTTACAAGAGGACGTAAAGAAATTGGGAACAAAGGGCGCAATCGTCGAGGTTTCCGACGGTTACGGACGCAACTATCTTTTGCCGCGCAAATTGGCAGTCGAGGCTAATGCCGCAAATCTTAACGTAGCCAAAGTAAATGCCGAAAACAAAGCGCGTAAACTTCAACAAGAGGCTGACGAGGCTAAATTACTCGGTGCCCAACTTGAAAAAATTACCGTGACAATTCCCGTTAAACTCGGCAAAGACGGTAAACTTTTCGGCTCGGTTAGTGGCTCCGATGTCGCCAAAGCTTTGAAACAAAATCACTCGCTCAACGTAGATAAACGCAAAATCACGATTCAGGGCGATGTAACCGGTTTGGGTACTTTCGACGCCGTCATCAAACTTCATACCGAAGTCACGACAAAAATTAAAGTCAACGTCGTCGAAGGTTGATTTGTTCTTGTCATTAAGTCAAAGAAAGGATATCAATTTACTACGTGTTAAAAAAATTTTTTAGTTCCATAGGCGGCAAAGACAATCAGCATCAATCACATCAAGAAAGCGATTTGGAACGCGAAATATCTGCGCTGTATGCTATTCTTGTCGACGTCATGGGCTCCGACAGATTAGTCTTGCAGGCGGGGAAAATGGACGCGCTCAGATATATGCGTTCGTCGGATCCCGCCGAAAGGATTTTGGCGTTGCGCAGAATTTTGGAAGAGAATCCGACTTTGTCACCGCCGCCGCCTCGTTCGGAATTGCAAGCGCAGATTGTCGCGTTATCGGAATTAATCGCCGATATCATGGCACGCAGACAAGTTGAGGACAAAATAGAGCGCAAGATTTCCGAAAAGTTGGAGAAAGATCATCAAGAGTATGTAAAAGATATGCGGATGCAAATTCTGCGCGAGGAAACGACGACAGAATCGGCGCACGACCAGAAAAAACGCGAAGAGTTACAAGAATTGGAAGAAGTACATTTGACACAATCGGTCATGGAACTTTTGCGGCCGCAATCGCTTGAAGAAATTGTAGGGCAGGAACGCGCGATAAAATCGTTACGGTCAAAACTTTCGTCGCCCTATCCGCAACATCTGATATTGTACGGTCCTCCCGGTGTAGGCAAAACCACGGCGGCGCGATTGGTTTTGGAGGCGGTTCGCGGTACGCCGTTAAGTCCATTTGCCGAAGATGCTCCCTTCGTCGAGACCGACGGCACTACTTTACGTTGGGATCCGCGCGATGTCACCAATCCGCTAATCGGTTCCGTACACGACCCGATTTATCAAGGCGCACAACGTCAACTTGCAGATAGCGGTATACCCGAGCCGAAACCGGGACTTGTCACGGATGCTCACGGCGGAATTTTGTTTATCGACGAGATTGGCGAAATGGATATCATGTTACAAAATAAATTGCTCAAGGTTTTGGAAGATAAACGCGTCCATTTCGAGTCAAGTTATTACGACCCGATGGATGAACATATTCCGCCCTACGTCAAGATGTTATTCGATAAGGGTGCGCCTGCCGATTTCGTTTTGATAGGAGCGACTACGCGCGAGGCTTCCGCACTCAATCCGGCTTTGCGTTCTCGTTGCGCGGAAATTTATTTTGAACCTCTGACACCTGCGCAGATTGTCGACATAGTAAAAAATGCGGCGACTAAATTAAATGTGGAGCTTGAAAACGGTTTGCCCGAAGTAATAAGCGAATACACAATCGAGGGACGTAAGGCGATAAATATTTTGGCGGATGCTTACAGTTTGGCGATAGACCGCAGTGATGATAAGGAAGGCTTGATTAAAATCGAAAAGCGTGATGTTTACGAAGTTGCGCAGGTCAGCCGACTTTATCAGTACGTCACGCGTAAAGCCTCGGATAAGCCCGTTGTCGGTCACATCTTCGGCTTGGGCGTCAGCGGTTATCTCGGTTCGGTTATCGAAATTGAAGCGGTAGTATTTCCTGCGGAAAAAGGCAAGGGCACGATTCGATTTAACGAGACTGCCGGATCTATGGCGAAAGATTCCGTATTCAATGCGGCAAGTGTTTTGCGACGCGTCACGGGCAAAGATATTCACGATTTCGACGTCCACATAAACGTAATAGGCGGCGGCAATATAGACGGCCCCAGCGCAGGCACGGCGATTTTGTCGGCACTGATAAGCGCGGTCACGGGCAAACGCATTCGGCAAAATGTTGCTGTCACGGGCGAAATTTCTTTGCAAGGACGTGTAAGACCTGTCGGCGGAGTTTTTGAAAAAGCTTACGGCGCAAAACAGGCAGGTATAACTACTTTGGTTATCCCGAAAGAAAATTCCAAAGATATCGAGCGCGGACATCTCGGGCTTGAAATTTTCCCCGTGGAAACGGCGGACGAGGCTTTTGAAAAAATTTTTGCCGACCCGTTGGATTTACCTTCGGAAGAAAAAATTTCCTTGACCAAAGAAGATACACCCGTCGTCAAATAAAATTTTCCCGATAAAAACAAATCACCGTACTCAAAGATTTTGGGTACGGCTTTTTATTTCAAAAGGTTTGCCGGTATGATAATATATTCGTATGATATTCGAGCGGAAAAAATTCTGTGTGATATTCAAGGAGGAATTATTATGCGGATTACGGAGAATATGACGCGCGAGCAGATGGATTACAATCTGCGACAGCCGACAACAAGAAAACTCCACGAGCGTACTACCAAAGATGGGAAATCAATCAAAGCAGACGACACGGCCGAAATTTCCGCACAGGCAAAACAATTGCACGAACAATCAACCGTTATCGAAGACGAAACAGCGGATAATCTTTCGGCTGATATTTATCAAAGCGACAGTCAAAAATTTTCTTTCTCGGATACAAACGATTTGTCAAAATATCTCTTCGCAAATTATGATATCGTCAAGGGTGGCATGACAAATATTTCAAAAACATTTATGGAAGATTGTTTGACGGACGTCGACAGCATGAACAGGCTTTTCGAGATTCTGAATGCTGCCGAAAAAAGTTATGCCGCGCGTAAAGATGAAGTAGGATTTCAAGGCATGAAAGTTACAATCGACGAAAACGGCGAAGTGACAACGCAATCAACGAAAAGCACTGTGTCGATTAACGAAGAAAAGCGTAAGCGTCAAATTTCTGCCGCGGCAACGAAGGGCGATATGCAAGCGGTAATTGCACTGCTCGAACAGGATTTGCAACAGGTTCAAGACGGTTTGAAACGGAATATGTGCGATGAAGCCGAAGTAGCAAAGGCACGGAAATTGTTGGAGCTGGCAAAACAAAGGATGTCAAACCTTCCCGACAGAGCACCGACACAGGCAGAACAAACCATCACGGCAATCAATACACTCATGTAATAAATAATTTAACCACGGAAGTAAATAACCGTACTCAAAAATTTTGGGTACGGCTTTTTTATTTTTAGTCACTCCACGAACCTTTAATCTATATCGAAAAATACAAAATGTCGAGGGGTGTTATAACGGCGCGATATTTTACAGAATATTGATGTATACTTGAATACAATAGTGTAAGGGGTTTACATGCAAAAACGTTATGCTATAATCGCCACATCAAGTGATAACCACTTTAAATTAAGTTTCAAGGATGTGATAACTATGAACAACGGAGATACGGCATGGGTGCTTATCAGTGCAGCTATGGTCTTCATGATGACGCCGGCAGTTGCTTTGTTTTACGGCGGTATGGTTAGGAGCAAAAATGTATTAACAACTATAATGCAGTCAATGTTTATTTTGGGCATGGTATCGGTCGAATTTATTCTAATCGGTTACACGATGACATTCGGCGCGGATATAAACGGACTAATCGGTGACTTATCGAAAATCGGATTAATCGGAGTCGGCTATAACATAATAGACGGCGGCACGATTCCCGAACTTGCTTTTGTAGCTTTCCAATGTATGTTTGCGGCATTGACTCCGGCATTGATAACGGGCGCATTTGCCGAACGCATGAAGTTTAAAGGATTCGCACTGTTAATGTTACTTTGGGCGATATTCATTTACAATCCTATGGCTCATTGGGTATGGGGCGGCGGTTTCCTCGCACAACTCGGCGCATTGGATTTCGCGGGCGGTCTGGTTATCCACATCTTGAGCGGTGTCAGCGGTTTGACAATCTGCATACTTCTCGGCAAACGACACGGCTACGGTAAATCCGCAATTATCCCCCACAATATCCCGATGACGGTACTCGGCGCGGCAGGTCTTTGGTTCGGTTGGTTCGGATTCAATGCCGGCAGTGCTCTCGGCGCAAACGAATTGGCGGCTAATGCTTTCGTCGTGACTCAAACGGCGGCGGCTGCCGGTCTTCTCGGCTGGGTTCTCCCCGAATGGATGCGCAGCGGTAAACCTACGATTTTGGGCGCGGTATCCGGTGCGGTTGCAGGTCTTGTAGCTATTACTCCTGCCGCAGGTTATGTAACCATATTGCCCAGCGTTTTTATCGGCTTAATCGGCGGCGGTATCTGTTACACGGCGGTCGCTATCATTAAAGAAAAATTCGGTTACGATGATTCTCTAGACGCGTTTGGCGTACACGGTATCGGCGGAATTTGGGGCGCGATTGCTACCGGACTTTGGGCTACCACTTCGGTTAATCCCGCAGGCGCAAACGGTTTATTTTACGGCGAAACAAATTTGTTTATCGCACAGTTGATATCAATCGTCGTCGCTATCGTCTTCGCGGTCGTCGGCTCTACTGTACTCTACAAAATCGTCAACGCAATTTCTTCACTGCGTACGGATGCCGACGAAGAAATTACCGGCTTGGATTTGGGCGAACACGGCGAACGCGGTTACAATGCCGGATTATTCGCAGGTGCTCCCAGTTTCGGAGGTACTGCAGAATTTAACAATGCCGAACTTTTCCCGACAATTCAAAGTTCTCACGATTAAGGCGGTGATTATATGGCGAACAAAATTACGAAGATTGATATCATTACACGCCCGTCAAAGTTGGAAGAGTTAAAAGACGCATTGAATAAAATCGGCGTGCGCGGCGTGACTGTCAGTCAAGTTTACGGTTGCGGATTACAGCGCGGTCATCGTGAAGTTTATCGCGGTCGCGAATACGAAGTTAATCTGGTTCCGAAAATCAAATTGGAAACTGTTGTGTGTGAAGTTCCAGTTGAAAAAGTTTTGGAAACTGCGCAGAAAGTTTTGCGTACGGGACAATTCGGCGACGGAAAAATTTTCGTCTACGAATTGGCGGACGCCGTGAGGATTCGCACGGGACAACGCGGCGCAGAAGCAATCATGGATATACCCGGCGAAATTAGTTAATTCAAAAATCAGGAGGATAACTGACATGAGAGATTTACTGTACACAATCAAGGCGAACACTCCGAAAGAAGAAATTATCAAACAGTTACGCGAACACCCCGAAATAAAATTCGTGTCGTTGGTAGGTATTGACTTGGCAGGAAACGACACCGATGAAAAAATTCCCGTGCGTGTCTTCCTGAAAGATATCGACGAATTTTATGCCGGTACCGCAGTGCAAACCGACGGATCCAGTGTCGTTCTGCCCGGTATCGCTACCCTCAATAACGCGAAAGTCGATATGCCTATCGATTCATCCGTTAATTGGTTCGTCGACTACAATTTCGAGTACTACGACGAAAATAACAATAAACCCGTCGGGACATTGCGCATACCCAGTTTCTTGATTCATGAGGGTAAACGCGTCGACTCTCGTGCGGTACTCACCGATACTTTATCCTTCGTCAAGCGTGAACTGCTCGACTTGTTCCATGGTCATCCGAATATTGACGGCTTGGAAGTCAGCGGCGGCGACATCAGCGATATTTGTTTCACTTCGGCGACTGAATTGGAGTTCTGGGTAAAAACTCCGTTGGAAGAAGCCGCGATAGAAGAGATGAGCGCGTCGCAAGTCATGCAGGAACAATATTGGGAACGTACACACGGCGCAGTTCGTTGCGCTTTGGAAAAATGTGTTGTCGAGTTAGACAAGTACGATTTGAATGTCGAGATGGGACATAAAGAAGTTGGCGGACTCAAGGCGCAGATTAACGAATCGGGACATCTTACTCACGTATGCGAACAGCTTGAAATAGATTGGAAATTTGCCGACGCGGTACAGGCAGCCGATAATGAAATGTTTGTCCGCGCAATCGTCAAAGAAATTTTCAGAGCCGAAGGTCTCGAAGTAAGTTTCAAAGCGAAACCGATGATAGGGCTTGCCGGTAATGGCGAACATACTCATATCGGTCTTGCCGCGATAACTTCCGACGGTAAAATGCATAATCTGTTTGCGGCTAAAGATCCTTATGCCGATTTCATGAACGCGGTCGGCTACGGCTCGATAATGGGCTTGCTCAAAAATTACGAGGTTATCAATCCGTTCGTAAGCGCGACTAATGATTCGCTCAACAGATTAAAGCCGGGTTTTGAAGCTCCTGTCTGTATCGTTACTTCGCTCGGACATACGCCGAAAATCCCCAGCCGTAACAGAACTATTCTTGCCGGTTTGATTCGCGACTTGAAAAATCCCATGGCGACACGTTTTGAACTTCGCGCTTGCAATCCCTACACAAATACTTATCTGGTACTCGCCGCGGCTTATTCGGCAATTCTCGACGGCATCAAGTCAACGATAGATTATTCCGCCGTGGATTTGTTAACGGAGCTGAGCAAAAAGGCAGGTCAAGACGGTTTCTATCTCGAGAAAAATCGCGCTTACCGCAGTGAAGAAGATGTCTTTGAAGATTTCACTGCGCAGGAACGTGACAGCCTCTTCGGAGCTCCGCCCGCAACCGTTTGGGAAAATATGGCGGCTTTTGAAAAATATCCTGCCAAGGTAAGAGTTATCACGGCAGGCGGCGCACTTCGTCCGCAGATTTTGAAATCGTTCAAAGACGGCGCATTGCTTCGTTGGAAGACCGAATTAATTTCCCGTATCTTACCGGAGATGCGTGATATCGTCCGCAAGGCGCACAGAATCGAAACGGACTTCCGTACGGATCAAGACTCTTACAATTGGAACAAAATCAAAGAGGCGCGCGAATTCCTCGCCAAAGATTCCATTGATAAAAAATCTTTGTTCACTCGTTTAACAAATGCACTCAACGACGGTGATTATTCGACGGCCTCCAAATTGCAAGTCGAGATGTACGATAAAGTGGAAGAACTCAAAGTACTCTACAGCGAATACGCAAAAAATATGTTCTGATTAATCGATTGAAATTAATTTGATTGACGCCGCGCGGATAAAATAAAGGCGCGTCCGCGTTGACAACGGGGTAGTGATATCACAAACGTCCTGCCCCATTTTATTTGGGAGTGTTCAAAATGTGCAGAATAGGAGCAATAAAAAGTAAAAAGCCCGTTTATCCGTCTGCGGCGTTGCGCTTGATGTTGCCGCAACAGGAAGGTCACGACAATTCCGGGTTCGCCATGGTAATGCAAGACTTATCGGGCGTGTTCGGGCTGTACAAAGATAAACCGTTACTTTCGATGGCATGTACGAAACAAGGGGCGCGGCTCGTCGAAGATTACATGTCGGCAAAAAATTTTATCAAAATGGCGGAATGGTTACCCGTACCCAATAAGCAGAAGAATTTAGATATACAGACAATGCCGTATTACATTTTCAGGAATTACGATTATCCCGAATACATTTCCGACCAAGAAAGTCGCGAAGCATTATTATTGGATACTCGTCTTGCTCTTCGGAAAATTTTAACCGAATCAAATCAAGGTTACGTCTACTCTTTCTGGCCTGATGTCTTGACTTTGAAGGAGATAGGGGATCCGAGAGATATCGCAACTTACTTCAGACTTTGGGACGACAGCGGCGTACTTGAGGCGAAAAATATTATCGTGCAGTGCCGACAGAATACGAATTACAAAATCGTTCGCTATGCTGCTCATCCGTTCTTCTTGCAGGGCTACACGTTATGCGCAAACGGCGAAAATACTTTCTACACGAAAAACAAAGAGTTCCAGAAAAATTTACATCGCGGCTATATCGGTTTTGAATCTGATTCGCAAAATTTCCTGTATACGTTGCATTACGTCCTGCACGAATTGAAATGGTCAATACCTTACTACAAACACGTTATCACGCCGTTACCGTTCGCAGAGATTGCCAAACGTGAAGACAGAGATATTTTGTTGTCGATTCGTCAATCGCTGGCACATCTTGAAATCAACGGCCCCAACACGATAATAGCCGGGTTACCCGACGGACGTATGATGACTTGTTGCGATTCAAAAAAACTTCGTCCCGTAGTGGTTGGCGGCGATGATACTACGATAGCAATTTCCTCCGAAGTTTGCGGCATTAACGAAATTCTCCCAGACCGCAATATCGAAAACGATATTTATCCGAACGAACGCGAAGTAGTTGTCATTAACAATGATTTGAAGGTGATAAGATGGAAGCAATAAAAGTTCAAGATTTAGCGGTCAATGATTTACCGTGGCGAATCGAATATTATCCCGAACGTTGCACCATGTGCGGCAATTGCGTAGCGTCTTGCACTTTCAAGGCAATTAAAGTCGCTGTTCAACGCAAATCAATTACGACATCGGATGCCAATCAGCCCGAACCCGTACACAGTCAAAAAGCAATTCCCGTCATCAAACAGGTTGCGGATATCAATAATGCTTGTCGCGGTTGCGGAATGTGCGAACGTATTTGCCCAAACGGTGCAATTCGTGTCGTACGCAATCCCGATAGTCGTAAAAATCTTTTGGCGCGTGATGCCGGTCCCGTTAAGCGCGGCGGCAGAACAAATTTAAATGCGCAGAGGACTTTAGATAAAATTATCGTCGGTCGAATTTCGCAAATGACAGACCCGTCACTTGATTCGCAGAGACATACATTTGATATACGTTCACCGCTCGGGCGTGTCCTTTCGCCGAAAGAATTGCCCTTGCAAATTGAGGACGGAAAACTTGTCATGACGAAAAAAACTCCGCCCGTTCGTTGGATTTATCCGTTGATTTTCTCCGATATGTCAATCGGCGCGTTATCAACGAGAGCATGGGAAGCGGTAGCAATGGCGGCGGCTTATCTCAATGAGCGTTGTGGATTACCCGTGCGAATGAGTTCGGGCGAGGGCGGTATGCCGGTCAAATTAATGGAATCGGAATATCTGAAGTATTTCATAATACAAATTGCGTCGGGACATTTCGGCTGGAATCGAATCATAAAGGCAATGCCGCGAATGAAAGTAGATCCTGCAGGAGTATTGATAAAAATCGGTCAGGGCGCGAAACCCGGCGACGGCGGTTTGTTACAGGCGGAAAAAGTTGCGCCGCACGTACAGGCAATTCGCGGCGTACCAAAGGCTACATTATCATCGCCTCCGAATCATCAAGGACTTTACTCTATCGAGGAATCTGTTCAGAAAATGCATTTGTCTTTGAATGCGGCATTTGGCTTCCGTGTACCTGTTGCGATTAAATGCGCGGCATCTTCAACATCGGTTTCGGTTTATAACAATCTGTTGAGAGATCCTTATAAAATATGCGGCGGATTTTTTATCGACGGTATACAGGGCGGTACGGGTGCCGCCAACGAAATTTCTTTAGACCATACAGGACATCCCGTCGTATCGAAAATTCGCGATTGCTATAACGCGGCAGTGGATCAAGGTGCGCAGGGACAAATTCCTTTGTACGGCGGCGGCGGAATCGGAATGACGGGCAACGCGGCGGCGGATGCTTTCAAGATGATTTGTTTGGGTGCCAACGGCGTTTTTGTCGGAAAGATTTTAATTCAACTGTTGGGCTGTGTAGGTAATGAGCAGGGACGTTGTAATGCATGCAATACGGGTAAATGCCCGACGGGAATTTGCACACAGAATCCCAGATTGGTTAAACGTCTTGATGTCGATAGGGGTGCGCAAAAAATTGTTGACTATGTGCTTGCCTTCGATGCGGAGTTACGTAAATTGATGGCTCCTATAGGAAACAGTTCATTACCGGTCGGGCGCAGTGATGCCTTAGTTTCGACGGATAAAGCTATCGCGGATAAATTGGGCATTCAATACGTCTGCTGAGGGTTCTCCTTTCGTTCGGTTAACAAAAGATAACTCCTTAGCATTGGAGGATTTACACATGTTAAAAATCAGCACGATAAAAAACAACGAACGCATGTCAACGCAAGATTTACTGTACGAAATAGAATCGGCAGTGAAATCGGGCGAAACGGATTTTGACATAGCGGCTTCGGGTCAACACGATATCGGTGGGCCTCTATGGCACCCCGAAGGCAAGACCTTAAAATTTCACGTAACAAATGCCGGTCAGCGTGTCGGCTCGATGTGTCTGCCCAATACCGAAATTATTGTCGAGGGCTCCACTTCGGCGGATGTCGGTTGGCTCAATTCCGGCGGCATTATCACAGTCAAGGGCGATGCGGGCGATACCGCAGGACATTGTTCGTCGGGCGGCAAAATTTATATAGGTGGTCGCGCAGGTACTCGCACGGGTTCGCTTATGAAACATGATCCGCTTTACGAAGAGCCCGAATTATGGGTATTGAAGAACGTCGGAAGTTTTTCGTTTGAATTTATGGGTGGCGGTCGTGCGGTGGTGTGCGGCGTCGATTCCGAAGAATTTTCCTCGGTCTTGGGCGAACGCGCTTGTGTCGGCATGGTCGGCGGTATTGTCTACGTTCGCGGTAATATTTCCGATTATCCCGAAGATATTTTGTGCCTTGACTTGGATGAATCCGATATCAATTTCCTCAAGGGCGGCATGAATAATTTTCTTAACGCCGTGGAGCGCTCCGAATTAATCGCGGAACTTTCCGACTGGCATGAATGGAAAAAACTTCGTCCGTTGACGTTTGAGGAGAAAAAACCGAAAGTCTTGCCTGATTTGGCAGCGTTCAGAAAAAATGATTGGGTACAGGGCGGCATTTTCAGCGATGTAGCCGAAGATGATTTTGTCGTATTGAATACGGTTAACCGTGGTTTATATCGTCTGCGCGTACCGAGTTGGGAAAATGCAAAGTATGCCGCGCCGTGTCAATTTTTCTGCCCGACGGGTATTCCCACACAACAGCGTTTAGGTTTAATCAGGCAGGGCAAAATCGACGAGGCTTTAAAACTAGTCTTGAAATATACGCCGTTCCCCGGTTCGGTATGCGGTACGTTGTGCCCGAATCCCTGTATGGAAGGCTGTACGCGTGCGACGATTGACGAGGCAATAAAAATCGGCGAATTGGGTCTGCAATCGACTTACATTGAAGTTGAGCCGCCCAAAGAGTTAACGGGCAAACAAGTCGGGATAATCGGCGGCGGTGTGGCAGGATTATCGGCGGCGTGGCAACTTGCGCGGCTCGGGCATAGTGTCACTGTTTACGACGATGCAAATCAAATCGGCGGTAAACTTGCGCAGGTAATTCCGCATTCACGTATGCCACAGGAAATTTTACAAGCCGAATTGAAACGCATTGAGAAAATCGGCGTTAAGTTCGTGACGAATTGCAAAGTAGACGCAGAAAAATTCCGAGAGATTTGCGAAGGCAGTGATGCTGTACTGATAGCGACGGGCGGACATAAGGCGCGTTATTTCCCGTGGGAAGGCGCAGAAAAATTGACGTACGGCATTGAATTTTTGAAGGCGATAAACCGCGGCGAAAAGCCTGCAGTCGGTAAAAAAGTAGTGGTAATAGGCGGCGGCAATTCGGGTATGGATGTCGCGACAAGTGCCTACGAACAGGGCGCGGAAAGTGTTATAGTCGTGGATGTGGTCAAACCTGCGGCATTCCCGAAGGAAATCAGACGACTTGAAAATTTCGGCGGAAAAATAGTCTGGCCGTTCGTCACCGATAAAATTACCGACGAAGGAATTTTTTCAAAGGACGGCAGATTTATCGCGGCGGATCAAGTTATCGTGTCAATAGGTGAAGCTCCCGTGCTTGACTTCCTGCCCGACGATTCCAATATAAAAAAATTCCGCGGCAGTTGGCTGATTCCGTCGCCCGATAAAAAAATAATGCCGAAAGTATTCGCGGCAGGTGATGTGATTAAGCCCGGTAGATTGACCGACGCGATAGGCGATGCACGTTTGACGGCATTGATGATGAATCAATATTTGCGCGGAGAAGAAATTACTTTGGCGGTAAAGAAACCCGTAGTGCCCGACGAAAATTTATCCAAAAAGTATTTCGAGAAATGTCATCATTGCGATTTGCCCGACCCCATGCACGAACATTTAAGATGTGTATCCTGCGGAACATGTCGCGATTGTCAAATGTGTCTCAATTCCTGTCCGGAAAAAGCAATCAGTAGAATTGAGCATGAAGATGGTTCGTGGGAATATGTATGCGATGAAACGAAATGTATCGGCTGCGGCATTTGCGCGGGGATTTGTCCCTGCGGTGTGTGGACACTCAAAGACAATCCCGAAGAAATAAAAATGTACAGGCTTTACGCTGCGCAGTGAAGTTAAAATCAAAACAAAAAGACCGCCCGATTTCGGACGGTCAGTTTGTTTGTTGAGACGAAAAATTTATTTGACGAAAACGACCGAGCAGTTATCTAAAAATTTGTCGTGACTGTTCGCCGCAAGAATTTTATCGGCATCTTCAACCGAGACAACGGGGTTGGCATTCAAGTCGGAAAGTTTGACAGCTTTGACGACCAAGGGGTTATTGCCTGCACGAGCACGGCTGATATTGTCGTAAGCGTCATCGGCGTAACTTGCCATGCCGGTTACAATAATTTTATCGTAGTCAAGATTTTCATGACCGTAAATAGGAGTACCCTCGGCATTTTTGATAACGGGGCTCATGACGTAATTGATATCCATGCCCGAGCAATCGACGACGAGACCTGTGTAATTATTATTGATTATCGTAGTGTTATTGATAACGGTTTTGTTTTTAGGTTTGGGGAAAGCGGATTTCTTTTCATTTTTGAAGGGAAGGAATGCGGCGGAGGCGACGGAATTTTTTGCGCCGTACATATTCATTTCCATAACGACTTCGCAAGTACCGTCGTCAAAGAATTTGGCATCGCCTACTTCGGTTGCATTTTTTATAAGACCTGCTGATGCTGTTTTGACTACATCGTATTCTAATTCAAAATCTTTCATTGAGGATTCGGCGGTAACTTGAACGCCTTCGATTGCGTCGACAAGTTTACGTTGTGCGTCCATTCTTGCGGCCTGTCGTGCCGTCAATCGATATTGCCCGGGCTTTCTGGCATACTTGGCATTACCTACACCATTGCCAACGACGCGAATAACGCCGCGCCCCCAGTCGACAGAACTTTCCGCTGCGATTGCCACTGCCGTCATCACTATGACGAACATCGCCAATGTCGCGCACGCAATAAGTTTCCGGCTGTACTTCATCATAAACACTCCTTTGCTTTGACAGAAAATTTATAAACATTCCATACGCAGATTTTACTTGAATAAATCGCTTTGTCAAGGTTGAAAGGATTATATTTCGATTACAAAATGAAGTCGATTTCACAGATGTTGATTAAAACCGCCGAAGATTTTTCGTGACGTGACATAATTACGGTCAGCCAAAAAATGTAGACAAGAAAAAATCTTTGTGTTATATTCTTCAAGTCAAGTATCTCAACGTCAAAATAGTGAAATTAGCGTCTATTTGGCTGGGGTAGGTGTCGGCGGCATTGTCCGTATGAAATAAAATTATTCGGGAAAGGAAGTGAAAGGCGCGGCTGTATTTAGCTTTTAGCTTTTAGACTTTAGTCAGTAATAACATTTACTGCCGACTAACAGTTTTCGCCGCGCCACTTTTGATGAGTGCGACGGAAAAAATTTTATCAGGCAAAGTAGCGTTTGTTACGGGTGCTTCACGCGGAATAGGTCGTGCGATAGCTTTACGACTTGCCGAAGACGGGGCAACGGTTGCATTGAATTTTGCCAGCAACAGCGCAAAGGCGGAGGCCGTAAAAGCCGAAATAGAAACGGCGGGCGGCAAAGCCATATTGATGCAAGGCGACGTATCGGATTTGCAAATCGTAACGGAAATGGTAAAGAAAGTTATTGACGAATTGGGCAGACTTGACATACTCATAAACAATGCCGGGATAACGCGCGATAATCTGCTGTTGAAGATGAGCGAAGAGGATTTCGACAAGGTTATCAGCACGAATTTAAAAGGCGTATTCAATTGCACAAAAGCGGTTACCAAAATCATGATGAAACAGCGCGGCGGACGTATAATAAATATGTCGAGCGTTGTAGCGTTAAAAGGTAATATCAGTCAAACAAATTACGCGGCGGCGAAGGCCGGCATAATCGGTTTCACGAAATCGGCGGCGCGTGAATTGGCTTCGCGCGGTGTGACAGTCAATGCGGTTGCGCCCGGGTTTATCGATACCGATATGACTGCCGCTCTTTCCGAAAAGGTAAAAGAAGTCATGTTGCAGGGAATACCCGCCGGCAGAATGGGAACGCCCGAAGATGTAGCAAATGCGGTGGCGTTTCTGGCATCGGATCAAGCGGCATATATAACCGGTCAAGTGCTGGCTGTAGACGGCGGAATGGTAATGTGATATTTTATCATCGGTCGCTTGAAAATTTTTGGCATAATATATTTGTCGTATGTCCGTGAAATTATTTGCGGCATGAACGGCAAAGATTTAAAAATTAAATAATTGCTGAATTGTTAAGAAAGGGAAGAAAAGTTACCGGTATCGCGATAAGCGATATGTACCCGTTAATGAATGGGGAAGTTAAGCCTGCGGAGAATTACAGCAACGCGAATAACCTAGAGTGAAAGCGGATTCGATGAAACAGGAATGAGATTGAGTGGCGAAAGGCTCACTTGTGAAATCTTCGGTAACAAGGTGAATTTAAGTGGCAACATTCGATCAGGTAAAGAAAATTGTTAAAGAGCAACTCGGAGTAGAAGAAGAAGAAATTCAGATGGGCTCGACTTTCGTTGATGATTTGGGTGCCGATTCTTTGGATATCGTCGAATTGATTATGGCGTTTGAAGAAGAATTCAATATCGAAATCCCCGACGAGAAAGCAGAGAAAATCAAAACCGTAGAAGATGTAGTTAAATACATAGACGAGGCGAACGGCGGCAGTAACGCTTGATTTTAAATTTAGAGGTTGGGGATTAGGCTATGGCGAAGTAAAATCTAAGGACTTAAAGCCGAAAACTAACCCTGACCGATTTTTTTTGGAGAGGATTATCCGTGAAACTTCCTGAACTGAAAATAGGAACCAAAACAGCAAGAATCCCAATAGTGCAAGGCGGCATGGCAATACGCTTATCTACTGCGCGTTTGGCTGCGGCAGTGGCGTCCGAGGGCGGTATTGGTCTTATCGCGGCCTCGGGCATGACGCATGATGAATTGCGTTACGAAATAAAATTGGCACGTTCATTAACCGACGGAATAATCGGGATAAATATAATGGTCGCGGCAAGTGATTTCGCGGGGATTGTTCATACGGCGATAGACGCAGGCATCGATTTAATCGTTGCGGGCGCGGGATTTTCACGCGATATTTTCGGGCTGGGCAAAGAGTCCGGTACGCCGATTGTCCCGATTGTTTCCTCTGTCAAGTTGGCAAAAATTTCCCAGAAATTGGGCGCGGCGGCTGTAGTGGTTGAAGGTAAAGAAGCAGGCGGTCATTTGGGCACAGATATTTCTGTTCGTGAATTAATTGCCCCGATTCGTGCCGCGGTTGATATACCGGTCATTGCGGCGGGCGGCGTGCTCACGGGCAAAGATATCGTAGAGTTATTCAAAATGGGTGCCAACGGTATTCAAATGGGATCGCGTTTCGCCGCAAGTATAGAATCAAACGGCGCACCTTTCTTGAAAGAATACTACTTAAAATCTCAACCGGATGACATTGTAGTTATTCACAGTCCCGTCGGCTTACCGGGTCGCGCGGTTCGCACTCCTTTTTCCAAAAGAGTAATGGAGGGGAAAGTGCCGCCCAAGACTTGCGATTCGTGTCTTAAAGCTTGCAAACATAATTTCTGTATAGTTCGAGCGTTGACGCGTGCGCAACAGGGCGATTTGGAAACCGGTTTGGTTTTCACGGGCGAATTTATGCCGCGTATCAAAGAAATTTTGCCTGCCAAAGAAATTATTCGCCGGCTTGTTTCCGAAGTCGAAGCGATTGACGAGACCGATTGAAATTATCGGTGCAAATATGAACAAAAAATCCCCGAAGGTTGCGATACCTGTCGGGGCAAATTTTTTATTTGGTCGGTCATTAATTACGGCTGTCAAAAACTTTATCGCGACAGAAGAATGCAAAATCACTCTGTATCTGTATCAAAATTCTCGACTGCATGTGAAATTATTTCGCCGTCAAATCCGCGCGATGATAAAAATTTCCATGCCTTTACTCTGTCGAATTTCGCCGCGGAAAATTTTTTCGCCAATAATTTTTCCGCTACATTTTGTTCGTATTCGTCTGCATTTTCCGGCAGGAGATTCATCACGAAATCTTTGTCAAATCCGCGCTGTATCAATTTCATCAATATCTGACGCATACTCAATTTCTCTTCTGCGCAGAAATTTTCAAATTGCCGCCGACAAAGTTCCTCGTCATCCAAATAATTGTATTGCTTGAGTTTATCTATCGCCGTGTCGACTTCTTCCGCCGAATATTTTCGCATTAACAATTTCCGACGCAAAATCGCCGTGCTCTGATCTTGACTTGCCAATAAATCCGTCGCTTTCATCAATGCGGTCTTTTTTTCTCTCATGATTCGTATTCGCCTTTCGTTTTCCTTTTTGATTCTTCCGCCGTCGCGTTTTTCCTGCGCTCAATGCCTCTTCTTACTTCGGCAGGAAAAATTTCTCACTGACAGAATCAAATATCAAATAAATAGGAGGGAGCGGATTACTTTGACTAAAAAAATTTTTTTGACGGCTCTTGTCTGTCTGATAAGTTTGGCTATTTTTTCCGTAGCGGATGCAAAAAAATCGGAGTATACGTGGCGACTTGACGGCAATGCTTCGGCGGATTTGCCCAAACATTTTCGATTAATGACCGATGATTGGCAAAACACCGTACACGGTAAAGAGCCCACGCGCGACGGACTTGACTACCTTTTCGCCTCGGCAAGCGCACAACCTTCCGAAGCGGCGATGACTACGCTTTACAAAAAACTGAAAGAAATTGCGCCGTCGGATTACGAAATTTATATCGTCGACCTGCGACAGGAATCTCACGGATTCGCCAATTCTTTGCCCGTCAGTTGGCATGCCAAATACAACAACGGCAATGCCAATAAATCCGTCGCCGAAATAATGAAAGACGAGCGAAAGCGTTTGGGAGATACTCGCGGTACAGAAATTTTCTTTCAAGCATTAGGCAAAGAGGACAGTCAAAATTTGAAATCGATAGCGATTGTGCCGCGTGTCATTCGTACCGAAGAAGATGTAGCGACGGATGTCGGATTTACATATGTTCGTCTTGCCGCCGCCGATATGCAATTTCCTTCGCCCAATACCGTTGAGGAATTTATGAATTTTGTCGCGACCGTTCCCGATAATTCTTGGTTACACTTTCATTGTCAGGGCGGACAGGGGCGCACTACAACTTTTTTGGCGATGTATGACATGATGCGCAATCCCGATATTTCTTTCGAGGATATTTGTAAACGTCAATATCTGTTGGGCGGCACAAATCTTTTGCTGGAACCAGTCGGAGATGATTGGTATTCGACTATGGCGCGCGCTCGTGCTAAAAAACTTCGGATATTCTACGAATACATGCAGGGTGTTCATTCGAAAGAAGTCGGCTCGTCGTGGAGTCTTTATCTCGAATCCAAACTGAGCGAATGACCGATAAGGAGATGATTAGTATCAAACAAGAGAAACTTGCCGAAAATATTTTGAAGATTGTGGGCGGCGAAGATTATTCCAACGTGATTCAAGCGACGAATTGCATGACGCGTCTAAGAATGCAGTTAAAGGAAAGAAACGGCGAGATGTTAAATGCGCTGAAAAAAATCGACGGAGTACTCGGTGTAAATGTTGACGGCGACGAATTACAAGTAATTTTAGGCGCGGGTAAGGCGACGAATATAACTAATGCAGTCAATAAAATTTTGCAGAGCCGCGGCAGTTCCAAAGTCAAAGAAATAAAAATTGGTGACGCCCAAGCCGTTCATGACGAAATCCGCGCGAAAAATGCCACGCCCATAAAATTATTATTCAAGAAAATTGCAAGTATCTTTACGCCGTTAATCCCCGGCTTTATCGCGTGCGGTTTAATCACTGGAATCGTCGGCTTGATGATAAAATTATCGCCCGAGTTGGCGAACGAACAAAGTATCAAACTCGCGATGATAGCAGGCAACGCGGTTTTTTGGGGTATGAATTTATTTATCGGAGTGAACGCGGCAAAAGTTTTCGGCGGTTCCCCTATTTTGGGCGGTGTACTCGCTGTAATCATGATTCACCCGAATTTGGCGGACATAAATCTTTTCGGCGAATCGTTTGTACCGGGACGCGGCGGAGTTATTTCGGTTATCATGGTCGCGGCTTTCGGCGCATATCTCGAAAAAATTTTGCACAAAATTATTCCCGAAATGTTTGATTTGTTTGTCACGCCGCTGGTTACGATTTTGATAGCCGGAACATTGGCAGTATTGATTCTACAACCGATTGGCGGATTTATTTCCGAGGCAATAGGGACGGCGGCGACGACGGCAATACAATCGGGCGGCGCGGTTGTCGGATTCATTATGGCAGGTGTTTGGCTCCCGTTGGTAATGTTGGGCATTCATCAGGCAATGACGCCGATTCACGTCGATTTAATTTCGCAGTACGGCGTAACGATTTTGTTGCCGATATTGGCGATGGCGGGCGCAGGTCAAGTCGGCGCATCTCTTGCCGTTTACTTCAAGACCAAAAATAAATTTCTCAAGAAGACGATAATATCGGCGTTACCCGTGGGCATAATGGGAATCGGCGAGCCGCTGATTTACGGCGTGACTTTTCCGCTGTTCAAGCCATTTATCGGCGCGTGTATAGGCGGAGCATTTGGCGGAGCGATTCAGGCGGCATTTGCGGTCGGCGCGGCTACTTTGGGCATTTCCGGCTTACCTCTTGCCGCCACAACCAATAATATTCCCGTCTACTTTATCGGGCTTGTCACGGCTTACGTTGTCGGCTTTATCGCCACATGGTTTATCGGTTTCGACGATCCTACCGAAAACAATTGATAAAAAATTTCCCTCGACGGCATTTAAAACCGTTGGGGATTATTCTTAAACAAATTCATGTTAACAAATCAAATGAAGTGTGATACACTATCGTGGTAAAAAAATACGAGTACTGTAAATATTTTTATGAATTTCGGAGAAAAATTTTATGTCAAAAATTGCATTTATAACGGGTGTGACAGGTCAAGACGGGTCGTATCTTTCCGAACTGCTTTTATCCAAAGATTACGAAGTACACGGAATGATTCGCCGCCAAAGTACTAATTGCACACAGCGAATCGAACATATTATTGACAATAAAAATTTTGTTCTCCATTACGGAGATATGAGCGATTCGCATAATCTGACCGAATTAATCGGGAAAATAAAACCCGATGAAGTTTACAATTTGGCGGCGCAATCTCATGTAGGAACGTCCTTTGAAGTGCCCGAATACACGGCGGAAGTCACGGGAGTAGGGACGATAAAATTACTCGAGGCAATTCGTCAAGTCAAACCCGATACAAAATTTTATCAGGCATCGACTTCCGAATTATTCGGCGGTATACCCGAAACCGCTCCGCAAAGTGAGAAAACTCCTTTTTATCCCAAAAGTCCGTATGGCGCGGCGAAACTTTATTCTTACTGGGTGACCGTCAATTATCGTGAGGCTTATAATATTTTTGCCTGCAACGGAATTTTATTCAATCACGAATCGCCCAGACGCGGCACCGATTTTGTTACGCGTAAAATCACTACGTCAATCGCCAAAATTATGAACGGCACATTGGATAAAATTTCTCTGGGTAATTTGAATGCCAAACGCGATTGGGGATTTGCGGGCGATTATGTCGAAGGTATGTGGTTAATCCTGCAAAACGACAAGCCGGATGATTTTGTTTTAGCGACGGGCGAAACACATACCGTACGCGAATTTGTCGAGGCGGCTTTTGATGAAGTCGGAATAAAAATCGAATGGCGCGGCACGGGTATTGAGGAAAAAGGTTATTGCGTGAAAACCGGAAAATTACTTGTTGAGGTCAATCCGAAATTTTTCCGCCCTGCCGAAGTCGATTTGCTTTTGGGTAATCCCTCGAAGGCTGAAAATATTCTCGGTTGGAAACGCAAGACAACTTTCAAAGATCTTGTAAAAATGATGGTCGCCGAAGATTTGAGTAATGTTAAACAGAGTTACCCCCCACCGAGGAATTTTCCAGAATTGGGATAATTGGATTGGGATATGTCGGCTTGACTTTAGCTGTTGCGGCGGCTGATTGTGGTTTTGAAGTCTTTGGTATTGAAATTAATCCTGTGATAAAATCTTGTTTAAAAGAAAACCGCGCTCATTTTTTTGAAACCGGAATGGATGAATTAATTTGTCGTTACAATAATAAAAGGTTTAACTGCGTAGATAAGTTTCCTGTCGATACAAAATTTGATGCTTTTATCATTACGGTAGGAACGCCGTTACAGAACGGAAGTAAAAATCCAAATTTCGGCGCGATATCTGCGGCAATAAAATCTATCTCTCAAGTTTATGACGGCAGTCAATTAGTGATATTACGTTCTACGGTTTCGGTCGGGACTACCAGAAATGTTATAATTCCCTTGTTAACCAAAATGTGTGGTAAGAGTGAAGTTTTTGTCAGTATGTGTCCCGAAGGGACTATTGAAGGAAAAGCTATTGAAGAACTTAAAAATTTACCTCAAGTCATAAGCGGCAATAATGTAAGAGCTTTAAAAATGGCTGAAAAAATTTTCTCTCAGATAACCAACCAAATTATAAAAGCCGATAGTTTGGAAGAAGCCGAACTTATAAAATTGTACTGCAACACTTATCGCGATATGAATTTTTCAATCGGAAATGCGTTTTGTCTTGCAGCTCAAACTTTTGGCGTCGACGGAATGAATGTCATAAAACGCGCAAACAAAGGTTATAAGCGTTCCGCTATTGCTCTGCCCGGTTTCGTTGCAGGTCCTTGCCTGGAAAAAGATGCGTACATTTTGACAAATAATATGGCTGATTGTATCAGCCGCAAATTTATATTGAATGCTCGTAATGTCAATGAATCTCTTGAAGATGAAGTCGTTGAATGGATTAACAAAAATATCGGTGGTCTCTCAACAGATAAATTTATAACCCTATCGGGAATGGCTTTTAAAGGTCGTCCCGAAACTTCAGACTTGCGCGGATCTTCTGCCGTCAATATAGCTTGCAAATTAAATCGCTTGGGGTACAAGTTAAAGTTACATGACTTTGTAGCCGATATCGATGAAATGACGGCTTTGGGATTCGGTAAAGCTTACGACGATTTAAATAATGCCTGCGAAAATTCTGTTGCATTACTTGTGCTCAATAATCATAAATGCTATTCGGAAATTGAGGAGATTGATAATTTAAGTAATGATTCGATTATCCTTGATACTTGGAATGTTTGCGACAAACTTTACAAAAGGTATTCCAAAATTTATACGCTGGGAAATATTAAACTTGGAGGTGTCGCAAATTGAAGAGATTTATAGTGACGGGCGGCAGCGGTTTTATAGGTTATCATTTAGCGGAGTATTTATCATCTCAATCTGAAAATGAAGTTACTGTAATCGATAATCACCTGCGCGGAACGGCCGACGAAATGTTTAACGAATTAATTGCGCGGAAAAATGTTATCTTCATCAATGAAGACATGACGCAAAAAATTTTTTATGAAAAACTTTCGGGGCATTACGACGGTATTTATCATTTGGCGGCTCTTAACGGTACGAAAAATTTTTATAATCGTCCTTATGAAGTCATGAGAATAAATATTTTAACCTTAATGAATATGCTGGAATGGTGTACGAAAGATAACTGCGGAGCCTTTTTATTCTCGTCTTCATCGGAAACTTATGCGGGAACTTTCAACTCTTTTCTTCCGGAACATCCCGAATTTATTCCCAGCAGTGAAGATATTCCGTTGACGGTCGATGATGTCATGAATCCTCGTTGGTCATATGGCGGAAGTAAAATTACCGGTGAATTGTTAACTATAAATTATTGCCGAACACATGAAGTCCCTTTTAAAATCGTTCGCTATCATAACGTATACGGTATCCGCATGGGTTACGATCATGTTCTGCCGGAATTTTTCAAGCGCATTTGTGATAAGGTTAATCCGTTTCCGATTTTTGGCGGTCAAGAAACGAGGGCTTTTTGTGCCGTTGAAGATGCAGTAAAAGCAACGGAAGCCGTTATGATTCATGACAAATGTACCGGCGAAATAGTTCATATCGGAAACACTTCACAGGAAATTAAAATCATTGATTTATTAAAATTAGTCTTAAAAATCTCCGAGTTCAATCCTACAATTAAAATCAATCCTGCTCCCGAAGGTTGTGTAATGAGGCGTTGCCCGAATACGGATAAACTTTTTAAATTAACGGGATTCAAAGCTTCAATTACTTTGGAGGAGGCTTTACCTAAAATGTATGAGTGGTACAAAAAAGTTTATTCTAAATCCAATGTTAATTAATTATAAACGGACTTAACGGGAGAATTATTTATGGAACAAGATGCGAAAATTTATGTAGCGGGTCATCGGGGAATGGTCGGATCTGCTATCGTACGCGAATTGAATCGGCAAGGATATAAAAATATTGTCGTTCGTACACATTCGGAACTAGATTTGACGCGTCAATCGGAAGTCGAGAAATTTTTTGCGGAAGAAAAACCGGAATATGTATTTTTAGCGGCGGCGAAGGTCGGCGGAATCATGGCAAATACCGAATCGCCGGCTGATTTCATGTACGAGAATATGGCACTTGAAATGAATGTGATTCATTCCGCGTGGAAAAACGATTGCAAAAAATTATTGTTTCTCGGGTCGTCGTGTATTTACCCGAAATTTGCGCCGCAACCTATGAAAGAAAGTTGCTTACTCACTTCCGAACTTGAACCTACAAATGAAGCTTATGCGCTTGCAAAAATTTCAGGCTTAAAATATTGCGAATACCTCAATCGCCAATACAACACGAATTTTATTTCGGTTATGCCTACCAATCTTTACGGATTAAATGATAATTATCATCCTACGCGCAGTCATGTTTTGCCCGCGCTTATTCGTCGTTTTCACGAAGCTAAAATTGAAAATAAAACGTCCGTGACTTGTTGGGGCAACGGCAGTCCTTTCCGTGAATTTCTTTACGTTGACGATTTGGCAAATCTTTGTGTCTTTCTCATGAACAATTACAGCGGTAACGAAACCGTCAACGCAGGTACCGGCAAAGAAATTTCGATAAAAAAATTGACGGAGCTTGTTGCTCAAATTATCGGATACGAAGGCGAAATTTTATGGGATACTTCAAAGCCGAACGGCACGCCCAGAAAATTACTTGATGTATCGAAAGCCGAGTTGCTCGGATGGAAATATAAAACCGAATTGGCTGACGGTATAAGAATTACTTACGAAGATTTTAAGAGGAATTTTATAAAATGAAATTGCATATTGGTTGCGGTGAAAAATTTTTACCCGGATATACGCATGTCGATGCCAGAAGATTTCCCCATGTCGATTATGTTACCGATAAATTAGATAATCTTCCAATGTTTGAAGATAAATCTGCAGACGAAATTTATGCCTGTCATATTCTTGAGCATTTTACTCGTTCCGATATAAAAACAGGTGGGGTATTAAAAGAATGGTATAGGATTTTGAAAGTCGGAGGAATTTTAAGAATTGCTGTCCCTGATTTTGAAGCTATTGTGGAAGAATATTTGTCGACGAAAAATCTTGAATCGGTTATGGGACTTCTGTACGGCGGACAAAATTATGAATACAATTTCCATTACCAAACTTATGACTTCAATCGTTTAGAATATTTATTGAAACATTCGGGCTTTTTAAAAGTTGCGCGTTATGATTGGCGTGATTTTCTTCCCGAAGGTTATGACGATTACAGTCGTTCTTATCTTCCTCATATGGATTTTGAACACGGAAGATTAATGAGCTTGAATGTTATTGCAACAAAATAAGTTAAGGAGTTAATCACCGGATTAATGCAAATAATTTTACTGTCGGGCGGCAGCGGAAAAAGACTGTGGCCGCTCTCAAATGAAATTCGCTCGAAACAATTCATAAAAATTTTTGAGACAAATACCGGTCACGAATCAATGTTACAACGCGTTTTGAAACAGATTTACAAAGTGTTACCGCAAGCCGAATTAACAGTCTCCACATCTGAAACACAGAAGAAAATTTTAAGAAAGTACGTAGGTTGCGACGTCGGTATTTCGGTTGAACCTTGTCGCCGAAACACTTTTCCCGCAATAGCTTTAACAGCCGCGTACTTACATGAAGTAAAAAAAATCAATGAGGAAGAACCGATAGTAATTTGTCCTGTCGATCCTTACGTTAACGATGATTATTTTGCTACATTCAAGAAAATGGCAGATTTGGTTGACGAAGCGAATTTAGTTTTGATGGGAATCGCGCCGACTTACCCGAGCGAAAAATATGGTTATATTATTCCGTCGTCAAAAGAAAATGTCAGTACGGTTTTGGAATTTAAAGAAAAACCAAATGCTCAAAAGGCAAGCGATTACATTAAGCGCGGCGGATTGTGGAACGGCGGAGTGTTTGCCTGTAAACTTTCGTACATACTTGAAAAGTCCCGTGAAAATTTTAAAACGGATTCCTACTCCGAGCTTCTGAAAATTTATTCCGAGTTGCCAAATATCTCGATTGATTATGCGGTTGTAGAGCACGAACAAGATGTTAAAGTCGTTCGTTACTCCGGCGATTGGAAAGATGTCGGAACGTGGAACACTTTAACCGAAGTAATGTCAGAACAAAGTATCGGCAAAGTTTATTTTGATAAAGCTTGCGAAAATTCTCATGTGATAAATGAAACGGATATGCCGATTATCGCGATGGGATTAAAAAATATAGTTGTTGCTGCCGGTTCCGACGGAATTTTAGTTGCCGATAAAGTTCAATCCAGTTACATCAAACCTTTGGCGGAAAATATTCATGAAGAAATTCGTTACGCGGAAAAATCTTGGGGCACTTATCAAGTTATCGACATAGGCAAAGAAAGTTTAACGATAAAAGTTATTTTGACTGCCGGTAATAAAATGAATTATCACAGTCACAATTACCGCGATGAAGTTTGGAATTTTGTCGAGGGTTCGGGTCGGGTTAATCTCAACGGCGAAATAAAATCCGTGAGGGCAGGAGATATTGTCAAAATTCCTGCCGGCGTTAAACATACTGTCTTTGCCGAAACAAATTTAAAAATTATTGAAGTTCAAATCGGCAAAGATATCACTGTCGAAGATAAAATTTTATGGAGTTGATACGATGATAATCACGAAATTATATGGCGGACTGGGAAATCAACTTTTTCAGTATGCACTAGGTCGTTGTCTGGCACATAAAAATAATACTGAATTAAAATTTGATACTACATATTATGCGGTAAATGATTCATCTCATCATAATCATTATCATCTTAACGTTTTTAATTTAAAAGAAAATTTTGCCACAGAAAAAGAAATTAAACGTGCTAAGTTAATAAAAGAAGAATATACAAATTTTATTCCTGAAATTTTAGACAGTAAAGATAAGACCATTTTAGACGGATATTGGCAAAGCTGGAAATACTTCACGGAAATTGAAGATATCATTCGTGAAGAGCTTACGTTAAAAAATCCTTTGGGAGAACGTTCGGTTTTTTGGCGAGAAAAAATTCTCTCTTCCGAATGTGCGGTATCACTTCATATCAGACGCGGCGATTATTTAAGTCCGTTAAACAGAAAAAATTTTGGAGCTGTCCCTTTCAATCACTACTATACTTGCTTAAACGAATTAAAAAAGTCTTGTTCAAATTTAACGGCGTTTATCTTTTCCGATGATTTAGATTGGGTAAAAAACAATTTCAAATTTGATGTTCCCGTTGAGTTTGTCGAAGGCTGCGAAAAAAACTACGAAGAAATATTTCTGATGAGCTTATGTCAGCATAACATAATACCTAACAGTACATTCTCTTGGTGGGGAGCTTGGTTGAATAAAAATCCGGCTAAAAAAGTTTTTGCTCCGTATCCTTGGTTTCATAACGGAAACTGGAAGGATATATGTCCTGAAGATTGGATAAAAGTTCCTGTTGATTATGATGAAAATCCTCCATACAATCCCATGTTATCAATCATACTCTATGTAAAAAATAACACTCAATATCTTCCAATCACTTTGCAGAGTATTTTTTCTCAATCGCTAAAAGATTACGAAGTAATTATACTTAACTCGGCTATAGATGACAGCTATAAATATTGTCAACAATTCGCCTCCAATCATAATGTCACTCTTATAAAACTTAATCACTTAACAAAAAAATCCATGGCTTTTAATAAGGGAATTGAGTGTACTCGCGGTGATTATTTACTCTTTTTAGATGTTGATGATTTTATTCTTCCGAATACAAACGTTGATATTTGTCGAATTTTAACTTCTATATTTAATTCAGTAAGAAATGCGCCTGCCAAAGAGTTTAACTACGAGGATTTTGTTTTAAAAGACGCTCCCGATATTTTCAGCTATAATATGTATCTTGAAAATAGTGTTAATATACCTTTGACATATAATCAAATTACATACGAAAATTTTTCTGTTAAGGCTGATGAATTTCCCAAAAACATAAACGGCGTCGCAAGTTTTGATATTGATGATAGGCGTAAAACTATTCTTCTTGTCACTCAACGAATTAATAATTTCCTCGGTACGAAACTTTTTAAACGTCACTTTTTGAATAAGTATAATATTTGTTTCGCTGATTATTTGGCTGACGAAACCGCGATTTTTAAATTTATAATTGATACTTTTATGTGTACCGAAGATATTGCATTTGTATCGCAACCTTTTTACGGCAAATTAATCTAAACACGGCGCGACTCACTCGTAAAAAAATTCCCCGACGGCATTTAAAACCGTTGGGGATTTTTTCGGCGTCGTCTGATTTTTTCGCGGAAACTTATTCGCAGAAATATTTCATGCCGGTTTTCTTCCATTCCTTTTTCGTGTAGAGAATTTTATAATCGGTGATACCGGTCAAGGCTGAAAGATTTTCGATAATTTTTTCGCATTCCTCGCGAGTTTTGGCATGAACCATAGTGTATAAATTATAATTCCAATTTGGCGCGGGCGTTCTGTCGTAACAGTGAGAGACCGCCGCATTAGTGCTCATCGTTTCGGCAATGTCATCCAATTTTTCGGGCGGCACACACCATGCACAAAGAGCATTGGCATTAAATCCGACTTCGCGATGACGTAACACCGCGCCCATCTTACGGATTTTTTTTTCTGCCATCAATTCTTTTACGCGCTGTAAAAATTTTTCTTCGGTCATGCCTGCACGTTCCGCCAAAACTTTGTAAGGCTCTTCGCATAACGGAAAATCTTCCTGCAATGCCTTAATGATTTCTTTGTCCTGCAGAGTTAAAGTTTCCAAGTGAACTCCTCCGTGTTATTGGAGTTTAAATTGAACATTGATTTTGTATTTCTTGTTTGCCTTCAAGCGGAGCATATCCTCCACGCCGTCAAGAGAACGAATTTCCGCCAGAATATTTGATTCGTATTCGGGATTAGGTGTCAACAAAGTAAACCAAAGATTGTAAGCACCTTCGCGTTCGTAATTGTGTGTTGCACCGGGATAGCGATTAATCGCCTCGGCGACCGCAACCAACGCGGCAGGCTCCACTTTCAGCGCGACAAGTGTCCCCTGATAGCCCAAACTATTCGAATCAAAAAAGGTACCGATACGCCGCAGATATCCCGACGCTTTGAGCTCGCGCAATCTGGTTATGACTGTAGCTTCGTCCGTGCCCAAGCGATTTGCCATTTCGGCGAACGGGTGACTGCAAACGGGAATATCGCCCTGCAAAATATTCAACAGAGCTTTATCGAAATTTGAAAGCCTCGTCATTTTAACTCTCCCCTACGCCCTTTTGCTCACGGCTGTATTTTGACAAGCTTACATAATTTTGTTAGGTCATTTTACCAGAGAATTTATTATAACGTCAAGCAAATATGAACGCCCTTCATTTTTTACCGAAGAGTAAGGCAAGATATATTCTTCGCCGATACCGAAGGCATTTTTGATTACGTTGATGTTTTTCTGTCGTTCGGTCTTTCCGATTTTATCCGACTTGGTCGCGACAATCAGCACGGGTAAATTTTTTTCGATAAGACTGTTGAAAGAATTTAAATCCGATTCCATTGGCGGATGACGAATATCCACCAGTTGACAGACGAATTTTATATCGCGACGGCTCGAAAGATATTCGTCGATAAATTTGCCCCAAAGTTTTCGATTCGTCTTGGAAGTTTTGGCGTAACCGTAGCCGGGCACATCGACGAAGTAAAGCGGATGCCGAATCTCATCGGGCGTCTTCAATTCTATTCCGAAAAAATTTATCGTCTGCGTTTTGCCGGGCGTGCCGCTCGTACGTGCCAATGCCTTCCTACGCGTCAAAGAATTTATCAGCGAAGATTTGCCGACATTGGATCTGCCTACGAAAACAATTTCGGGTAAAAGCTCCTCGGGACAAGTCTTGCGGCTGACCGCCGAGGTTATGTATTCGCTTTTCACAACTGTAATTTCTTCCATGTTATCACCTCCGAAAATTTTTAACGGCGTCATGATAATTCTATGTTATCAAGTAAACGGAATCAAGTATCGAAGATTTTCCCGAAATTTTTCGCGCCGTTCGGGGAATTTTTTTGTTAACACTGCGCAGGATTTGGAATTTTGTTGGCAAAACATTTGTGCTATAATTGCGGCGGAAGGAGCTGGAAAAATTTTTGAACGGACTGATTACGAGGATAGAGCCGAACAGTTTGGCGGAAGATATAGAACTTGAAGTCGGCGATAAAATTCTGCAGGTGAACGGTCAAACGCCGACGGATATTATTGATTTGAGTTTCCAACTTGCCGAAGAAGAAATCGAAATGCTTGTCGAGCACGAAGACGGCGAACGCGAAATTATTTGCTTTGAAAAAGATGTTGACGAGGAACTCGGCGCGGAATTTGAAACGGCTGTCTTTGACGGAGTACGTCGTTGTAAAAACGGTTGTGTGTTTTGTTTCGTCGATATGATTGCGCCGAATATGAGAAATACTCTTTCGGTCAAGGACGACGATTATCGGCTGTCGTTTCTGTTCGGCAATTTCATCACGCTGACGAATATGACTGCCGCGGATTTTCGTCGCGTAAAAAATTTCCATCTGTCGCCGCTGTTCGTTTCAGTACATACAATGAATCCCGAATTGCGAGCAAAGATGTTAAGGACGCCCAAAGCCGCGAATATCGCCGAAAATCTTGACGAATTGGAACGCGCGGAAATAGAGTATCATACGCAAGTTGTATTATGCGCAGGATTGAACGACGGTACGGAACTTGACTACACAATCGAGGAAATTTTTAAACGTCGTCCGCATGCTCTAAGTTTGGCAATCGTGCCCGTTGGTGTGACAAAACATCGTCGCGATAAATTTCCGCTGAAACAATTCGATAAAAATTCCGCAACCAAAGTCATCGAGCAGGTTGAAAAATTTCAACGTCAATCGCGTAATGAAACGGGCGAAACTTTTGTCTACCTGGGCGACGAATTTTATCTGCTTGCCGAAAAAAATTTGCCGCCAACCGAATTTTATGACGGCTTTCCGCAAATAGAAAACGGTATCGGCATGACAAGAAATTTTATCGACGAATTTAATGCCGCTGAAATTTCCGGTACGGAAAAATTTTCGGTCGACGTGATAAGCGGTACATCCTTCGCAAAAGTTTTGGGCAATTTGGTCGGCGATAATCCCAACGTAAGATTAGTCCCCGTTGTCAATAATTTTTTCGGCGAACGCGTAAATGTGTCGGGACTGTTGACGGGCGGCGATATCATTGCGGCACTTGAAAAAATCGGCGGATCTCGTGACGTAATTTTGATTCCGTCTACCGCGCTGAAATCCGGTGAAGAAATTTTTCTCGATGATGTTACCGTTGATGAGATTCGCGAAAAGTTTGCGCCTGCCAAAGTAATTGCTATTCACGACGGCGAAGAATTTAAACGCGCGATATCTCAATTGAACACGACGACCGCACGGAAAAATTCGCGCCCGACTTATCCGACTTTTTAACATAAGGAGTTTATCCATGCCTATAAAAAACGATATCAACCTACAGAAAGTTAAGAACGCAATCAGCGAATGCAATACGATTAAATTGACGGGCAAAGTCACACAGGTTGTCGGGCTGGTCATCGAAACCAGAGGGCCGACAGTCAGCGTGGGCGAACTTTGTTATATCTCGTCGAAATTTCCGAACGTGCCGCCGATTCCTGCGGAGGTTGTCGGATTCCGCGAAGGTTTTGTCATGCTGATGCCAATCGGCGAAATGCGCGGCGTAGGTCCCGGTTGCGAAGTAATTGCCGCGCAAAAAACTCTTGAAGTCAAAGTCGGTGACGATTTACTCGGGCGCGTGCTTGACGGTTTGGGCAATCCAATGGACGGTAAAGAACCAATTTTATCGACGGAATATTATCCGCTGCAAGCCGCTCCGCCTCATCCCTTGGCGCGTCCTCGTATTCACGAAAATTTATATGTCGGAGTCCGCGCGGTTGACGGTCTTATCACAATGGGCGACGGTCAGCGTATCGGAATCATGGCAGGTTCGGGCGTCGGTAAAAGTACTTTGCTTTCGATGATTGCGCGAAATACCGAAGCCGATATCAGTGTCATTGCGCTAATCGGCGAACGTGGGCGCGAAGTACGTGATTTCATTGAGCGCGATTTGGGCGAAGAAGGCTTAAAGCGTGCAGTCGTTGTCGTCGCTACAAGCGATCAGCCTGCTTTGGTTCGCATAAAGGGCGCGATGACTGCGACGGCTATCGCCGAATATTTCCGCGATAAGGGACACAAAGTTATTTTGATGATGGATTCGGTGACACGTTTTGCAATGGCGCAACGCGAAGTAGGATTGACAATCGGCGAACCGCCCGCGACAAGAGGCTACACTCCCTCGGTCTTCGCACTCCTGCCGAAACTTTTGGAACGTGCCGGCACTTCGGATACGGGATCCATCACGGGAATTTATACGGTGTTGGTTGACGGCGATGACATGAACGAACCAATAGCGGACGCCGTGCGCTCGATTCTTGACGGGCATATCGTTTTGAGTCGTGCAATCGCTGCGCAGAATCATTTCCCGGCTATCGACGTGTTGGCAAGTGTCAGCCGTGTTATGAATGAAGTTGTTACTAAAGAACATTTGAGCGCGGCACAAAATATGCGTGCGTTAATGGCGGTCTACAAAGATGCCGAAGATTTGATTCACATAGGCGCGTACGTCAAAGGCTCTAGCAAACGAATCGACGAGGCTATCAGCAAGATTGACGCGATTAACGATTTTCTCTGCCAAGGTATTTTTGAAGTCGATAACTACGACGTAACAAGACAGAAACTGATAAAAATTTCCGGCAAAGCAGGTTAATAGTCGGCTATGAAAAAATTCAAATTCCAATTGGAAACGCTTTTGAAAGTCACGAAGCGCAAAAAAGAAGATGCGGAAATGCAATTCGCAGCGGCCTCCAGAAAACTCGAGGAGTTACGCGAAAAGTTACAAGTATTATTGCGCGAATTGAGCGAAGGACAAAAGGAATTCGCCGATAAGACTTCCGAAGGCAAAACAATAAATGTCTACGATATCATGTTGTATAACAGATTTTTTAATTGGAAACGTGAACAAATAGCCCAACAACAGAAATTAATTTTATCGGCAACGCAGGAAAAACAACAGCGATTAAAAGTTTTGATGAAGTTGATAACGTATCTGAAAAGCATAGAACAACTCAAAGAAAAACGTCTGCGCGAATATAACGCCGAATTGCTTATGGAAGAACAAAAAATGTTAGACGAAATAGGTCTGCAACTTCATATACGCTCGAGTTGACGATTACAAAATTTCGCACGACAGTAAATAAAAATTTCGGAGGTTAAAAGTTTATGGCTCTTCTTGAAATAAAAACCGCGGGCAATCCCGTATTGAAAACGGTGTGCAAACCGGTCGAGAAAATCGATAAACGTCTGCGCAAATTATTGGATGATATGGCGGAAACAATGTATGAAAGTAAAGGCGTAGGACTTGCCGCGCCGCAGATAGGCGAATCGATTCGCGCGGTAGTCATTGATGTTGACGGCAAAACGCGCTACGACATGATTAACCCCGTTATCGTTTACCGTGAGGGTGTGGATATCGATACGGAAGGATGTCTTTCCTGCCCGAATATCTTCGGCGAAGTGGAACGCGCGGAAAAAGTTCGCGTGGAATTTATCAGTCGCTTCAATAAGAAAAAAACTTTGGAGGCTGACGGATTATTAGCGCGTTGTATTCAACACGAATTGGATCATTTGGACGGACAACTTTTTATCGATATCGCCAAGAATATCAGAGCAAACAGAGATGATAACGCAAGCCGTTAATCTGTCTTGAAAATTTTAGGGGAGGATATTACTTTGAAAGCGGGATTTATAAGCTTAGGCTGTAACAAAAATTTGGTCGATACCGAAGTAATGTTGGGAATAATGTTGGAAAACGGTATCGAATTGACGGCGAATCCTGCCGAGGCAGATATTTTGATTGTCAATACATGCGCGTTCATTCTTTCGGCTAAGGAAGAATCAATCACGACGATTTTAAATATCGCCGAATACAAAGAGAACGGCAAATGTCGATCGCTGATTGTCGCCGGTTGTCTCGGTCAGCTTTACAATAAAACTTTGCTTGATGAAATACCCGAGGCAGATGCGATTGTAGGTACGGGAGCATGGCACAGAATCATGGAGGCGATTGAAGAAACAATTTCGGGTCGTCGCGTTGTTTTGCTCGGTGACAAACCAATCATTTACGATTCAAAAAGCCCGAGAATCCGCACAACGCCAAACTATACGGCTTACGTAAAAATCGCCGAAGGTTGTAATAATCGCTGTACTTTCTGTTCTATTCCGCTGATTCGCGGCAGACAAATTTCGCGCCCGATTGAAGATATACGCGCCGAAGTTGAACGGTTGGCGGAAGAGGGCGTGAAAGAAATAAATTTGATTGCGCAGGATACGACGGCTTACGGCACTGATATTTACGGACAACCGAAACTTGCCGAACTTTTGCGCGAACTCGTCAAGGTCGATAAAATTCATTGGATACGAATTCTTTATTCTTATCCGCACAGATTTTCAGATGAATTGATTGATGTAATTGCTTCCGAAGAAAAAATTTGCAAGTACGTCGATATTCCGATGCAACACGCAAGTAATAAAATTCTGCACAGTATGAATCGCCCCGATACTCGTGAATCGGTTGAAGTACTGTTACAGAAATTGCGCGAACGTATTCCCGATGTAGTTATCCGCTCAACTTTTATTGTAGGTTTCCCCGGTGAAACAGATGAAGATTTTCAAGAGCTGAAGGAATTTTTAAAGACACAGCGTTTGGATAAAGTAGGCATCTTCACGTATTCGCGCGAAGAAGATACACCGGCTTATGACTTCCCGAATCAAGTACCGCCCGAAATTATGCAGGAACGTTATCACGATTTGATGAGCATGCAGTCATTGATTTCGCAAGAAATGAACGAAGAAATCGAGGGCATGGAGCTTGAAGTATTAATCGAGGACAGAGACGAAGAAGTCGAGGAAGTTGTATCGGGCAGATCCTATCGCGACGCGCCCGAAGTCGATGGACTTGTCTATATCGAAAACGACGGGCGCAGTAAACCCGGGGATATCGTCCGCGTGAAAGTGTTATCGGGTTTTGTCTACGATATTGCGGCGGAACGTATCGACTAAAATTTTTTTACGGAGGCATCTTATGAATTTTGACAGACGTAAATTTATCGCGGCGGCGTCTTTGGGGGTGGCAGGTCTCTTGTGCGGCAAAAATGTATATGCGCAAAACGGTAACGATTATGCTTTGGAAAAACATATCGGTAATTTGCTCAAGGCAAAAAAATTGACGGTGGCGACGGCCGAATCATGTACGGGCGGACTTGTTGCATCGCGGCTGACCGATATTGATGGCGCGTCGGCTTACGTCAAGGGCGGTGTCGTTTCCTACACCAACGAAATTAAACAAAATATCTTGCACGTCAAGCCCGAAACATTAAATATGTTCGGGGCGGTAAGCAGTCAAACGGCAAAAGAAATGGCGACGAATGTCCGCAAAATTTTTTCGTCGTCAATCGGCTTGAGCACAACGGGTCTGGCAGGTTCCTCAAACGAGGGAAAACCTTCGGGCTTGGTTTATGTCTGCGCCGTCGGCGAAAATTTTTCCGAAGTCAAGGAGTGCCATTTCCAAGGATCGCGCACCGAAATTAAAGCTCAAGCAGTCGAGGCGGTCTTGAAATTATTGGCGGACTACGTAAATTGAATCGGCGCACGTTTATAAAAGCAACTGCCTTTAGTGTCGCCGCGTTGCTTACCGGTTGCAAATCTAAAAATAATTCTTCGTTGCCCGATATAAAATTTCTGCGGCAGATTATAACCAAAGATATAAACGTAGAACGCTGTATCATGTGGCAAACGGATTTACCGATGACCGAGCCACGCGTTGAAATTGCAATCAAGGGAAAATCAATCGGAGCTTTTTCGGCGCAAGATTCTTCTTTCGCAGACGATAAAAAAAATGTCAATCAATACACTGCGCAGATTTACGGGCTTGACGAAAAAAAATCCTACGAATACCGAATTATCGACGGCGATGCATTCGGCGATTGGTATCCGCTTAAACAAAGTGCGGACGATAAATTAAAAGTAATAATTTTTCCCGATTCGCAGTGCGGCGGCGATTACGATACTTGGGGCGAAATTGCAAACAATGCTTTCGAGCGAAATCCCGACGCGGAATTTTTTATCAACGTGGGCGATTTGGTCGACAACGGTGAAGATTCTGCGCAGTGGCAAGATTGGTTTGAGCAGATTGAAGATTATACATCGATAATTCCGTTCGCGCCCGTTATGGGCAATCACGAAACTTATTCGCGCGATTGGCAAACGCGTCAACCGATTGCTTACCTTAATTATTTCGAGCCGCCCGATAATGAAGTTCCCGAATTCGCTCGAAGATTTTATTCTTTTGATTGCGGTTCGGTACACTTTGCGATATTGGACAGCCAATGGGAAGAGTTGGATAATTTCAGACCGAATTTAAGAGCCAAAGAAATTGAGTGGTTACGGCGCGATATGCAAGCCACAAATAAACCGTGGAAAGTTGTCTTTATACATAAGGATGTTTTGCAGTACAGAATTAATAATCGTCCCGACAGGCAAGAAGGTTTTTCGGATGTCGGGAAGATTTTTATGCCGGAATTTGAATCATTGGGCGTTGATGTAGTTTTCACGGGACATCTTCACACTTATCGCAATCGCGGTCGCTTGAAAAATTTCCGTGAAGACGAAACGGGCACACTTTACATTTTGACGGGCGTTTGCGGTAATGTTCGCTACGACAAACTTTGGATAAATCACGCGCTCGATAAATATGTCGCGCCGCAACCCGAAACGGGTAATTACTTGACGATGAGCGTTGACGCTAAAACTTTGACTGTAAAATGTTTTCTTCCCGACGGGAAAATGATTGATGAAACCGTTCTGACGAAAGGAGACAAATTATATGATGAATATTACTAAGACGTTGGGAATATTTTTGACAGCGATAATTTTTTTCGCGGCAATCGGTTCCGTCGCTCATGCAAACAGTTTAAATCTGCGCGTGGGTGTTCTGATTATCGGCGGCACCGAATTTAAAGTCGATGAATATTACAAGGCGATAAAGAGCACGATTAAACCGGCAAGCAAAGCAAAACTTGTCATAGGCAACGATATTCAGACGCTGTATAAAAAATATTGGCTCAAACGCGGTTACATAGGCGAACAGGAGCCGCAGAAGAGCGATTTGATTAATTTCACGGCGGCAAGTGGTTGCGACAAAGTTATCGTCCTTATAATTTCGGATTCGATGGTAGACAAGCATAACAACCCGAGCAGCCGCGAAAAGGATAGAATTTCTGTGCAGATGGATGCCTATCTTTGCACGTCGACGGATGTTATTGATGTTTATTCTGCGAACTGCGACGAGAAATCAAAGACCAGTAGTTTGCGCGCGCGACTGGGTGCCTTTAAAAATTGTTTGAAGGAAATAAGTAAATCGCTCAATCAAGAAATTTGAGGAGGTTATAAAAATCTTAGCGTCGATAAAATCCGAACGCAAAATCCTCGGCGAAATTGTCACGTGCAAAGTCGTCGAAGGATTTTTTATTTTGCTGACCGCCGCAATGTTGGTTATGTTCGTCGATACAACTTCGGAAAAATTTTTAGCGTTGACGGCAACATTTTTTATCGGGCGGTTAATCTTGAGCGGAATGACGGAAAAATTTTTGGCGCGACTTTCGGCGAAGGTACAGATAAAATTTCGGCGGCAAATACATGCGCAGATTTTTTCACGGGAAATTTCGAGCGGCGAACTTTTAACGCTGATATTCGATACGGTAAAATCACTGGACGAATTTTTTTTGAAGGTTGCTCCGCACATATTTTCGGCGATAATTTTCCTGCCGCTGTTTTTAATTTGCGCGGCTGTAGTCGATTGGATAACGACGGCGATTTTGCTGATAACATTGCCGATAGCTCCGCTGATGTTGTGGCTAATCGGTAAGGCGACGGCGGAAAAAAATTCGCGAGCATGGCAGGAGTTACAGAAACTCAACGGAGATTTTCGGGAATTGTTGACGGCGATAACGACACTGAAAATGTTCGGGCGAATGGAGACGGGCGCGATGAAAATCCGCGAATCGTCGCAAAAATCTTCGGCTGCCACTCTCGATGTTTTGAAATTGGCATTTGTATCGTCATTTGCTTTGGAATTAATTACGACACTGTCAATCGCACTTGTCGCGGTAACTTTGGGCTTGCGACTTGTTTCGGACGATGCGGAATTTCGAGCGGCGTTATTCCTACTGTTAATTGCTCCCGAATTTTTTATGCCCGTACGCAAATTCGGTGTGGCATTCCATGTGATAATTTCGGCGCGTTCATCTCTTGACAGGTTGAAAAAATTTTTAATCACGGCTGAAAAAATCGGCGGAACTTCGGAAAAAATTTTAATGCCGCCGACTATTTCGTTGACCGCCGTAAATTTTGTTTACCCGAAAAAAATATCGCCGACGCTGAAGGATATCAACATGACATTCGCGCGCGGAAAAATCACGGCGTTAATCGGCGATTCGGGCGCGGGAAAATCGACGCTGTTGAAAATTTTATCCGGAATATTACAGCCGACGACGGGCGAAATTTTTTGGAATGATTTACCTACTTCGCACATGGAAAAAAATTCGCGGCTGTCTAAAATTTCCTACGTGCCACAAGCTCCGCATCTGTTTACAACAAATCTGCGCAATAACTTCACAATGTTTGACGCGCTCGACGATAAACGATTGTCGAAACTTTTGACCGCGTTGAATTTGTCGACTTTGGATTTAAACGCGCCGCAGAAATTGAGCCGCGGACAACTTCAACGACTCGGAATAATTCGCGCACTGCTCAAAGATACGCCGATAATTTTGCTAGACGAACCGACAGCCGGATTAGACGACGAGACCGAACAAAAAGTCCTTACGCTGATAAAAAATTTCTCGACACGCCGCACGATTATTATTGCCACTCACAGACTTTCCGTCATAAATTTCGCCGACGAAGTAAAGCGCATTACACCGCCGTAATTTCTACACGAAGATTATCAAAATTTTTTGATACAACATGCAGTCAAGTCTTGTAAGAAATAAATTTTCGTGGTATTATTTTTATCAAGAAGGGACTATCTGGGGTGTACGACGACTTTGTTAATGTCTAACCTACATTAATTTCAGGGTACTTGATTTGAGTCGGAAGATGGAGAATTGTCCGCGTGGCAAGTAACAGACGCCGAACTTAGGGTGCCCACCTGCGAGTAAGCAGGTCTAGACATTTAAAGGAAGCGGCATTTTGGATCCCTTTTTCAGAAAAGATTGTCGGTGTATATCGACAGTCTTTTCTTGCTTTTGGGCTGAAAAATGTATAAACTACACCCGAGGTGATTGACATGGCAGTAAAAATCGGAAGCGGCGGAATCCCGTCATCTCCGTTGGAATTATTGAGATCTACGACAGAACATCCGCACGATAAAGAATTGTCGTTTGAAACGGAATTAATGGAGCAACAAAGCGAAGGCGTTTCCCATGAAGAAATGGAGGCAATGCTAAAGAAAATCGACGAGCAAGCCGCCAGATTGAGTAAGACGCCGACATATGAAGAATTGAAAGAATATCGCACGCTGATAAAAGATTTTGTCGGGGCGGCGGTAAGCAACATGTACGAAGTGCACACATCTGCCGGTTGGGACAGAATGGGGCGGCAACGCGTTTACACTACGATAAGAAAGATTGACAGAAAACTCGAGGACATGGCGGAAAAAATTCGTTTGGGACAATCTGCGCAGCTAGATGTAATTGCGGCGCACGATGCCATTCGCGGCATGTTGGTTGATATCTATATGTGAGCCAATGGAAAATTTTAAATTAAGTTGGGAAAAATTAATCGGGCACGCGGCGACGGTTAAATATCTGCGCAAATGTATAGCCGAAGAAAAATTTCCGCATGCGGTGATATTTTCGGGCGCGGAAGGTATCGGCAAAAGATTATCGGCGGAAATATGTGCGGCGGCTTTGTTGTGCGATAATCCCGTCGACGGAAAACCTTGCGGCACTTGCGAAAATTGTCATCTGGTCGCGGCGCATACTCATCCCGATTTTTACGTCGTGGAGCCGGAAGAAACAAAGACTGTACGCAATATAAAAATCGGACAAATTCGCGCAATGCAAGCCGAAGCAATTCTGCGCCCGATAAATTCGTCGCGGCGCGTGGTGATAATCGACGGAGCAGAATTGATGAACACGGCGGCGGCTAATTCCTTACTCAAGACGATTGAAGAACCGCCGAGCCAAACAATTTTCATTTTGCTGACACCGAATCGCTCAACATTATTAATGACAATCCGTTCGCGCTGTCTTTCGATTAACTTTGAAAAATTGGAGACGGATGAAATTCGCGCGGCATTGATATCGCAGGGTACGGACGCGGAAGAAGCCGATAGACTTGCGATAATATCGAGCGGCAGTTTGGGTCGTGCACTCAAGTTGAAAGATTCGGGCGGATTGCAGATGCGCGAAGAGGCACTGTCGGCATTGGAAAAAATTTCCCAATCAAGATTAACGAACGAAGATATATTCAAGACGGGCGAAACGGTAAAAGAATGGTCGCGCGATAATTTTGCGGACTTCATGGTATACATGCAAAAAATTTTACGCGATATATCTTTCGCCGAAATTTCCGCGCCGTACAATCCCGATTTATCTTCACGAATAAGCAACATAAAATTATCCGAACGAAAAATTTTCGCGATGATTGAATTGGGCGCGCAATTTTACAGACGTCTGCAGTCCAATGCGAATTTGCGATTGTTGGCGGAAGCGTACTTGTTTCGGCTCAGAGAATTATCGAAATGAGCAACGAATTTAGGGGTGTGATTTGTGCAAGTAATAGGAGTCAGATTTAAAAAGGCAGGAAAAATATATTTCTACGAACCGACGGAAGAAGATATAGCGAAAGGCGATTGGGTAATCGTGGAATCGCCGCGCGGATTGGAATGCGCACAAGTAGTGGTTGCGCCGCGCGAATTGGTGCGCCCGGAAAATTCAACCGAAGACGAAGAAACGGATACGCCGATAGTAAAAATTTTCCGCAAGGCAACCGACGAAGATTTGCGGCAGATGGAAGAAAATCATTTAGACGAAAAACGCGCCTTTGATATCTGTGCGCAGAAAATTTTAGAACACAATTTGCCGATGAAATTAATCAACGTTGAATTTACATTTGACGTGAACAAAATGATTTTCTTCTTTACGGCGGACGGACGAGTAGATTTTCGCGAATTGGTAAGAGATTTGGCGGCGGTGTTCCGCACACGAATAGAATTGCGTCAAGTCGGTGTACGTGACGAGGCAAAATTAATCGGAGGAATGGGCGGCTGCGGTCGTCCTCTTTGTTGTGCTACATTCCTCGGCGATTTTATTCCCGTGTCCATTCGTATGGCTAAGGATCAAAATTTGGCACTCAATCCGACAAAAATTTCGGGCGTATGCGGTCGACTGATGTGCTGTCTCAAATTTGAAAATGATTTGTATTGCGAAAATTGTCATGCTCCGACTGTAAGTTACAAACCGAATCAGGGCGACAGAGTTGTCACGCAGGACGGCGAAGGCAAAGTCGTTTCCGTGAGTTTTTCGCGTAGGAACGCAACAATTTTACTGGATACAAGCAAGACGGTTGTCATCGGTTGGGAAGATTTAATTCCCGTCAACAACGAAGAGAATACCAATATCGAAGAGCCGACTAACATTGCGGAAGAAAATGATAAGCCCGAAGAACAACAGTCAAAACGTCCTGCGCAGGAAAAAAATTCTCGCAAGACAGACGGCTTTAATAAATATTACAACCGTAATAATCATGCCGACAGTGTAGATGCGGATACGAAACCAGATAGACCGCCGCGGCAACGTGATAAAACACGCAGACCGTCGAAAAGGAATCCGCGATGAATGCCGCAGATTATTTGTCCCCGGACGAACGGATTGATGACTTGATGCGTTCGGGACGCACGATTATTCAAAGAGAAGACGAATTTTGTTTCTCGATGGATGCGGTTTTAATCGCGCACTTCCCGAAATTTAAGAGTAATGCAAGAGTTTTGGATTTGGGTACGGGTACGGGCGTTATACCGCTCCTGATTGCCGATAACGTCAAAGAAATCTGCGCAATCGAATTGAATCACGAATCCGCCGATATGGCGCGTCGCAGTATCGAGATGAATAATTTGACCAATAAAATTTCTGTGGTCGAGGGCGATTATCGCGAACATCGAAAAATTTTTCGCGCGGAAAGTTTTGATTTGGTTATAGCCAATCCGCCGTATACACCCGTGCCGAACGGCGAAGCAAACAGAATCGGCGGAATAGCTCGAGCGCGTCATGAATTTACCGCCACGCTTGAAGATGTTGTCACTGCCGCGCGCTACGTCCTCAAATTTCACGGCGTCTTTTGTATGATTCATTCGGCTATGCGTTTATCCGAAATTATTGACGCTCTGCGCCGTCATCAAATGGAACCGAAACGACTGCGAATGATTCACCCAAAGGCAGGGCGCGACGCAAATCTTGTCATGATTGAGGCTCTTGTAGGCGGCAATATCGGTAACTTGAAAGTTATGCCGCCGCTAATCGTTCACGAAGACAACGGATCTTATACCGAAGAAATTTATAAAATCTACAACGAGTAAACAAAAAAGCATCTCCCGATTTTTTCGGAAGGTGCTTTTAATTTTCAGCTTGATATCTTCGTCAATCACTGTAGCGCCGATTTTTATTTTGCTCTTGAGATATACGCAAATTTTTTTCAGCCTTAACATTTTTCATTGTCGTTATCTCCTTTTACGGCGCGATTATTTTCAGAGCGATTATATCAACAAAAAAAACCGCGACAAGTTAATCGCGGTCTTTTTAGCGTAGAAATTTATTTTTGCGCAGGAAATTTTATGCTTTAACGAAAACGGAAGCCGGTTGTTTGCAACGCGGACATTTTTCGGGCGGTTCATCGCCGAAATGTTCATAGCCGCAAACAGTGCAGACCCATTTTGTGCCGCTGACTTTCTTAGGTTCGTCGGCGATTTTTTCCGCCGCAGGTTTTTCGTCGACATCGGGCAGTTTCATAATTTTTTGCGCGTCGAGATTTTCGTAACCTAAGGGCGTATGTGTCGAAAGGTAAACTGTATCATTTTCCTTGATAAACGCGCGGACTCTATCCAAAGTATCACGCGCGGCATTTAAATCCTCAAAGACGACCGACAATTTATTTTCTATTAAAGCCTCGTCGGTGTAAGTGACATCGCCGTGAATCATGTAAAATTTGTCGCCGTCCTCGACGATAGCGATGCTGTTACCTTTGGTGTGACCGGGCGCGAAAATGTAATAAACTCCGTCGGCGATTTTTTGACACGCGTCGAAATTTTTATAAGCTCCGTCGGTGAAATCGACACGGACTATATTATCGCCCTCTAATTTCATATCATCTGCTTCAATGCGCGAAATATAAATCTTAGCGTTCGGGAAAGCGCGAAGTTCGCCTGTATGATCGGGATGTTTATGCGTGACCAAAATTTTTGAAACTTGTTCGGGCTGATATCCTGCCGCTTTGAGCGCGTCGACATAATTTTTAATTTTATCGCCCATTGTTATCATTGAATCTTTTGTCACGGGGATTTCTGTTTCGGCAGGCATACCCGTATCAACGAGAATGATTTCTTTACCCGTATCGATAACGAAATTTTGCAGACTTGAGCGAAGTTTTTCTTCTTTGATAGAACCTTCGGGCAGACCGCCGCCGCATGCAAACGATTTCATCATGAATCCACCGTCGTAAAGTTTAACCGCAGAAATTTTCATTTTGTCAGACCTCCCGATTGCGTTAACTGTTTTGCCGTCAATCATAAGACTTACCGTTATAATTCCGGCAGTCTTTATAAAATTACGCTGATTCAATTTTTCTCGACGAAAGCCGATGCAGGTTGACCGCATAACGGACAAACTTCAGGCGGCGTATCGCCTACATGTTCGTAGCCGCAGACGGTGCACACGAAAGTTTTCTGCGTAGGTTCGGATTTTACGGGCGCGGATTTGGTTTCGACTTTTTCGGTGAAGACCGAAGACGGTTGACCGCAGACGGGACATTTTTCGGGCGGTGTATCACCTGTATGTTCGTAGCCGCAGACACTGCACACGAAAGTTTTCTGCGCAGGTTCCGAATTTACGGGCGCATATTTCTTCATAATGTTGTCGATGACTACGCCGTGATGAGCTTCCTGTTTTGCGAATACTTCCATTTCGTCCGCTGCTTTGGCAAAACCTGCCGCGCGAACCGCATCCGCCAACTCTTTGATTTTCTTTTCGCCTTTGTATTCGGCTTTCGCTACACCGGCAACAAATTTCCAAAAATCTTTCGGGACTTTACCGTTAAGTACGGCGTAAAAACCTGCGTGGACTGCCTCCTGATTCGCCGATTCGATAAATGTTTGCGCGACTTCGGGCATACCTTGTTCTTTCGCCAAACGAGCAAGCGCGTAATACATCATGACGCCATTGGCCTCACCTACAGCCAATGCCCCGACTGCATTTTCAAGTTCCGTGCCTGTCGTCAAATTGTGCAGACTTTCATCGTTCTTTTTCGCTTGGGGTTCGCGCGTGAATTTTTTGTACTCAAAGGCATGACCAACGCCGAAATGAATGACCCATTCGGGTTTTTCGGGAATAGGAATCCAATAACCATACGCCTTACCGAATTCGCCGTCGTACGTGACATATTGCGCTTTGTTTTCGTCTACAGCCTTATCGCAAAGGCAACCTTTGTGTCTGGTCGGTTCACCCATTGATGAACATCTGAGACCGACAGCCAGACCCATTTCCGCAGCTTTCTTGTTTATCGCGACGATTTCGCGGCTCTTCTGCGTAATCATTACCGCCTCGGGGAAATTATCCCACATCAAATGGAATGCCTGAATAATTTCTTCGTTGCTCACACGAATCCACTCCTTAAAACATAATACAACTACACAATAACCCGTCGCGGATACATTTGCAACGGGTTATTATTTTTTACGTGGAAAAAATTTTTTTGTCGGATAAATTATTTTCGGCTTATCAAAGTTGTTTGACTAACCAATTTTCTTTACCGATGAGATTCACGAGCGCGAGTTGTTGTTCAATCCAAGCCATATCCTCTTCTTCGTCCTTGTAATAATCTTTCAACAAATCAAAGGAAGTGAAATCATCTTGTGCCGCGCAGACAATTTCTTTGAGCCATGCCAAACCGTCTTTTGAAATTTGCAAGTCGTGTTTGAGATATTCGACAGCATCCTTGATGACGGGCGCGGAATTTTTTGCCTCGATTTTGACTTCGCAACCCAAATCAATCAAACGATCCATAGCTTTGACGACATAACCGCGTTCTTCTTCGGCATGCGCCGCGTATTGTTCGGCAAATTTGTTGAGACCTTGCGCGGCAAAAATGTGAGCATGAATCAAATGACCATCCGCCTGCT
>JAILRS010000008.1 GCA_024698045.1 Selenomonadaceae bacterium
CTTTTGCAAGAAATTGCAAAGGTTTCCGGTGAAGATGGCTGAGTGGTTCCACCTGTTCCCATTCCGAACACAGAAGTTAAGCACTCATACGCCGAAAGTACTTGGGTGGCGACGCCCCGGGAGGATAGGTATTCGCCGGTTGATGAATAGCCTTGGGTCTGTGAAAGGATTCAAGGCTATATTTAAAAATGGCGGCTCTGGTGAAGTGGTTAACACGTCGGATTGTGGCTCCGATATGCGTGGGTTCGATTCCCACGAGTCGCCCCATAGGGGTATAGCTCAATTGGTAGAGCAACGGTCTCCAAAACCGTAGGTTGAGGGTTCAATTCCTTCTGCCCCTGCTGAAATCAAGCCGTGTCCATGTGATGCGGCTTTTTTCGTTTCATCGGTTATCATCGGCAATCCGAACAAATCAAATATCGTCACCTGTAACCTTCTGTGAGTGTTTCGATTTATTTTGTCAACAGTAAGTAAGTAAATCGTCATATCGTCGTTTACAAAGCTGCTCGGGAGCCGATATAAGACAGTCGCTTTTCTTCCGGTAAATTTGGCATCTCATTGGTCGACACTTTTTATCTGCAAACTTTTTATTGTTGGTGTCGGTAATTTAAACAAATCAAATATCGCCGCCTGTAACCTTCTGTGAGCGTTTTATTTTGTTCGGTCAATAATGAGTAAGTAAATCTACATAGCGACGTTTACAGAGCCTCTCAGACGTCAAGAAACATAATCACTCTCCTTCCGATTGCCGCCGCGCTCAAGTCAGAACGTTGACAAGTTAATCGGGACGATAAAGATATCAAAAACCTGCGCAGAATCATTTACAGAATCATACAGGCGTTTGCATGACCTAAAAAAAAACTCTCTCAAGAAATTTCCTTGAGGGAGTTTAATTTTTGTCTGCGTTACTTTAATTTCATGTAGCCAATCATGTCGTCAAATCCTATTTCCCGATAAAGACTTTTGCCGATATCCGAACTCTCCAAATAAATTTTCTCTACGCCCCTTTGTTTGGCATCGGCAATCAGAAATTCAACTATCATTCTGCCGACGCCTATGCCGCGAATTTCGGGCACTGTGTAGATATTCATCAGATAACCGTTAGTGCCGCTCAAATTATCCGGCGAAGGCATTTCCGTCTGATAACATATTCCGCCGCAACCAACTATTTTTTCGCTGTCACTGTCGACCGCAAAACATGCTGTGTGATTGCCTTCCGCCAAATGTTTTCTGTAATACTTTTCATTGTTCGCCAGAATCGCGGAATAATTTTTGCCTTCGTTCAGCGAAAAGACTTCTCGTAAAACTCTCATACGCCATTCAAGCAAAATATTCATATCCGCCGCCGTAGCCTTGTTTATCCTTATCTTCAATTTATGCTCCCTTCATTACTACGGGCATTCTTTCCATATCCGGTTTGCCGTTCGCGTTCAAAGGTATCTGCGCCATCTTCACTATGAATTCCGGTATCATGAAGTCGGTCAGATTTTCCGATAACTCTTTGCGTATCTGCGAGACCTTTATATCGGTATTGTTCGGTACAACGTATGCAATCATGTATGACAATCCGTCTTCGTCGGTGAACGCTCTTACCAGTGCTTGTTCGACGCCGCTACACTGATACAATTGCGATTCTACTTCCATCACTTCAACGCGTTTACCGTAAATCATTATCTGCGTGTCTTTCCTGTGGAGGAAGGCAATATTTCCGTCGGGGAGGATATAACCCAAATCGCCGCTGTGATACATCCTGCCGTCGTCGCTTTGCTCAAATGCCTTGTTCTCCTCAACGCGATTGCCGATATAACCGTTAGAGACGCCGCCGCCCCATATGCAAATTTCTCCGACTTCACCGCGCGGCAATTCGTTTCCATCCGAATCAAGAATTTTAATCGTCGTGCCCAAGACCGCACTGCCTATCGGATATGTACCGTCTTCCAAAATATTTCCGTCGCGACAACGATAATATGATGCGCAAACTGTCGTTTCCGAGGGGCCATAGGTATTATAGACTTCACATTTTTTTATGAGATTGTTGACGTAGTGACCTCTTAACACATCGCCGCCGCTAATCGCCAATCTCAAGCAAGAAGGTATTTTTTCCAAATGATTCATAGTCATTAAAAGGTACGGGAAGCCCGATAACATTGTCACGCCGTGCCGCTCGATAAACTTCATCAGACTGTGCATATCGCTTTTATCTTCGTCCGTAGGAATTGCCAATGCCGCCCCGTTTAACAGACTTGTAAAAACTTCCTCGACGAAAATATCAAACGAACATACACTGTGTTGCAACATGACATCGCCCGAATGCGGATGAAATTCATGCTCGAAAGCACGAACGTAATGACAGATATTTTTATTCGTGACGGCGACGCCTTTAGGTTTGCCCGTAGATCCCGATGTATAAAGCACGTACGCCAAATCTTCGGCGGTCTGTTTGTACATTCTCCCCTTACTGTTTTTATCGGCTATACAGATTGCGCAATCAGAGTAAATTTTTTTGAAGTTCTTTAACTTGGAAGCGTACTGCAGTTCCGTCAAAACGAAATCCACATTTGACTCTTGCATCATGTAATTTATTCTGCCCGAAGGAAAATTAGGCTCGGCAGGTACATACATTGCGCCCGTCTTCAGTACCGCCAAAATCGACGCTATCATTTCTGCGCGGTGTCTCATTACTATTCCGACTGCCTTTGTATTATCGGGGAAACTGTCCGCAATCATATCCGTCATTTCCGATAACTCTTTAAATGTCATCATCCTGTTGTCTTCGATTATTGCGCGCGCGTCGGGTTGTTTTTCCGCCATCGCTTTAAAAATTTCGTAAACCGTGTTCATTATTCGTCCTCCGTCAATATCGCTTTGATTCCCTTTACCGTACGCAAAACTTCGTCCTTAAAATGATTACCCTTATTTAGTTCCCAAGTTACGACGAGATTTAATTTCCGATAGTAATCCACAAGACTTTCGGTATTTTCCTGTACGGTTTTCAAGAACGGATTTTTAGTTTTGGCTTCCTTATCACCGAGCGAAAGATAAATTTTTTCGGGCATCTTCTTCATCTCGTGACTTAAACAATAATCTTTGAACTTCGGATACCAGAGAGAGCCCGACATACTCGCGACAACATCAAAGGCATCACATTGATACATTGAGTACAGCGCGAACAATCCGGCAAGCGAATAGCCTGCTATACCGATTTTGCGCGGTTCGCCGTTTATCTTCTCCTTCGCCATCGGCAATATTTCACCGATTAAAATTTTTAAGTAGTCGTCGGCTTTACCGTTGCAAGGGTTATCGGTCGGGAAAATTGACGGACAACGCCACGGCGTCATATCGTCATCCCAATTCAAATTTCCCACGGATAAAAGATTGCATTCGGGACAATCAAATTTCTTCATGATTTCAACGACATTGCCGCCGTCGCCCGAATAATTATTCAGTACTATCAACGGTTTATTTTCCTGCGCCGTCGTGTAAAGCGTGGCGACTTTCTCACCGACATTGAATTGTAAAATATCCATCTGCATTCTCCTTGTTGACTTTACAAAGCGCATTTACTATATTTGCCTCACAAAAATATTTCAAGTAGTTAAAAAATACTTACTTGATACAAAAAATATACTCGAGGAGATTTTTTATGGAAGAATACATTTCATACGAAGAATATTTATCGAGACTCAAGTCGGGAATTTTAACCGATAAAGGAAATTGTCCCGTGACACCGTTGTTGATAATGTTGCAAGGTAAATGGAAGACGCAGATTTTATATCAATTCTGCATGCACGACAAAGTACGTTTCGGCGAATTAAAAAAAAGTTTGCCGGAAATAACAAACACGATGTTAACAACTTCACTGCGCGAACTTGAAAAGTCGGGACTGATTATTCGCGAACAGTTCAATGAAATTCCGCCGCATGTCGAATATTCTTTGTCGGAGATGGGCAAAGATTTACTTCCCGTGTTCTACTCTATAATGGTCTGGGGATTCAAACACGAGGACGATATTTTAAACAAGTAAATATTTCTGCGCAGGTTCCGATAATCTTCGCTAGCTGTCGTGAAATATTCAAAGGAGGTAATCGAAATGACTTTCATGCGTTGGGGCATTCGCGCGATAATCGCAATCGCCGCCGTCCACGTAATTTTTTTCCTGTTCATGCTTATAAAAATTTTGACCGCTTGATAATCGACGACACAATCGCGCGGCAATCTTTACGGCAAAATAAAAGCGGCTCATTCCGATTTCGGAATAAGTCGCTGTTTTATTTACGGAAGAAATTTTATCTCTTCATGTTGATAAGAGTTTCAATCATTTCGTCGGCAACCGTAGTAATTTTGGAGTTGGCTTGGAAGCCGCGTTGAGTGATAATCATATCGGAAAATTCACTTGCCAAATCGACGTTAGACATTTCCAAAGCCGAGGCGACAACCGATACGCCCAAATCTGCCATCGTCTTGATGTTTGCGACGCCCGAGTTGGTCGATTCGGTGTAAGTAGTCGTGCCTACTTTCGTTAAGCCCGAAGCGTTGGAGAACTGCGCAACCGCTACTTGAGCTTCCGTACGAACAAGACCATTGGTGTAAGATCCGATGATAAGACCGCCGCTGTCAATAGAAATACTCTGCAGGATGCCCGAAGTGTTACCGTTGGTAGTCGGGAAGGAAGTTGTATTGCTGGCGTACTGTGTCAAGCCGGTAAAGTCTATTACTGCAGTGTTGTCATCCGCGCCGTTACCGTTGGAGTATTCAAAGGTTATTGCGCCCGCTTCTGTTTGACCGTTGGAAATGAAACCGCCCAACCCGTCAAAATACAGGAAGTTAAGATTATTCATGGTTGCGGTGGTTACGGATCCACTCGAATCGGTGATTTCTACTTTATTGGTGAATTCATCACTTGCGGGTCCTATTTGACCGACACCCGGAGCGATATACACTCTCCAACGATTATCGTAAACTTTGTCGCAATCCGTTTCGTTAACTGTTATTTTAGTGCCGGTAGAATCTACGTAAGTGTAAGTTGTGGTGCCCGTCGTTTCGTCCGTGGTAACCGTGACAGGATAAGTATCGCCGTTGCCGTCGGTGTAAGTATAGCCTGTGAAAGAATTTGTCGCCGCGGTTTCGGTTAAGTTTTCGTCTTCGGTTGTGGAGTCTTTATCAAGCAGAACAGTAATTTCATGTTTGCCGCCGAGCGAATCATAAATTGTCGCGAGAGTGGTAACGGGAACGGTTTTGCCTACTTCGTAGTAACCGCTGTTGACCGTAACTTTTTCGCCGTTCTTCAAGTAAATTGTAGCCGCAAGAATATTTGTCCCGTCGACGTTGACACTTGTTGTATTGCCGTCGGCGTCCGCAGTTATAACCGGAGTGATTCCCTCAACTGCCGTGCCGCCTTCAATCAATGCCGCCTTTTCTGCATCGGTAAGTTGAGGATTGAAAGTATAAACAATGCTTGCAATGGGCGAATCTTCTTTGTTGAGGTTACCGGCGTAATCGATATTTGTCGTCGCAGTTGCCGCCATGGTTTTGCCCACGGGGACGACGATATCTGTTGAAATGGCGTTGGAATTTATAGTGCCGTCTTCTGTTGCATTCCAACCTTGTACGCGCAGACCGCTGCCCGGCAGGACGTAGTTACCGGCCTCGTCAAATTCAAATGCGCCGTCGCGAGTATAATAAGTTTGTTCGCCGTTTTTCAATACGAAAAGAGCATTACCCGAAAGAGCCAAGTCGGTATTCTTGCCCGTCTGTTGTGCCGACGAATCATTGAAGATAAGGTCTATACTTGCAACCGCGCCGCCCAAACCGACTTGTTTGGGGTTGATACCGCCCAAATTATCGGTCGGAGCCGATGCGGCACTTTGTGTCTGCGAAAGCATATCCGAAAAAGTTGTACGGCTCCCCTTGAAACCTACTGTGTTGATGTTGGCGATATTGTTGCCTATTACGTCCATGCGCGTCTGGTGAGATTTCAAGCCGGAAACACCCGAGAACAGGGAACGCATCATAACAATCACTTCTCCTTTTTTAATACGGCGCAGTCTCTGAACTTTGCCGGCGGTCAGATATGTTTGACTGTTCCTTGTCTTAAATTCCTATTCGTCTGACCCGTTTTATCATTATTTAAGTCAATTTATTGACCAACTTCGTTAACTATATCGAAAGTTGATTGGGTGTACTTAAATATTTTTTTACGGGCATGACAATCGGCGATATCAGAAGAAATTTCTGCGACGAGAAGCGAGACGACGCGCTGCCTCGGCTTGTCCGTGTGATTTATCCATCTTGTAAACGTACGCCATGACTTCGGCTATCGCCTTATACAATTCGGGCGGAACTTCGCGATCTATTTCAAGAGCCATGAGCATATTGACAAGCGTCTTGTCTTTGTAAACGGGTACGGCATTTTTCTGCGCGGTTTCCAAAATATGTTCTGCCACATGTCCGCGACCTTTGGCAATGACACGCGGTGCCAAATCGCGCTCGGCTTCGTACTTCAACGCGACTGCTTTTTTTTGCGGCGTTATGTTTGTCTGCTTTTCACGTTCATCCATGTCAATCTTCCCCGTCCGTTAAGTCTTTTACCGAATTATATTTGTCACAATTATTAACGTCAAGGATACAATCGGGCGCAAATCAATCAGCGGTTGCCAAAGTACGAATTGAATTTAATACCGCCAAAATCATCACACCGACGTCCGCGAAAATCGCCGCCCACATATTCGCCAAACCGATTGCGCCCAAAATAAGACACAACACTTTCACGCCGATAGCGAAGACGATATTTTGTTTGACGATTGAAAGACACTTACGCGAAATTTTTATTGCCTTGGAAATTTTCAAAGGATCGTCATCCATAAGCACGACATCGGCCGCCTCAATCGCGGCATCGGAACCGAGTGCCCCCATTGCGATTCCGACATCAGCGCGTCCGAGTACGGGAGCATCGTTAATACCGTCGCCGACAAATGCAACTTTTCCGTCGGATTTCTGCGCAGATAAAATTTTCTCAAATTCATTGACTTTATCAGCCGGTAAAAGTTCACTGCGGTAATTTTTTATCTCGAGTTCCGCGGCAACCTTGGAGGCAATTTTTTCGCTGTCGCCCGTGAGCATGACAATATCTTCTATACCTTCGGATTTCATTGCGGCTACTGCGGCTTTCGCATGCGGCTTAATCGAATCGGAAATGACAACGTGCCCGGCATATTCTCCGTTGACTGCAACATGAATAACCGTGCCGACTTTATGACAAGATGTCCATTCTGCGTCGATATCCTCCATGAATTTCTCATTGCCTACGCAAACGATTTGACCGTTGACATTTGCGCGAATACCGCGCCCCGCAATTTCTTCGACACTTTCAACGCTACAGTCATCATGTTCATGCGGATAAGCTTTTCGCAACGAATTGGCTATCGGGTGCGTGGAATATCTTTCGACATGCGCGGCAAGGTGTAAAAGTTTTTCACCGTCGAAATTTAAATTCTTACTGTGTACGGCGTCGACATCAAAACTTCCCTGCGTTAATGTGCCCGTCTTATCCATGACGACTGTTTTGACTTTGGATAACGTTTCCAAAAAGTTTGAGCCCTTGATTAAAATTCCCGCGCGACTTGCTCCGCCGATTCCGGCAAAGAAACTCAACGGAATACTTATAACCAATGCGCAGGGACAACTTATCACCAAGAATATCAGTGCACGATAAAGCCATGTGCTCCAATCGCCGACGATAAGCGGAGGAATTACGGCAAGCGCAACCGCACAGATTACAACGACCGGCGTATAGATACGGGCGAACTTCGCAATAAAATCTTCAGACTTTGATTTGCGAGAGCTTGCATCTTCAACCAGCTCCAAAATTTTCGAGGCGGTTGACTCATCAAAATCTTTCGTCGTACGGATTTTTAAAACACCGTTCAAATTTATACAACCGCTTATCACTTCCGCACCGACAGATACTTCACGAGGAAGACTTTCGCCAGTCAACGCAACAGTATTCAAAGTTGATGTACCTTCTTCGATAACGCCGTCAATCGGAATTTTTTCGCCGGGTTGAACGACAATTACCGTACCGATTTCCACATCATCGGGGTCTACCTGTTCCAAGCCGTCCGCCGTTTCGATATTGGCATAATCCGGGCGGATATCCATGAGCTCCGAAATATTTTTGCGGCTTTTACCTACGGCGTAACTTTGAAACCATTCGCCGATTTGATAAAATAACATAACGGCAATCGCTTCGGTATAATCGCCGTCCTCGTAAATCGCCAACGCAAATGCGCCCAAGGTTGCGATTGTCATCAAAAGACTTTCGTCGAGCGCACGAAGATTTTTCAAACCGTGTACGGCTTTTAAGACAATGTCATAACCGACAATAACGTATGGCACGAGATACAGTAAAAATCTCATGCCGCCCGAACAATCAACGAAGTTTAGTGCTATTAACAGTACCGCCGCCGCAATTATTCGTATTAAATTTTTGAACTGTTTGGGTGTCATAAAAAGATTTCACAATCCTTCTCGACACGCTTGCAGTTTTCGCGGACACGCTCCATGACTTCTTTGGCGTCGACATCATCCTCAAACTCAACTTTCATTTTCAAAGTCATGAAGTTGACGACGGCATCTTTTACGCCCGAAGTTTTTTTCGCTTCGGTCTCCATCAGATTCGCACAGTTGGCGCAATCCACATCAATTTTGTAACTCTTTTTCAAAGCAATCATCTCCTGAAAATTTTTATCATTGATACAATCGAATATATAGCACGGAGGATATGTAATGTCAATTTCGCAAATTAAGCTGATTAACAAACTTGCGCAGAAGAAATATCGCAATGAGTTTAAATTATTCGTGGCGGAAGGTTTACGGTTATGCGAAGAGATTCCGCCCGAAGATATTGCGTTCGGATTTTTCACGAAGGAATTTTTATCCGACGAACGGGCGACAATTTTGATTGAACGTTTAAAAAAATCTGCGCAGATTGAAGAGATAAATACGGCGACAATGGAAAGAATCAGCGATACGAAAACACCACAGGGAATTTTATTGGTCGGGCGACAAAAACTTTCAAGTCCCGATAAAGTTGTCGCGAAAAAGATAATCGCGGTATTGGACGGCGTACAAGATCCGGGCAATGTCGGAACGATTTTACGGACGGCTGCGGCTTTCGATTGCGGAGTAATTTTGCTCGAAGGTTCTGCGGATATTTTCAACCCGAAAGTAATTCGTTCATCCATGGGCGCGATTTTCCATATGCCGATAACCGTAATGACTTGCGCAGAATTTTTATCGCTGATGAAAAGTTGTGACGTGGAAATTTTGGCGACGGCTTTGGATTCTTCGGCGGAAATTTATTGGCGATACGATTACACGCGAAAACCTTCGGCGATAATCTTCGGTTCGGAGGCGAATGGCGTATCACAATCTTTGCTTGATGTTTCCGAAAAAATTTTTATCCCGATGAGGGGACACGCCGAAAGTTTGAATGTTGCAACGGCTACGGCGATTATCCTGTCGGAAGTCGTAAGGCAACATGAAAATGCAACGCCTACGCACATTTGTTAACCTTCAAGCGCAAAAAATTTTCTTGTCACTGACTGCATATTTGGTGTACAATGCCCGAAAGGTATTTGCAATAAGTAAGGGAGTGATTCCGTGATTAACGACGAAACCAGAACCGTAAGCGACGAAACCAGAATGTTTAAATTCGGACTGGAAGAAAATCGCGCAGAGAAAGTCATTAAGAATGCATATAAAGCCATGACCGAAAAAGGTTATAATCCCGTGCATCAATTGGTCGGCTATCTTTTGAGTGGCGATCCCGCTTACGTGACGAGTTATCTTGACGCACGCAGTAAAATTCGACAGGTAGAACGCGATGAACTGCTTGAGGAATTAGTGCGCACGTATCTTGAACGTTTAGGGGGCAAAATGTGAGAGCATTAGCCTTGGATGTCGGCGATAAAACAATCGGAGTTGCCGCAAGTGATTTATTGGGCTTGACTGCGCAAGGCGTCGAAACTATTCACCGCAAGTCAAACAAGGAAGATTTGCATCGCTTGGGCGAACTGATTAATCAATTCGAGGCGACAACTTTTGTAATAGGTTTGCCGAAAAATATGGACGGTACGCAGGGCGAACGTTGCGATATAGTAAAAAATTTCGCCGAAAAACTTGCCGCCAAATTTCCCGAAGTCAAACAAATTTTTTGGGATGAAAGATTCAGTACGGTTGCCGCCGCTCGAAATTTAATCGCGGCTGATGTCAGCCGTCGCAAACGTAAGAAAGTTATCGACAAGATGGCGGCCGTTTATATTTTACAAGGCTGGCTTGACAGTCAAAGAGGAGGATTTTAAATGAAAAACAAAGTTAACGATATTCCGGAAGATGATTTTTTAATCGAAATGACAGACGAGGACGGCAATACTTTTTACTACGTCGAGGAAATGATAATCCCCGTGGGCGAAGAAAATTTTGCGCTCCTCGTCGAAGTGAAACCCGAAGACGATGATGACGAGGAATGTGAATGCCATCACGGTCACAAACACGGACAAGGTTGCTGTCATGATGATGAAGAGTGTAACCATGAACACAAACACGGCGGCTGTTGTCACGACGAAGACGAATGCGATTGCGGTTGCGATGATGATGACGTCATTATCGCAAAAATAGTCGTAAACGAAGACGGCGAAGAAGAATATGTAGAGCCGACAGACGAAGAATTTGAATTGGTGCAACAAGCTTACGAAAAACTTATGGATGAGGAAGAATGAGCACCACCGATAAAAATAAATCTACCGACAAAAAATCCGCCGACGGTAAAAAGTCCGTTGACGGTAAAAAGTCCGTTGACGATAAAAAGTCCGTTGACGATAAAAAATCCGTTGACGATAAAAAATCCGTTGACGATAAAAAATCCGTTGACGATAAAAAATCCGTTGACGATAAAAAATCCGTTGACGATAAAAAATCCGTTGACGATAAAAAATCCGTTGACG
>JAILRS010000018.1 GCA_024698045.1 Selenomonadaceae bacterium
CGCCCGATAAAATCACGTCCTCAATCATCCGCCGTACACTCGTCGACTTGCAATTCAATCTAGCGGACAGTGCGCAATTACAATGCTATTCCTTTAAATCGGCACGAAGATAACTTTTCGGAGCCGTTAACATGAAATTGACCGCCGCGCAGGTTTTTGTTACAATGCATGAAGATTAATCGCCTGTTGCGGTATTTTTGTTGAAAGAAGGATTTGTATGGAGATACGTAAAGTTTCGGAAGGCGCGGATATGACGATTTACATTAGCGGCAGACTTGATGCGGTTACCGCCTTTGAGCTCGATAAAGATTTAAGCGCGTCGCTTGACGCTGTGGAAAATCTTACGATTGATTTGAAAGATTTGGAATATATTTCTTCGGCAGGTTTGCGCACGTTGCTTAAACTTCAAAAGCGTATGGATACACAGGGCTCGATGAAGATTTGCAATGTCAAAAAAGATGTTCAAGATGTTTTGGATATGACAGGCTTTTCGAAATTCCTTACGATTACCGACGAGAAGAAATCACAATTTTACGTAAGCTTTTAAGTAGGTGATGACATGATTAAGAATTTGGATATTGATAATCTTCTTTTGCGTTCAAAGGTAGCGATTCCGTTTGTGGAAGAAAATTACTATTTACCCGAAAAAGTTTTCATTGACGGGGTTTTTCCGGCAGGTACGATTTTCAAATTCATAGGACCGGTCTTCAGTAAGAAAGTAGATTCGTTTGGGGATCAAGTTAACGATTACGCACATGCGGCGTCTCTTTTCTACAGCAACAAGTTAAACGGAGCTGCGCCCGACGAAGATGAATACTCTGTCGTATTTCATGTGGATTTGAGTGCGTTATTTTTGCTGACGGATCCGATTGATTCCGAAGGCAATGTCATTGAGATTTAAAAATTATTACCGAGACTTATCACACAACTTTTGTCCCGTGATTCTATGGATAAGCAAGTAGATAACATTTATTTGATGAAATCAATTACAAATACTGCAACCGTTCAAGCATAAATTCAAGCAACCGATAAAAAAAACTCCATCGAATTTATGCTATTTTTATTTGAAAAATCCGCACATTATATAGGATAGTGGTTACTTTGGTTTTGATGGTGCGAAGTTTAAGTTAAGGAAATGTAAAACACCGGAGCAAATTTCTTTAAAGGAGGAGTATAATGTTTATCACACAAAAAGCTAAGAAATGGAAAGTGGCGGCATCTCTTGTAGCTTGTGCGGTTGCTTCCCTTGTAGTCTGTTCAGAGCCCTCATCCGTGGCTTTTGCCGCAAAAAGGATTACCGATAGCACCCCCAGACAAGATGGCTTTCGTATGCCCGGCGAATTTGAAGAGCAGAAACAGATTTGGATGGTCTGGCCGGAGCGTCCCGACAATTGGCGCAACGGCGGTAAGCCTGCACAGGAAGCCTTTATTAACGTGGCATGTGCAATTGCGGAATTCGAACCTGTGACAATGCTTGTTTCAAACGGACAGTATGCTAACGCCCGCGCACGTTTGCCCGAGCACATTCGGGTTGTGGAAATGAGTAATGATGATGCTTGGGTGCGTGACAGTGGTCCTACCTTTGTTATTAACGACAAGGGCGAAATACGTGGCTGCGATTGGACTTTTAATGCTTGGGGCGGTCTGGTGGATGGTCTTTACTTTCCTTGGGCAAATGATGACAATCTAGCTCAAAAGGTCTGCGAACTGGAAGGAATTGACAGTTACCATACAAAAGGTTTCGTGCTCGAAGGCGGCGCGATTCACGTCGATGGCGAAGGCACTCTGATTACTACCGAAATGTGTTTGCTCAGTGAGGGACGAAATCCCCACATGAACAAAGGACAAATTGAAAACATGTTAAGGGAATATCTGAATGTTGATAAAATAATTTGGGTAAAAGATGGCATCGACCCCGATGAAACAAACGGACATATAGATCTTGTGGCATCATTTATTCGCCCCGGAGAAGTGGCCTGCATTTGGACTGATGACCCTAATAATCCTTTCTACGAAACTTGTCAGGCCGCATATAAGACGCTCAGTGAGGCAACCGACGCAAAAGGGCGTAAGCTGAAAGTCTGGAAATTGACTATGCCTAAGAACGTGGTTTATCAGGAAGGTACCGCGACCGTAGATCGCACAGAGACTACCAGAGCTCTTGAAGACGGCGATAAATGCGCTGCCTCCTATATGAACTTCCTTATCGTTAACGGTGGCGTTATTGTTCCTCAGTATGGTGATGAATACGATTCCTTGGCAATTGAACAGTTTAAAAAGATGTTCCCCGATCGCAAGGTTGTCGGTGTACAAACGCGTGAAGTTATTTACGGCGGCGGCAATATTCACTGTATCACTCAGCATCAGCCCAAGGCCTGAGAATTTTGATTTCTATTTGTTTGTTATTACAATACATGTGATGAAGATTTTCTTTGATATGGTAAGTCTTGGTTATCATAAGCTCCGCCGAAATGACGGAGCTTTTTTATTGGCTACGGCTGTTTATCAAGCCTATCGAAACCTACGGCGCGATTGCAGGATACAACGATTAAAATAATGTACATTGATTTGTTTCCTCAAGTTTATCAAAACACCCGTGATCTTTGAGAGCTATGACGGTTGTTTTGTTAAGACCTGCGCGATTTTTCAAGTCGTCAACCGAAGTGAAATCACCTTTGGCACGTGCCTCGACTATTGCGTTTGCCGCGGCTTCACTTACGCCGTCAATCGAGCTCAACGACATCAATAATCCGTTTTTCTTGATGATAAAATCTTGCGCGTCGGATTCATACAAGTTGGCAGGTTCAAAAGTAAAACCGCGTAACAAATATTCGTAGACAACTTGATAATCGGCAAGGCGATCGCTTTCCTTCGTATCAAGTTTTCTTTCGTCCGCCAAAAATTCCAAGTCATCCAATTTGTTTTTGATGTAACCTATTCCCTTGATAACTTCGTTGGCATCAAATTCTTCTGTACGTTTGGAAAAATAGGCGGCGTAGTACGCAAGAGGATAATGCACTTTACAATAGGCGATTCGATAAGCCATCATAACGTAGGCGGTAGCATGTGCACGAGGGAACAGATATTTTATTTTTTGACAGGAATCAATGTACCAATCGGGGACGTCATGCGCCTTCAAATCCTCGATTACTTCCGGCTTAATGCCTCTGCCTTTGCGCACGCCCTCCATCGTCTTGAAGGACTTGAGCGCGTTAACGCCGTGATGAATCAGATACATCATGATATCGTCGCGAGCAGAGATTGCATTTTTCAAAGTACATGTGCCGTCTTTGATTAAGTCTTGGGCATTGCCGAGCCAAACATCGGTACCGTGCGAAAAGCCCGAGATTCTGACCAAATCACTGAAACAATCGGGATGAGTATCGTCAATCATGTTTCTGGTAAAAGCTGTACGGAATTCGGGCAGACCGTAAGTGCCCGATTTGGTGCGCAACTGTTGGGGAGTGAGATTGAGCGCGTCGGTTGAGTAAAATAAACTCAAAGTAGCTTTATCGTCGAGCGGAATGGTTTTGGGGTCGCGATGCGTAAGATTTTGCAACATGCGAATCATAGTCGGGTCGACGTGCCCGAGTATATCCAATTTGACAAGACGTTCGCTGATTGAATGATAATCAAAGTGAGTTGTCGTGGTGGAGGCGTCTTTATTATCGGCAGGAAATTGAATGGGCGTGAAGTAGTGAACATCCATATCGCGCGGCACAACCATAATGCCGGCAGGATGTTGACCTGTGGTGCGCTTGACGCCCTGACAACCTTCGGCGATTTTTGCGATAAAAGAGCCGTGCTTTGTTTTACCACGCTCCTCCAAAAATTTTTTGACAAGACCGAAGGAAGTTTTTTCAGCAACGGTTGATATCGTACCTGCGCGGAAGACATTGTATTTGCCGAAAAGAACTTCGGTGTATTTGTGAGCGGTGGATTGATATTCGCCCGAGAAATTCAAATCGATATCGGGGACTTTATCGCCGTCGAATCCCAAAAACACAGCGAAGGGAATATCATGACCGTCTTTGATGAGAGGATGACCGCAGACGGGACAATTTTCGCGCGGTAAATCGTAACCGCAACCGACTTCGCCCTTGGTAAAAAATTTACTGTATTGACATTTCGGGCAACGGTAATGCGGCGGCAACGGATTGACTTCGGTAATGCCTGTCATGGTGGCGACGAATGATGAGCCGACAGAACCACGGGAGCCGACAAGATAACCGTCGTCATTTGATTTTTTAACAAGCCTCTGCGCAATCATATAGAGCGCGGCGAAACCGTGAGAGATAATCGGTTTTAATTCCTGTTCCAAACGAGCCTCGACAACCTGCGGAAGATTTTTCCCGTAAAGTTTTCGCGCGTTGTAGTAAGACATTTCCCGAATCTCAACATTTGCACCGTCAAGCAAAGGCGAATAAGTTCCATCGGGAATCGGTTTGAGTACCTCGACGGATTCGGCAATCTTATTGGGATTTGTAACAATCGCATCATAGGCGGTTGCCTCGTCGAGATAATCAAATTCGGCGAACATTTCATCTGTCGTACGCAGATACAAAGGCGGTTGCAGTTCGGCATCTTTATAGCCCTTACCTGCCATGAGTACCGCACGACAAATTGAATCGTTCGAGTTGAGAAAATGGGCATCGGTTGTCGCGACAAGAGGTTTGCCCAATTTTTTTGCCAACGCCGCAACTTTTCGATTTATATCGCGTAAATCTTCATCGCTGTTGACGTTGGGGAAATCTGCGCTGCGGACAAGAAAATCATTGTTATGAATCGGCTGTATCTCCAAGTAATCGTAAAAGTCGGCGATTTTTTCAAGTTCCTCATCACTTTTGCCGGCGACGATTGCGCGAATTACTTCACCTGCTTCGCACGCCGAACCGATAATCAAACCTTCGCGCATTTCGGCAAGAATATCTTTCGGAATACGCGGCTGATAGTACATGTACTTTATTTGACTGATAGAGACGAGCCGATAGAGATTGCCCAATCCGATTTTGTTTTTCGCCAGAATGATAACGTGATTGGCGTGTTTTTGTTTGTAATCGTTACCGACAAGATATCCTTCCATGCCGTAAATAATTTTAATCGGCGTACCCTGTTTTGCCAATTTATCGGCGGTCTGAGCGGCTTGCGGAAAAGCTTGAATAACGCCGTGATCCGTAATTGCGACGGCAGGCCAATGCCAAGCGGCGGCAGTCGTGATAAGTTTGTCGACGGGTATAACCGCATCCATCGCGCTCATTTTCGTATGCACATGCAATTCCACGCGTTTAACTTCCGCCGAATCCTGTCGCTCTTCCCTTTCCACCAACTCGAGCGCATTGATAAAAACTACTGTTTCCTTCAAATAGTCGTCGTATTTTGTCGTGCCGGAAATTTTCACGAGCGAACCGGATTTTATCGAATCGGCAAAAGGTTGCGCCTCGGATTTTTTATCGCTCTTGAAAAATTTTTTGCAACAAATGCCGTCGGTGTCATCGCTCACGCAGAAAGATACGCATGCACTTCCTGTCTTGAATTCGCGCAGGTTGACGCCGTTTTTGTCGCCGCTGCCAACTTCACCGATTATTATTACCGCGCCGCTATCCTCTTTGATGTTTTCGATTTTGGTAACCGCTCCCGAAATTTTTTTACCGATAACTTTTTGCGTCGGTAATTTTGCCTCGACGGGTTGGGGAGTATCAACGTTAACGGGCGCGGATTTTTTTACGGACTTCTGCGCAGGTTTCGAGACCGAAGATTTTATTTCATCGGATACCGAAAACTCGTGGAGGATTTCAACTTCTGCGCCGTAACGAGCCGATAAAAATTCTTCCGCCGTACGAAAAATTTGTCGGTCGAAATTTTTATCCGTACGTAAAGTCAATTGCCACATATTTATTTCGGGCGTCACAACCACGTCCGTTAACTTGCAAGTTTGCAATTGCGCCGCCGTCGTCGCTCCTATTCCCCTAAACAACTTCGCCAAAATTTTTTCATCGTTTACTTTCAATCTGTATCTATCCAAAGCGTCACCCCTAAAAAATAAGTCGAGAGCGAAACGGTTGACGCCCTCGACTGATTATTGTTGTTGTTTAGTTGAATTTAAACGGCGGCAATTTCCTCTTGCGTCAGAGATTTTAAACCTTTGCCATTCAATACGGCTTCCGCCTTTTTCGTATCATTTACGCGGAAAATCATGTAGGCGCGTTCTTTACCGGCGAACGCATACATATATTCGATATTGACATCGGCTTCGGTAAAGTTCTGCAGCAAATTGTTTAAATAACCTGCCTCATCTGCGATACCGTAAACCAAAACGGGCGTTAAGATTGCCACGAAATTATTTTCTTTGAGCACGTTGACGGCATCGAATACATCATTGACAATCATGCGAACGATACCGAATTCGCTACTGTCAGCCAAACTCAACGCGCGGATATTTATGTTATTTACCGCCAAAACTTCGGTCATGCGATTAAGTGTGCCCGATTTATTTTCGAGGAAGACGGAAACTTGATTGACGCTCATTTGCTTACACCTCCGTTAAATTTTGCGCGTATCGATAACGCGGACGGCTTTACCTTCGCTGCGGACAATTGTTTTAGGTGCTACGAGAGTGACTTTGGCCTTTATGCCGAGCATGGCGCGCAAACCATCCTCGAGGACTTTGCGACGCGCTTGAACTTCGCCGAGATTATCGGTAAACATATCGGGCGTCATTTCCACTTTGACTTCAAAAGTATCTGTATTGTTCACGCGCCCGACGATAATTTGATAATTTGCCGCGTAACCGTTATTCATAAGAACAGTTTCGATTTGACTCGGGAAGACGTTTACGCCGCGGATAATAAGCATGTCATCCGAACGTCCTTTAGGTTTCGCCATACGAATATGAGTACGGCCGCAGGAACATTTTTCGCGCGTGAGAGTGCAGATGTCACGAGTACGATAGCGCAGGAGCGGAAATGCTTTTTTGTCGAGGGAAGTGAAAACCAATTCGCCCTGAGAACCTTCGGGCAAAACTTCGCCCGTATCGGGGTCGATAATTTCGGCGATAAAGTGATCTTCGTTGATATGCATGCCGCGCTGTTCCGAACATTCAAAGGCAACACCGGGGCCGCTGATTTCGGTCAAGCCGTAGATGTCATAGGCTTTGATGCCCAAAGTTTTTTCGATATCGCGGCGCATTTCTTCCGACCATGCTTCCGCGCCAAAGATACCTGCCTTAAGGGGAATATCTTCGGGCTTGTAACCCATTTCCTTGAGCGTTTCGGCGATATAAGCGGCGTAGCTGGGTGTGCAGCAGAGAATCGTCGCCTGTAAATCCATGATGAACATGATTTGACGTTCGGTATTGCCCGAGCTTGCAGGAATAGTCAAGCAGCCGACTTTATGTGAGCCGCCGTCAAGACCTGCGCCGCCCGTGAATAATCCATAACCGTAAGCAACTTGACAGACATCATCTTTGGTGCCGCCTGCCGCTACTATCGCGCGTGCCGTGCAATCATCCCAAATATCAATATCTTCTTTGGTGTAGAATGCTACAACGCGTTTGCCCGTCGTGCCCGAAGTCGAGTGAATGCGTACGCAATCTTTCAGCGGCACAGCCAATAAGCCGTAAGGATAAGCTTCTTTCAAATCGGCTTTGGAAAGGAAGGGGAGTTTATACAAATCGTCGGCGGATTTGATATCGTCGGGCGTAACGCCTTTGTCTTCCATCTTCTTGCGGTAATAGGGGACATTTTCCCAAACGTAGCGGACTTGTTTAGGCAGTAATTCATCCTGTAACGCTTTTATTTTTTCTACGGGCGCACATTCGATTTCCTCTTGAAAATAATTTCCCATGCAGATACCTCTTTCTGTTACAACATTGAATCAACGAAAATCTTTGGAAAAATTTCCGTCGCGATGATTATAATCTGTCAAAAAATTTATGACAAGAGCGAGGGTGATACTCCTTTCGTTGGTTAAGCAAAAGGAGACAAAGTCAACTTTGTAATTATTATAAGCGCGGTCATTAACTTTGTTTGTCAAAACAATTGGGCGCGATTTCAGGATGCAACGTCACGTTGCCGGCGGCCGCCCGTCCGTGGGCGACCTCAACCGTAATCAACACCCAAAGTCAATGTTACTTCAACCGCGGTTATTTGTTTCGGTTGGTAAAAACGTTGCTGTGATTTATTTACCGAAGTTTTTTCCAAACTCAAAGGCACGGCGATTCAGTTCCAAAAATTTCGGCGGAACATTGGCGGCGAGAGAATTTTGCCAAGAGGATTCGGCGATATCAAAGTAGTGAGACAACCGCCCGAGCAAGACGATATTAACTGCCTTCTGCGAACCGGCTTCACGTGCCAAAGTCAAACAATCCATTGCGTCAATTTTAATGCCCTTATCGCGAATTTTTTCTACCAATCCTTGCGGATATTGCGCCGCACCGGTTATGACGGGCATCGGGTCGATTTGCTGAGTATTCGTCACAATTTGTCCGCCTTCTTTGAGATACGACAGCCACCGCGCAGTTTCCAATATCTCGAACGATACAATATAATCCGCCTCACCTTTATCCACGACGGGCGAATAAACTTTGTCACCGAAACGAACATATGTTATGACACTGCCGCCGCGTTGACTCATACCGTGCACTTCCGATACTTTCACGTCAAAACCTTCATTGAGAAGCAAATGACCCAAAATTTTACTGGCGAGCAAGGAGCCCTGTCCGCCTACGCCTACGATTATTATATTTTTAGTTTCCACGGCTCAAGCCTCCTTTGTGCTGATAAATGCTTTTTTGGGGCAAAGTTGACTGCAAACATTACAGCCGACACATTGCGTTTGATCTACAACTGCTTTGCCGTCCTTCATCGAGATTGCCGGACAACCTATCTTCATGCACGATTGACAGCCGATACATTTATCTTTGTCCACGTACAGAGGCGGATTATGCTTAACGGTCTTGAGCAGAGCGCACGGACGACGCGAAATAATGACACTGGGTTCGGGCGCGGCTAATTCTTCCTTAATAGCAGTGTCGCATTCCTTAAGGTTATACGGGTCGACAACACGCACCCGATTTATTCCCATTGCGCGGCACAATGATTCCAAATCAATTTTGCCTGCGGGATCTCCCTTGATGTTTAAACCTGTCGACGGATTTTGTTGATGACCCGTCATGCCAGTTATCGAGTTATCCAAAATAATTACGGTCGAATTTGATTGATTGTAGGCAACATTAGCCAAACCGGTCATGCCCGAATGAATGAAAGTGGAATCGCCGATAACTGCGACGGTTTTGCCTTCGGCGGCGGCTCCCAACATTTTGTTAAAGCCGTGTGTCGCGCCGATACTTGCGCCCATGCAAAGTGTCAATTCAATGGTAGAGAGCGGAGGCACTGCGCCCAAAGTATAGCAACCGATATCGCCCAAGACTGTACACTTGCGTTTCTTGAGCGAATAGAACATACCGCGATGCGGACAACCTGCGCACATGACGGGCGGACGAGCAGGGATAACATCATCAAGCGCGACGCCCGAAGAAATTTCCTTCCCGAACTTTTCGGCGATAAGATTCTGTGAAAATTCATCAATGCGCGGAAGAATATCGGAGCCCTCGACTTTAAGACCGAGCGATTTGACATGAGTTTCGATAACCGAATCCAATTCCTCCACCACGACAAGCCGCTTGACTTTCGCCGCAAAATTTTTAATCAGCTCAACGGGCAGAGGGTTTATCATTCCCAATTTGAGTACGCTTGCATTTTCGCCGAAAGTTTCCTTCACATATTGATAGGAAGTCGACGAAGTAATAATGCCGATTTCGTCCGTGGAAAATTCGACACGGTTAATCGGAGTGTTCTCGGCATATTCGATTAATTTGCGCGTACGCTCCTCGACAATCGGATGACGACGTTTTGCATTACCCGGCATCATTACGTATTTGGCGATATTTTTTTCGTAGGGTTTACTGTGTTCGACGCGTTCGCCCGTTTCGACGACTGATTGACTGTGCGCAACGCGTGTGCACATCTTGATTATTACGGGCGTGTCGAATTGTTCTGAAATATCGTAGGCAAGTTTAGCGAATGCCAAAGCCTCGGCGGAATCACTCGGCTCGAGCATCGGCACTTTTGCCGCGATTGCGTAATGTCTGCTGTCTTGTTCATTCTGCGACGAATGCATGCCGGCATCATCGGCAACGACAACCACAAGACCGCCGTTGACGCCCGTATAGCTCAATGTAAACAACGGATCTGCGGCGACATTCAATCCGACATGTTTTTGCGCGCAAAAGGCACGACGACCGGCAAGTGATGCCCCGAAAGCCGATTCCATTGCAACTTTTTCGTTAGGTGCCCATTCGCAATAGATGTCGTCAAATTTGACAGCCTCTTCGGTTATTTCCGTCGAGGGTGTCCCCGGGTAGCTGGAGATAAATTTTACTCCTGCCTCCCATAATCCGCGAGCCAGTGCCTTATTGCCCAACATTAACTCTTTCATTAAAACATCTCCCGAAAATTTTTGTACTGTAAAATTTTTCGCCGGCAATGAAAATCCTGCCGAAGATATCAATTTGTAATCTGCTCACTTTTCAAATTTGTAATTGCCCGAAGGTAATTCCATAAAGTGCAAATTAAAAGTATCATCGTCAATCGGAATGTAAGCGGTAGCACGATGATAAACTTTTTGTCCCGTCACGGAACTTGTCGCCTGCGCCACACTGAAGAAGTAATAACTTGTTATAAAAACATCCTTCTTACCTTTGCCAATTTTTTTGGCGACATTTTCCTTTAGGCTCTCACTTTCAATGTTATAACTCACTTTATATGAATGCATTTTAATTTGTTCGCCCCAAGTTTGCACGGTTATCGTCCCGAATTTTGAATAGGATTTATTAATCGTGCCGAAGTCGTGTTGATTGTTTATGCGGCTGCCGGGGCTGTAGGGAAGGGGATTCGGCGGCAAAAGTTCCTCGCCGTTTTCTTTGGCAATACGGACTTCTTCGGCGGCAACATAAATCCCGTAATCGGCGGCATTGCGTAGCGCGGCTTTGAATTGAAAATCTTCCGTTTCGCGAATGTGATTGCGTTCGGTCTCCTGAATGCCCTTGACGACAAACGCGATAATCAGAATCAAACACAGCGCGAATATATTTGCAAAACCTTTCTCCATCGCGCGACGACCTCCCTAGCTGCCGTAGCCCGGCATGAATACCGCCGTGTTTATCTTTATCTTGTGTCCGCTAATCAAACTTTCCATTTCCAAAGTGACGTGCAAAATTTTTTCGGTCTCATTTAAATCGCAGTGGAATAAATTTATCTGCGTACCACCGAAATAATTATCGCCCGTTATCGGTGAGGTTGAAGCCCCATCATCAATTCTTTTAGCATGTAATTTTTTATTGTCGACAACAAAAATTTGACGTTCCAAAACATCGGCGACATTGAGATTAGCATTTTCCGGGTCGTCGTTTACCGCGCGATACTTCAACTCAATCTTATCGATTTTTAGATTATATTTCTCTTCTCGTTCAACAGTTATCGAAGATGCCGCCCGTGCTCTTTGCGTGACTCGTTCTATGACATATTGCGCCTCGGTCTCTAATACATAATCCGCCAATTGATTTTTGCTCAGGTAAAAAATTTTTGCGGTAACGGAAGCCAAACCCCAAGCAATCAAAATTAAAAGCGGTAGGGCTATCGCGAATTCAATCAGTACGAATCCGCCGTCACGACGTTTCAACAATGCGAATCGTCCTTTCAGATTCAATCTCAAAATTTTCGCCGCCCGATTGCCACTTAACGGTTACGGTTACACTGCGCAGATTGCCGCCGCCCGTCACGGAAGTTTCCACGGTAAAATTTATCGGCATATTTTCGTTCCCGAAACTGTCATTGATTAAATCTTCGCCTTCGCCTAAAAATCCTGCGTCCGGTTCCAATCCCCTTGCCGCGCGACTCTCCAAATATGCAAATTGTTCGTTCGCCAAATTCAGCGCGATTAATCGCATGGAAGTCTGATTGTTTCGTATACGTGGCGCGGCATCCATCAAAATCATTGCGGCAAACGAAGTTATTACCGTGAGAAAAACAACATTTATCAACATGAAGCCGCGTTGATTCCCTAAAATATTTTTCAATCTGCGCATTAGTTATTTTCCCTGATAAAGTGTTTCGCACGAATTCGCCCGACGCTGTCGAATACTATCGCGGTCTTCCTGCCGAATCGTGAAGTATAAGTTATATTTCCGCTCAAAACCGATTGATTGTTCGTCAATTGCCCGAGATGATTAAAAATTAATTCGTCTCGGTCTACGTTAATATCGAAATTAAGATTAATGCTCTTTATGTTCCTTATGGTGTGTTCGTCACCGAAAACAACTTTTCCCGACATAAATCGATATTTCTTATTCAGCGGAATAATTTTCAACTTTAAATTTTGGCTTTGGATATCTGTTCTGCTTGTGCCGGTCATTTGCACCGTTGCCGCACGATTTACAGTTTGCAGGTAACGCAAATCGCCGTAAAGTTTTTTAGTCTCGTAATCGAGAGAAACTCTGTCGAAAAGATTTTTAGCGTTTGGAATTGCTGCGGTCATAAGGATTCCGATTATCATGGTGACGATAATGATTTCAATTGTTGCAATTCCCTTTTGCATGATGATTCTCCTCAGCGGTAATAAAGTTTTTCCAGATTGCGCGATTGTTCTTCGGAATAAGTACCTTTTGCTTCGTCGCGAATTATTTTCCCGTCAACTATTTCGACAACGCGCTTTTGCATTTGGTCGACGATTGTCTTGTCATGTGTCGCCATTACTATTGTCGTACCTGCCGCGTTGATTCGCTGAAAAATATCCATGATATCCCAACCGGTATCGGGGTCTAAATTTCCCGTAGGTTCATCGGCTATTACAATCTTCGGATCGTTCACTATCGCTCGGGCTATCGCTACTCGTTGTTGTTCGCCGCCCGAAAGTTGTGCGGGAAAACTTTTTGACTTGTCGCGTAACCTTACGATATCGAGAACAGTGTCGACGCTCCTCTGCATAATTTTTCGCGGTGCCTCGATAACCTGCATTGCGAACGCCACATTTTCGTAGACGGTTTTATCTTCAAGCAGGCGATAATCTTGGAAGATAACGCCCAATCTTCGCCGCAAGTAAGGTACTTCCTTCGGCTTGATTTTTGTTACATCAGTGCCGTCGACAAAAACACTGCCCGACGTTGCTACTTCCTCATGCATTAACAATTTCATCAAGGTTGATTTACCGCTACCCGAAGTGCCCACGATAAAAACAAATTCGCCGCGATTTATATCCAAAGTTATTCCGTCGAGCGCGGTCACATTATTTTCTTTGTAAACTTTTGTCACGTCTTTTAAATGAATCATTTCAACTCTCCGATTAATCAAAGCAAATTGGTTGTGTCGAGAATCGGCAGAATTACCGCGAAAGCCAACGTAGCCACAATTATTCCTGCCAATAGTGTTCCGAAAATTTCCGCCTTCGCCGGTAACGTCCTCAAGATTTCCTCTACCTCAAAATCCGCCATCGTCTCGCATTGTCGCAACATGTTAACCAATTCGCCGCCCGTTTCGCCCGTCACTATCAATCCGATATACAGTGACGGCATATTTTTTTCGGCAAGTGTATCGCTCAAAGTTGCTCCGCGTTCCACCGAAAATTTTACTTCTTCCAAAATGTTTTTCACGTGTAAATTTTTTGTTGCGTCTGCGCAGAGTTTAACGGCCTCATCCAATGTCACGCCGCTCTCCAACAGAAAAGCCAATCGCCCGAAAAAATTCCTCAACTCTGTTTCGCGCAAGAGTTTGATTGTCAACTTCATTTTATCTGCGAACATTTTCAACGCCGTAAATTTTCGTAAAAGGTATATGCCGCCGATTATTCCGCCCGTCAACAAAATCAAAATCAGAAACCAGTAGCGCGACATAAAGCGTCCGCCGTACAGAAGGATTAAAGTTACCGTGGGGAGATTGCCGCCCTGTTGCGCGAAAAAATTTTCAAATACGGGCAAAGTTACGTTGACCAGTACAACCATAGCGATTAGAGCCGCCAGCAAGACAAAAATCGGGTAGTACATTGCTCCGCGGACTTTCTTTTCGGTTTCGTAATTGCGTTCCGTTTGCCTTGCAAGTTGTGCCGTTACTTCCTGCAAATTGCCGCTGCGCTCCCCTATCTCCACCGATTGAATCGCATCGCCGCCGAATATTATATCATATCGTGACAATGCCGCCGATAAATTTTGTCCTTCGCCGACTGCCGCATGTAAGCCCGATAAAATTTTTTGCGAGGGATGATTTTTAGCCGCGTCCGTCAAAACTTTCAGCGATTCATGAAGTGTCATCACGCCGAGCATTACGCTTAACTGTCGGAAAAAAATTCCCTGCCATTGTCCGCTCAATTTCATTTTGAGATAAAAATTTTCAAGTGTCGTCGCTAAATCCGTTTGTATCTCTTCCAACTTTATGACGGTGATACCCTGATAATTCAGCGCGGCATATGCTTCCGTGTAATTTTCTGCCTCTAATGTCCCGACTTGTTTTGCGCCCTGCGCAGTGTAACCGATATACTTAAATTTTTTCATGACAACCGATTGCCTTCAAAGCCATATCCATAGTCTGCATACCTTGCGCCCGTCCGCTCATCATTACGTTGGGCAATTGAACATATTTTCCTTGACGAATAAGAGAACGCGCCGCAGGATTCGCCAATAAAACTTCCGCCGCGCATTTTCTTCCGCCAGATGTCTTGATTAATTGCTGTGAAATTATCGCGCTGAATTCATCGGCGAATAAATCGCGTATTGCGTCGCGCTGTACCAACGGGAACATTGTTTCGACACGCATAGCAGTTTCGGCCGCCGAACGCGTATGAAGTGTCGCCAAAACCAAAACGCCCGCCGCTGAGGCCTCAAGTGCCGCATGCATTGTTTCCGCATCGCGTATTTCGCCGATTAACATTACATCGGGCATTTGCCGCATTGCCGTCCGTACCGCGTCCGCGAAATTCAAAAAGTCTTGTTTCAATTCTCTTTGACTGACAAAAGAATTTTCCGCGGCATATTCAAATTCTATAGGGTCTTCGAGCGTCAAGAGGTGGCACGAACGTTTATGACACAATTCGTTCAGAAAAGCCGCCAAGGTCGTGGATTTGCCCGAGCCCGTTCGTCCCGTCACCAAAATCAATCCCTGACCTGCATTGAAAAAATTTTTCAGCGCGATAGGTGCGCCCAATTCGTCGAGGGTAGGAATTTTATCGGCAATCAGACGGAAGGCAAGTGCGGGAAAATTTTTTTGATTGTAGACATTTACTCTGAAACGTCGCGCGATTTTCTTGTCGGCGTAAGAAAAATCTACCGCTAAATTTTTTTCGTACTCTTCACGCAAACGCGGTGTCAATAATTCATTCAAAATAAATTCTGCTGTCTGCGCGGAAATAATTTCGCCGTGCGGAAACAAATCACCGTCTACCCGAAAAAAAGGCGGCTGCCCGACAGTCAGATGAATATCCGAAGCGCCGAGGCTTGCCGCATAATTTAAAATCGTTGCTAACATTTTGATATCCTTTGCGTAGCGATAAAAATTCAACCGTTAATAATTTTCGCCGCCCTTGGATAATTCTCCGCCGGGTGCGGGTGCGTCGTCATATGGCGCAGGTTCATAAGCCGGCGTTGGTTCGTAAGTGGGTTCGGGCTCGTAAGTCGGTTCGGGTTCGTAAGTCGGTTCGGGTTCGTAAGTTGGCTCGGGTTCGTAAGTCGGCTCGTCTATAGGGCCCGGGTCGTAACGATAATCGGGGTCGGGTGTACCGTAGGACGAATTATTTTCGGGTTGCGGCTCCGGTTCTTGAGAGTTGTTGTCAGTGTAATCGTTGCTGTATTCGTCACGATAATCATTGCTGTAATTATCATTGCTGTGACTGTTATCGCGGACTTCGGTAACGGGATTGCTGTTGTAGTAAACACCTTCAACGTAATCGAAATCATGAACGGGAACATTTAATAAAGCGTTCTGCATAAAGTGACTCCAAACGGTTGCGGGCAACGCGCCGCCCGTCATGCCACCTAAATCGCTGTTATCGTCGCAACCAATCCAAACGGAAGCAACCAAATCGGGCGTGTAGCCGACGAACCACGCATCATGATAATCGCTGGTTGTACCGGTTTTGCCTGCGGCAGGTCGTCCGATTCCTGCGCCCGTACCCGTGCCGCGCTTGATGACATCCGATAACATACCCGTCAAAAGATACGCGCTTTGAGGTGTAATAACTTGTTTGCCTTCGGGTACATTTTCGTAGATAACTTTGCCGTTACGGTCGAGGACTTTTGTTATCGCAACATGCGGAACATGTACGCCGTTATTTGCAAAAGTACCGTACGCGCTTGCCATTTCCAACGGCGTCACACCTCTTGTCAGACCGCCCAACGATATCGCAAGATTATTGTCGCTCGGATCTCCTTCCAATACGAAAGTAGAAATGCCCATCTCCTGCGCATAGTGAATTACTTGATCTATGCCCAAAGCTTGAGCCATAACGACAGTGGGGACATTCATGGAAAATATGGCGACTGTACGCAAGGGGACACTACCGCTGAAACGACGACTGTAGTTTTGCGGAGACCAACCGCCGATTGTTATTGGTTTATCGTCGATAATTGTGTCGGGAGTGTAACCGTTTTCAAGACCCGTGGCGAATACAAAGGGTTTGAAGGTAGAACCGGGCTGACGTTCTGCCAGAGTTGCGCGGTTAAATTGATCCGTACCGCGTCCGCCAACCATTGCGCGAATATATCCCGTCTTCGGCTCGATTGCCACGATTGCGCCCTGCGGTTGCACTACTCCGTTCGCATCGGTGTAATAATCGGGCAGGTATGATAACAAAGCTTCTTCCGCCATATGTTGTGTATCCAAATCGATTGTCGTGTAGACTTTCAAGCCGTCTTTGTACACGGCATCGGCACCGTAGCGATCTACTAAAAGTTGCGTGACATAATCGATGAAATACGCGGCATCTTTCGGGCGTTCGGATTGATTTTGCGGAGCCAATACCAATTCATAATTTTTGGCTTCGTACGCGGCTTGATTGGAGGCGTAACCGTAAATAACCATCTGATCCAAAACGGTATTGCGGCGTTCGATAGCGGCATTGAGATTGTTAAACGGCGAATAATAATTCGGGCTCTTAGGTATACCTGCCAACATTGCGCATTCGCTCAAATTTAATTCGTCGACGTTTTTACCGAAGTAAGTACGTGCCGCCGCTTGCACCCCGTAAGCACCTTGACCGAAGTAAATTTGATTCAAATACATCTCAAGAATTTCTTGTTTGGTATATTGCTTTTCGAGTTGGAGTGCGAGAAAAATTTCTTGAATCTTACGCTTGTAAGTCCTGTCCTGTGTCAAGTAAGCGTTTTTTGCAAGCTGTTGAGTGATTGTGGAACCGCCTTCGGTTATTTCCTGCGCAACAATGTTTTTGTAAACGGCACGAAGCAAACCGCGCGGATCTACACCCGAATGTTGATAGAAGCGATTGTCTTCTATTGCAACGAAAGCATTTTGCAGATTAACGGGTATCTGTTCGATTTTAACCGGTCTGCGATTTTCGGCGGCGTGAATGTTTGCAATTTCATTTCCTGCCGAATCGTAAATCTGCGAGGACGCGGGCGGAATGATATCTTTCGTCAAATCCGTCTTTACATTCAGATTGGCGGTGACAAAACCTATTGTCGCGCCTACAGCCATAACCAGTACAAAGATTATAAGTCCGATAAAAACTTTCAGAAACATTGAGCCTTTTTTCTTTACCGGTTGTTTTGGCGTCTGATTGTCATCCCGATTTAAATCTTGATTGTCCATAAAATCGTTACCGAAAACTTACAAAGCCCTTTGCTCTCGATTGATGTTTTCGGTTAACTCTCCTTTCCTTAATATTTTTATTGCCATATGGTTTTATTTCAAGTTAATTATTCGGTTACAAGTGTGGTCATTTATTACGGTTAGTGAAAAATTTGGGCACGATAAACATAAATACTTTGCGTATACTATCACAAATTTAGCCGATAAGTCTACAGAAAGTTAGAGACGGCAATTTAAGCAGAAATAAAAATGACCGCCCGATAAAGACGGTCAACAAAATATTTACGAACAAAAATTACTTGAGCATTGCCAACATGGTACCGGCGGCGACGGCTGTGCCGATAACACCCGCGACGTTAGGACCCATAGCATGCATAAGCAAATAGTTACCGGGTTTTGATTTCATGCCGACGAGTTGCGAAACACGCGCCGCCATAGGTACGGCGGAAACACCTGCGGAACCGATAAGCGGATTGATTGCGCCGTTTGTAAATCTGCACATAATTTTACCGAAGATAAGACCGCCTGCGGTACCGCCCATAAATGCAACGAGACCAAGAGCGATGATAAGGAGAGTATCGGCGCGCAAGAAGTCATTTGCATTCATAGTCATGCCGGTACCTGTGCCGAGGAATATTGTTACGATATTAATCAAAGAGTTCTGCGCGGTATCGCTCAATCTGTCTGTAACGCCCGACTCTCTGAACAAATTGCCCAACATCAAGCAACCGAGTAAGGCAGCGATAGGCGGCAAAAGCAAGCTGATAAAAATAGTCGAAGCAATCGGAAAGACAACGCGTTCAAATTTGGTAACGGGGCGCAGTTCCTTCATGACAATTTCGCGTTCTGCTTGCGTGGTCATCAATTTCATGATAGGCGGTTGAATCAAGGGCACGAGCGACATGTAAGAGTAAGCGGCAACAGCAATCGCACCGAGCAGATGCGGAGCCAATTTGGTAGAAAGATAAATGGATGTGGGACCGTCCGCGCCGCCGATAATACCGATAGCCGCGGCTTCATGAACATCAAAGCCGACAAGCATGGCACCGCCGAGGGCAACGAATACACCGATTTGAGCAGCGGCACCGAGTAACAGCGTCGAAGGTCTGGCGAGTAACGGACTAAAGTCGGTCATCGCGCCAATGCCCAAAAAGATTAGCGGCGGAAAAATTTCGTTGGTGATACCAAAGTTAATAGCCTTCATAACATTCATCTCTTCGCCGAAAAATCCCGTGTTGGGGAAATTGGCAAGGATACAACCAAAGGCAATAGGTCCGAGCAAAAGCGGTTCAAATTCTTTGACGAATGCCATGTAGATTAACAATAAGCCGACGAGAATCATAATGCCGTTGCCCATGGTGAAGGCGGAAAAGCCACTGTCATTCCAAACGGCTTGTATCGAAACTATAAAAGCATTTAAAGCTTCCAAAAAAAATCACTCCCCTCATTTACGTTGCAGATTATTGAAACGTGCCGAGGCTCTCCAAGGCGTCGACTCGTGATTGATAATGCGAACGGCTTTGATTTGTCCCGAGAAACCGTAGGCGGTAATGGCGGCAGATATCGCCGCAATAATTTCGGGTGATACACCTTCCTCGATAACCGGCGCAGGTTGCGGCGCAGGTTGTACGGGTGTGGGTGGTGCCTCTTCTACTTCGGGTTCCGCCGGCTGTTTTGTCGGGTCGATAAAGTGAATGAATTTGATTACGAAAATCAACGATACGAGCACGATAAAGACGACTGTCATATTAATCATCATGATTATCAACGGATTGGTTGTAACCGTTGCATGCTCCATAAAAAATCACTCCTTTTGAATTTGGTTTATAGAAATAATTTGGTAGACGAGAATTGTAATTTTTTGTGCCGCGGTTAATTATGTTGTTGGCGGCTCCTTTCGTTCGTTAAGCAAAAGGAGACAAAGTCAACTTAAGTATCGTTACAAGCGCGGCGATTTGCTTCGATTTGGATTAGAAATATTTTTTATTAGCTGTGAATACTTTTCTTTGCTCGCCCAAAGAAAAGTAACAAAAGAAAGGGCGCCTCGCGGGGGCGTTAGCGTTCGGTATCCATAGTGTGTAGATAATGCGTGTCGAGTGTGCCGCATACAAAACATCCATGTTTTGAGCGTGCGGCGGCCGCCCGTCCATGGGCGGCCTCTTTCATAATCAACACCCCAAGTCAATGCTACTTCAACCGCGGCAGTTTATTTCGGTTATTGAAACATTTATCGCGACAATTGGATGCAACGTCACGTTGCCGGCGGCCGCCCATCCATGGGCGACCTCTTCCGTAAGCAACACCCCAAGTCAATGCTACTTCAACCGCGGCAGTTTATTTCGGTTATTGAAACCCTTATCGCGACCATTGGATGCAAAGTCACGTTGCCCGCCGTGGGCGGTCTCTTCCGTAATCAACACCCCAAGTCAATGCTACTTCAACCGCGGCAGTTTATTTCGGTTATTGAAACATTTATCGCGACCATTGGATGCAACGTCACGTTGCCCGTTGATGAAAGTTTTATCAATGTTAAAATCGTCGTCAAAGATAACGATATCGGCGGACTTGCCAACCTCGAGGGAGCCGAGCAAATCGAAAATGCCGAGCTCTTGCGCAGGATTTTTAGTGACGGTGGAAACACAGGAGGGTATGTCAAGATTTGTATTGACGTGAAAATTTTTAAGGACGGTGTTCATAGTGGCTACACTGCCTGCGATAGTACCGTCGGCAAGCCGCGCCAAATTGCCGGAGACAAAAACTTTCTGACCGCCCAATTCGCTGACACCTTCGCCTATGCCGCACGCCCTGAACGAATCAGTTATCAAAGTGATTTGCGACAATGGTTTAACTTTCGCCGTAATTCGTTGAGCAGTCGGACTGACATGGATATTATCGGCAATCAATTCAACCATGACGGACGAATCAAGAGCCGCACCCACAATTCCGGGTTTTCTGTGATGCAAAGGAGTCTGCGCATTGAAAAGATGTGTTACATGATTTGCGCCGCGTTTAATGGCGGAAATAGCGGTATCGTAATCGGCGGCACTGTGCCCGATAGACACGACGATATTTTTTTCGCGACAACGGTCGATAAATTCAAAGTCAATTTCTTCGGGCGCGACGGTTATGATTTTGATGACGTCGGAAAAATTTTCAATCAGGGAGAAATCGGCGGCGATGATATTTTCTTCTGCCTGCGCACCGTTAAATTTTCTGCTGATAAAAGGTCCTTCCATATTTGCGCCTAAAATTTTGGCACCGCCCGAAAAATTTTTCGCCAATCGAATACGTTCAAAGGCACGATAAATTTTATCGAGAGGCATAGTCATGGTTGTAGGCAGGAAGGAAGTAACACCGCAGGACGGCAGGAAATTCGCGAAAGTTTTCAGCGCGTTAATATCGTCGTCCATTGTATCGACACCGTTTGCGCCGTGTATATGAACGTTAATAAAACCCGGCGAAACAAATTGCCCGTGTGCGTCGATAATTTCCGCGTCCTCAATCGGATTGCCTATCGAAATGATTTTTTCCCCGAAGTTAATCGCCTTGCCTGCGCAGATTGTAAAGTTACCGTCGTCATCGGGAATAATCAATCGCCCGTTTATCACAGATGTCAAAGGATTGCCCTCCAAACAAAAACACCGCCGAAGCGGTTAAAACGTATAGCAAGTATCTTAACCGAAAAAAATTTGGATTGCAAAATTAATTTTTGGATTTGATATAGTTGATGAGACCGCCGGCATTGGCAATTTCCTGCACGAAACCGGGTAACGGATGAGCATGGAAAATATCGCCCGTGGTTACATCTTCAATCGTGCCCGTGGCAGTATCTATCTTCAAAATATCGTCGGCATGAATTTTTTCAACGTCGTCGCCAATCTCGAGGAGCGGCAAACCGATATTGATACCGTTACGATAGAAAATACGCGCGAAACTGGCGGCAATGACGACGGGAATACCCGACGCCTTAATCGCTACGGGCGCATGTTCGCGACTGGAACCGCAACCGAAATTTTTTCCGCCGACCATTATATCGCCTGCTTTGACATTGACGGCAAAAGTTTCGTCGATATCAACCATGCAATGTTTCGCCAATTCCGCAGGATCGAATGTATTCAGATAACGCGCGGGAATAATGACATCGGTATCGATATTGTCACCGTAACGCCAGACTTTACCCTCAATTTGCATTGTCTAAAACCTCCTCGGGAGTGGCAATCTTGCCGAGTACTGCGGAAGCCGCCGCGACAAAAGGACTCGCCAAATATACTTCGCTGTCAACATGCCCCATACGTCCGCGGAAATTTCTGTTGGTGGTCGATACACAACGTTCGCCCGCCGCCAAAATTCCCATGTAACCGCCGAGACAAGGACCGCATGTCGGAGTAGATACTACACAACCTGCGTCGATAAAAGTTTCAATCCAATGACAGCGCATTGCTTCCTTGTAAATCTCTTGACTGCCGGGGATAACTATGCAACGTACATCGGGATGAATTTTTCTGCCCTTCAAGATTCCTGCGGCGATACCCAAATCCTCAAGTCGTCCGTTCGTACATGAACCGATAACTACCTGATTGATTTTTATTTCGCCCAGTTCGTCGACGGGTTTAACATTCTCGGGCAGATGAGGCAACGCTACAACGGGTTTGAGTTCGCTCAAATTAATTTCAACCGTTGCGCAATACTTTGCATCTTCGTCGGCATAAGCAGGCTCAAATTTTTTCTTGACGCGTCGCGCTACATACATCTGCGCCCTATCGTCAAACGGGAAGACGCCGGCTTTTGCTCCTGCCTCGATTGCCATATTGGAGATTGTCAAACGATCTGTCATGCTCAATTCGGCAACGCCTTCGCCCGTAAATTCCAGTGCTTTGTAAAGAGCACCGTCCACGCCGATTTTCCCGATTAACGTCAAGATAACATCTTTGCCGCAAATATTTTTCGGCTTCTTACCTGTCAAGTGAACGTTAATCGCCTCGGGTACTTTGAACCACGCTTTACCGGTAGCCAGACCGACAGCCAAATCGGTTGTACCTACACCCGTAGAGAAAGCATTTACTGCGCCGTAAGTGCAGGTATGAGAATCCGCGCCGATAATCAGCATACCGGGGGCGACGATACCGAATTCGGGTAAAATGACATGCTCGATTCCTACGCGTCCTTGCTCGTAATAGTGAACGATATTATTTTTACGGGCAAAGTCGCGCATGATTTTCGCCAGCTCCGAACTCTTGATGTCCTTAGCAGGTTGGAAGTGATCGGGTATGAGCGCGATTTTGTTCGGGTCGAAGACAGGGCGTCCGATTTTTTCAAACTCTTTAATCGAAGGCGGTCCCGTTACGTCGTTCGCCATGACCAAATCCAAATCGCAGATGACAAGTTGTCCTGCCGTGACCGAATCAAGACCCGCATGACGCGCGAGAATTTTTTCGCTCATTGTCATTGCCATGATAAAAATTCCTCCTAAATTGGTTACAGATAATCAAATGAATATCACGGGCACGATGGCGCCCATGTTTGTTGATTCTAAACGACGATAAACTTTTTGGCAAGTTTTTTACACCGTAACTTATAACTTGACTGTCACTTTTAATCACGGGAAAAATTTTTCTTGACATACGGCGGACAGTGTGGTAATTTATGCAAGGTTTTTGAGCACGGAGTGGTACTCAAGAGGCTGAAGAGGACGGTTTGCTAAATCGTTAGGCTCGCAAGGGCGCGGAGGTTCAAATCCTCTCCACTCCGCCACTACAGAAATAACCCGTCACTTTGGCGGTTATAAAAGGTCGTCGTACGGTATCCCCGTACGGCGATTTTGTTTTAAGGGGGAAATTCCATGGCGAAGATTAACGAAAACTATTTGAAATTACCCGGTAGCTATTTGTTCTCCGAAATTGCAAAACGTGCGGCGAAATTCCAAAGCGAACATCCCAACACAAAAATTATTCGATTGGGAATAGGTGATGTCACTCGTCCTCTGCCGCAAGTATGCATAGACGCAATGAAATACGCCGCCGATGAAATGGGCAGTGTCGAAACTTTTCGCGGTTACGGTCCCGAACAAGGTTACTCCTTCCTGCGCGATAAGATTGCCGAATACAATTACAAACGTCGAGGACTTGATATCTCCGCCGACGAAATTTTTATCAGCGACGGATCTAAATGCGATTGCGGTAACATTCAGGAAATATTTTCTACGGATTGCAGAATAGCGATTGCCGATCCCGTTTATCCCGTTTATCTTGATACAAACGTAATGGCAGGGCGCACGGGTTATTTACAAGCCGACGGACATTTTGACGGAGTAACTTATTTGCCGTGTACCGTTGAAAATAATTTTTCGCCCGAACCGCCGACGAATAAAGTTGACATGATTTATCTTTGTTCGCCGAATAATCCCACGGGCACGACGCTCGACAAAACCGCGCTTGAAAATTGGATTGCCTACGCCAAAGAAAACGACGCAGTGATTTTGTTTGATGCTGCTTATGCCGCTTACATCACCGAAAAAAATATTCCGCGCTCGATTTACGAAATCGACGGGGCGCGCGATGTTGCGATAGAGTTCCGTTCATTCAGCAAGACGGCAGGATTTACGGGTACACGTTGCGGCTATATCGTCATCCCGAAAAATTTGACGGGCACAACCTCGAGCGGCGAACGTATTCCCTTCGGCAAATTATGGGCGCGTCGACACACAACCAAATTCAACGGCACAAGTTATATCACTCAACGCGGCGCGGCTGCTATTTATTCCGATGAAGGTCAGGCACAAGTAAAGACCTTGATTGACTATTACCTTGAGAACGCCAAAATCATTCGCGAAAGTTTGACTGCGGCAGGCTTCACAGTTTACGGCGGTGTGAATGCTCCTTACATCTGGTTGAAGACGCCCGAAGATATTCCGTCGAGTTGGGATTTCTTCGATAAACTTCTGCGCGAAAAAAATATTATCGGCACACCCGGCGTAGGTTTCGGCACTTGCGGTGAAGGTTTCTTCAGATTGACTTCCTTTAACAGCCGCGAAAATACAATCGAGGCTTGCAACCGAATCAAAGAATAAAATTCCTCTTCGCAGGCTACAAAGTTTTCATAAACTGAATTTATAATCCTACGCAGATTCTTAATCGGCAAACAAAAAAACTCTCTCCTATTTTGGGAGGGAGTTTTAATTTTTTTACGGTCGATTAGTGTTTGCCTTTCTTCGGCGTGACGATAACATAGCGGTAAGGCTCTTCGCCCGAGCTATATGTTTCTACTCTATCGTTGCCTTGCAAAACCGTATGAATTATTTTGCGTTCGTGTCTGTTCATAGGTTCGAGCCGAACATCGCGCCGAGTTTTTATCGCGCGTTCCGCTACACTGTTCGCCAATTTCGTCAACGTCTCTTCACGACGGCGGCGATAATCTTCGATGTCAAGCGTAAAATGTACTTTGTTTTCGGAGCTGCGATTAACCGACAAATTCAGGAGATATTGCAGGGCGTCGAGTGCCTGACCGCGTCGCCCGATTAACACGCCCAAACTTTTGCCGCTCAAATCAAATAAGTAACCTTCTTCGCCTTCATCCTTCACCGTGATTTCTACTTCGAGATTCATCGCCGCAAAAACATCTTGCAAATATTTCTGCGCAGATTCGACAACGGCATTACGGTCGAAAGTTTCAACGGCGGTAGTTTCTTCAACTACGGGCGAAGGAGATAATATCGGCTCGAATTTTTCCGCAAGTTCCTCGACGGGCGTCTCGCTTACGGGCGTCTCCGTTATCGATTTGTCTAACGGCTCTTCGGTTATTTCGTTGACTGTCTTACTTGCCGTCTGCTCTATCGTTTCCGTCACTACTTCGCTGATTATTTCGTTGACGGGTTCGCTTACTTCTTCGTTAACGTTTTCGCTTATCGGTTCGGATTCTTTTACCGTCGCGCGAATTTTGGCGGGAGTTTCACCCAGTAAGCCGAAAAATTTTTTCGTCGGTGTCTCCAATACTTCGACGATTAAATCTCGTTCCGCCACTCCCAATTCATCTACTGCCGCCTGTATCGCCTCGTTAATTGTCTTACCGGTTTTCTCAATAGTCTTCGCCATTTAAGCAACCTCCTTGTCGTCGTCCTGTCTGTTCACCCACCATTGTTGAACAATCTGCACGACGTTCATTGTCACCCAGTAGAGCACAAGCCCCGCGGGGAAACTCAAACTTATCCAGCCGATAAATATCGGCATTATAATCATCATGATTTTCATTTGGGGATTTTGTTCGGTAGTGGTAGACATCATCTTTTGCGGCAGGAATGTAGTCAATGCCGCCAGCAACGGCAAAACATAATAGGGATCGGGTTCGGATAAACTCGGCAGCCACATGAACGAAGGTGCCGCGCCGCCGTAATCCAAATTAAACAATGTGTAGTACATGCCCATCAATATCGGCATTTGAATTAACATCGGCAAACAGCCCGACATCGGGTTGACATCTTCTTTTTGATACAACTCCATCATTTTTTGTTGCATGACTTTCGGGTCTTTCTTGTATTTCTCTTGCAACTTCTTCATTTCGGGCTGTAGTCTTTGCATTGCCTTCATTGACTTGAATTGTTTCTTCGTTAACGGGTAAACCAAAATTTTTACCAAGACCGTAAGCAAAATGATAGCCAAGCCGTAACTGGGCATGCCGAACATTTCAGTTATGGAATATAATCCGGTAAGCGCCACATTCATGACATATTCTATCGGCGCGAAAATACCGCTGAAGATTCCCGGTTCTTCCAAAAAATCACATCCTTAACGATTCCAAAAAATTTTTATCGATAAAATTATTGCCGCCTAATTTTTGACGGCAAGCAAAATAATCTGTTCATCTTCGGGAAACAAATCGAGTTCCGTTTCCAAAACCGAAATTATTTGATCCCGTTCGTTCATGCCGGATAAATTCAGTTGTTTTTCTCCGAAGTAAGCGAAAAGATTGGGAAGACTTTCGCCGATTGTGTCGTAACTCGAAGTCTCTTCAATGAGCATATTAAAATTATCGGTGATATTTTTTTTGGAGGTAACGACCAAGCCGAGTCCTTCGCGCTGTAATGTCACTACTCCGTTCCTATCCAATACTCTCACTTCGTGTTTAGTCACGGGAAAGAAAAAGAGTATTTTTTTCACGTCTTCACCGTCGAAAATATGCCATTTCCCTACTGCGGCAACTTCCTTCACTTTCTCGGGAGGCAGGTTCATTGATTTTGCGGCTATTTCTTGTAATTCCTCCGCCATCAAAATTTTATCGTTGGCGTCGCCGATTTTCATTTCGGATGCACCCGTAGCCACCGCACGAAGTGTATTTGATTTCTTGTCGATTTCTATTTCTATCTCTACTGTAGATTCGTCCGCACCCGATTTCATTATCTGTTCGAGGACTTCGCGGCGTATTGCTTTGATATCCTGTTCCGTCGGATCTACTACAGTTCTTTCGCTGACTTCGCGAATCATCGCCAGCGCAACGCCTATCGTGGAAATTATCGGCGCATTGCGGACTATTTTCCATGTCATTTGATTTTGATTGCCCAGATACGGAACAACTACTCCGCACGAACCGCCACCGCCTACCAAGCAGAAAATATTTTTCGACAGCTTATAATCTTTGATAAGTTGGTCGACGATAGTCCAAATCTTTTGCGCCGCGATATCCATAGCTTGTCGCGCGGCTTCCTCGGCGGAACAGCCCAAGACATCGCCCAATACTTGCCATGCCGCTCGGGCACTTTCGGGATTTTCTTTGTAGGCATAATCATATTTCGGTATGACACCCAAAACATTTGCCGCGCCCGTCAATGTAAGCGATACTCTATTACCGTTTTCGTCCGTTATCGCAGCGTATACTTTATCGTCGCCACTCTTCGGCGCAATCGTTTCAAAATGAGCATTATTCAATTTCGGCGAAAAGACTTCGTAAGGTAAGCCGGCTATGTGTGCACTGCGAGGCCCCACATCAGTTATCTTACCGTCCTCAACGCGAATCATACTGCCGCCCGCCACGCCGATTGTACGCACGTCAAGCGATGACAGATACATTTTGTGTCCGCCTATTTCTCCGTAACGAACCATGACGCGCCCATCTTTGATAACCGATATATCAGTTGAGGTGCCGCCCGATTCCAAAAATATTCCGTCGGATAATTTTTCATACATCAAAACTCCCGCGACACCTGCCGCCAAACCCGAAAGCATTGTCAAAATCGGACGCCTGCGCACTTCGTCGACAGTCATTACACCGCCGTCGCAACGCATTATCATCAACGGTGACGATATCCCCGATTGTTTTACGCATGACTCCGTCATATCGGCGGTCTCCATCATTCGCGGAATCAAACTACCGTTTACCACTGCCGTACGCGTGCGGACTTTCATGCCGTATAATTTTGACACTTCATATCCTGCCGTAGCGTATAAACCTTTTGCCCGTGCCGCATCTACCACAAATTTTTCATTGGCAATGTCGTCAACGCCAAAGACTTCTGTTGCCACTACCACTTCGGCTCCGTTGCTCTTTAATCTGTCTATCGCGTGATTTATTTCTTCTGCGGAACTTTCGGCATCTTCTGTTTCGACGAACTCAAAAACCGTACGCAACTCTTTGCCGTGAGCCAGCGGAATATTTCCGATATCGCTGACTTTTTTTACGCGATCCGATTTTATACCGCTACCCATTGCCAATATTCCTGCAGTCGCTACATCGCCCTCAAGTAATGCATTCGTTGCCTGGGTCGTGCCGTGCGCTATGAAAATTATTTCTTCGGGCGCGATATTGTTTTTCGTCATGAGATTTTGCAGGACGGTTATTATTCCTTGCGCTACGCCTTCTTTGTGCGTTGTCGGGATTTTTTCCTGCGCTATTATCTCGTAAGTGCTGTTGTCTATGGCTACTGCATCGGTAAATGTTCCGCCGACGTCTATGCCTATTCTTACTTTTCTCATCTTATTATCGCCACTAAAATCATAGTCAAAATACATGCCGCCCAAGCATAGGGCAAAATTTTCTTCAAGATACTGGTCGTGTCGACACCGGCATAACCTGCAAGCCATGTGTTTTGCGAATTGGTCGGATCCGCTATTGATTGTATAAAGCCCACGCCACTAAAAATACCGTAAAGACTACTGCTTGGCATGAAATTTAAACCGGTCAAAATGGTTGCGATACCCGAGCCCATGCCGTACATATTGAAAGGTCCTCTGTAAAGTGCCAACGGCGCAAGGACAGTGAAGAAAACCAATACGCCGAAAAACGACGAAGGCATTACCGCGTTAATCATTGGATTTAAAATTTTAATTGCTGCCTCTTGAGTTGTGGCAGTAATCAACATGCCGATACCGATAAACAAAAACAATACGCCCGCAATATCTTTTATTCCCTCGACAAGCGAACCCGTGAAAAGATTTATCGCTTGCTTCGGTTTTGTCAAAAGTGCCGCGTAAAATGACGCAAATAAGAAACCCAGTACGGCCGCCGCCACAGGATTTATTTCACCTTTATCGGAGCCTAATCCGACAGTAAAATTTATTACGGCAATTACAATCAACGGCAAAATCGGACTGATTAATGCGGCAGTCGGCAAAGATTGTTTTTTCTTTATCAGCGACGAATTTTGTTTCGTGAAAACTTTTGCGATTGTCTTTAACAAACTTATGGGCACGGAAATAATCGCGGTAAAAAATTCTTTGAGTATGACAAGTAATGAACTCAATGTGCCTTTTGAATGTGGGATATTGATAACTATGTAGGCAACTGTAATAATCAGCGAGACGACAGCTATTGGGATAAAATATTGTAACACTGCTTCGGCACCGAAAATAGCGATACCGGTAGCCGCGCCGGCAAAGTTTAACGATGCACCCGTCAGCATACCCAGCAGAATTAAAATTGCCGCGTCTATCGGCTCAATCCCCGCGCTTGTCATTATCGGAATTGCAATCGAACCAATCATAATTATTGTGCCCAGACCGCTCATGCCCAAAAATACGAAAGCAGTTGCGCCCGTCATCAAGATTGCTATTGCTATTGGTTTATCGCCCGACAGTTCCGCGGCGTTTTTTATTATTTCATTCGATATTCCCGTTTTCTGTATTACTCTTGCGAACATTGCGCCGAAGATTACCAAAATAATCGGCGCACTCAAACGCAACGAGCCCTTTAAAAGAATTTCGTTGAGCCAATCGGTAAATGATATTTCGCTTACTATCGCTATCCATGTCGCCATAAGCGGCAACGCCAAAAGTGTCGGCATAAGTCTGGCTACCATTAACAGCGAAAAGAAAACAAAACCCAAGAAAAGAAATGTGACCGACAGCATCAATTACAACTCCTCGAAAAAAATATCGTCACGGAACAGGATCGTAGCCGCCTTTGCAAAACGGATTGCAGCGGACAATTCTCTTTAACGTCAACAAGCTACCACGTGCCCAACCGTATTTTTGCAGAGCCTCAAGCGCGTAAGCCGAACATGTCGGGACAAATCGACAGCACGGACTTTTCAGCGGCGATAACCACCGTCGATAAAATTTTACCAATGATATTAAAAATCTCGTCATTGCGAATCGTCTTCCTTGAAAAGTTTGGCGCGTCGGCATAAGGCAATAAAAGCTTTTTCGACGTCCTTAAATTTCGCGGTGACGGTAAATTTTCGACCGACGAGAATCATTCCACAGTTGCGGCGCAGAGAATTTTTATTGAGCCGATAGACTTCGCGCATTAATCGCTTTACTCTGTTACGGGCGACTGCACACCCTAATTTTTTTCCTGCCGCAAATCCGACTTTGCCGTTGTACTTTTCCTCCTCGACTACCAACATAACCAATGCATGATTATTGTAGGATTGTCCGCCTCCGTGCACCGCGTTAAAGTCTTGTTTGCTGCGCAGTATTTCACTCTTCTTTAACTCAAACATCAATAATCCTCCGACCGCATATATCGCGAAAAAAAAGGCCACTTGTAATCAGTGACCTGTCGCACTCCTTAAGCTGTGAGCACTTTTCTGCCACGCTGACGGCGTCTTTTGATGACAAGTCGTCCGCCTTTGGTCTTCATGCGCTCGCGGAAGCCGTGTGTTTTTTTGCGCCAATGTGTATTAGGTTGAAATGTTCTTTTCAAGCCCGACACCTCCTTAGTAAAATTCCGGCTCGAATTTTTATCTACAGCCGTAATTTAATATTTACCTTCGCGATTAATATCAACCGCCGTTCTCAGCGATATGATAACAACGCAGATTATAGACGAGCGGTTTTTTTGTGTCAAGCTTACGCGCTTAACTTTCTTGTATTGATGAAAGCATTTAAAGACAATTTGAGTTGCATGATTGCATTTCGCTGAACGTAGCTACACTTTCAGTCGGTTACCGAAAGTATTCAAAGCCAACTTGGTTGCGATGGTCTTTCGCTGAACGTAGCTACACTTTCTAAATTAGATTAGAAAAATTTTTTATTAGTTGTGAATACTTTTCTTTGCGTGCCCAAAGAAAAGTAACAAAAGAAAGGGCACCTCGCAGGGGCGTTAGTATTCGGTAGGCAAAGTGAGTAGGCTACTCGTGTCTGATGTGCCGCATACAAAACATCCATGTTTTGAGCGTGCGGCGGCCGCCCGTCCGTGGGCGGCCTCTTCCGTAAGCAACACCCCAAGTCAATGTTACTTCAATCGCGGCGATTGACTAAGGCTGTCGAAAACTTTATCGCGACAATTGGATGCAACGTCACGTTGCCGGCGGTCGCCCGTCCGTGGGCGGCCTCTTCCGTAAGCAACACCCCAAGTCAATGTTACTTCAATCGCATCGATTGACTAAGGCTGTCGAAAACTTTATCGCGACAATTGGATGCAACGTCACGTTGCCGGCCTCTTCCGTAAGCAACTCCCTAAGTTAATGTTACTTTAACCGCGGTAAGCCGTTTAAATGTGATATAATCTTCCCACAAAATTTTAGGAGGAGATAATAGATGTTGACTGATGTGGAGATTGCACAGGGGACAAAGATTGAAAAGATAACCGCAGCGGCGTCGAAACTTGGATTAACCGAAGATGATTTGGAATTGTACGGGAAATTTAAAGCGAAGATATCGCCCGAAGTGTGGCAACGCGTCAAAGACAATCCCAATGGGAAATTAGTCCTGGTCACCGCGATAACACCAACTCCGGCCGGCGAAGGTAAGACGACTACTTCAATCGGTTTGGCGGACGCGTTCGGGCAAATGGGTAGGAAAATATGTGTGGCATTGCGTGAGCCAAGCTTAGGACCTTGTTTCGGAATCAAGGGCGGTGCGGCAGGTGGCGGCTATTCGCAAGTCGTTCCTATGGAAGATATCAACTTGCATTTCACGGGCGATTTCCACGCCCTGACTACTGCCCATAATCTTTTGGCGGCAATGTTGGATAACCATATACAACAGGGTAATGAATTGGGAATAGATGTTCGGCGCGTCGTTTGGAAAAGAGTACTCGATTTGAATGACAGAGCATTGCGGCAAGTAGTTATAGGTCTGGGCGGCAAGTCTAACGGAGTACCGCGCGAATCCGGTTTCGATATAACTGTCGCCTCCGAAATGATGGCTATACTTTGTTTGGCTAATGACTTCGCCGATTTGAAAAATCGTTTGGGCAAAATAATTGTCGCCTATACTTATGACGGTAAGGCAGTCACGGCAAACGATTTGAAAGTCACAGGCTCACTTGCGTTGCTACTTAAGGACGCGATTAAACCAAATATAGTACAGACATTGGAAGGAACACCGGCAATAATTCACGGGGGACCTTTCGCGAATATAGCGCACGGGTGTAACTCGGTCACCGCAACACGCTACGCACTGAAGTTGGCTGATGTCGTAGTAACCGAGGCAGGATTCGGCGCGGATTTAGGTGCTGAAAAATTTCTCGATATCAAATGCCGCATGAGTGGTTTGCGTCCCGATTCGGTTGTCATCGTCGCTACCGTTCGAGCCTTGAAAATGCACGGCGGAGTCGATAAGAAAAATTTAAATGCGGAAAATGTCGAGGCGGTAAATCGCGGACTGGATAATCTCGCCAAACACATAGAAAATATTCAGGGGTTCGGTTTACCCGTAGTTGTCGCGCTCAATGATTTCCCGACCGATACCGCTGAAGAAATTGCGGCTGTAGAAAATTTGTGCGCTACCAAAAATGTTCGGTTCGCAGTGTCGAAAGTATTCGCCCAAGGCGGTAAGGGCGGAATCGAATTGGCGCAAGCAGTCGAGGAAAGTTTTAACGACGCCAAAGATTTTAAGTTCACATACGAAGACGAAATGACGATAGAGGAAAAAATAACCGCAGTCGCTACGAAGATATACGGGGCTGACGGTGTCGAATTCACTGCCGCGGCAAAAAAACACCTTGCCGATATAAATCGTCAAGGCTTCTCGAATATGCCAATTTGTATCGCCAAAACACAGTATTCGTTATCCGATGACGCGACTAAATTAGGTCGCCCGAAAAACTTCAAGGTTACGGTACGCGAATTGAAAATTTCAGCCGGCGCAGGTTTTATAGTGGTATTGTTGGGTAGTATCTTGACAATGCCCGGTTTGCCTAAACATCCCGCCGCAGAAAATATTGATATCACTGCCGACGGAATTATCACCGGTTTATTCTGATAATCCTACTTCCTCGGGTGCGTAATAACCCGTATCCAATAAATGCTCCTTGATATTGTCCTTCGTTATCAAAATAGGTTCGCAAAGATACGAAGGCACTATCATTTCGCCGTTGTTGTAAGTCATATTGTCGGTGACTTCGGGTAAAGTACCGTTAAAAATCGATTCGACGACATGAGCACATTTATCCGCAAGTAGACGACTGTCTTTGAAAACCGTCATTGCTTGTTTACCTGCAACTATGTACTGAATCGAATACAAATCGCCATCCTGTCCCGTAATGATGGGGCGCAGAGATGAATTGTTCAATACATTGACAATACCGTTGGCGATGACGTCGGATGAACAGATAACCGCATCGAGTCTCGTCCCGTTACCGTAAACGCTGTTCAAAAGATTGGTCATACGTTTCTGCGCCTCTTCTTTACGCCAAAGATAAGTCGCTGTTTCTTCAAAGGCTATTTGTCCCGACGGTATTCTAATTTGTCCGTTATCGATATACGGTTGCAATACCTCAAGTAGTCCTTCATATATTACTTCTGCGTTACTGTCACTGGCAGAACCCGAAAAGATTTCGGCATTGCAAAATCCTGCGCCGGAGTTGAGCGCAAAAGTATTTTCGATATATTCGCCGAACAATCTGCCTACTGCCTTATTGTCAAAGGAAACGTAGAAAGAAACCGCATCGCTATTCATTACCAATCTGTCGTAGGCTATAACCGGTATATTCTTTTCTTTTGCACCGACAAGTACATCGGAAAGGGCGCCCGAATCAATCGGAGTAATTATTATGGCATCCGCTCCGTTATCAATCATGTACTTTAATTGCGAGCGTTGACGCTCAACATCATTATCCGAACTTTGCAAGTCGACTTTGTAGCCGCGTTTTTCAAATTCGTAGCGCAGATTGTTACCGTCTTTTATCCACCGCGGCGATTCTCTGTGCGGCATCAGTACTCCGACTATTTTCTGATCGCGTTTCACGGGGTTAACTGTCTTTTTGGTATCGGTTTTTGTTTGACCGCACCCCACAGCCGTTATCAACATCATCACACTAACGATGATTAGAAGAAACTTTTTCATATAAATGACGCAATACTAACTATAGTGTGCGTCGCTCACATCCTTTCCTTCTTTTGTCGATTATATTCCCAATTCTTCAGCCGTGTAATAACCGCTGTTCACAAGTACTTCTTTGATATTATCCTTAGTTACCAAAATCGGTTGACAAAGGTATGTAGGGACGACGACGATATTATTGTTATACGTGGATGTGTCGTTGACCTCGATTGTATCGCCGTTAAAAATTGCCTCAACGGTTCGAGCACATTGGTTGGCAAGCAGGCGCGTATCTTTGAAGAGTGTCATTGATTGTTTACCTTCGAGTATGTATTTGACCGCAGCTATATCGCCATCCTGTCCGGTAATGATGGGTTGACTGTCTACATGGTGAGAATCCAGGGCGCGGATAACTCCGTTGGCAATCCCGTCGGAAGCACAGATAACCGCATCAAGTTTCGTTCCGTCATTGTAAACGTTATGCAACAGATAATTCATACGGTTTTGCGCTTCCTCTTTACGCCAGCGATGTGTTGTTGTATCGCCGAACTCGATTTTTCCCGAAGGTACTTTCAATTGTCCGTTGTCGATATACGGCTGCAATACTCCCATAAGTCCCTCACTTATTACTCGCGCATTGTTATCGTCGGCGGAACCGGAGAATATTTCGATATTGAATGTATTTGCGCTATCGTTCAATCCCAAACTTTTTTCAACGAATCTCCCGTAACTCTCACCTATACCCCTATTGTCGAATGTTATGTAGTAGGTTACTGCCGTACTGTTCATTATCAATCTGTCGTAGGCTATAACCGGTATATTTTTCTCCTTGACTTCAATCAAGATATCCGACAGCGAGGTCGAATCGACGGCGGCAATGATGAAAATATCCGTGCCCGTCGCTAACATCTCTTGCAATTGAGCACGTTGAGTATCGGCATCGTTATCGGCATTCCTCAAGTCGACTTTGTACCCTCTCTTTTCCAATTCCGTTTTGAGGTTGTTGCCGTCCTTTATCCACCGCGGCGATTCTTTTTTTGGCATCAATATTCCTACTCTTTTGACGCTTTCTTCGCTCGTAGTTGCTTGCTTATCTTTGCCGCAACCTGCTACCGTAATCATCATCATTACGCTTAATATGACGATTAATATCTTCTTCATGGAGTTAACGCCACCGTTCGCTCACTTTACTCCTTGTCCCCTACTTGCTCGGCAGTATAGAATCCCGAATCCAAAAGTACTTCTTTGACATTGTCTTTGGTAATGACAACCGGCGTGTAAAGATATGACGGCACGTCAACATTACCGTTATTGTAAATTGTTGCGTCTTTCGTATCGGGAGTTTTACCTTGCATCAACGCATCTACTATCTCTATACATTTGGGCGCCAAAAGATGTGTATCCTTTAACATCGTCAAGGCTTGTTTATCTGCCATGATGTATTTGTACGCCGAGATATTGGCGTCTTGTCCCGTGATTACAGGCCAGCTTTCTCCGTTACCATAATTTTTGGCAATCAACGAAGAGATAACGCCGTCGGCAACGCAATCGGAGGCGCAGATAACCGCGTCGAGTTCGGTACCGTCGTTGTAAATATTCGTCATAAATTCATTCATACGTCTGTACGATTCTTGTTTAAGCCATCTATATGTATCAGTGTTGTTGAATTTGGTTTGTCCCGAGGGCACTTTCAATTGTTCGTTATCGATATACGGCTGCAACACTTTGAGTAATGACTCGTGAATTAATTTGGCGTTGCTGTCGTCGATTGAGCCGGCGAAAAACTCCACATTGTAGCCGCCTTTACCATCTTTGAGCCCAAACTCTTTTTCGATATATTCGCCGTAGGTTCTGCCGACAAATTCGCTGTCGAAGGCGACGAAATAAGAAATCGCGTTGCTGTTCATAATCAGCTTGTCGAAAGAAATGACAGGTATCTTTTTCTCTTCGGCTCCGATTAAAACATCCTCAAGAGCAAGAGTATCGACCGCTCCGATTATCATTACGTCGACATCTTTGGATATCATTTCCTTTATCTGTTCTATCTGCGTTTCTACGTCGTCTTGAGCATTGAGCACTTCGACTTCGTAGCCGCGTTTTTCAAATTCCTCCTTGAATGTTTCGCCGTCTCTTATCCATCTGTCGGAATTTGTTTTCGGTATCAACACGCCTATTTTCTTGGTTCCGGTATCATTTGTGCCGCCGCAGCCCGTCATTGTCAACATCATTACTGCAAGTATAATCCCAAGTATTTTTTTCATCTTTCTGACGCTTTATTTGCGTCCTTCACTTCCTTTCCTCATTTGCCTATACAGAACTTTGAAAATATTTCGTTGAGGATATCTTCGCTAACCGATTCGCCCGTCAATTCGCTGAGGCAATCAAGGGCGGCATGCAAATCAATTGAAACGAAATCAATGGCGAAATTATTTTTGATGGTAAGTTGAGCGTCGCGCAAATGTTTAACGATGCGCCGAAGTAAATCGGCCTCACGTTCGTCGCGTACGAAACTCATTTCAAAGTCTATATTTCCTACTTTATTCTCGATTGCCTTCAAAAGTTTATCGGTGCCCGTACCTTTCTTCAGTGACACTTCGATTATCTGCGCAGCGGGAAATTTTTTCTTAAGCCGGTTGACTGTCGTAACTTTGTTCAAATCGATTTTCGTCAGCAGAATTAAAACATTTCGGTTAGTCAGCAGTTTAAAAATTTCTTCGTCTTCGTCGTCCAATTCTCTGGAGCCGTCAAACAAGGCAAGTATCAATTCGGCGCGTGCGGCATAATCTTTGGCGCGTTCGATTCCTATTTGCTCTACGGTATTAACAGAATTTCTGATACCCGCAGTATCGATTATTTTCAAGGGAATTCCGCCAACGTTGACATATTCTTCAATGCTGTCGCGCGTTGTGCCGGGGATATCGGTTACTATTGCCCGTTCGGTTTTGGCGAAAAAATTCAGCAGACTTGATTTACCTACATTAGGCTTTCCGATTATCGCCGTCTCCAAACCTTCGCGCAATATTTTCCCCTTTGCTTGATTCGTCATCAATTCTTCCAGTTTTGCGATTTGACTTGAAATATTTTGGTTGACTTCGCCGATAACTACATCATCCAAATCGTCCTCGGGGAAATCAATTGTTGCTTCGATATGTGCCGCCGAATTTATTATCGCCCGACGAATTTCCTTTATCGTCCGTGAAGTTGTGCCGGCTAATTGATTTTGCGAAACGGTCAACGCCGCGGAAGTTTTGGCTTGAATGACATCTAATACCGCCTGAGCTTGAGTCAAATCTATTCGTCCGTTTAAAAATGCACGCTTTGTAAATTCGCCTCGTTCGGCAGGACGCGCCCCCGCCATATACGTCAACTTCAAAACTTCACGCAGAACGACACTACCGCCGTGACATTGCAACTCAACTACGTTTTCCCTTGTGTAGGATTTGGGCGCGCGCATCACCAACGCTATTACTTCGTCGATTATATTTCCCTCGGCATTTTTGATATGACCGTAGACTAGTGCCTTATCGCCCACTTCGGTTAATGATTTGCCGCTGAAAATTTTATTGGCAATCTCAATTGAATCTTTACCGCTCAATCTGATTATGCCTACGCCTGCCGCGCCCGGTGCGGTTGCTATTGCACTGATTGTTTCATCCAAATTATTTACCTCCGTTAAAGTCCGACATCTTCCGCCGCGTAATAACCGGTATCCAACAATACTTCTTTGAAATTCTCTTTGGTGACCAAGACAGGCTGACAGAGATAGCTCGGGACGATAATACTACCGTTATCGTAAGTCATATTGTCGTTGATATCGGGTAATTTGCCCTCCATTATATCAATAACCATTTCGGCACATTTGGCGGAAAGAACGCGCGTATCTTTGAAGAGTGTCATTGACTGTTTGCCGGCAATAATATTTTTAATTGCGCTGATATCGGCGTCTTGACCCGTGATAATAGGCCAGTTGACGCCCACTGTGTAACCTTGTTCATCGAGAGCCTTGACGGCACCTTCGGCAAGCCCGTCGGAGGAGCAAATAATAGCATCGGGTTTTATACCGTTGTAGGTGTTTATCAAAAGTTTGGTGACACGTGTGTAAGCTTCTTCACTAAACCAGCGATAAGTATTTGTCTCACTCAAAGAGATTTGTCCCGAAGGTACTTTTATTTGTCCGTTTTCGATATAGGGATAAAGCACCTCGAAAATGCCGCTGTTAACGATAATGGCATTATTGTCGTCAAGCGAACCCCCAACAAATTCCACATTGAAAGAGCCTCGACCGTCTTTTAGTCCTAAGGTATCTTCAACAAATTCGCCGAAAAACATGCCGATAGCTTTGTTATCGAAAGTGACGTAAAAAGAAACGGCGTCGCTGTTCATAATCAATCTGTCGTAGGCAATGACGGGTATTAGTTTTTCTTTGGCAGCAACCAAAATATCGGCAAGAGCCCCCGAATCAACCGCCGCCACGATGATAATATCGGCTCCGTTATCAATCATGTACTTTAATTGCGAGCGTTGTTTTTCAACGTTGTTATCGGAATTTTGCATATCGACTTTGTAGCCGCGTTTTTCAAATTCATACTTAAGATTATTGCCGTCTTTCGTCCAGCGTGGCGAATCCTTTTGAGGCATCAATATTCCGATAATTTTTTGTTTGGGCTTGACTTCATTGTGATTGTTACTTTGATTGACAGGTTCCGCCTTCTGACAACCTGCCATCAAGACCAACATCATGACACTCAAGGCAATAAGGAGAAATTTTTTCATGAAGTCGTTCACATCCTTTCCGCTTGGTTAATGGTTAAAATTATTCACCTCCCAAATCAAAGCCCGACATCTTCGGGCGCGTAATAACCGGTATCCAAGAAAACTTCTTTGAAATTATCTTTGGTGACTACAACAGGTTGACAAAGGTAGCTCGGGACAATAATTTCGCCGTTATCATAAGTCATATTGTCATTGATATCGGGAATATTACCGTTAAATAAGTCGTCGACCATTTCGGCACATTTGGCAGAAAGAACGCGTGTATCCTTGAAGATAGTCATCGATTGCTTGCCGGTAATGATATTTCTTGCGGCAACGACATCGCCATCTTGCCCTGTGACGATAGGCCAATAGTCAGGGGCGCGAAAACCATAGGCCTCAAGAGCGGAGATAACGCCGGAAGAAATACTGTCGGAAGCGCAAATAACGGCATCGGGTGGGGTTTGACCGCCGTAAACATTTTCCAAAATATTGCCCATACGTTTGTTAGATTCTTCGTTGCGCCAACGATAAATAGTGGTCTGGTCGAAATCGATTTGTCCCGAAGGTATATTAAGTTGCCCGTTATCGATATATGGCTGCAGGACTTCTAACAAAGAATCGTTAACGATGCGAGCGTTGTTGTCGTCGACGGAACCGGCAAAAAATTCTACGTTGAAGTTGCCTGCGCCATTATTAAGCCCAAAAGTATTTTCGATATATTCGCCCAACAATCTGCCCACAGCTTTATTATCAAAAGAAACGTAGTAAGAGACGGCATCAGTGTTCATGATTAATCTGTCGTAAGCAATAACGGGAATATTTTTGGTTTTGGCTTCGGCGAGCACCTCGGCAAGAGCCTCCGAATCAACCGCCGCCACGATGATAATATCGGCTCCGTTCTCAATCATGTATTTCAACTGGTCTTGTTGACGTTGTGTATCGTTCTCGGAATTTTGCATATCGACTTTGTAACCGCGTTTTTCAAATTCGTAACGCAAATTATCGCCATCTTTAGTCCAGCGCAATGAATCACGTTTCGGCATTAAAATTCCGATAATTCTCTGTTTAGTTTTTTCCCGAACATCATTGGCATTATGATTCACCTCCTCGTAAACGCCGCAACCTGTAAGAGCGAGGAAGATAAATGAACTCAAAATAATCAGAAAAAACTTTTTCATGCATACGACGCCCAAAACCATCACAAATTTTAAATAGACAGCCTGCGTCATTCACATCCCTTCATATTGATTTTATCGGGTGTAAACGTGTAAAAAACCGCTTTCGTGATATGTATTTATTTTACACGACGGCAATCTTTTTGGCAATTTATTTGCACGTGCAGTAAGTATAAAAGTCATGTGAATTTTCACGTACAAACCGCAAAGCAATCGGTTGGCAAACGGCGATAAAAAATGTCGTGTCAAATAAGGTTGGGCAGGATTTATGAAACCTTTGGCGAAAAATTGTTGCTAGTGTTACACCGGCACTGTATGTGTTATGTTATAATCATTCGGGGAACTCATTTGTAATTATCAATCAATCGTCAACCTGAGGAGGGGCGAAAATTGGAAAAACGGGAGAGTTTATGGGAGGCATATCTCAAACGAGGATTTAGTCGCCGCAGTTTTTTAAAGGGCTGTGTCGCACTGACATCACTTATGGGTCTTAGTACCGATATGTTCTCGAAAGTGGTGGAAGCAGCAGAGAAAAAGCCGCTTCCTGTGGTCATCTGGATTCACGGACACGAATGCACGGGCTGTGACGAATCTTTCATAAGATCTGGCGCGCCTTTGGCATCGGATGTCGTGTTGTCGTCAATCGCGCTTGAGTACGATCATTTACTTAGTGCGGCCTGCGGCGAACCGTTCGAGGCTCATCTCGACGAAACTATCCAAAAGTACAACGGGCAATATATCCTTGCGGTAGAAGGAGCGATTGCCACGAAGGCAAGCGGTATTCATTGCATGTCGGGCGGTCACACTTTTACGCACTTGCTCAGTAAGGCGGCCAAGGGTGCTGCGGCAATCATTGCCTACGGAAGTTGTTCGGCGTACGGCGGCATACAGGCGGCGAAACCCAATCCGACGGGCTCGGCAGGTATTGAACGCTTTGTAGGTGGCAAACCTGTTGTGAAAGTGCCCGGGTGTCCGCCGATTCCCGAAGTCATGACGGGTGTTGTGATGCATGTCGCGCTGTTCGGTACACTTCCGCCGCTCGACGGTGACGGACGTCCGAAACAATTCTACGGCAACAGAATTCACGATACATGTTATCGTCGTCCGTTCTTCGACGCGGGTATGTTTGCCGAAACTTTCGACGACGCCGGAGCAAAAGCAGGTTGGTGTCTCTACAAACTCGGTTGCAGAGGCCCCGAGACTTATAACTCTTGCGGAAATCTGCGGTGGTGGCAAGGTATGAGTTATCCGATTCAATCGGGCGCGCCCTGCATAGGTTGTTCCAATGCCAAATTCTGGGATGAAGATCCATTCACGGCACGTCTACCGAAATACGGCAAAATCGGCGATGCGGATAAAATCGGCGTAGGTTTGGGCGTACTTACTGCGGCAGGTGTTGTAGGTCACGCAGTCGCCAGCGTCATTCAGCGTAACCAACGCGATAATTTGCTTGAAGAGGAACATAAAGAATAAACTGCGCCGAAAATTTAATACATCTGGCGATTTATCAATAACGGAGGGCGTCGACGATGGCGAGCGAATTGCAAAAGTTACTTGACAGAGAAAATGTGAAGAAACGTTTCAATGAAGTCTTAGGCGAAAATGCGCCGGGTTTTTTGTCGGCGTTGCTCACGATTTACAATTCAAATAAGCTCCTGCAAAATTGTGACGCGTGGAGTATATTGGGCGCGGCAGGATTGGCGGCTACTCTTAAGTTATCTATAACTCCGTCATTGGGACAAGCGTATGTAGTTCCGTATAACGGCAGGGCGACTTTTCAAATAGGATTTCGCGGCTTGATTCAATTGGCTCATCGTACGGGCAAATATACCGCTCTGCATGCCGGTAAAGTTTGCGAAGGGGAATTAAAGGGATTCAATCCGATAACAGGCGAACCTATTCCGGGTGAAAAACTTTCCGATGAAATTGTCGGCTACATTGCTTATATGCGGCTTAATAACGGATTCGAGAAAACTTTATACATGACGGTCGGAGAAATTGAGGAGCACGCCGAAAAATTTTCGCAAGGATATCAGACGGATAAAAGGAAAGGCTGTAGCTTTTCGCCGTGGTCGAAACATTTCGAAGCGATGGCTACTAAAACCGTACTGAAAAAATTACTCAACAATTGGGGAATATTGAGCCCTGATTTAGCCGAGGCAATACAAGGCGATCAATCTGTCGTTGACAAAAAAAGTTTTGCGTACATAGACAATGGCGGAGACGTACAAAACCGCGGTGAAATAAATATCCCCGAAGATTTTCCCGTCGTTTACGACGAATATGTAGACGAGGAAACGGGCGAAGTGCAAGAAACTTCCGAGCCGCCCGAGAATGACGGCACAACTATTGAAAAATAAATCGGCAGATAAAAAGATATTGGCAAGGGTTTAACCGGAGGAGGAAAAATTAATGCAACACGTTGTAGTAGACCCTATCACGAGAATTGAAGGGCATCTGCGCGTTGAAGTTACTGTAGACGAATCGAGCGGTACAGTTACCGATGCAATTTCAAGCGGTACGGCATGGCGCGGTTTGGAACTGATATTGAAAGACCGCGATCCTCGTGACGCGTGGGCATATATTCAACGCATTTGCGGCGTCTGCACGACAGCGCATGCACTGGCATCAGTCCGCGCGGTAGAAGATGCATTGGGAATTTCGATTCCGAACAACGCGAATTATATCCGCAACATTATGGCGGCAACTTTAACGGTACAAGATCACTTAGTACATTTCTATCATCTGCACGCGCTCGATTGGGTCAGTCCCGTTGATGCGCTCAATGCCGATGCGATAAAGACGGCAGAATTACAAAACGCGGTTTTAAATGCGTATCGTCTTGATTTGAAAGTACCCGACGAAGTTGCGACGGAAGCATATCCGCATGATTTCCCCGCAGCTACGCCGCAATATTTCGAGAGTATCAAGGCAAGAGTCAAGGCGATAGTCGAAAGCGGACAGCTTGGAATATTCGCCGCGCAATGGTGGGATCACCCCGATTATAAATTGTTACCGCCCGAAGTTCATTTGATGGCAGTAGCTCATTATCTTGAGATGTTGGATAAACAGCGCGAAATAGTTACGCCGCATGTAATCTTCGGCGGAAAAAATCCGCATCCGCACTATGCAGTCGGCGGCATGCCCTGTTCTATTTCGATGACGGACGGCAATGCACCCGTAAACACCGCGCGTCTTGCGATAGTCGACCGCGCTATCAATATGGCGAGAGATTTAGTGAATAACTATTATCTGCCCGACCTGCTTGCTATCGGCGTGATATATGCCAAGGCAGGACGTGTAGACGGTGGCGGCATGTCTAAAACGCGCGTCATGGCATTCGGCGATTATCCGCTTATGGGTTATAAGGGTACGTCTAACGGCGGCGGTTACTTTGATAATCTGCTTGTACGTTCAAACGGTGTTGTTGAAAATTTCGGCATGGGCGTCGACAAAGCTACGTTCTACGAATTGAAAGCCGAAGACCTCAAAGCGGAAGAGACGATAACCGAAGGCGTAGAGCATGCATGGTACGAATACCCGGAGAACGGCGCAAAAGATCGTCATCCGTGGCAGGGTGTAACTAAAGACAAATATACCGGACCCAAGACGGGTACGGCTACGATGTGGGAGACGCTCAACGAGGCTGGAAAATATTCGTGGCTCAAAACGCCGAAATGGAAAGGCAAACTTTGCGAAGTAGGTCCGTTGGCTCATTACATCATCATCTACACAAAATCGGTCAAGGGATTATTGCCCGAACCTACTTGGGCGGAACAAATGATGCTTAAACAGATTGAGGCAGTGACAAAAGTTTTGGGCGTTGCTCCCGAAATTTGGATGCCTACAATGTTGGGACGTACTGCCTGCCGCTGCTTAGATGCACAAGTTGCCGCGGAAGTCAATAAATTCTTCTTCGACAAACTCATTTCAAATATCAAGATGGGCGATACTGCCGTCATGAATAATGAAAAGTGGTTCCCCGAAACTTGGCCGAAAGAATGCATGGGCGTCGGTCTCTACGAAGCTCCGCGCGGCGCGTTAAGTCACTGGGTATGCATTAAAGACGAGAAAGTCGATAATTATCAGTGCGTCGTCCCGACAACATGGAATGCATGTCCGCGCGATGATGAAGCCGGTCACGGTGCTTACGAAATGGCGATGATGACTACACATGTGGCAATACCGAACAAACCGCTTGAAATTGCCAAAGTCGTTCGTTCATTCGACCCGTGTATGGCTTGCGCTACTCACATGTATAACGCCAAGGGCGAAGAGATTAATATTATATCTACCGACCCTTACGGGAGGTGAACAGTCATGGCAAATAAATCCGTCAAGGAAGTCAACCGCAAAGAGTATTACATTTTCAGTCCGTTCTTGAGAATTTTCCATTGGATTATGGCATCGCAAATTGTAATTCTTTTCGCTACGGGTCTGTTAATCACAAAGCCGATGAACGTCGCAATAACCGAGCCGGTATTTTCCATTACCTCAATGGATTTGGTGCGTGATATCCATTTCACTTCGGCGTTCATACTCTGCGCATCTCTTATCCTTCGTATCTACGGCTTTATCGTCAACAAGGGCGACAGACTTTTCCCGCGTGTTTGGGAAGGTCATTTCTATGAGGAAACTGTCGACGTCGCTTTACACTACATGTTAATCAGACCGCATCACGCTTCCTTCCTGCGCAATCCTCTGGCGCGTGGTTCCTACGCCGCTTTGTATGTCATGTTGTTGATTGAAATTCTTACGGGTTTCGCAATGTACTTCATGACTTCGCCTTACACGGCGGGCGGAATACTTTTCGGTTGGGTGAATACTTTGGCAGGCAGTGAGATGATGGTGCATTACATTCATCACTATGTCGCCTGGTTTATCATCCTGTTTGCAATCGGTCACATGTACATGGTTATTCGCGCCGAATTTATGGAGGGCGAAAGTGAAATTTCTTCGATGTTCTCCGGCAAAAAGATTTTGGCGCATACTCCCAAAGATGCAAACGAACTCGATTAAAATTTTAACCGCGTAAATAAAAAAGCCCCTGCCGAAATTATCGACGGGGGTTTTTGTTTTCGTTATATCAGTTATTAAAGTTCTTCTATATCTTCGGGATGTTTCTTAATGTATTCGCAATACTTTTCGTATTCTTCGGCGAAAGATTTGTTTTCGGTGGCTGAAAGTTGATTCGCAAGCATAACGACCGACATCAATCTTGCAAGATCGTATGACTTGTAAGTTTTGAGTAAATCCGAAATCGTCTTTGCGACATCATCAAGTAATTCCGAATCCCCATTGTTGAAACGATTGAGCAGAAGCAAATCAAACATTTGTTGTTCGAGTGCCGACCAACCGAGCGCGACGCCTGCATTGGAATGAGGAACACCGTCGTGAACATTGGCAAAATCAGAATCGTCATCGCTTATCTCCGGGAGATACATTTCTTCTTCGTCTTCATACCGTGGTTTGAGCATTAAAAATCCTCCTGAAAAATTTATTGGAAAATATGTTGAATCTATTGTACTATATTGACATGCTCCCTTACGATATTCTGCCGTCGTCAGCATTTATTGCCGTGCCTAAGCAAAGGTTGATGTCGCAACCCTACACGATTCGATTGTCATTATATACATGGATTTTACTTTTAGCAAGTTTTTTTGACGCTGCTCAGTCGGCGGAATTTTGACGGTGCACTTTGACAAAACAAAAGCGGAGGTCATTCATGCAAAAATTTTTACTTGGTATTGGCGTGATATTGATTCTCTCGGGAATTTTCGGCACGAGTTACATATGGCATCACGACCATCGTGAAGCAGAAAGTTTGGATAAATACGCGACGACCGATTTTCAAGTAGGAAGGGATATTTACGGCGAATTGGAAAGCGCCACGCTCAGTCTTTGGGATTATCGTTACGACAAAGCGCAACTTTTGCCCAAAGTCATTCTCATAACCGACGGCGCGCCTTGGGAAATCGACGCGGTCACCAAACAAACTCAACAGGGTATGCTTAACGAAAACAAATTGTTCTTTCACTTTCCGCGCTCAAGTTTTAAAGACATACTCAACGCAAAAAAAGTTCGCTTGAAAATTTACTACGATAACGGGCAATCGATTGAGTTGCCGCTAACCAAAAACGAATTGCTTTCATGGCAAAGAAAATTACGCTGGTAGTTTTAACTGTTAAGAGGAATACAAATGAATTCATTTTTAATCGGGCTTCAATTTTTGACTAGAATATTTGTCGTGAAGCAAACGGTATGGACGGAAAAAAGTTTCGGGGAATCTGTACGATATTTCCCGTTAATCGGCGCGGTACTCGGGATAATTTCCGCGGCAATCGTCGGCGCGTTGAATATTTTTACCGGCGGAAGTTTACCGTTATTTACCGGCGTCATTGCCTTCGTGTCGCTGATAATTTTGACGGGCGGCATGCATTGCGACGGGTTAATGGATTCGGTCGACGGATTATTTTCGGGACGTGAGGGCGAAAAAATTCTGCAGATAATGAAAGACAGTCGCGCAGGCTCTTTCGGTGTAGTTGCGATGATTTTGGTTGCGGCATTAGAAATTTCCTCGTTAGCCGAATTGGCAAGACTGTCGACATGGCAACTGATTGCGGCGATTTATTCCGCGCCGATAATCGGGCGAATGATGATGGTTACGACAATCGGATTATTTCCCTACGCACGACCCGAGGGCATGGGCAAAGCGTTCGCCGAATACACGACACGGCGGACGATTTTTTTCGCGGTGATTGAAACGATTTTACTTTTATTGCCGCTGATTATTTTGGGCGGACAATTTTTAATCTGCGCAGGTCTTGCGACATTGACGGCGTTGCTAATCACATGGCGATTCGCGATGCTGGCGAAGGAAAAGATAGGCGGAGTAACGGGCGATATTTACGGCGCAGTGACGACTTTATCGGAAGTAACCGCAGTCATAACATTTTTATTGACGGCGGTGGCGATGAAATGAAAATTGTTGTGAAAATGCGTGGTACGTGCGGAGAATTGGCGCAGGGATTTTTTCGCGGCGAACCGATTTTAATTACCTGCCCGATAGAAAAATATTCGACGGTGACGATATCGGAAGAGCTGACGGGCGCAGAAAATTTGGGTGCAAAATCTTTGGCAATGGTCGACAAAGTTTTAAAAATGTTGGGCGTAAAAAATTTGCCGTACGGATTGAAATTGACATCGGAACTTCCGCGCGGAAAAGGTTTGGCATCATCCTCGGCCGATACGGCGGCGGTTGCCCAAGCTGTCGCGTTATCCTTCGGGCAAAAATTTTCGGCGGAGGATTTGGGGAAATTATGTGCGCAGATTGAGCCTACGGACGGAATTTTTTTCGACGGCGTTGTAGCAATGAATCCGCTGACCGGTAAATTTATCAAATCGATTCGTGCGCAGGAAAAATTTTTGATTGCGGTTTTCGATTACGGCGGCACGGTCAACACCGTTGAGTTTAACAGGCGCAGTGACTTTGAAATTACCGCACTTGATGACGTGATTGACTTTGCGCTAACTAAAAAATCCGCGCTGGCGAATCAAAAGATTTTGCCTAAACGCGGACTTAACAATCTTATTGAATTTGCCGAGGACTTTGGAGCCGTCGGCGTAAACATTGCTCATTCGGGGACTGTCGTCGGGATTTTTTTTCATGCCGATGATTTACATGTCGACGAAAAAATTTGTGACGTCCGAAAACGTTTTGAGTTCCTGTCGTTCATGATGTTGACTTCGTTGGCCGTTTAATTATTTTGCCAAGTTATCAAAGTCTTCTTGCGGTATGAGCGTAACCAAGCCCATTATCGCCAAAATCTGTTCAAAGGCAACGCGCGCCGTAGACGTATTCTTTACCACAAAATCCACATCGCGCCAGTGATCGAATTCGCCTGTTTCCTCGGCGGTCTCGACATAGTAACGTATTTCATCATTTGAACAACCTGTACGCAACATCCTGTCAACAAATACTTGATCGTCAATCATAAGGAAAACGGTTACCAAGTCTTGATTTATAAATTTGGTGAGCTGCTTGATGCCGGAAGGGTCGTGCATGATTGCTATGCTTATTTTATGATTCTGGTAAGCCTCGAGGACATCACTTTTGCGCAAACCGTAAGAGTGCGATTGATATGACGTGTTGACTATAAATTTTTCCTGTTCGTATTCTCTGCTTTTGACTGTCTGATAAAGTTTGCGTTTGTAAGCAAAACGATCGTCGAAAACGCGCGTGGTAACGGTAGGGATGTAGTGAATACCCATGGACAGCAACTGAGATACCATAGTCGATTTGCCCGAGGTATGAGGTCCCAAAAATGCGTAAATTTTATTTCTGGCCATAAGAATTCTCCTTAGCGTCTTTGTTTGGCGATTACGCGAACTGTATCTTCATCTTCATCTATTTCCGCGCCGCAACGGGGACAACATTTATATTGAGTGCCGTCGGGCAACGAGCGTTTGCCCGTGCACTTGGTACAAAATTCCAACTCGCAACGATTACATTTCAAAATTTCCCCAAAATCAGTCCGTCCGCAACGAGGACAACTCTTGTAGTCATTCGCCATGAGAATTTCACCCTTTCAATAGTGAGGATGTGCCTTGACATAATCGACGGGACGACTCCAATCAACATGGACGCCCGTAGCCTCCCACAACCGCGTTAAAACGATTTGCAGATTCTTCGCGCTTTCGTTGGGGTCTATATTTTCCGCAGTGAAATCCAAAAGAGTTTCATGCGGAATTTTTATTTCGTGCGATGTGGTTAAAAATTTTTCGGCAAGTGCTTTGCCCTCGGCGTCGTCAAGATTTACTTTTACTTTGCGTTCTGCCTCGTCGTATTCCACCCAGCCCAAACTTCCGTTGTAACTTATCGCCACGCTGAAATTTTCCAAACAAATCATCTCCTCTCGCGCGTACGTATTTTTAATCTTCCCAAAGTGACATTCCAAGGTTCGCTAAATATTCCCGTGAATGTTCATAGTAATGCATTGCCGACGCTCTGAGCGCGACTATTTCGTCTTCACGAAGAGCACGCATGATTTTCGCCGGGTTGCCAAATACCAAAGAGTTATGAGGAATTTTTTTGTATTGAGTTATGACAGTACCCGCGCCGATGATACAGTTATCGCCAATTTCGGAATAGCCCAGAATAATCGAGCCCATGCCTATAAGACAATCGTTGCCGATAGAATTGCAGTGGATTATCGCGTTATGTCCGACAGTGACGTAATTGCCGATTTTGGTCGGCGAATCGCCCATGACATGAACGGTACAGTTATCTTGAATATTTGTATAGCAGCCGATTGTTACTGGTTGGAAATCGCCGCGTACGGTTGCGCCGAACCAAATACTCGATCCCACACCGATTTCGACTTCACCGACAACCGACGCACCCGGCGCGACAAAAACATCGGGAGCTATTTTGGGTTTTTTCCCTTTGTAAGGCAAAATTATGGAGTCCATTTTATCAATCCTTTCGGTAAAAATTATAAGTATTGGTGACATGAACGATTATAAATTATTTTGATGATTGCAGTCTTTTTATTTCGTCCTCAAGTTCGGCGATACGCGCCTTGTCTTTCGCCGCCGATTCTTGCAGCTGTTTTATTGTGCCGTTAGCCTGCGCCGCCAGCTGTTGCATTCTCTGATTGTTAACCGTGTTGATTCTCTGCAGAGTGTTGACGAACGAACAGAGTGCGGAAATTAATACATCGTTATCGCCGAAATGTTTGCCGTATTCCTGTTTGATTGTCTCATAAACTTCAAACGGATTAAGATTAAAACTTGCTTGCAGACATGCACCGAATTTTTGACGAAGAAATATTTCCAACAGAGCATAACGATATTGCGGATTGGCTTTGAAGAATTCAATCTTACTCATGAAGTTATCAAGTGCCTTCATTCCAAAAAGAATCGGACTAATCCAAAAATTGACTATTTGTTGCGGCGTCTTTTTTATCCGTGAAACAGAATTAAAACTTAAACGTTGCTTATAAAACATGTTAGGTATTAGCAAATATCTTTTTGAATGAAATACTAAACCGTAAGTCCAGACATCATCTTCGGAAATTTTACAATGAGGAAAAAATATTTGATGGTTGATAACAAAACTACGTCTAACAATCTTTGTCCACGGCTGTACTCGATATTGCCCTCTTATTATTTTTTGAACGCGTTCGACCAAATTATCCGATTCAAAAGTCGGCTTATCAACAAAATAATCTTTATGTGGAAGCTCTTCATGTAATCCTGTTCCGTCTTCCTGTACTCGGTAATTATTGTCGCAATCGACAACATCGGCATCATATTTCTTCGCCAAGGTGTAAAGTTCTTCGAGCGCAGTTTTTGTATATAAATCATCTGCATCCTAAAAGGTAACGTATTCGCCGCGAGATAAATATAATCCCTTGTTACGAGGCATGGCACCGCTGCCGGTGTTTTCTTCCATGTGAAACAAAGTTAATCTGCCATTGAATTTTTCTTTATAATTTTCGACGATGGCACAACTTGAATCGGTAGAGCAATCGTCAACGACTATGACTTCAAAATTTTTGAAAGTCTGGGCAAGCAAACTGTCCAGAGCTTCGCCGATATATTTTTCGACGTTGTAAAGGGGAATGATGACCGAAACAGGTATGCCCGATAAATTTTCCATTAATCAATTTCCTTTCCAATATATTCGGTAAGACGCTTAAGTATTACTTTGCAGTCTTTTTATTTCGGCCTCAAGTTCGGCGATACGCGCCTTGTCTTTCGCCGCCGATTCTTGCAGCTGTTTTATCGTGCCGTTAGCCTGCGCCGCAAGCTGTTGCATTCTCTGATTGTTAACCGCGTTGATTCTCTGCATGGTATTGACGAATGAACAAAGTGCGGAAATTAATACATCGTTATCGCCGAAATGTTTGCCGTATTCCTGTTTGATTGTATCGTAAACTTCGAACGGATTAAGCTTGAAACTTGCCGGCAAAAGAACACCAAATATTCTAATAAAACGATTTTCCAATAAAGCATAACGATATTGTGGATTGGCTTTGAAAAATTTAATCTTACTCATGAAGTTATCAAGTGATTTCAGTCCCAAAAGCATGGGATTAAGCCAGAAATTAATTGTCTGCCGGGGTGTCTTTTGCACTCTCGTAATTGAGCTTGAGTTTGACCGTTGTATGTAAACTTTATTTGGCACGCGCAAATATCTTTTCGCGTAGAATGCTAAGCCGCAAGTCCATACGACATCATCGCTCGGGCGTGTATTCGGAAAAAATATTTCATGTTCAAAAATCAAATTACGTCGTACAAGTTTTGTCCACTGTTCTACTCGATATTGTCTTTTTATTATTTTTGGAACACGTTCGACTAAATTATCCGATTCAAAAGTCGGCTTATCTACAAAATAATCCTTATGGGGTAATGCTTCACGAAATCCTGTTCCGTCTTCCTGTATCCGGTAATTATTGTCGCACTGGACAACATCGGCATCATATTTCTTCGCCAATGTGTAAAGTTCTTCAAGTGCAGATTTGGTATACAAGTCATCATCATCCAGAAAAGCAACATATTCACCGCGCGACATCATCAAGCCTTTATTTTTGGGCATAGCACCGCTGCCGGTGTTTTCTTCCATGTGAACCAAAATTAATCTGCCACTGAATTTTTCTTTGTAACTTTCGACGATGGCACAACTTGAATCGGTAGAGCAATCGTCAACTACTATAACTTCAAAATTTTTAAAAGTCTGAGCAAGCAAACTGTCCAGAGCTTCGCCGATAAATTTTTCTGCGTTGTAGAGGGGAATGATGACCGAAACAGGTATGCCCGATAAATTTTCCATTAATCAATTTCCTTTCTGTATATCTCGGTGAAAAGTTGAGCTCGTTTTTCAAGAATCCATTTGCCGATATCCGCACCCGTTAAATCTTGCGGTACGATACTGCCGTTTATTTTCAACAGCTCGGCAATAATTTCCTGCGCATGCTCAAGATACGGCGGTAACCCGTGATTATCTGCGCGGATGATGTCGCAGAAATTTTTCACGCCGATTTTCGGATTGTTTATCGCAATCAGCAACTTAACGATTTTCTCGGGCTTTTTCAACCGCGACGCGCGCATATGTTCACGAATAACGAACGCCGCCATTTTTTTCCAATCGCTCGGCAATCGCATTCGTTCGTTCATTTTTTCCAGCACATCAAGTCCGCGAAATTCATGCCTGTAATGATGAGGCAACATTTCGGGCGGTGTAGTACCCTTGCCGATATCGTGAACCAAAGCCGCAAATCTTACGACGGGATTATCATTGACTTTGGCAACCTCGTCGACAATCTGCATTGTATGTTCGTAGGCATCGCCCTCGGGATGATATACTATCGGCTGAATTTTTCCGCGTAGTTGTGTAATTTCGGGAAAAATTATTTTCAGTAAATCTGCTCGATCCAAATTCCTAAAGAAAATCGACGGCTTATCCGTACGCAATGCCGTTTCTGTCTCGTTGAAAATTCTTTCGCTTGGTTCGTGTGCCAATTCCGCGCCGCATTTTTTCATCGCCTCGATTGTTTCGGGACATATCTCAAAATCGAATTGAGCGGATTGTCGCGCGGCACGCAGAGCACGAACGGAATCATCAATAAAATGTTCGCTTACGGCTCGAATTTTTTTGTTAATGACATCTTCGCGTCCGCCGAACGGGTCGACAAGTTCACCGCTTAAAATATCAACCGCCATTGCATTAATGGTTGTATCGCGCCGAAATAAATCTTGTTCAATCGTAACAGTTGGCGCGAATAAAATTTCAAAGCCGCGGTAACCTATGTCGACTTTGTGTTCGGTGCGCGCGAAAGCGACTTCGCAAAAATCTTTGTCGATATCGACGGAATAAACGGGAAAAGATTTGCCGAATTTGCGCGCGTTCGGGAATGTCTTCGCGAAAATTTTTTCTTCCAATCCCGTGACGCAATAATCTCTGTCGTGCGCCTTCACACCACGAAATTTATCGCGAACCGCCCCGCCCACAAGATACGCTCGTCCGCCCAATTCGTTTACCTTTTTTGCAAAGTCCTGTTCCGTCATAAAAATTTTCCTGTCTCAATTACGAGAGAATTGATCTCTCAAAATTACATCGTGACTGCCGCCCTCGACTATACTCGTCGCCGATACCAACGTTATTTTAGCCTTTTCGCGCAGCTCGGATAAATTCAGTGCGCCGCAATTGCACATAGTCGACCGAATTTTTGACAGCGTGATATTTATATTGTCTTTGAGCGCGCCGGCATAAGGTACGTAAGAATCTACACCCTCCTCGAACGAAAGTTTTTTATCGCCGCCCAAATCGTAGCGTTGCCAATTCCGAGCACGATTGGATCCTTCGCCCCAGTACTCTTTATAATATGTTCCGTTGATTCTGATTTTATCCGTCGGTGATTCGTCGAAACGCGAAAAATATCTGCCCAACATGAGGAAGTCCGCGCCCATCGCCAATGCCAAAGTCATATGATAATCATGGACGATACCGCCGTCGGAACAAACGGGAATATAAATCCCCTTCTCCTTGAAATACTCATCGCGCGCACGACAAACATCGATAACCGCCGTTGCCTGTCCGCGCCCGATACCTTTTGTTTCGCGCGTGATACAAATAGATCCGCCACCGATTCCGACCTTAACGAAATCCGCACCGGCATCCGCCAAAAATCTGAAGCCTTCCGCGTCGACAACATTGCCCGCGCCGACTTTGATATCTTCGCCGAAATTTTTGTGGATATATTCCAGCGTAATTTTCTGCCATTCGCTGAATCCTTCCGATGAATCAATACAAAGAACATCCGCACCGGCTTTCAACAATGCGGGGACACGATCGGCATAATCGCGCGTGTTTATTCCTGCGCCTACCACATATCTTTTGCGCTTGTCTATTAATTCCAGCGGATTGATTTTGTTATCCGTATAATCTTTGCGGAAGACCATGTAGCGCAAACGTTGCTTTTTATCTACCAACGGCAACATATTCAATTTATGTTCCCAAATCAAATCGTTGGCCATGGGGAGAGTCGTTGAATCGGCATCGGCGTAAATAAGTTTATCGAAAGGTGTCATGAAATCGCGTACAAGTTCATCACCGGTCATGCGCGTCGTGCGATAATCGCGGCTCGTCACTATGCCCAACAATTTTCCCGTAGGTTTGCCGTCTTCCGTCACCGCCATTGTAGAATGACCCGTCTCCCTCAATAACTCCAACATTTCGCGCAATGTCGTTGTCGGTTTTAAATTCGAGTCGCTCGATACAAAACCCGATTTGTAATTTTTGACTCGCGATACCATTGCACACTGTTCCTTTATCGATTGAGATCCGTAGATAAAGGATACGCCGCCTTCTTTTGCCAACGCGATTGCCATTGTGTCGTTGGATACCGATTGCATGATTGCCGAAGTCATCGGGATATTCATCGTCAATTTACATTCTTCGCCGCGTTTGAATTTTACCAACGGTGTCGACAAGTCGACGTTGACGGGAATGCAATCCGTTGACGAATAGCCGGGTACCAAAAGATATTCCCCGAATGTGTGTGATGGTTCTTTGTAATAAAATGCCACTGCCAATCCCTCCCAAAAATTCTTTTACTGCTTGCCAAAATCTTGATTCGTATCGACAAACTCGATAAGCTCGTCGACACTGTAACACTCGATAATAAGTTCAAAAGTCTCTTTTAAAAGCTGTTGCAATTTATGAAAATCGCCGTTGGGCGGAAAAGGTTCCTCGGCGTTTATCACGGCGGTTAAAGTTTCGGGGCGAATGTAAGCGGCAGGATAAAAATTTTTATACAAGACGAGATTGCCCGCAATACCGGTTGATACAATTAACAGTTCGCCGTAATCTTCGCTGATTAACGCGCGGCAAGTTCCCACGGGAAAATTTCCTTTCAGAGTGTTTTGCACTTCGGCTTTGGTTATCATAGTATCACCCCCGTCAAGAAAGACAACGTGGTCACTTTGAAAGGCAACGTGACGTTGGCCACTTTGAAAGTGGCGGAAGCAACGTGACGTTGCATCCAATGGTCGCGGCAAAGTTCTCGATAAACGAAATAAATGACCGCGGCAACGTGACGTTGCATCCAATGGTCGCGACAAAATTCTCGATAAGCGAAGTAAATGACCGCGCTTGTAACGGTACTCAAGTTGACTTTGAATACTTTTGGCTGAAAATGTATAAAGTTTATTCGGCGATAATCACTACAATTCCTGCGTATCGTCATTTCAAAAATCCCTGCGCCCGTCGGCATTTATCGGTTGCGATAAAAAAATTCGTGAATTATAATTGATAAGAGGTGATGCATATGCAAGGAGCTTACACGATAGCTTCCACGGGTAATCCCGAAATCGGCGGCGGCTGGAACAATCAACAGTTACTTAAAGACTGCGGACTTGTGCCCTATCTTCTGCATAAAAATTATGGTTTTCGTTCGGTGATGGTCGGAATAAAAAACGACGAAAGTTATCCCTACCTTGATAAATATGTTTGCGGTTTGGAAATGGATTTTTTACCGGAAGATACGGAGAAAGCTCGAATCAATTATATCAAAGAGCATGCCGCAGATATGGACTTATTGATATTGTACGGAGCATATCCGGCTTATATTCCGTTGGTTAAATTCTACAAAACCTTACGCCCCGACGGAAAAATTTATCTTGCCACGGATATGAATATCGCTTGGGCGGACAGAATCCCCCACGAATCACAGATATATAAAAATTTCTTGCAGTCGTGCGATGTGGTTGCCGCCAGTTGTCGCGCTACGCAAAAATATATTTCAACCAAATGGAGTGTTCCCGTCGATTTGCTCCGTAACGGTTGGTATAATTTTTTCAATGTCAAATTTAACGACGTACCCAAAGAAAATATTATCTTGACGGTCGGGCGCATAGGTTCCCAACAAAAACAAAATCATATTTTGCTTGAGGCATTCGCCAAAGTCGCGAATAAATTGCCCGATTGGAATCTCAGATTAGTCGGCGGCGTCGATAAAAATTTCAAAACTTACACGGAAAAATATTTTGCTCAAAATCCCAATCTGCGCAGTCGCGTAACTTTTACGGGATTAATTGCGGATAAGGCAACTTTAATCGAGGAATACAAACGCGCGAAAATTTTCTGCCTGACGTCAAATTTTGAGGGAGCTCCCAACGTCATTGCCGAAGCTTTATTTTCCGGCGACTACATAATTACTTCCGCGGTTGATGCCGCCGATGATATGACCGATAGCGGTAATTGCGGAAAAATTTTCCCGATAGGTAATGTGAATGCGCTTGCCGAAATTTTCGCCGAAGTTTGTCGTGATGATAAACTGCTTAAAAACGGCGGACGACTTGCCGCAGCTAATGCCGCGAAAAATTTTGACGAAAATAAAATCGTCGCCAAACTTTATTATTTGCTTTACGGAGGCGACAACACTTGAACAATATAAAATATCAAAACGGAATATTTTTTTTGGCGGAAGGAAATCAATATAAATCTTTGCTCAATGTTCGTTTACCGATTGCGAACAAAAGTTGTGTCAGCTCCCATCAATTCAGCGAAAAAAGCGGCGTTATATATCCGCTGGAGAAAATGACTACGGACGCGTTGAAGAAAATTTTTCAAAATACGGTAACATCCTTTGCGGAAATGATAGCTTATTCGCGGATTGTCGCACGATTATTGACCAAGCCCCAAATTCATTCCGTATTGCAAATCGGAAATTGGTCGGCATTCGGCGAATGTTTATCCGCAATTCTGCCGCATTTCAATCCGCAAAATAAATTCTGTTGCATGACATCACTCCGTCCCGTCGGAAAAATTCCCACGGTTAATTTTATCTTCAACGAAGGCAGCGATTATCTTTTGCCCGAAAACAAATTCGATTCGGTCGTTTTCACGGAAAAAGTTTTGCCGCCGCCCGAAGTTTTTTTGTCCGTCAAAGACTACGGCAGAATTTATTTCATCGCGGAAGAATCTACACCGATTGACGAAATCAAATCGAACGCGATAATTTATAACGTGGAAAATGATACGGCACTTGTGGAAACGGAAATGACGCCGCAACTTCGCGAAAAATTTTATCTACGTACGCCGCAAGGACAACTCAACGAAAAAATTTCCGCGATAAGACAACTCGTCAATCAAGTCCCGATAATTTTGCGACAGTATAAATCATCAACCGGCAAAAATAAAAAATCTCTGCTCGATAAATATATAGCCGAATTGATTCGCGCCGAAAAAGTATTGGCGGAAATTTTCCCGATGTTACGCGATGCGGATATCAAATTCAATTTCAATTTGCTGAAGGAATTTTTGATAGACTTACGCCTCGATAACGGTTCGCCCGCACAAATCGAAAGCCGATATAAAATTCTTGCGCAGTCTTTAACCAACACTTGATTGGAGGAATCTTTTTGAATTTCAAACAGAAAATTGCAATGTTAATGACGGTTTTGGCGACAACACAAATTCCGTTGACAGGTTACGCCGCCGAGGAAGACAAAGAACTTGCAATGATAGCCGCCGAACAAGAACGCTCCGCCGAAGATGAAAATTTGAGCGAAATAAATCCTCTGTTGACCGACAGTATAACAACAGATCCGATTGACGAAACAGATAAAGATCGTAAGGAGCGCAAAAAGAAACTCGAGCAGACGCGTAAAGACAAAGAGAAAGAGAATAAGCGCAAACTGAAAGAGCTGTCAGATAAGAAAGATAAGGATAAACGCGAAACCGAAACCATAATAATAGACACAAACGATGTCCCGAAATATCAGCCGATACAACAGTCGCAAACAGAAATACAGTCAAAAACAGAAACGCCAACGAGAATCGAAACACCTTCGACAATTCAGTCTACACCGATAGAATCAATTCAAAGACAAGCGGCGACGATTAGGGAACCTGTTACCGCAAACAACAACATTATGCCTACACCAAAGGCAGTGGAAACCGAAGAAATTCCCAATCAAAAAGTTGCCTATTCCAATTTTGCCGAGGCAGCTCGTGCGGTGAATTTTGTTCCGCTTTATATGCCGCACAAATCCGGTTACGAAATTGTCAACGTTTTAGTCGAAGGCAATGTAGTTGAAATTCAATACGGACGCAGATGGGAACCGAATGTATCTTTGACGGTAAGGACTTATAAACGTACCGAGGGCGAAGAGTTACAGGATATCAGCGGCGTCACGGCTGCCAAATGGCGCATGGATGATTCAACGGGCACTTCGGTTTATCTGTCAAAAATTTCCGAGGTCGAACAGGTTGCGGCGTGGGCTGTCGGGCATTATACTTTTTCCGCTCATTCAAAAAATTTATCGTTCGCCGGTTTTCATTCCTTAGTTGCCGATGAACTTGTCGATTTGTCTACTCATTACTACTTAGATTTGTGATTCCATAAAAATAAGCGAAAGGAAGTGAACGGCGCAGTAACATATAACTTGCGCCAATTTTTATGATTGAAAGGTACACTTTGCCCGAAATGGGTAAACTTTGGTCAATCGAAAACGAATGGCAGACGATTCTTGATGTGGAGCTTGCTGCCTGCGATGCAATGGCGGAGTTGGGCGAAATTCCTGTCGAAGCTGCGCAGAATATTCGCGCCAAAGCAAATTTCAATCTCGAACGCATTCACGAAATCGAATCGGTAACACATCATGACATCATTGCGTTCTTGACTTGTGTCGGCGAATACGTCGGCGAAGACTCCAAATACATCCACAAAGGTTTAACCTCGAGCGACGTGAAAGATACCGCGATTTGTATCATGATGAAACGTTCGGCGGAAATTATCCTTGATGACTTGAAAAAATTCCTCGAAGTCCTTCGCCGTCGTGCCGTTGAATTCAAACATACTCCGTGTATCGGCAGAACGCACGGCATACATGCCGAACCAATGACTTTCGGCTTGAAACTTTTACTGTGGAACGACGAAATTGAACGCGATATAGAACGTGTCGAGCACGCTAAAAAAATCGTGAGCGTCGGGAAATTATCGGGTGCGGTCGGTACTTACTCCAATATAGATCCGAAGATTGAAGAACTTGTCTGCCAAAAATTGGGCTTAACTCCCGTACGTTTGGCAACTCAAGTCATTCAGCGCGACAGACATGCCGAATACATGACGACTTTGGCGATAGTAGCGAGTACCTTGGAAAAAATCGCGACGGAAATCCGTAACCTGCAACGCACCGATATCCGCGAAGCCGAAGAATATTTTTCACCCGGTCAAAAAGGTTCGTCGGCTATGCCGCATAAACGTAACCCGATTAATTGCGAACGCGTTGCCGGTATGGCGCGACTCGTACGCGGAAATGCAATCGCCGCTATGGAAGATATTACCCTGTGGCACGAACGCGATATCTCACATAGTTCCGTCGAGCGCGTCATTCTCCCCGATTCAACCATCAACGTAGATTATTGCACGCGCAAAATTACAAACATTGTCGATAAATTACTTGTTTATCCCGAAGCAATGTTGCATAATATGAATCGCACGGGCGGATTGATTTACAGTCAACGACTCATGTTGGAAATTGTCGGCAAGGGCGTTTTGCGTGAAGATGCTTACAAATGGGTACAGCGTAACGCAATGAAACGTTGGCTCGAGGGCGAAGACTTCAAGACGAATGCCGCCAAAGATCCCGATATCACGAAGTATTTGACGCCCGAGGAAGTTGCCGCCTGTTTCGATTTTAAATTCTTCCTGCGGCATGTCGATATGATTTTCGCGCGTTACGGTCTCTGATAAATTTTCGGGAGAATTTTAAGTGAACTTGATTAAAACAAATGACGGCGGTTATGTTAATCCCGGTTTAATCAGATATTTCCATATAACGAAACCGAATGACGAAAAAGATGCGGAGCGTTGGGCGGTTTATGCAGACGAAATTTTATTGCAGACCTTTGAATCGCGTAACGAGGCGGAAAGATATTTGGATATACTGGAAAAACATTTACACTATTCGCTATAAAAATTAGGCAACACATTTTTAGGAGGTAAAGCACAATGACCAAAGGTAATCTTCTCTACGAGGGCAAAGCCAAAAGCGTTTTCGAAACAAGCAATCCCGACGAACTTCTTGTCTACTTCAAGGACGACGCAACCGCGGGCAACGGCGAAAAGCACGGCATCATTCAGGGTAAAGGCGTAATGAACAACAAAATCAGTACGTTTTTCTTCAAACAGCTCAAAGACCGCGGAATCGCCACGCATTTTATCGAGGCAGTCAGCGACCGCGAAATGTTAGTCAAACGTCTCGACATGATTAAACTTGAAATCGTTATCCGCAATATCGTTGCCGGCAGTTTGGTAAAACGTTTGGGCATGGCGGAAGGTACTCCCTTGAGCGTTCCGATTATCGAATACGATTACAAGAGCGATGAGCTCGGAGATCCGATGTTTAACCGTTGGCACATCATGGCTTTGAATTTGGCGACCATCAACGAGATGAACGCTATCGAACATATTTCCCTTTCGGTTAATACAATCATGCGTTCAATCCTCAAGGCGAAAAACGTAGACTTGATTGATTTCAAACTTGAGTTCGGGCGCGCGAAAAACGGCGAAATCCTTCTTGCCGACGAAATTTCTCCTGATAACTGCCGTTTCTGGGACAGCGAAACTCAAGAGAAATTAGACAAGGATCGTTTCCGTCATGACTTGGGCGGCGTCGAGGAAGCTTATCAAGAAATTTTGAATCGTTTGACTTTGTAATTTAACGGAAAATTTTTCGGGACGGGGGTAAAAATTTTTGCCCCTTGTCCCTTTGATTTTTGACGGCACTTAAAATTTCTTCAAGGAGAATATTTAATGAAAAGAGTTTTGGTAACGGGCGGCGCAGGTTTTTTAGGTTCGCACCTTTGCGACAGATTAATCGCCGACGGTCACGAAGTCATTTGCTTGGATAATTTTTTCACGGGTACGAAGAAAAACATCGCGCATCTTTTGGGCAATCCCAATTTTGAAATAATGCGTCATGATGTCATTCAACCGATTTACGCCGAAGTTGATTGGATTTTCAATTTGGCATGCCCCGCAAGCCCGATTCACTATCAGCGCGATCCCGTCCGTACAATCAAAACAAATATCATTGGCGCGTTGAATTGTTTGGGTCTGGCTAAACAAAATAGGGCGCGTGTCTTGCAGGCAAGTACTTCCGAAGTTTACGGAGATCCCAAAGTTCATCCGCAACCGGAAAGTTATCGCGGCGCGGTCAACACAATCGGCATTCGTGCCTGTTACGACGAAGGTAAACGCACTGCCGAAACGCTTTTCTTTGATTATCACCGTCAACATAATGTAGATATTCGCGTCATCAGAATTTTTAATACGTACGGTCCTCGAATGACTGCGCACGACGGGCGTGTCGTCTCCAATTTCATTACTCAAGCATTGTCGGGCAGAGACTTGACTATTTACGGCGACGGCTCCCAAACTCGCAGTTTTTGTTACGTTGATGATTTGATTGACGGCATTGTAAAAATGATGAACACCGAAAATTTTACGGGTCCGGTTAATTTGGGTAACCCCGGCGAATTTACAATGTTGGAACTTGCCGAATTGGTATTGAAACTCACGGGCAGTAAATCCAAAATTATTTATCAGCCGTTGCCCAGTGACGATCCTACTCAACGTTGTCCCGTCATTGATTTGGCAAAAGAGAAACTCAATTGGCAACCTACTGTCAAACTTGAAGACGGATTGAAACTTACAATCGACTACTTTAAGAAAAATTATTGAGCCGATAGAATTGCCGGCATTTCGGAAAGGAAAAAATTTATGGAACAAATGACATACAAAGATTCGGGCGTAGATATAGATGCGGGAAATGAATCGGTACGCCTGATAAAAAATTTCGTCCGCTCGACTTACCGACCCGAAGTGCTGGGAGATTTGGGCGGCTTCGGCGGATTATTCGCGCTGAAAAATTACGACGAACCGATTTTGATTTCGGGTACCGATGGCGTCGGTACAAAACTCAAAATTGCCTTCCTGCTGAATAAACATGATACAATCGGTCAAGATGCCGTAGCGATGTGCGTTAACGATATTCTCGTTCAGGGAGCCGAACCGCTTTTCTTTTTGGATTATTTGGCAGTCGGTAAACTCGTACCCGAACAAGTTGCCGATATTGTCCGTGGTGTCGCCAATGCCTGCAAAGAATCGGGCTGCGCGTTAATCGGCGGAGAAACTGCCGAGATGAGCGGATTTTATTCCGAAGGTGAATATGATATCGCAGGTTTTGCGGTTGGTGTCGTCGAAAAGAAATCGCTGATAACTTCCGCGCGTGTCAAAGTCGGCGATGTGGTTATCGGTTTACCTTCAAGCGGTCTTCATTCAAACGGTTTCAGTCTCGTCCGTAAAATAGTTTTCGATCGTATGAAATTCAAAGGCGATGAAAAAATTTCGGAACTGGGCAAAACAATCGGCGAAGAATTGTTGACACCTACGCGGCTTTATCCTGCGACGTGTTTACCGTTAATCCGCAAGTTCGGCGAAAAAATTCACGGACTCGTTCACATTACGGGCGGCGGATTCTACGAAAATATTCCGCGTGCATTGCCCGACGGTTTGGGCGTGACCATCGACGCAGATAAATGGACTGTTCCCAAAATTTTCGGCTTGCTACAGGAGTGGGGAAATGTTCCGAGGCGCGAAATGTTGCGGACGTTTAATTGCGGTATCGGCATGATTTTAATCGTCGATGAAAATTCTGTTGACGAATTGGGCAAACATCTGACCGATAGCGGCGAAGAATTTTATACAATCGGGCGCGTCGTCGAGGGTAACGGCGTCGAGGTTATCGGCGGTAATTTGAAGGATTGAGCGTCAATTTTTCTGCAGGTAACGATTTATGTTTTGGATAGTTTTGATATTTATATTTGCGATAGCTTTGTTGGTTGCGTTCATTCATATGTTGATAACAAACGGAACAAATATATTTGACAACTATGACGGCGATGGCGAAGATAATGACGACGACGATAACGATAGTGACGGAGGCGGTGACGGTGGCGATTGAAAAAAATTTAACGAAATTGGGCGTATTGTGTTCGGGACGCGGTACCGATTTACAATCCATAATAGACGCGATAGACAGCGGATTTCTTAAGGCAAAAATTTCTGTCGTGTTGACGGATAAGCCGAATGTCGGAGCATTGACGCGCGCACAAAAAGCCGGTATCAAAAATATCTGCGTGGACAGAAAAAATTTTTCAAATCGCGCAGACTTTGAAAGTGAATTGCTGAAACATTTGGAAGGCGTCGACTTGGTTATCTTAGCCGGTTTCATGCGAATATTGAGTGCGGATTTCGTGCGGCAGTATGCAGGGCGGTTAATGAATATACATCCGTCGTTACTGCCGTCATTCCCCGGCGCACATGCTCACCGTGATGTATTGGCTTACGGCGCAAAAGTTTCGGGCTGTACCGTTCACTTCGTCGACGAAGGTACCGACTCGGGGCCTATAATTTTGCAGGCAGCTGTCGAGGTTTTGGAGGACGATACCGAAGAAACTTTGGCGGCAAGAGTTTTACAACAGGAACATAAAATTTATCCTCAGGCTATAAAATTATTTATCGACGGGCGTCTTAAAATAGTCGGGCGCAAAGTCGAGATAGGGGGCGGCAATATGAAAATCAAACGGGCGTTAATCAGTGTATCAAACAAATTGGGCGCGGTTGAATTGGCAAAAAGTTTAAGCAAGAGCGGTGTAGAGATAATCAGCACGGGCGGCACGGGTAAGGCAATTCGCGCGGCAGGTATCCCCGTCACTTACGTCAGCGATGTAACAGGCTTTCCCGAGATTATGAACGGACGTGTTAAAACTCTCAATCCGAAAATTCACGGCGGTATTTTGGCTGTGCGCGATAATCCCGAACACGTGCGCCAAATGGAAGAAAACAATATCGAGCCGATTGATTTGGTCGTCGTCAATCTGTATCCCTTCAAGAAGACTATCGCCAAACCCAATGTCACTTTGGAAGACGCGATAGAGAATATTGATATCGGAGGTCCCGCAATGATTCGGGCGGCGGCGAAAAATTTCAAGTTCGTTACTGTCGTTACCAATCCGGATCGCTACGACGAAATCGCAAAACTTGTCGCCGAAACCGGTGAAGTGCCTTTGGAGGTTCGTCAAAAATTGGCGGCGGAAGCTTTCGCACATACTGCCGATTACGACGCGGCTATCACTAAATATTTATCCGAAGTCTTTTAAACCTGCGCAGATTGTCGAAAGTCTTATATACAATCTCGAAAAGAAACTTACGGCACAGTAAAAAATAAAAGCGATTGCCCCGATAAAGGCAACCGCTTTTTTTATGCTGAAAACTTTTTGTTAACGAATTTCTTCAACGTCCATGTAAGGCACTAAAGCTTTGGGGATTTTAACAGAGCCGTTAGCCTGCTGATAATTTTCGAGAATAGCCGCGACAGTACGCCCGACCGCTATGCCCGAGCCGTTCAGCGTGTGCACATATTCCGGCTTACTCTTATTGTCACGACGGAATTTGATATTTGCCCGACGCGCCTGATAATCCGTGCAGTTTGAACACGAAGATATTTCGCGATATTTTCCCTGCGCAGGCATCCAAACTTCAATATCGTAAGTCTTAGCCGAAGTGAAACTCATATCGCCCGTGCAAAGTGTAATCACGCGATGCGGAATTTCCAAGGTACGCAATACATCTTCGGCGGCGTCTACCATTGACTCCAATTCTTTCCATGAGTCTTCGGGCTTCGTGAATTTAATCAGCTCTACTTTGTTGAATTGATGTTGACGAATCAAGCCGCGTGTATCACGTCCGGCCGCTCCTGCCTCCGCGCGGAAACATGCAGTATAGCAAGCATAATATTCGGGCAGAGTGTCCGCCGATAAAATTTCGTCGCGGTGGAAATTCGTCATGGGAACTTCCGCAGTAGGTACAAGATAATAGTCAAGCCCCTCGAGTTTGAACATATCTTCGGCGAATTTGGGAAGTTGTCCCGTACCAATCATGCTGTCACGATTGACTATGTACGGCGCAAGCATTTCGGTATAACCGTGTTTATTCGCGTGCAAATCCATCATGAAATTAATGCAAGCACGTTCGAGTCTGGCGCCTAAGCCGCGGTAGAATGTAAATCTTGCTCCCGTTACTTTACCGGCACGATCGAAATCAAAAATATTCAATGCCGTACCGATATCCCAATGCGCTTTCGGTTCAAATTCAAACTCGCGCGGCGTCCCCCATCTGCGTACTTCGGGATTTTGCGAATCGTCAAGCCCGATAGGTACATCTGCCGCAGGTATGTTAGGGATGTGCAGGAGTAAATCGCGCAAACCGTTTTCGACATCACGCAGCTCCGAATCAAGCGCGGAAATTTTCGCGCCCATTTGACGCACTTCCGCCGATATCGCTTCCGTATCTTCTCCTGCCTTCTTCATCGCCCCGATTTTTTTCGACGTCGTATTGCGTTCGCTCTTTAACTGTTCCGTCTCACTCAAAATCGCGCGGCGTCTCTGTTCGAGTTCGCCGAAGTTGTCAAGGCTCAATTTGTTATTGCGATTCTTTAACATAGCGCGAATTTCATCGAGGTTATCGCGCACATATTTCATATCAAGCAAAGTGGATTCCTCCCAAAATTTTTTCGCCGATATTTTAGCAAAGCATATCGACTTTTGCAATCAATCGTAGCTGAGCCATGTAAATACAAATATCGCTATCGATACAATGCCGTTGCGCATGAAGTACGCTTGAGTTACTTCGCGGTAATCGTTCGGGCGGACGATTGCATGTTGATAGATTAACGCCAATGCCGCAATCGCTACGCCTATAAAATACAACGCGCCCAAGTTTAATATCAGACCGACCGCCACGAAACAAATCATTGATACGACGTGCAATATCTTAGCTATCGTCAACGCGCCTGCCGCTCCGTATTTCGTCGCCAAAGAGTTTAACCCGTGCGATTTGTCAAAGTGTTCGTCTTGCGCTCCGTAAACCGCATCAAACGCCCCTATCCACAACGCGACCGCTATACATAAAATTATCATCGGCAATGAAATTTCTTCCGTCAAAGCGACCCATGCCCCTGCCGGTGCCATCGCTATTGCCACGCCTAAAAATAAGTGACACCATGCCGTAAATCTTTTCGTGAACGGGTAGATGATGAACGGAATCGCCGCAATAGGTAACAGCTTCAAACAAATTGTCGGTAACTGCGCAACCGCAACTATCAACACGATTAAACACACCGCGATAAATATTAACGCCTCACCTTTGGATATTTCGCCGCGTACCATTGCGCGATAAGACAATCGCGGCTGTAACTTGTCATATTTCAAATCCGCTAAGTTGTCTATCGCTATCGCAGCCCATCGCGCCGAAGTTATCGCTATCAAAATCAAAATTACCGTCGAAAAATCGGGGTGTCCGTTCGTCGCCATGAACGCGCTCGCCAATGCAAACGGCAGACTAAATATCGTATGCGGCAATGCTATGTTATTCGCGTGCGATTTAAATTTGCTCATTGCTTTTCGATATCACCGTCCGCCAATATTTTCCATACTTCATCCGATTTCGCCGCATTTTTCCGTACCCGTTTAATATTCTTACCGTCACTGAACTCGAAAAATTTTTCTGCTTCTTCACGACTTAAACCGCCTACTACCTTGCGATTGATTAAACGTTCACGCAAAAGATTTTCGTCGTCGACATCAATGAAGACCGAGTAATCGCAAAGTACGCGCACCGTTGTCCAATTTGGTTCGTCCAACAGTAAATAATTTCCGTCAATCAAAATGATATCTTCTTCTACGGGCAGAATGTCAGACAATACATCATGAATTTTTCTGTCGTAAACATTCCAATCAGTACCCTCTTGTCTCACTTCGCGTATCTTTTCGATGAGTTTATCTACGTCGAAAGTTTCGGGCGCACCTTTTATTTCGCTCAACGGAATTATTTTTCCATCATGCTCGATTGTATTCGATTCCAAATAATCGTTGGGATAATGAAAGCCGTCCATGCTCAAAGCGCGGATATTATCAACTTCCTTACGTTCGTGACTGAGTTTCTCAAGAAATTGCGCCAATATCGTTTTGCCTATGCCCGGTGCTCCTGCTATGTAGACAACTATTTTTCTGTCGACCGTTAAATGTAAATCCGTTAATTCGCGGAGGAACGGCATAAATACTTTTTCAATCGTGTCCGTGTTGAATTTGACATCTTCTTCCAAGCCGTTTATCTCCATTTTGTACGTTAAGAAATTTTTTTCCATAATTCCCCTCCGAAATCGTGACGACCAAATTATTTAATTTCTCCGTTGCGTACCAATTCGCGCGCCGCCTTACCCGTAATGTGTTCTATCGTCATCACGGGAATAACTACCGCGCTCACTCTTGACAATTCTTTCGACCGTAATTCTTCGCGTACATTCATTGAATATTTATCCGCCAGCAATTCAAGTCCGTGAAGTTTTTCGGGATCGTTATCATCTTCAATCAATTTTATCCGACCGAATGCGATTACGCTTGTGAAGTAAGTCGTAAACTCTTCGGCTACAACATCATGTCGACCTACCACGCAAAACGATGCTTTGTCATTACGGCGAATTGCGTCGAGTTTATGTCCCGTCTTCGCACTGTGAAAATATATTTTCCCGTCCTCGACAGCATAATTAATCGGCACGCTGTAAGGGTAACCGTCATCGCCGCTCAATGCCAATACTCCGTAGTCACCTTCACGCAATATTTTTGCCGCCGTTTCTTCCGATATCACACATTTTTTACGCCGCATCTCCCTAAACATTGCCGCGCCTCCTCAATGTCCTGCAGATATCCCGTCTCTTACATATTCCGCCAATCGCGTACTTTCTTTCGTCGCACTGTCTATCTTCGCTATTTCCGATTTGCAATCCGTCAAGACTTTTATCGCCGCGTCTATTTTCTTTATCGTCAATTCTTCCTCGTTAACAATTTTGCTCAGTGATTGCCGACAATTATTCAGCAACTCATTCCTCAATCTCTGACGATATCCGTTTCGATTTTCTATCGCTTTCGTTATACTCAATATTTCTTCCATCGTATGAATCGCCGCCAGATAATCATATTTCATCTGCGCAGATAATGAGGCTGCTCCGTTTTCCGCCGACACTTTCCCTTGATTTACCGCATCTTTGAATCTGTCAATCGTTGCCATTATGCTCATCTCCTTTAAAATACAAGACGCCAACGCGGTTTTGTCCGTGGTGACGTCGATTTTTTACTTCATTCTAAAATTATTTTCTACGGAAGCCGTCGCGCGAATTTTTAAAGTCTCCCTGTTGCTTATCATTGCGCGGACGTCCTTGACCAAAATTTTTCGGCGGACGCGGACGCGGTGTATCTCCCTCTATCAACGCACGATGACTTACATTTATTCTGCCCTTATCGTCAATCTCCGTGACCTTCACCGTAATTTTATCACCGACCTTCACTGCATCTTCTACCGTCGGGATTCTCTTATCGGATAACTGCGAAATGTGACACAATCCTTCTTTACCCGTGAGCAATTCGACAAATGCGCCCGTCGGAATTATTCGCGTTACTGTTCCCTCGTATATTTCGCCCGGTGTCACGTCGTGAACTATATCTTCTATCATCTTTATTGCCTTGTCTATTCCGTTTACATTTGGCGACGTAACAAATATCATGCCGTCTTCGTGTATATCGACTGCCACTCCGGTTTCCTCGATGATTTTGTTGACGACCTTACCGCCCGTGCCGATGACCTCACGGATTTTTTCGACTGCTATCTTTATCGTACGTACGCGCGGAGCATACGGCGACAACTCTGCCGCAGGTTCGCTTATTACCTCGAGCATTTTACCAAGGATGAAACTTCTGCCGCGTTTTGCCTGCGCCAATGCATCACTTAATATTTCGCGCGATATTCCTGCTACTTTGATATCCATTTGAATCGCGGTGACGCCTTCGGTTGTTCCGGCTACCTTGAAGTCCATATCGCCCAATGCGTCTTCCATTCCCTGTATATCCGTTAAAATTGTGTAGGCATCTCCGTCTTTTACCAAACCCATAGCCACTCCGCTTACAGGGCGTTTTATCGGTACGCCTGCTTGCATAAGACTCAACGTACTGCCGCAAACGCTACCCATTGAGCTGGAGCCGTTACTTTCCAATACTTCCGACACTAATCTTATTGTATAGGGGAAATCTTCAATAGAAGGAATAACGGGCACGAGTGCGCGTTCGGCTAATGCGCCATGACCTATTTCGCGACGTCCGGGGCTACGTACGGGGCGCGCCTCTCCTACGCTGTAACCGGGGAAATTATAGTGATGGATATAGTGTTTTGTGTATTCGGGTTCCAAACCGTCGATTATCTGTTCGTCGCCTATTGCTCCCAATGTTGTTATCGTTAATACCTGTGTTTGACCGCGTGTGAATAAGCCCGAACCATGAGTACGATTGAACAAATTTACTTCGCAGGAAATCGGGCGCACTTCCTCCAAACCGCGACCATCGGGGCGTATTTTTTCATGCGTTATCATTTTACGAACGACTTCTTTTTCTAACTTGTAGAATATTGCCGCGACATCTTTTTCGAGATTCGGATATTCTTCCGCAGGGAATTTTTCGGTTAATGATGCCGTGACTTCCGCTCTTACTTCATTGACTGCCTCATCACGAGCAAGTTTATCGGGATTGCGGACGGCCGTGTTAATTTTTTCCAAAGCAAGTTCACGTACGGCGGCAGTTACTTCTTCATCGGGATGGAAAAGTTTCACGTCGCGTTTTTCCTTACCTACTGCCGCGGCTATTTCTTCTTGGAATGCCACAACTTTTTTTATCGTTTCGTGACCGAATAAAATTGCCTCGAGTACTGTTTCCTCGGGTAATTCTTTTACTCCTGCCTCGACCATCATAACTGCATCGCGCGAACCGGCTACTATCAAATCCATTTCCGATTCTTCAAGCTGAGCTTTCGTCGGATTGATTATAAATTCTCCGTTAATTCTTCCGACGTGAACACCTGCGATAGGACCGTTGAAAGGGATATCAGAAACGCACAGCGCACACGATGCGCCTATCATTGCCGCTATTTCCGCCGCGTTATCTTCGTCAAAGCTAAACACCGTGCCGATTATCTGAACGTCATTGCGAAAACCTTCGGGGAATAACGGGCGGATAGGTCTGTCGATAAGACGACTTTTTAAAATCGCACTGGTTGCGGGACGTCCTTCGCGTTTTATAAAACCGCCGGGGATTTTTCCGGCCGCATACATTTTTTCTTCAAAGTCAACTGTCAACGGGAAAAAGTCGGCACCTTCGCGCGGTTCTGCCGACATCGTAGCCGCTACCAAGACCGCCGTATCGCCGTAGCGTACCAATACTGCGCCGTTCGCCTGCTTTGCCATCTTACCGTGCTCGACTATCAATTTTCTGCCGCCCAGTTCCATTTCAAACGTATTCAAATTATTTTCCTCCTGTTTGTCTCATTCTTATCTTTGTAGACTTTCGACACAAAATATTTTCTTCCTTCAAAAGGTAACGTGAGGCAACGTGACTTTGCATACCGAAATTACGCCGAAATTCTCGACAAGCTCGGTAAACAATCGTGCCCGTAACGATAACCGATTGAAAGTATCAGCGTTACCGTAAAAAATCGGAGATACCTTTGACGATATCCCCGACAGTTAATTCGATTTGAAAATATCAGCGCGTGAAAGTCTTGTCGGCTATATCGCCGTAAGCCCCAAGTGCACCGATACTTTGACCGTTCTCAAAAAATTCCACCGCACCGGCATTGCCTAAACGGAACGAAACTTCTTTAGTACCTTCCCACGAAAGAGTTTGACCGCCGTCCACTACGCCCTCTTGCACTACATTTCCGTCAACCGTAACAAGTACCCAACATCTGTCATTGAATCGCGCTTGCACATTGACTTTATCGGGATTGTTGACGGGAAGATTTTCCGCAGCAGGAAGATTTTCCGCGACGGGCTCAACAGTATTATTTGCAACGGGTGTTTGTTCCGTCTGCGCAGTAGCTTGTTGCTGTTGCGGTTTGACGGTTGCCACCTCTTCGCCCGTACCCGATAACCACGACCACGCCATACCAGATAATGCCGCAATCACCACTACTGCCGCCACGATTAACATATTCGATGAACCTTTGTTATCATTCTCTACCGAATGCCCCAAAGGTTTTTTGACAGGCTTGACCGGTTTTGATTCCGCTGATGTTTCGGAATTGTTATCGCCTTCGCCCGTATTTGCAGGAGCGGCAGTGTCATTTTCTTCGCGTACGTCTTTGACAAACTCTTTGGCAATTTCTTCGGGATCTAAGTTCAAAAACTTTGCGTAATTCTTTATGAATCCCTTCGTGTAAACCATACCGGGCAATTTGTCATATTCCCCGTTTTCTATGTGCTCTATATAAAGTGCTCTTATACTTGTACCCTTTTCGATGTCTTCAATGGATAATTTTTGTCGTTCGCGTTCTTGACGAAGTGTGTAACCTACCAAATAAAACATCTCCCTTTGATAAAAATACGCCCAATATCGGGCGCGTCATGAAAACTGATTTATATATTCGTCTGAATTTTTAACACTGTTGCCCGATAATTAAAGTTCGTCGTAACCTTCTTCATCTTCGTCGTCGTGATGATGATGACTGTGGATAATTTCCTTGCCTCGAATATCTTTGATTGCCTGCGCAACATCTTCGGCACCGTAAATCGCAGAACCCGCAACCAAAATATTTGCGCCTGCCTCACGGACGATAACAGATGTTTCGGCATTGATTCCGCCGTCAACCTCGATATCGCAATCGGCTTCCAATTCGTCAATCATATGATAAAGCATGTGAACTTTCGACGGCATCGACTCGATAAATTTCTGTCCACCGTAACCCGGATTGACAGTCATAACCAAAATCATATCTGCGAACTCAATCAACTCTTCGATAGCGGAAACAGATGTGCCGGGATTGAGCGCGACACCTGCTCTGCAACCTAATTCATGAATTCTTTCAATAAGTCTGTGCGCATGTTTTGTAGTCTCGACATGGAACGTTATTATATCCGCGCCTGCCTTCGCAAAACTTTCGATTTGAGTTTCGGGATGTTCTACCATAAGATGAACATCGATAGTTGCGTCGGTCTCCTTACGCAGAGATTTAACCACACATGCGCCGATTGTAATTTCTGGGACAAAAGTTCCGTCCATTACGTCGACATGAATATATTCGGCACCGGCGTCGGTAACTTTCTTTACTTCTTCGGCAAGACGTGAAAAATCCGCCGACAAGATTGACGGTGCTATTATTGTTGCCATGAAATTTTTCCTCCCAATAAATGTAAGTAACATTGGCGTCAGTGTATCACGCATGTATTTTTTTGGCAACAGCTTAATTTTCGGCGTAACAACGGACTCCGCTGCAATTAATTCGACTCAAAGCGCGGCGGTTGCTAAAAATATTTTCTGTGCTATTATTTATATCAAAGCTAAAGTAAAATTTCTGGAAACATTAACCGAAAGGAAGTGAGCGGCGCAATAATATTGCTGACCGCCTGAATTTGACAGCCAACAATCCGCGCCATTTCCGATGACGACAATCCTTAATCATCGAAAAATTCTCGATGACGTATTTAACGCTTATACCATCATGGCACACGGCAGTTATGTTTTACTTTTGGATGTAAAGAGCAAAGTAATTCGTTATTGTCCCGAATTGGTTGAGGCGTTTGGTTTACGTGACGAATATCTTCCCGACGGCGAAGTAAATTGGAGTGATTTTATTCACCCGCAAGAGCGATTCGGATTCAAGCATACAATGAGAGCACTTTTGAACGGCGAAATAAAAGCTTACGACAGATATTATCGCACGCGCCTAAAGGACGGCACTTATGCAAAACTTCGCTATATCGGCTCGATTGTACGGGATGAAGACGGATCGCCCGCGCTTATCGGCGGAATTTTGATTAACGAAGGTTTGACGGAGAGTATCGATTCGGTGACACTCCTGCGCAATCATTACGGATTTTTTCGCGATTTGGTTGCCGCCCTCGAACTCAATCGCAGTTGTGTCGTCATGTTATGCGGCATAAATAAGATGAGCGATATAAACGAAGAACACGGTTATCCTTTCGGCAATGCGGTCTTGCAACAAACCGGTTGGCTTCTTCAGGAGATTTTCGGAAACGACGGAACAGTCTACCGCATGGCGGGTGCAAAATTTGCTTTCCTGAGCGATACACTTTCGCCCGAGGAAGTGGAAGCCAAATACGAAAAAGTTCGCCGCGCCGCACAGGCAGGTATCGCAGTCGAAAATGTTCGCCAAGTTTTATCGATTAACGGCGGCATGATTTATCTTGACAGAACAATTTCAAATGAACGCACGATTTACACTTCGCTCCTGTTCGCCTATAACGATTCCAAATTTTATCATAACGGCAGTCTCGTCAATTACAACGGACCTTTGGGGATAAACATGCATGATTCGCTTGAGTTGCTCGACGAAGTGCGCGACTGTATCCTCATGGACTGCAAAAATTTTTCTCTGCGCTATCAACCGATTTTTGACATCAAGACGAATAAATTAACGTCGGTGGAAGCTCTGTTGTGTTGGCACAGCGAAAGATTCGGCGACGTACCTCCTTCGGCTTATGTGCCCGTGCTCGAGCATGATTATTTGTTTGAAGAGTTAGGCTATTGGATTATGCGTCGTGCGATGGAGGAAGTTGTAAAAGTTTTGGAATTCAAACCCGATTTGATTCTTAACATAAATATTGCACCTGCGCAGATTATCGACGATTTTCTTTTCAACGAGATACGCAAAAGTTCCAAGGCAACTAATTTTCCGCTGACAAATCTTTGTTTTGAATTGACACAGAGTTGTCGACTTATCGAGCCGAATATTTTGAAGAACATAGTTAACGAATTGAAGAGCAGGAATATTCTTTGTCTGATTGATGATTTTGGTTCGGGTGTTGCCTCAATCGATTTCCTGCGAGATCTTGCGCCGGACTTCATCAAGCTCGAACGCGATTACATCATGAACATAAATACGAAGACGGGCAATTTGCAGATAGTGCGCCATCTTTCGGAATTAGCGGCGGAATTGGGTACGAAAGTTTGTTTGAAGGGTGTCGGCGATGAAAAAATCCGCGATACCGTAAAAGATTTGCCGATAACAAATGTGCAGGGTAATTTTTATTCGGAGGCTGTTTCTCTCGACGAAATTATCAAACGCTACATTTAAATCGGCGGCAAAAATTTTATACGAAAACAAAAAGGCGATGAGTTATTTTGCTCACCGCCTTTGATTTTTATTCGGGTATCAAGAGTTTAAAACTGCCTGTTCGTACGTGAAACAAAAATGTTTGCTTTCTGGTAACTCGTTCCAACTTTCAACAATGCGCCCGATAATTTTTTCTGCATCGTCGTCATTGTCGATATCGGTCAGCAACAAAAGAAATTGATTGTTACCGTTATGAGAGACAACATCTCCGCGCTTTAAAGTTTTTTGCAAACAGTCAATGAATTTTTCACCGGCAATGCGCAGAGAAAAATTTTTATCGTCGTCCATATGTTTGAGCAACATCAAAACCAAATGACTTCTCTTGCCGAAAGTTGTGGCGTTGCGTTTAATCAATCGGTACATCACGCGGAAAGTTTCAAACGGCACGACATAACCGCCCGATTCTTTGTTACGTTCGCCCAAAATCATTTCGACTTGATCCAGCGTCACGACAGTCTCAACTTGTTCTTCGAGTGCGTCTTCGCTGTAAATGTTGTAGCCGTGTTTGCCGTTCTGCTTCACGATATAAAGAGCCTTGTCCGCCTTCTTGTAGAGCTCGGAAAAATCTGTGCCGGATTGCGGAACGAGTACGCAGCCGATAGACGCCCCGAGGGGAATATTCATATCTTCGCCCATCAATTTTTTCGCGGCAGCCGTAATTTTTTCATTGATAAATTTTGTTTTGGAGGCAATCGCGGCGGGATCGTCCACACCGTGACAAAAACTTACAAACTCATCGCCGCCCATTCGCCCGATTAAATCCGACGAACGCATAGCCGCACGGAGAATATCGGCGAAGGCAATCAGAATTTTATCGCCCATGGCATGACCATGGATATCATTGACGAGTTTAAAACTATCCAAGTCAATCATGAGCAGAGAACCGCGCGAAGTTTTACAAATTTCCTTCAGTTCCTCTTCGGAAGATCCTTTGTTAAATAAACCGGTAAGCGCGTCCGTCGTCGAAGTTTTTTTCAACGCCTCGATTTCTCCGACGGTACTCAGGATATTCGCGATTCGCCGCAGTAAAATTTCGGGCTGAATAGGTTTGTGTATGAAATCCATCGCGCCGTTTTTGAAACTTTGACTCTCGACATCTTCACTCTTATCCGCCGTCATGAACATGAACGGAATTTTTTTATGGAATTCGTTTTGCAATTCAATCTGTAAATCGTAACCGGTCATGCCGGGCATACGAAAATCCGATAAAATCATATTCGGTTTTTCTCTGCGATAAACTTCCATTGCTTGTGCCGCCGATTCTGCGCAGACCGTTTCATATTTGCTCTCAAGCATGAAGGCGACCATTTCGCGCGTGACTTCCTGATCGTCAACAATTAAAATCTTTTTCATTATCGTAACCTCGTCGAAGAGAAATTAACAACATTAATCATTCGGCATTATATATGTTTGGTTTGGATAAGGGAAGAAAAATTTTGGTTGACGCCGTTTGAATTGGCAAAAAAAATTACGGCTGATATAATCTCGAATGATTTTTCTGACGTCGAAAGTTTTGACGGAAGAATATAAATTTAATTCGGTGGTGTGTTCATTGCGTCGATTAATAAATTTTGAAAGAGTGTTGACGGAAAATTTTGCGGCTATAACTTTTTGTCTGATAATTATTTTTGGTGTAGCGATTCGGATTGTGACGCCGCCTTATCAAGTGGCAGACGAAATAAATCATTTTGCGCGCGCGTGGCAAGTGTCAGAAGGGAAATTGTTAGCGCAGACGGAACAAGTGCGATTGATTGAGGACGGCGATAATCCGACGACGAAAAATCAAGTAGGTTGGTCGTGTAAGGGCGGACGTGTAACTTTACATGACGAAGGAGAAAAATTTTTTGTGGCGGAAGTACCGCGCTCGTTAATGCCGCCCGAATTTGTTGCCGACATCATCAACAAATATCATCTGATTAAATTCGACATGGCTGAAAAATTTATATCGACACCGCTCGACGTCGAAGTAACCGAATGGCATTTAATCCCCAATACCGGTTCTTATTCGCCGCTTGCTTATCTGCCGCAAGCCGTCATTGCATTTTTGGGGCGTTCGCTAAATTTCTGCGCAGGTACGATTTACTACCTGATGTCATTGGGCGCGTTGATATTCTGTGCCTTTTGCGTTTTCGGCGCGATGAAACTTTTGCCCGAGAAAAAAATTCTAATCTTCCTGTTGGCAATGATGCCGATGTTCTTGACGGAAATATCTTCGACTTCGGCGGACGCGATAATTTACGGCGCAACTTTATTCGGAGCGGCGTGGCTACTGTCATTACGGCGGCGCGGAGAAAAAATATCTTCGGCGGAAATTTTCGGGCTGATAACTTTGGCAATTACTTTGGGGTTGTTAAAACAAGTTTACGGCGCAATCTTATTGCTGTACTTCCTGATTCCGCGCGCGCGTTTCAATTCGACGGGACAATTTATCGGATTGGGTTTATCGCTGTTGATAATTGATTTGACAATCTCCTCGGCGTGGCTGTATCTTTCGAGTGACGGCGGACGCGTGCCGCTGTTCACGGGCTTTTACATGGGATTGGAGGGCATTGATGCCGTTGCTCAGAAACAATTTATGTTAGCGCACCCGACGGAATTTTTAACGGCATTCGCCGCAAGTGTAATCAAGCCCGATATTTGGTTCGCCAAGACTTTTATCGGCGTCCTCGGCATTGTCAATCTCTACTTCCCGATAATTTTCTACTTTGCCTACGTTGTCATGCTGATTATCGGCGCGACTGTCGGCGATTTAAATTTAAAATTCCGCGAAAGATTGTTGATGATTTTTATCGCGCTCGTAACGATGTTGGGCGTGTTCGCCGTGGAATATTTAATCTGGTCACCCGTAGGCGCGGAATTGATTGCCGGTGTGCAGGGAAGATATTTTATACCCGTGGCACTAATCGCCTTCGCAAGTTTGTCGCTGTTCAATCCGCCGCGATTTTCTTTTGCGATAACTTTTGTATTCGGTGTGGCAAGCGCATTGTCGACGCTTTGGATTTTATTTTCGCGCCTGTATTAATCGCCCGTACATACTCCGCAACGTTTACAACCTTTGAAACATTTCGGCGTCGTCTTAAATTCGGCGGCACGTTGCAATTCGTCAAGCAAATATTTTTTCGTAAAGCCTTGGTCAAGAAAATCCCAAGGCAAATTTTTTTCGGTCGGTATTTCTCCCAAATAAATTTCTTCGTCAAGTTTCGCCGCCTTGAAATTTCTGCGGAACTCCTGTAGTGATTCCGATTGCGCAACGATTTTACCGATTTGTCTGTCACCGCGCGCAAGTATCGTTTGTATTTCCGAGGAGCGAACCGACTCCGAAATTATTTCCGTACCGCGTACCGATTTCAATTTACCGCGCAGGATTTTAAATGCTTCGTCAAGATATTTTTTCGAGGCGAACGGCGACCATTGAAAAGGTGTGAACGGTTTCGGCACGAACGGATTTACACTCAAAGTCAATCGTCCGTCGAAAAGTTTTTTTATCCGCGCCGATAAATCCGCGATTGCCTCGACATCAGATAAATCTTCAAACGGTAAGCCGACCATGAAGTAAAGTCTAAAATTTTTTATTCCTGCTTTGATTCCCAATTCCGTTGCCGTGAATACATTTTCTTCGGTGATTCCCTTATTGACCACCGCGCGCATTTTTTCCGAGCCGACTTCGGGCGCAATCGTCAATGTTTTCAAGCCGCTCGATACCAACGACTTTACAAGTTCATCCGTCACGGAATCCGCGCGGAATGACGCGACCGACATTTGTAACTTTTCGCCGAGGATAAATCTACACAGTTCGTCTATCTGCGGATAATCCGAGATTGCCGCGCCCATCAAGCCGATTTTTTTCCCGAAAACTTTTGCGGCGGAAATTTCTTCCTTGAGCACGTCAAGCGAACGATTGCGCGGTTTGCGGAAACAATAGCCGGCCATACAAAATCTGCAATGACGTCCGCAACCTCTGGCGGTCTCCACCAAATACATATTGAATTCCGAGTTATCCGTTACTATCGTAGTATGCGCAGGATACGAATCCAAATCTTTGAGCCATTGCCGCGATACTTTTTGCGGATACCGTGGCACATAAATTCCCGATACATGCGAAAGTTTTTCCAATCGTTCGGCGCGCGTCAAACCTTCCGAGAAAATTATTTCGTCAACCAGCGGCGGCATTATCACTTCGCCCTCACCGATAACAAACGCGTCGAAAATTTCCGCAAGCGGTTCGGGATTGAATGTCGCGCAAACTCCTCCGGCTATGATTATCGGATCGAAATCCGTTCGTTCGCTTGCCACGGGATTTATTTTGCCCAATCGCAACATCTTCACTACGTTAAAGTAATCCGGTTCAAACGACACCGCGAAGCCGATAACTTGAAATCTGTTAAGCGGCGTTTGCGTCTCCATACTCAGCAACGGAACATTGCCGCGCGATATTTTTTCCGTTGTCGATTGTTCGGGCAGGAAAAATCTTTCGCAGGAAGTGTCACGCCTCCCGTTGAGTATTTCGTAAATTATGTGAATACCCAAATTAGACATGCCCACGCGATAAAAATTCGGGTACGCCAAAGCAAATCGCAGACGTCCGCCCGTCTGCTCGACCAAATTTTTTTCGCGACTTATCTGCTCTCTCAAATCATCTTCGTAACTCCACGCCATATAATCACTCCAAAGTTTTATATCAATTTTCCGTCTGCGCAGGTTGTTCCGTATTTTCTTCGGGCGTAATTTCTTGCGACGGCGATTCGGGTTGCGGCGCAGGCAATACCGTTAAAATTATTTCCAAATCGGCGGCGGCGGTCAACCAATCGCGCAGCTTTTTAGTATCCTCTTCATTCAGCGCGTTTTTCACGTACACTATCGCCGCAAATTTTTCATAGGAAATTTTTCCTTCGGCGTCTTCGCTTGCTATCGATGCCCCTTCAACTTTGACTATTTGTGGGAAAATTACTTTTGACTCGGCGGAAATTTTATTCAGCAAAGTTTTATCTGCCTCGTAGCGATGATATGCCGGCGCGTAAATTATCGCGCGTTCACGGAATTTCTTTAGTTCGTCCTCTACATTCGTTATTTTGTCCGTGCCCGATTCTATTTGTGTCTTGATTAAATCTTTCAATTCGTCCGCCGTCAACGAAGAATTATTTTGGATAACTTGCAGTTTCAAATCCGACAGCTGTGAATATTCCTGCAAGTCATTTGATAATATTGCTATTTCGTCTGCGCTTATCGGTCGCCCGACTACCGTGACTTCAAAAATTTTTTTCTGTTTATCCACCTTGTTTGATACTACTTGCAAATCGTTTGTGTCGAAATGTTTAGCCAAATATACTTGCGATTGTACTTGCTCCAAATTTTTTGTCACGCTTTGATATGCCATACTCAAACTCGGGATTATCACCAACACGCCCAATATCGTCAGATAAATTTGTTGGCGACGAAAAACTTTTTCAGACACGTAACTTTTCACGGGGATTTTGAACAGCTTGAGGATAATAAAAGTCGTCAGGCAAATAAAAAAGCTGTTGATGAAGAATAAGTAGAGTGCACCGAAAAAGAATTTGAAGGAATGATGAGCCAATCCGAATCCTGCGGTGCAAAGGGGCGGCATTAAAGCGGTGGCGATAGCGACGCCCGGAATGACGTTACCTTTTTCCGCACGCGTCGACCCTATTATTCCGGCAAGACCGCCGAAGATTGCGATTAATACATCCCAAATTGTCGGCTCGGTTCGCGCCAAAAGTTCCGACGAGGCAGTGCTTATCGGCGACAGGTAAAAATAACATGCCGACGCCAAAATCGATAATGCCACTTGAAAAATTAATTTGATTATGGATTCGCGCACATAGGCACTGTCATAGGAGGCCATGCCGTAGCCGATTGACATGATGACGCCCATGAGCGGCGAAATTAACATCGCGCCGATAATTACTGCGGTACTGTTCATATTCAGCCCGATTGACGCGATAAAAATCGCAAGAATCAGGATGCACATATTTGTTCCTTTGAGTTGACCGCCCGAGTGTATTCGTTCGGAAATTTCTTCCAATGATGCGCGATCTGTCTGCAGATTAAACAAGTCGGCGACAAAATTTTTAAACTGTTCCATTGTCTGACCTCACTTAAAAATTTTCCGCAATGATAGCAAAAAAAATCCCTCGCCGCAATTTTTGACGAGAGAAAAATTATTGGTAAACGTTTACAAAGTTGGTATCGGTGAAGCTTCGGGCAATTTCAAGATGTCACCGAGATATTCGTCTGTCCCCTTTGATTTGTAGGAAAAATTTCCTGCGCCGGGCGTGAAAGTCATTTCGCCGAAATAAACTTTGCCGTCAATCTCGTAAAAGTCAACGCGAACATGTGCAAAACCTTCGGCAAGTTTAACCGCTAATCTTTTCATCAGCTCAAAATTTTTCGGGCGTGGAATTTTCTCGGGGTGTTCGCTGCGCGGATGATCGCTTCGTTCAACTTCCGTAGGTTTCCAATTCATATCAAAAAAACTAATCCTTACATTTGACAAATCACCATCATCAGAGCGACCGCTTACAAAAGCACAAAGAATCGGCTTACCGTTAAAGCACCAAAATTTATAGTTGTTTATATCTGTCAAATCACTGTTAGCCATAAATTTTTCCGCAATGATTTTCCGTTTGATTCGCGTGTAATGCATTTCCAAAAACAAAGCGGCAAAATCAGTAGCAAGCCAAGCATTGATTTTTTCGCGTGATCTTTGAATATCGAAAGTCTTTTTATCACGAACGATAATATTCATGCCCGAACCGTGATTGCATTTCAGAACAAATTGATTGGGCAGTTCGTCAAAGTCAATATCATCGAAGTTATCCCACACGCCGAGTAGCGGAATCAAATACTCCTGCCCGATTTTATCTGCAACCCATTGCCGCACAAGATATTTGTCCGCCAATCGACTTTTAATCGGTGTCGCGTCAAAAAGTTTCATCCATTGTAATTTTTCCGTGAAAGTCTTCGGGTTATTAAAGTCGAAAGTTTTACCTGTGCGCCGTTGATATTGCTGTAACAAAATTGACGGATAATATTGCGGATTAATGTTCTTATATTGTCGTTGTGTCCCGAGGCGCTGAACAGTTTTGTTAAAAAGTTTTCTGTCCTCATCGGAGCGTATATGAAATTCCAAGCCGCAGAAGAAAATAACTTGAGTGCCTTGATTATCCTTTAATGCAAAGAATGTCCAACCTTGCGCGGCGTCCCAAAAAATAATTTTTGTCGGATGAATACCTCTGCGCAGAAAAAAATCGGTAACGGATTTATCGGCGGTCAAAATAATTCCGTCGACTAACCTGTCAACAAAAATCGGGAGCTCTTGCGGTTTTAAAATGTCAAGTTTCCTGTTGCGCGTCGTGATTGAAATTTTTTCGGGTTCGTCGCTTAACAATGCAACGATTTCATAATCACGACTTACCGCGTCGGAGAAAAATTTATTCAGACTTTCCAAGGTACCGTGAACCAAAACTTTTTTCTTTCTCAATACAATCTGCCTCCAAATTTACTGTACACTGCTCATTTCTTCCAAAATTTTCAATGTCGCCTCACGGGGATTTTGTGCCGCGCGAATGGGACGACCTATAACCAATTTGTTTGCACCGTTAGCCAAAGCCGCCGCAGGTGTCGCGATTCGGCTTTGATCGTTGATGTTCGCGCCGGTAGGTCTTACGCCCGGAGTTATAATCATGAAATCTTCGCCACAGTTTTCACGGATTAATTTTGCTTCCTGCGGTGAGGCTACTACGCCGTCAACTCCTGCGCTCTTTGTTAATTTCGCCAGCCGCACGACTTGACTTTGCATATCGGCGGCAAAACCTACATCCGACAATTCTTTATCGTTAATGCTGGTCAAAACGGTTATCGCAACCAATTTCGGGCAATCTATGCCGCGTTTTGCTGCCTCGTTGCGGAGAGAATCCGCCGCCGTTTTCATCATCGTATAGCCGCCCGACGCGTGAATGTTTAAAATATCTGCGCCCAAATTCATCAGCGAACAAAGTCCGCCCGCAACCGTATTGGGTATGTCATGCAATTTCAAGTCGAGGAAAATTTTTTTGTCCTGCGCTTTGAGCCACTCGACAACACCTGCGCCCACGGAGTAAAAAAGTTCCATGCCTACTTTGTAATAATTCACGCTGTCACCGAGTTCGTTAACCAAATTTTTTACGTCATCCATCGTATGAAAATCCAAAGCAACTATCAATCTTTCATCTGCCATGTTTGACACCTCCGATTTCGTATTCTCGAAAAAATTCTTTGTATCTTCCGAAAATCCTGCGCAGGTTTATGTTACAATGACGATAAGATTTTCGGCGGAGGGCGCAGTGATGAAAATAGTTGTGGCGATTGACAGTTTCAAAGGAAGTTTGGCGAGTTTGGAGGCTGGAGCGGCGGCGCAATCAGGAATTTTATCGGTCATGCCGACGGCTCAAGTAAAAGTATTTCCGTTGGCTGACGGTGGCGAAGGAACTTGTAACGCAATAACGCAGGGACTTGGCGGCGAAATAAAATCCGTTGTCGTTTCCAATCCTCTCGGCGAAAAAATTTCCGCTCAATTCGGCGAAATATCTGCGCAGAAATTGGCGGTAACGGAAATGGCGAACGCGTCGGGGCTGCCGCTCGTACCGCTCGACAAACGCAATCCGCTAAACACGACAACTTACGGCGTGGGCGAAATAATTCGGCAGGCAATCGGCGACGGTTGCAGAAATTTCATAATCGGAATAGGCGGCAGTGCTACGAATGATTGCGGACTCGGAATGTTGACGGCATTGGGATTTAAATTCACGGACGTTAACGGCAAACCTTGCGGAATTTTTGGGCGCGATTTGGCAAATGTTGCGGCGATTGACGACGGCGAAATTTTACCCGAACTGAGCGAATGTAAATTTAAAATCGCCTGTGATGTAATCAATCCGCTGACGGGGGTTAACGGTTGTTCAGCGGTATACGCGCCGCAGAAGGGAGCGACGCCCGAAATTGTCGCGCTTATGGACGATTGGATTAAAAACTTTGGAAATCTCAGCGCAAAATTTTTGAACCTCGATAAAATTTCCGTACCGGGGGACGGAGCTGCGGGCGGTCTCGGTTTTGCGTTCAGAAGTTATCTGCGCGGCGAACTCGTCAACGGCGTTGATTTGGTACTTGACACTTTGAATATCGCCGATGATTTGAAAAATGCCGACATACTCATAACGGGCGAGGGACGTTTGGATAATCAGACCGCGAACGGAAAAGCACCCTCGGGCGTCGCAAAACTTGCCAAGAAACTCAATCCGAAAATTTTAACAATCGGATTGGGCGGTACCGTCGCCGATTTATCGGACTCTGCGCAGATTGATGCCGCTTTTTCTGTTTTGCGTGAACCGATGACTTTGGCAGAGGCTATGAAAAAATCCGTTGCCGAAAGAAATATTTTCCGAACCGCCGCAGATATTTTTCGCCTGATTCAGAGCTTGCATTGAGTTTGCATTTTTAATGACGCTGTTATATCATTTAAGAAATTTATCATAGGCACGGGGTGATTCTCTTGATTTATTTACTGAAATTCGGCGCGAGTTGGGTACTGCCGCCGGGGATTTTTATCGTGTTGCTGATTGCTTTCGCAGTCAAGTTATTTCGTATCAACAGAAAACTTTCGGCAATGCTGTTGTTAGTCACCTTCGTGTTCTATTTACTGTGTACGGGTTTCGTGGCTGAAAGATGCATGGGCTGGCTTGAAAAAATGTATACGCCACCGCAACAAGTCGAGACGAGTGGTGCGGATGTAATAATTTTACTGGGCGGCGGCGCGATAAGCGAAGTGCCCGATGTCGATGGTGTGGGCGCGTTATGTGCCAGTCCCGCGAACAGATTGTTAACCGCCGTGAGATTGCAAAAACTTTTGAACGTGCCGATATTAATCACCGGCGGACAAGTCTACAGCGATTCGGGAGCGGAAGCCGAAATTTCCGCCAGAGTCTTAAAATCGTTGGGCGTACCCGAAGACAAAATCATTACCGAAACAAAAAGCGTTAATACTTCGCAAAATGCTCGTTATTCGGCAATTATCTTGCGCGAAAAAAATCTAACCAAACCGATTTTGGTTACAAGTGCCTTCCATATGAATCGCGCCATGCTTAATTTCCAACTGCGCAGATTTGACCCGATTGCCTATCCGACCGATTTTAACGTCGCGCATAATCCGACTTTCCACTACACGAAATTACGACCGCAAGCCGAAGCACTTTTATTGAATGTGACTGTTATGCAGGAACTTTTACGAACTTGTGTTACCGAAATTTTGGGCATATGAGGTACTCAGATGAAAAAATTTTTACTGTTAATCGCCGCGATTCTTATGCTCAACGGCGCGAATTGTTCGGCGGAGAATTTGAAATTTATCGACGCAATGGATGACACCGGCTACTATTACGATGCCGATAGCGTACGTCAAGAAAGTTGGTCGTCGGCGTTTACCGTTAAAATGGCTGTCATCAAAGCCGATTTGAATCGCATGTACATTTACGATGTGCGTATTGTTCCGAACGACAAGACTTACGAAATTTTATCTTCGCAAATTCAGTCTTACGACACTCGCGCGGTATTGGAATCGAAGAGCACACGTCGCACGCCGCAAAGATATTCAGATCGTTCGGAATTCGGGCAAATGGTTAATTTGATTTTATACGGCGACTGAATATAAGACAATTGCCGCGATTGAAATAACATTGACTTGGGGTGTTGATTAAGGAAGAGGCCGCCCATGGACGGGCGGCCGCCGGCAACGTGACGTTGCATCCAATTGTCGCGACAAATCTTTCGATAACTAAAGTAAATGACCGCGCTCGTAATGATACTATTGTTGACTTTGAACACTTTCGGTAATGACTGAAGTGCCGCCCCTCACATTGAGACGAAATTTTGCAGTACACGCAAACCCACATCACCGGATTTTTCGGGATGAAATTGCGTAGCGAAAATATTATCGCGCTCTACCGCCGCCGTGATTGTTTCACCGTAAACAGTCGTGGCGGTTATTATATTTTCGTCGACGGGCGCGGCATGATAGCTATGTACAAAATAAAAATACGGCGAAGTGTTCAACCCCGTAAAAAGTTTTGAATCGCCAAAGCTAATCGAGTTCCAACCCATGTGCGGAATTTTTAAACCGTCCGCCCGAATTTTTTTCACACGTCCGCTAAAAATTTTCAAGCCCTCAACATTGGGCGATTCTTCGCTGCCCTCAAATAATATCTGCAATCCGACACATATTCCAAAAATTTTTTTCCCTGCGGCAATTTCTTCCTTAATCGTTGGGATAAGTCCCGTCGCCTCCAAATTTTTCATACAGTCCCCGAACGCTCCGACACCAGGCAAAATTATTTTCTCCGCATTCTTTACGTCCTCAATCGCGCCCGAAATTTTTACGTCACCGCCGACACTCGCGACCGCCTTCGCCACGCTGTAGAGATTCCCGACCCCGTAATCAATCAATACTATCATCAAATTTTCCTCCTAAAACTAATCCCCGTCGCTCGCAATGAGTAACGGGGATTTTTATTTACCAAATTAATTTTTCTGCCGTCAAATCAGAAGAACCAACTGACACGACCGAAGAATGTACGAGTTTTTTCTCTGGTGTCGAGCGTTTTGCCCGTGAAATATTCGGCTTGCAACAGAGTATTCATAATCGGCGTATAGCTTACATTGAATTCTACACCGCGTTTGTTAGGTCTGCCGTCCCAATAGACATTATAAGTGGGAGCCAACGAAACATTTTGTCCTGCATAGCGATAAGCTACACCGACACCCCATGAACCGGGATTTTTCTTGTTTGCGCCCTTGTAATTGAGCGAAACACTGTAAGCCTTTTTGTAATCGTCAGCTTTCTTGTTGTTAGCATAGGAAGCCGCCAAAGTAACCGCATCACCGAAAGTATATCTTGCGCCGACCGACCAGATTAATGCCTTTTTGGCATCTTCACCGTAGCCGCCGAAATTGCTGAAAGCGTTGCTGCGTAAATGGCGAACGCCTAAGCCGATATAGAAGGGATCTGTTTCATAAGAAAGTTCCGCCGCCTGATAATTCGCCGCATCATCATCACCGAGACCCAACAAAGAATTTTCATAGAAAGCAAGCGCGGCATCGTTTAAATTCCAGCGACCTGCCTCGACCATGACTTTGAATTTGTCGCCGTAAGTAGCTCTTGCGCCGCTGAAGAAGTCATCAAGTATAAGTCCGTCGTCAACATTACTGTATAAGGGCATTTTACCGACTTCAAATTTGAATTTATCATATACACCCTCGGCGAAAACGTAAGTAAGTTTCATATTGCCGGTGCTGTCTGTTTTTAAATTCGTGCTGCCGGTTAAACGTGCTTTTGCTTTCCAATGATCGTTAATCTCTGCGGTGGGGAATAAACGCAACTGTAACTGATTGGTTGTGGTTTTACTTTTATCGCCATTGACTAAATCTTCGCGTCCGTTCCAATAACGATAACGAACTTCGCCCGTCCATGTGACTTTATCGGCGTACTTTTCGAGATTGTCGACGCGAACGCCCAAAGCTTCCAATTCGTCGCGGAATTCGGCGACAAGTCTGTCAAGTTCCGCTCTGCTGATTCCCTGCGGATTTTTCGCCATAGCTTTGGCAATCATCTGCGCCATTTCGTAACGAGTGATGTTTCTGTCGCCGAGATAAGTGCCGTCGCCGTAACCTTCGACAACTCCTGCCGCTGCAAGTTTGGCTACCGAATTATAAGCCCAATGACCTGCAGGGACATCGCTGAAGGGATTTGCCGCAGCAAACGATGTGCCGCTTGCTCCCAAGATTGCCGCAGCCGTCAACGCTGCCGCTACTGTTTTCTTCATGATGAAGACCTCCGATAAATTATAACGAATAATTCCGTGGCCGTCGTCGTAACTCGGGAGATTTTAAATTTGAGTGTCCTTGTTTCCTCAAAAATATTTCGTACCCTCGTTTTGACTTGAGCCGTGCAAGACTATAGCATAGTGAAAAAATATTTTCAACATGACTTTTTGCCGCGTGCTATCGGTTCTCGACGGCGTGATGCACGGTGAATACGAAATCATGACAGAATTTATCCGACCCGCTACAGACGTTTGACCTGCTCATGCCTATCTTGCCTGTGCCGTGACCAAAATAGGTTCGTCGTAACTTTGGCAGCTTATTCGATTTTTCAAGAGGACTACGACCGAAAAAGAAATTTTTCGCCGCCGTGATTGTTTCACCGTAAACAGTCGTGGCGGTTATTATATTTTTGTCGACGGGCGCGGCATGATAACTGTGTACAAAATAAAAATACGGCGAAGTATTCAGCCCCGTAAAAAAGTTTTGAATCACCAAAGCTAATCGAATTTCAACCCATGTGCGGAATTTTTAATCTGTTCACCTGAAATTTTCACGTCACCGCCGACACTCGCAATCGCCTTCGCCAAACTGTAAAGATTCCCAATTCCGTAATCAATCAAAACACCATCATTAAATTTTTTCCTAAAGTTAATCCCCGTCGCTCGCAATGAGTAACGGGGATTTTTATTTACCAAATTAATTTTTCTGCCGTCAAATCAGAAGGCCCAACTGACACGAGTGAATAATGTACGAGTTTTTTCTTCGGTGTCAAGCGTTTTACCTATGAAGTATTCGGCCTGCAACGAAGTATTTTTAACCGGTGTATAGGTTACCTTGAAATCTACACCGCGTTTATTAGGTCTGCCTTCACAGTAAACATTATAAGTGGGATCCAACGAAACATTATGACCTACGTGGCGATAGGCAACAGCGACACCCCACGATCCGGGAACTTTCCAGTTTGCACCCTTGTAATTGAGTGAAAAGCTGTAGGCCTTTTTGTAATCCTCGGCTTTGTTGTTATTGGCGTAGGAAGCTGCAAAAGTAACCGCATCGCCGAAAGTATATTTCGCGCCGACCGACCAAATTAATGCATCTTTTGCATCTTCACCGTAGCCGCCGAAATTGCTGAAAGCATCACTGTTGAAATGGTGAACACCTGCGCCAATATAGAAGGGCTTTGTTTCGTAAGAAATTTCCGCCGCCTGATAATTTGCCGCATCATCATTTTTGAACCATAACGAAGGATTTTCAAGGAAAGAAATTTCGGCATTTTTTAAATCCCAGCGACCTGCCTCGACCATGACTTTGAATTTATCGCCGTAAGTGGCTCTCGCGCCGCTGAAGAAGTCATCAACTACAAGTCCGTCGTCAACATTACTGTATAAGAGTATTTTACCGACTTCAAGTTTTAATTTGTCATATACACCCTCGGCGAAAAGGTAAGTAAGTTTCACATCGCCACTGGCAGCGCTTTTTATATCCGTGCTACAGGTTAAACGTGCTTTTGCCTTCCAATGATTGTTAATTTCTATGATAGGGTACAAACGCAACTGTGAGTGATGGAGTGTATTTATAGTTTTGTAGCCTGCGATTAAATTGTCGTGTTGGTTCCAATAATGGTAACAAACTTCACCATGCCATGTGACTTTATCGGCATATTTTTCTAGATTGTCGACACGAACGTCCAAAGCTTCCAATTCATCGCGGAATTCGGCGATAAGTCTGTCAAGTTCCGCTCTGTCAATTCCTTGGGGATTTTTCGCCATAGCTTTTGCAATCATCTGCGCCATTTCGTAACGAGTGATATTTCTGTCGCCGCGATAAGTGCCGTTGCCGTAACCTTCGACAACTCCTGCCGCCGCAAGTTTGGCTACCGAATTGTAAGCCCAATGACCTGTGGGGACATCGCTGAAGGGATTCACCGCCGCAAACGATATACCGCTTGCTCCCAAGATTGCCGTAGCCGTCAATGCTGCCGCTACTGTTTTCTTCATGATGCAGTCCTCCGATAAATTATGGTGAATAATTCCGTGGCCGTCGTCGTAACTCGGGAGATTTTTTATTTAAGTGTTCGTGTTTTCTCAAAATATTCTTCACCATCGTTTCGATTCGAGCCGTGCAGAAATATAACATAGAGAAAAAATGTTTTCAACATGACTGTTTGCCGCGTGCTATCGGTTGCAATTAATACTTGCGTAAATTATAATCACAGCAACGAAAATCGCGAAGGAGTTGAGCAGATGGCAAACTATACTACAACAACGCCCGATTGGGCAGTTTCAAATCAATCGGCGGTAATGAGCGGCATAGAGGGCGTAAAAGATACAACTGTAGGCAATATAAATCCTGCATTCACTTCGGGACAATTCAAACCAAAAAGACGTATGACATTGACGGAAGACGAACTTGTCGACGGTGTGACGCGCGGTGATAGGATGATTCTTTCGCGCGCGATAACTTTAATCGAAAGTAACAGCCCGAAACATTTTGCCAAGGCGCAGCGTGTATTACAAAGATTGTTACCGCGTACGGGTAAGGCATTGCGAATCGGGATAACGGGCGTACCGGGCGCAGGTAAATCCACATTGATTGAGGCATTCGGTAATATGCTCTGCGATGAAGGACATAAAGTTGCGGTACTGTCGATAGATCCGACCAGTTCAATCACAAAGGGTTCAATCTTGGGCGATAAAACTCGTATGGGTACGTTAAGCCGCAGACCCGAAGCATTTATCCGTCCCAGTCCTGCAGGCGGTACATTGGGCGGCGTGGCACGTAAGAGCCGCGAAACTATGTTAATGTGCGAGGCGGCAGGTTACGATATCATATTGATTGAAACTGTCGGCGTCGGGCAATCCGAAACTACTGTCCGTTCCATGGTTGATTTCTTTATGCTGGTTGTGCTCACGGGCGCAGGCGATGATTTACAAGGTATCAAGAAGGGCATAATGGAATTGGCGGACGCAATAGTAGTAAACAAGGCCGACGGTGATAATCTTGTCCGTGCTAAAGTCACGCGCGGCGAATACGAACGTATGACGGAATTTATCCGACCCGCTACTGATGGTTGGCCTACTCATGCCTATCTTGCCAGTGCCGTAACAAAAATGGGTTTATCGGAACTTTGGCAAGTCATTCAGCTTTTCAAGAAGACGACGACCGAAAGCGGAGTTTTCCGCCGCCGCCGCGATTCACAATTGCTTGACTGGATGCATGCAATGATTGACGAACACTTGCATAATCTTTTCTTCGGCGATGCAATGGTAACGGGACGCATGCCCGAAATAAAAGAAGCGGTCTTGAGAGGAATAATTTCGCCTACGCAAGCAGTTGCCGAATTGGTTAAACTGTTTGATATCAAACGTGCCGCGCAGAAAAAAGTAGATTTGTTTGAAGTCTGAACGATATCAGTTAAGCACCTTCCCGAGTTCGCGTTTCACAAAGAGTCGGGCTCGTCCTTCTCGCCGAATTTTACAAGACTGCGATTTTGTCGCGGCAATTGAATCAACTTAAAAAATTTCCGTGAACTTGCGAGGGATATTTATGATTACCAATCTTAATATAAGAAATTGCGTACGGTGCAACAAAATTTTTATGCCTGTGGGCGGCGATAAAATTTGTCCCGATTGTCGAGCCGCCGATTTGAAAACCGAAGAGTATGTCAAAACGTACGTGCGAGATCATCCCGGCATAATGATTAACGATCTTATCGAGCAGACGGGCGTACCGAGTAAATTTATTTGGCGTATGGTTCAACGCGGACAGTTTGAACATAGCGGTTTGCGCGGTGCCGAATATCCTTGTTCCAATTGCGGGAAGATGATAAAGCACGGAATTTATTGCGAAATGTGCGCAGATAAATTGAAGACGAATGCGCAGAAATTTGCCGCCGCAATGAATTCAAAGCAACGTGTCGCCGAAAGTAACAAAGCACATGCGGCATCGGGCAAAACTTTTTCAAACTCAATGTATGACGCACTTAGCAGCGCGCGCGAAAATTGAAACGGTAACAAAAAACGCCCTCCGAAATTTTTCGGAAGGTGTTTTCTTTATTTGCGGTAGTTGTCAACTGAAATCAAGCATGGATTTATTTACGCCTGCGAACGATTCAAAATCCGCGATAAAATTATCGACAGCATCATCAATCGCAGAATTGGCGATAAGTGCGTTGAAAATATTCGGCGCAACGGTAGCCGCTCCGACACCGCTCTTGCAAAGTTCCAAAACCTGTTGAGAATTTTTGAAACTGGCGGCGATAACTTCAATCTCCATGCAATTGGCTATAAAAATTTTTTGAATCTCCTGCGCAACGCGAATGCCGTCGAATCCCATATTATCGATTCTGTTGACGTAGGGCGCGGCGTAACTTGCTCCGCATTGACCGGCTATAAAAGCTTGCATAGGTGTATAAATTGCCGTAGCCGTGATTAAAATTTCGCTGGTATCGACCAGAATTTTCATTGCCTTGAAACCTTCGCGGACGGCAGGAATTTTTACGTAAGTATTCGCGCCCAAAATTTTAACTATGTGATGCGCTTCCCTGACAATATCTTCGGCGGTTTTGCTCACTGCCTGCACATGTAATTCCGCATCTTCACCTATAAATTCGCGAATCCTGCGCAGAGTATCGAAGGGATTGCCGCCGATTTTGGAAAGTATTGTCGGATTTGTCGTCACGCCCGTCACCGGAAAATATTCGTAAATAAATTTGATATCATCAATGTGGGCATCGTCTATCAGTAATTTCATGTGAATCCTCCGACCTTAAAGCTTAATGTTGGTGATGATTCGCCCGAGGCGCGTACCCGATAACAAATTCCACGTCCATTTTATTGCGACGGTTAAATTTGTGTGAATACCTGCCAAACGAATAAGATGAACGAACATCCACGCGCACCATGCAAGGAAACCGGTCATCTTGGTGGGGCTGCCGACAACTGCCTCGGCGCGTCCGATTGTAGCCATTGCGCCCAAATCTTTGTATACGAATTTCTCAAGATCTGTTTCGCCCTTGATGAGTTTCATAATATTTTTGTAAACTACTTTAGCCTGTTGAGTGGCGACGGGCGCGACGGTGGGCAGTGGTCTCTTCATATCGCCGTGCATGAATGCCGCGCAATCACCGATAGCGAAAACATTTTTATTAACGGCACCGCGCACCATCAAATTTTCTTCAATCCAAATACGTCCGTCGCGAGCACATTCGCCGCCGCAATTGCTCATCATATCGACAGCGCGAACACCTGCCGCCCAAATAACGGTTGTGGTCGGAATTTTTACGCCGCTCTTCAACGTGAGGACATCACCATCATAATCAACGACTTGCGTATTCAACATGACTTCGACGCCTTTTTTCTGCAGGACTCTGACTGTGTGTTCTTGTAAATCTTCGGGGAGCATAGGCAGAAGATGCGGAGTAGCCTCGATTAATTTTACGCTGACATCATTAAAGTCAAGCTTATGAAATTCTTTCTTCTGTATCTCGATTAATTCGGTGATTGCGCCTGCCTCCTCGACGCCCGTGGGACCGCCGCCGACGACAACGAAAGTCATGCGTTTCTTACGGTCTTCGGGTGTGCGATAAGGTTTTTCGGCGCGCTCGAATTCATGGATAACATGGTTACGAATATGAACTGCCTCTTGCAAAGTTTTCATGCCGAACGCGTGTTCTTCAACATTTTTCATACCGAAGAAATTTGTTGTGGCACCTGCGGCAAGAATCAAATAATCATATTTGACTTCGCCGTGATTCGTTAAGACAACATTGCGCTTTTGATCCACGCCCTGCGCTTTTGCCATGAAAAGATTGACGTTGGGGCAATCGCGGAAAAAGGCGCGAATCGGATAAGCGATTTCACCGGTCTCGAGAACCGAAGTGGATACCTGATACAAAAGCGGTTGGAATAAATGGAAATTATGACGATCTATCAAAGTCACTTCTACATTTTCTTTGGCAAAGAGTTTGGCAAGCTTGATGCCGCCGAAGCCGCCGCCTACTATTACAATTTCGGGTTTACCGTTAGACATGTTAGGGCCTCCTAAAAGTTATAGTGAAATTTTTAACTTAACGGGCTAAAAATATATCGGGAAAACTCCCGTCTAATCTACACATTACCACAATCCCCTAACCCGTCATCTCTGCGTATGATATCATAATTTCCTCAAATTGCAATAGCCGAACATTTCATTTGACCTGTATACAATAAAAGCAGCCGACCCGAAAGCCGACTGCATATGTTCGTATGTAAAAATTTCTGCGCAGAATCAATCACGATAATCGCGGTGATGTCTGTTGCGATGCCTGCGGTAATAGTGATCGTCATAATCTCTGTCACAATATCCGCCGCCGCGACAATCATCATAGTAACCGCGCTCATAATTTTTGCGACGTTCTTTTTGCCATTCGGCGCGACGTTTTTCTCTTGCGTATATTCTGGCGAAAGTATCCGATGCCTCATTCATATTTACCGTTTCAACTTCCTGCGTTATCAAATTGTTTTCTATAGTGTTTGCGTGAGCCGTTGCGCCCGAAGTGCCGATGATGAACATACCGCATACCGCAAGCAAAGTGCCCTTGAGAAATTTTTTGTCAAACATTTTTGTTACCTCCTTCGACATGCTCCTTGACGGATTCGCGAATCTTTCCGCAGGACGATGCCGCGCCCTTGTCTGATTATAAATGATAATCGTTATTTTTGCAAATGTGAACATCCGCGCGAGATTATTTGTAACTCATTTTATTTAGACGATGATATTTGGACTTTAGAATCGCGTTAAAAATTTTCGGCGGAAATTATTTGCCACCGTCTCAACGTTGACGCAAATTATCCTTCCAAACATTGCAGAGCGCGCGGAAAATAATCATGGACGAAGTTGCGCCGGCATCCTCAAAACCGATTGACTTATTACCGAATGCGGCGGCACGTCCTTTTTTCGCAGGTATTGTCTTCGTGAATTCAACACCGCCGCGAGCCGCATCTCTTGCCTCGGTTAAAATTTCCTCGAAAGATCTGTCGGAACCGATTGCAACTTGAAACGAATCGCGAATCGGAATCAAAACATCAAGCATGGTTTTATCGCCCAATTCGGCTTTACCGCGCTTTTGAATCGCATCAACTGCCGCGCCGAAAACTTTCGCCAGCGTGACAGGTTCGGGCGCAGATTTTTCGTCGACGACTTTGGCAATTTCGGATAGAGCCGCGCCGTATAAATGCCCCGCCGAACCGCCGACGTTAATGGTAACCGCTTCGCCTAACGCGCTTAGAATTTCTTGCAAGCTTGCATTTTCGTCCAAAGTTTTCATGGTGTCTTTGATTGCCTGAGCACCGCGCGCCATGTTTAAACCGTGATCGCCGTCGCCGATTTTTTCGTCAACTTCGTTTAGGAAATCTTTCTCTTTCAAAATTGCCTTAATGACTGCATCAATCGCGTCCCGTACCATTGGGAATCCCCCTTTGTAAATTTGTTTGTACAAAATATACCATACTGTAATAAAACGTGCTATAATATTTCCACAGATTGAAGGCAGTGCAAAAAATTTTGACGGAGAGGACTTAACGAAATGGGACAAACCATCGGCATTAAAGACATGAGAGCGTTTTTCGCAATCGTTGAGGAGGGCAATATCAGTCATGCCGCACAGCGCTTGGGAATTGCTCAACCGGCACTCAGCAGACAGATGAAACATCTGGAAGAAAATTTGCACGTTAAATTATTTGAACGGGGCTCACGTCGAATCAGGTTAACCGAAGCAGGACAAGTATTATATAATCGCGTGGAAAGTATTTTGGGTATGGTGGACGGCACTGTGCGCGAAATAACCGAAATCGGTAGCGGCACAAAGGGTTCTATCCGCATAGGAACAATTACTACTTCGGGCGCGATGATTCTACCGGAACTGATTGCCAAATTCCGCGAAAAATATCCCGATGTGACATTTGAGATTTGGGAGGCCGAAGGCGCGCGGATAATCGAGTTATTGGACAGCCGTATGATTGAAATAGCAATCACGCGCACACAGGTCGACAACTTGGCTTACGAATTACTCATCCTGCCGAATGAACCGCTTGTCATGGTTATGAATTCCCAAAATCCTTGCGGTAAATCGCCCGATACCATTCGTCTCGAGGAGTTGAAAGATCAGCCGTTAATTATTCCCTTGCGCTGGAAATCAAACTTTATCGCCTCCTGCAAGAAATTGGATTTCAATCCGAAGATAATTTGTGTATCCGATAGTATCGTCCAAGATTTACTTATGGTCAAAATGAATTTGGGTATCGCAATGATTCCCGTATCCAGTAAAAAACTTTTAACCGACGGCGATTTGATTTATAAACGCGTAATCAAACCGGAATTGACAACACATACCGTCGTATCGTGGCGGAAGAATCAAACACTTTCCACGGCATGCAGAAACTTTATAGAGATGTTTAAAGAGATGTTCGTCGATAATCAAAGCAAAACCGTTTAAAGCGGCACGGCAGTAAATAAAAGGCACAATTGTTAATCGGTTGTGTCTTTTGTTTTGGGAAAAATTTTTCCGCGCAGGTGTCACAAAATCTTTCGGCGGTCGAATTTTCGGAAACGAACGCCAAAAATTTAGGAGAGACCCCGAAAAATCTGCCGTTAAATTTTTTCGTTAATCTATTAAGGTAAAAAAATTTGTAACGGAAATTGTATATGTCAAAGTGGCGTCAAATAAGGCTTGACAAGCATTTTGGGCAATGATAATATTACCGCGCTTTAAGTAATCATGAAAATTTTGGAAGGAGGTGGGCATATGCCAACCATAAACCAGCTGGTAAGAAAAAGTCGCCAAAGCTTGGAAGAGAAATCGACGGCTCCGGCTCTCAAAGAGTGCCCCCAGAAACGCGGCGTATGCACTCGCGTTTACACGACAACGCCCAAGAAACCGAATTCGGCACTTCGCAAGGTTGCGCGTGTCCGCTTGACTAATGCTATTGAAGTAACTGCATATATACCCGGGATTGGGCACAATCTGCAGGAACATAGTGTTGTATTGATTCGCGGCGGACGTGTTAAGGATTTGCCGGGTGTTCGCTATCATATTATTCGCGGCTCCCTCGATACCGCCGGCGTGCAAGACCGTAAACAAGCACGGTCGAAGTACGGCGCAAAGAAAGCTAAAGCAAAGAAGAAATAATAAGAGTTACGCAGTGAGCTCTTAAGCAATCAACGAAGGAGGAGCAAGAATGCCAAGAAAAGGTTCTGTGCCTAAACGCGACGTTCTGCCGGATCCTGTCTATCATTCCAAGACTGTTGCGAAATTCATAAATAAAGTCATGCTGTCGGGCAAAAAGAGCGTAGCTCAGCGCGTAGTATATGATGCATTTGAGGAGATTCGCGAGAAGACAGGCAAAGATCCGTTGGAAATTTTTGAAACGGCACTGAAAAACGTTATGCCCGTATTGGAAGTTCGTGCACGTCGTGTAGGCGGCGCAAACTATCAAGTTCCCGTCGAAGTTCGCCCCGATCGTCGTCAGACATTGGGAATCCGTTGGCTGGTCAATTACGCCAGACTGCGCGGCGAAAAGACGATGGACGCAAGACTTTCGGGTGAATTGATGGATGCCGCCAATAATACCGGCGCATCAATCAAGAAGAAGGAAGATACTCATAAGATGGCAGAAGCCAATAAGGCTTTCGCGCATTATCGCTGGTAAGGAGCAAAGTTAAGTGTCAAGAGAGTTTTCATTAGAAAAAACTCGCAATATCGGTATTATGGCGCATATAGACGCCGGCAAAACGACTACAACCGAGCGAATTCTTTTCTATACAGGTGTTAACCATAAACTCGGCGAAGTCCATGAAGGCGCGGCGACTATGGACTGGATGAAACAGGAACAGGAACGCGGCATAACAATTACATCTGCGGCGACAACTTGTTTCTGGAAAAATCACCGAATCAATATTATCGACACGCCCGGTCACGTTGACTTTACCGTTGAGGTCGAAAGATCTTTGAGAGTTCTGGACGGTGCGGTTGCTGTTCTCACGGCGCGCGGCGGTGTCGAACCTCAAACCGAAACGGTTTGGCGGCAGGCAGAAAGATATAATGTTCCGCGCATGGCTTACGTCAACAAGATGGATACAACCGGCGCGGATTTCTATAACGTCATTCAGATGATGCGCGATCGTCTCCATGCCAATGCCGTTCCGATTCAACTGCCTATCGGCGTAGAAAATACTTTCAAAGGTATAGTAGACCTTGTCAAAATGGAAGCGATTGTCTACGAAGATGATTTGGGTAAAGTTGCCAACGAAGTTGACATCCCCGAAGATATGGTAGATATGGCGGAAGATTACCGCGATAAACTCCTTGAGGCCTGCGCAGAATTCGATGACGACTTCATGGAAAAATATCTCGGCGGCGAAGACATAACCGAAGAAGAAGTCAAGGCAATAATCCGTCGTGCAACAATCGACTGCAAAATGACACCCGTTGTCTGCGGTACGTCTTACAGAAATAAAGGCGTTCAACCCCTGCTTGATGCGATTGTCGACTACATGCCGGCACCTACCGATATCAAAGCGATTGAGGGCGTTACCCCCGACGGCGATGAAGACAGTCGCCCGTCAAGCGATGATGAACCGTTTGCGGCACTTGCCTTCAAAATTATGACAGACCCCTTTGTCGGTAAACTTGCCTTCTTCCGTGTGTACAGCGGCTCGCTCAAAAGCGGCAGTTATGTCTACAACTCAACCAAAGGTAAGAAAGAGCGCATAGGTCGTCTCTTGCAGATGCACGCCAATAACCGCAAAGAAATCGATGTTGTTTACAGCGGTGACATTGCGGCGGCGGTCGGTTTGAAAGATACAACAACCGGCGATACACTCTGCGACGAAAATAATCCGATAATCCTCGAGTCAATGGTATTCCCCGAACCCGTTATCTCGGTTGCCGTGGAACCTGCCACGAAAAACGATCAAGATAAAATGGGCGTGGCACTTCAGAAATTGGCGGAAGAAGATCCGACATTCAAAGTGCGTACCGATAAGGAAACGGGACAAGTTATCATATCGGGTATGGGCGAACTTCACTTGCAGATTATCGTAGATCGTATGTTGCAAGAGTTCCGCGTAGATTGCAGAGTCGGCGAACCTCAAGTTGCCTACCGCGAGACAATCCGCAAGACGCAGAAGGGCGAAGGTAAATTTGTTCGTCAGAGCGGCGGTCATGGTCAGTATGGTCATTGCTGGCTTGAGATTGAGCCGAATGAAACCGGCGCAGGTTTTGTCTTTGAAAACAAAATCGTCGGCGGCGTTATCCCGAAAGAGTACATCAATCCTATCGAAGCCGGTATCAAACAGGCTATGGAAAACGGTGTACTTGCCGGATTCCCAATGGTCGACGTCAAAGCTACCGTCTACGACGGAAGTTTCCACGAAGTCGACTCCAGTGAAGCGGCATTTAAAATCGCGGGCTCTATGGCGTTCAAAGCAGCGGCCGAAAAAGCTCAACCCGTTTTGCTCGAACCTTATGTCAAAGTTGAAGTTACCGTCCCCGAAGATTATATGGGCGATGTTATCGGCGATTTGAACTCGAGACGCGGCAAGATTGACGGCATGGAACCGCGCAACGGTTTGCAGGTAATTCATGGATTCGTACCGCTTTCCGAAATGTTCGGCTACTCGACGGATTTGCGTTCCAAAACTCAGGGACGCGGCAACTACTCGATGGAAGTCGCTTACTACGACGAAGTTCCGAAGAATATTTCGGAAGCCATTATTGCGAGATACAAAGGACAATCCACTAACGCCTAACAGGTAAAAATATATGTCTACACCTATTGCGTAGACCACGCACAATTAATGTTGTGCTCGAAAAGTTTTTTTCTAAATTAAAAGGAGTGTTTATTTAATGGCAAAGCAGAAGTTTGACCGTAGCAAACCCCACGTAAATATTGGTACGATTGGTCATATCGACCACGGCAAGACCACCTTGACCGCGGCTATCACCAAAGTCCTTTCCAAAAAGGGTTATGCAAAATTCGAGGCCTATGAAAACATCGATAAGGCTCCCGAAGAACGCGAACGTGGTATCACAATCAACACCGCACACGTTGAGTATGAGACCGACAAACGTCACTATGCTCACGTCGACTGCCCCGGTCACGCCGACTATATCAAGAACATGATTACCGGTGCTGCGCAGATGGATGGCGCGATTCTCGTTGTCGCTGCTTCCGACGGCCCCATGCCTCAGACTCGTGAGCACATCTTGCTCGCTCGTCAGGTTGGTGTTCCCGCTATCGTTGTCTTCCTTAACAAAGTCGACCAAGTTGACGATCCCGAATTGCTCGAATTGGTTGAAATGGAAGTCCGTGATTTGCTCAGCAAATACGAATTCCCCGGCGACGATGTTCCGATAATTGCAGGTTCCGCTCTTCAAGCTTTGGAAGGTAACGCAGAACAAGAAGCTAACATCCTTAAACTCCTTGACGCTGTCGACGAGTACATCCCCACTCCCGAACGCGACAAAGATAAACCCTTCCTTATGCCTGTTGAAGACGTCTTCACAATCACCGGTCGCGGCACTGTTGCTACAGGTCGTGTCGAACGCGGCGAATTGAAAATCAACGATGCTGTCGAAATCGTCGGCCTTCGTGAAGAACCCCGTAAATCCGTTGCTACCGGCATCGAAATGTTCCGCAAACTGCTCGACAGTGCAGTCGCGGGCGATAACGTCGGTGTTCTCCTTCGCGGCGTAGATCGTAAAGAAATCGAACGCGGTCAAGTTATTGCGAAACCCGGCACGATTCATCCCCATACGAAATTCAAAGCACAAGTCTACGTTCTTACCAAAGACGAGGGCGGCCGTCATACTCCGTTCTTCGCAAACTATCGTCCGCAATTCTACTTCCGCACAACGGACGTCACGGGCGTAGTCAGCGATTTGAAAGATACCAACGGCGCAGCAGCAGAAATGTGCATGCCCGGCGATCATATCGAAATGACAGTCGAACTTATCACCCCGATTGCTATCGAAAAAGGCTTGCTCTTCGCTATTCGTGAAGGCGGTCATACAGTTGGTTCGGGTCGTGTTATCGAAATTCTCGAAGCTTAATTTTTTGACGCTCAGTCAATAAAAATCGGTGAGGCGGTCGGTGGTCAGCCCAAGTACTGATTGCCGGCCGTCGTTGCTGATTAGATAAAAGTTGCCGAACGTGATTGCGATTATCAAAAATTTTTTTCGTGTCACGCTTGATTAAGCTTGAAAGGAAACAACTCGCTTGCTATAATCAGATTTTGGTAACAGTTAATCGATGCTTTGACACGGCAGATGGCTAGGCGGAGAATTTCCGCTCCGTCAAGGGAACTGTCGTGGAGCAATGTTGAGGGCTGTGACTCTCGACTAAGGAGGAATTATTTTGGCAAAGCAACAGAAAATCCGTATCCGCCTCAAAGCCTACGATCACAAGTCGTTGGATCAGAGCGCGGTAAAGATTGTGGAGACTGCTAAGAAAACCGGCGCGGCCGTTTCGGGTCCCATCCCGTTGCCCACGGAAAAAAACATCTACACAATCCTGCGCTCTCCTCATGTCAACAAGGATTCGCGCGAACAATTCGAGATGCGTACTCACAAGAGATTGATTGATATCTTGCAGCCTACGCATAAAACAGTCGACGCGCTCATGCGTTTGGATTTGCCAGCAGGTGTTGACATCGAGATTAAGGTCTGAGGAGGTGTAATCATTGGGAAAGACTATTTTAGGAATTAAACTGGGCATGACGCAGATTTTCACCGCAGAAGGTCGTGTCATTCCCGTTACCGTAGTCGAAACCGGCAAAAATGTAGTCATCCGTAACAAAACAGTTGACACGGACGGCTATTTCGGTGTACAAATCGGCTTCGGTGAAGTAAAAGAAAACAAAGTCAATAAACCCGATGCCGGTCAGTTTAAGAAGGCAGGGGTTAATCCCGTTAAATTTATCCGCGAAATTCGTCTTGATTCCGAATCCGAATACAAAGTCGGTGATGTTATCGGCGTAGATGTTTTTGCGGAAGGCGAATTGGTTGACGTTATCGGTACCTCCAAAGGTAAAGGTTTTGCCGGCAGCATCAAACGCCACAACTTCGCACGCGGTCCCATGGGTCACGGTTCCAAATCACACCGCGAACCCGGTTCCACGGGCGCAATGTTGTCAGGTCCCGGCGGTCGCGTTCTCAAAGGTAAGAAATTGCCCGGTCGTATGGGCGGCACTCGTACCACGATTCAACGCTTGACTGTTGTCAAAGTCGACGCCGACAGAAATTTGTTGCTCATCAAGGGTGCTATACCCGGTCCGAGCAAGGGACTTGTTGTCGTTCGTCAGACAGTTAAACCGGCTAAAACCCGTAAAAAATAATCGAAAGGAGGATATGATATGCCAACTGTAGCAGTTTACGATATGACCAATAAAAAGGTCGACGATATCACTCTCAGCGAAGAAATTTTCGGTGTGGAGATTAACGAAGGTCTTGTTCATCAAGCACTTGTAATGCAACTCGCTTCGCGTCGTCTGGGTACTCACGATACAAAAACCCGTTCGGATGTTCGCGGCGGCGGTAGAAAACCTTGGCGGCAAAAGGGCACGGGTCGTGCTCGTGCAGGTTCGCGCAGAAGTCCCCTTTGGCGCGGCGGCGGTACGGTCTTCGGACCTCATCCGCGTAACTACGCTTTCTCAATGCCGAGAAAACAGCGTCGCCTTGCGTTGAAATGCGTCCTCACCGACAAACTCAACGAAGGTAACTTGATTGTCTTGAGCGAACTCGATTTTGCGGAAGCCAAAACAAAGAAATTTGTCGAATTCCAAAAGACTTTCGGTGTAGATAATTGCAAGTCTCTTTTCATTACCGAGGAGCTTGTCGAAAGTGTATGCCGTTCGTCGGGCAATTTGCAGAACGCAAAGACAATCGCCGCACTGCAATTGAATGTCTTCGATATTCTCAACAGTGATAAACTCTTCCTCACGAAAGCCGCCATTGCCAAAATTGAGGAGGTGTATATCTGATGGAAGCCAGAGACATTTTAATCCGTCCGCTCATTACAGAGCATTCCACGGATCTCATGCAGGACAGTAAATTTGTTTTCGTAGTCGACAAACGCGCGAACAAAATTCAGATTGCGCAGGCAGTCAAAGAGATTTTCAACGTGACAGTCGAAAACGTCAACACAATCAACGTCAAAGGCAAGACAAAACGTCGCGGTCGTACCGTCGGCAAGACAGATTCTTATAAAAAGGCAATCGTTAAGCTCGCCGCCGGTGAGACTATCGAATTCTTCCAGCCCTAAAATTTTTGACAAAGGAGGTAAAACGTAAGTGGGAATCAAATCATTTAAGCCCTACACTCCCGGACGCCGTCACATGACCGTTTCGACGTTCGAAGAGATAACAAAATCCACGCCCGAAAAATCTTTGCTCGCACCGCTCAAACAACACGGCGGTCGTAATCAGCAAGGTCGTTTGACGGTTCGTCATCAGGGCGGCGGTCATAAACGTCGTTATCGTATCATCGATTTCAAACGTAACAAAGACGGAATTCCGGCAAAGGTCGCGTCAATCGAATACGATCCCAACCGCAGTGCACGTATCGCGCTGTTAAATTATGTTGACGGCGAAAAGCGTTACATCCTCGCGCCGAACGGACTCAAAGTCGGCGATATGGTCGAGTCGGGTGCAGAAGCCGATATCAAAACCGGCAATGCTCTTCCGCTGAAAAATATCCCCGTCGGCACATTGATTCACAACATCGAAATGAAAATCGGCAAGGGCGGTCAGCTCGTGCGCAGTGCAGGTGTTGCGGCTCAATTAATGGCGAAGGAAGGCAACCTTGCTACAATTCGTATGCCTTCGGGTGAAGTTCGTAAAATCCATATCAACTGCCGCGCAACTATCGGACAGGTCGGCAATTTGGATCACGAGAATATTACAATCGGTAAGGCAGGCCGCTCGCGCTGGTTGGGTATTCGCCCGGCTAACCGCGGTGTTGCAATGAACCCTGTAGACCATCCGCATGGCGGTGGTGAAGGTCGTTCGCCCGTCGGTCGCAAACATCCCGTTACCAAATGGGGCAAATGCGCTATGGGTGCCAAGACTCGCAAGAAAAAAGCGTCCGACAAACTCATTGTACGTCGTCGCAAATAATTTCGGCGAAGGGAGGTATTTATTTTGTCAAGGTCTGTTAAAAAAGGGCCGTTTGTGCAAGAAAAACTTTTGGGAAAAATTGAGGCTCTCAACGCCGCCAATGACAAGAAAGTCGTTCGCACATGGTCACGTAGTTCCACTATTCTTCCTGCCTTCGTCGGGCATACCATTGCCGTTCACGACGGACGCAAACATGTTCCCGTTTACGTCACCGAGGATATGGTCGGGCATAAGCTCGGCGAATTCGCTCCTACTCGTACCTTTAAGGGTCACGCAGGTGAAGAACGTAAAATGTCTTTGAAATAATCACACGGGATAAAAATTTTTAGATAACATCCGGAAAGGAGGGGCTAACGTGACAGAAGCCAAAGCAGTAGCAAAATATGTGAGAATTGCACCGCGCAAAGTTCGCATCGTTATGAATCTGATTCGCGGCAAAAATATCGCGGACGCCTTCGCTATTTTGAAATTCACGCCCAAACGCGGTGCGACGCTTATCGAAAAAGTTCTTAAGTCCGCAGTCGCCAACGCCGAAAACAATTTCGACATGGATACCGATAAACTTTTTGTTTCAACCTGTTTCGTCGACCAAGGCCCTACGATAAAGAGATATCATCCCCGTTCCAGAGGGCAGGCCTTCAGTATTCTGAAACATACTTCGCATATCACGGTCGTCGTCAGCGAAAAACAAGAGCAGGACGAAGAAAAATAAGATAAGGAGGGAAACGGTTTGGGTCAGAAGGTACATCCGCACGGCATTCGTTTAGGTATCGTAAAGACATGGGATGCTAAATGGTTCGCCGATAAAGACTTCGCGTCCAATCTCCACGAAGATATTAAAATCCGTAAAGCGATCAAAACCGATAAACAGTTAGCGTCTGCGGGCGTTTCGCGTATTGAAATCGAACGCTCCGAAAAACGTATCAAACTTACAATTCACACCGCAAAGCCCGGCATGGTAATCGGCCGCGGCGGCGCAGGTATCGAGGATATCAAAAACAAACTCAAGAAACTCACCGATAAACGCGTCGATATTAACATCATGGAGATTCGTCAGCCCGATTTGGACGCTTTGCTCGTTGCCGAAAATATCGCTTCGCAATTGGAACGCCGTATCGCATTCCGTCGCGCAATGAAACAGGCTGTGGGTCGTTCGATGCGTTTAGGCGCAAAGGGTATTAAAATCGCTTGCTCGGGTCGTTTGGGCGGCGCGGAAATTGCTCGCAGCGAATCCTATCGTGAAGGCAGTATCCCGTTGCATACGCTTCGCGCAGATATCGATTACGGATTTGCCGAGGCTAATACAACCTACGGGCGCATCGGTATCAAGGTTTGGATATTCAAAGGCGAAATCCTCCCCGAGAAAAAGAGCGTCAATCAATCCGAAGGGAGTGACGCATAATGTTAATTCCGAAGAGAACAAAGTATCGCAAACAGTTCCGCGGACGCATGAAAGGTAAAGCAAATCGCGGCAACACTATTGCACATGGTCAGTACGGTCTTGTCGCGCTCGAACCGGCTTGGATTACAAATCGCCAGATTGAGGCGGCTCGTATTGCTATGACTCGTTATATCCGCCGCGGCGGTCAAGTTTGGATAAAAATTTTCCCCGATAAACCCGTAACCGCTAAACCTGCCGAAACTCGTATGGGTAGCGGTAAAGGTTCGCCCGAATATTGGGTAGCGGTTGTCAAACCCGGTCGCGTCCTGTTCGAGATGGCAGGCGTACCCAAAGAAGTTGCCGCCGAGGCAATGCGTTTGGCAGGTCACAAGCTCCCGATTAAAACTAAATTTGTCGTTAACGAGGGCAAGGGCGATGTCTATGTTCCCGTTGTAAACGAAACACTCGCCGACGCCAAGAAAGCGGCACATTCCGCAGAGATGCAAGAGCATGAAGCAGAGGCTGCCGAGGCTCAAAAACCGGAAGGCGGTGACAAGCATGAAGGTTAATGAAATCCGTAACATGAGTGCAGATGAGCAAACCGAAAAAATTAAATCACTCAAAGAAGAATTGTTCAACCTTCGCTTTCAGCATGCAACCGGTCAGCTTGAAAACCCTATGCGTATCCGCGAAGTAAAACGTTCGATCGCGCAAATTAAAACGATTCAAAACGAAGCCGTAAAGTAAAACGCGATTGAAACAAGCGGAGAGGAGGCAAATTAATGAGCGAAGAAACCAAACGCAACGAACGCAAAGTTCGCGTCGGCAAAGTCGTGAGCAACAAAATGGATAAGACTATCGTTGTTGCTATCGAGGAGCTTATTCAACATAAGTTGTATAAAAAATCCGTAAAGCGCACGGTTAAATTCAAGGTACATGACGAAAACAACGAAGCCAATGTCAACGATAAAGTCCTGATTATGGAAACACGTCCGTTGTCGAAAGAAAAACGTTGGAGACTCGTCAACATCGTTGAGAAAGCGAAATAATCCCGAAAGGAGGAAGACCTAACGTGATTCAGCAACAAACAAGATTGAACGTAGGCGATAACAGCGGCGCAAAAGAATTGATGTGCATTCGCGTTCTCGGCGGCTCTATGAGACGTTACGCGAACATCGGCGATATCATCGTAGCCTCTGTCAAATCGGCTACGCCCGGCGGTCAGGTAAAGAAAGGCGACGTCGTCAAGGCTGTTGTCGTTCGCAGCAGAAAAGGTCTGCGCCGCCCCGATGGCTCTTACATTCGCTTCGACGAAAATGCGGCAGTCATCATCAAAGAGGATAAAACTCCGCGCGGCACCCGTATTTTCGGACCCGTTGCCCGTGAGTTGCGCGAAAAAGATTTTATGAAAATTATTTCTCTCGCGCCCGAAGTCTTATAAGGAAGGAGGTTACCGAGTTGTCACTTATTAAACTTCATGTTAAGAAAGGCGACACGGTCGTCGTCCTTTCAGGTAAGGACAAAGGCAAACAGGGCAAAGTCATTACGTCAATGCCCACGGCCGGCAAAGTTATTGTCGAAGGCGTCAACAAAGTAAAACGTCACAGCAAACCGAGCTTGAAAACTCCGCAGGGCGGCATCGTCACCAAGGAAATGCCTATGCCGGCATGCAAGGTGCAAGTCATTTGCCCCGCCTGCAATAAGCCCACTCGTATCGGTCACAAAGAAGTAGCCGGTAAAAATGTCCGCGTCTGCAAAAAATGCGGCGAGGTCGTAGATACTACCAAGTAAGGAGGTGGAAAAATGAGCAACAGACTTTTAGACAAATACAAAAATGAAGTCGTAAGCGCAATGACCGAAAAATTTTCCTACAAGAACGTCATGCAGGTACCCAAACTTGACAAAATCGTAGTCAATATGGCATGCGGCGACGCGGTCGGCAACGCTAAAGTATTGGAATCGGCTATCAATGACTTGACGATAATCGCAGGACAAAAGCCTATTATTACTCGTGCAAGAAAATCATTGGCGGCGTGGAAACTTCGCCAGGGCATGGCAATCGGCTGCAAAGTCACTCTTCGCGGTCAACGCATGTATGAATTCCTTGACAAGTTCATGAATGTCGCTCTGCCTCGTGTTCGCGATTTCCGCGGCGTAAGCAGAAAATCATTCGACGGACGCGGCAATTATGCAATCGGCGTCAAAGAACAGCTCATCTTCCCCGAAATCGAATACGATAAGATTGATAAGATTCGCGGCATGGATATAATCGTTGTTACGACGGCCAAGACCGATGAAGAGGCGCGCGAATTCCTTGCGCTCATGGGTATGCCGTTTGCCAACGCTTAATTGGAGGATGTGATTACCAAATGGCAAAGAAAGCATTGAAAGAAAAATGGAGTAAGGAACCTAAGTTCTCTACTCGCAGTTACAACCGCTGCAAAATTTGCGGCAGACCGCACGGTTACATGAGAAAGTTTGAAATGTGTCGTATATGCTTCAGAGAGCAAAGCTACGCCGGAGCAATCCCCGGCATAACAAAATCAAGTTGGTAAAAAATCGAAAGGAGGATATCGATTCCCTATGGCAATGACTGATCCTATTGCGGATATGCTCACTCGTATTCGCAATGCAAATTCTGTCTACCATGAAAAGGTAGAAATCCCGGGCTCGAAAATCAAAGTAGCTATTGCCGATGTTCTTAAACAGGAAGGCTACATCAAAGACTACAGCTTCGCGGAGGACAGCAAGCAAGGTATTTTAACCGTCAAGCTTAAATACGGTTCCGAACGCGAAAAAATCATCACGGGCATTAAGCGTATCTCCAGACCGGGTTTGAGAAAATATTCCAAGAGGACGGAACTTCCGCGCGTTCTTGGCGGACTCGGTATCGCAATTATCTCTACTTCACACGGAATAATGAGCGATAAACAAGCACGTAAAGCAGGTCTCGGCGGCGAGGTCATGGCTTACGTCTGGTAAATATTGGAGGTGCTGAAATGTCTCGAATCGGAAGAGCACCGATACATATTCCTGCCGGCGTCACCGTAAGTGTCGGCGAAGACAATCAGGTGCATGTTAAAGGTCCCAAGGGCGAATTGACCCGTAAGATCTCCACGGAAATGAAAATAAGTATAGAGGATGGCGTCTTAACGGTGGCACGCCCCTCGGACGATAAAACTCACAGAAGTCTCCACGGTTTGTCTCGTACATTGATTAACAATATGGTTATCGGTGTTACTCAGGGCTTCACGAAAAATTTGGAAATTGCCGGCGTTGGTTATCGTGCGGTTAAACAAGGCAAGAATTTAAATCTTTCGTTGGGCTATTCGCATCCGGTTATAATCGAACCGCCTGCGGGAATTACTTTGGAGGCTCCCACGGCAACGACAATCACGGTGCACGGCATCGATAAGGAACTTGTCGGAGCGATTGCGGCAAATATTCGCGGTTGGCGTGAACCCGAACCTTACAAAGGCAAGGGCATCAAATACGCGGGCGAACATATCCGCCGCAAGGAAGGTAAAGCCGGCGCGAAAGGTAAGAAATAATTTCCCGAAGTCACGGCTGATAGTGTTCGCATTAAAATTTTGGCGAACGACAATTAAAATTTTGAAAATCTACGGCAAGGAGGAAATCGGAAGTGCTTCTTAAAGCGGATAAAAATAAAACACGCCAAAAAAGACATCTGCGCGTTCGTAATCGCGTAGCAGGCACTGCCGAGCGTCCGCGTTTGAATGTGTTCCGCTCTTTGGCTCATATCTATGCACAAGTTATAGATGACGAAAAGGGCATGACACTTGTTGCGGCCAGTACGCTCGATAAAGATTTCACAGGCAACGGCGGCAATATCGCTGCGGCAAAAGCAGTGGGCGCGGCCATAGCGAAAAAAGCACTCGCGAAAGGTATCACCGAGGTCGTATTCGATCGCGGCGGCTATATTTATCACGGACGCGTTCAGGCATTGGCGGAAGCGGCTCGCGAGGGCGGTTTGAAATTCTAATCGGGAACTTTCACTACGCCCGATTAAAACTCTAAAGGAGGTTCACTAATGCCCCGAAATGAAACTGAAACTCCCGAATTCGAGGAGAAAGTTGTCTTTATAAATCGCGTCGCCAAAGTCGTTAAAGGCGGTCGTCGTTTCTCGTTCAGCGCGTTGGTTGTTGTGGGCAATCGCAACGGCAAAGTAGGCGTGGGACTCGGTAAGGCGGCGGAAGTGCCCGAAGCAATTCGCAAGGGCGTCGATGACGCGAAGAAAAATTTAGTTGAGGTTGCTCTCAAAGAGCGTTCAATTCCTCACGGTGTAGTCGGCATATTCGGCGCGGGCAAAGTTTTACTTCGTCCGGCGTCCAAAGGTACCGGCGTTATCGCGGGCGGTCCCGCTCGTGCGGTACTCGAACTTGCAGGCGTACAAGACATTTTGACAAAGTCTCTCGGCTCGTCTAACCCGAACAATATGGTTCGCGCTACTCTCGAGGGTCTTAAGATGCTCAAACGTGCTGAAGTCGTTGCGCAATTGCGCGGCAAAACAGTTGCGGAGCTGTTTAATTGAGGAGGGCTGATGACATGGCTAAATTAAAAGTGACATTGGTAAGAAGCCTGATAAGCCGTCCCGAAACCCAACGCAAGACAGTAAAATCGTTGGGACTGCATAAAATGAACTCTGTTTCGATTCTGCCGGATTCGCCTACGATTCGCGGACAACTCCATAAGGTTGAACATCTTGTGACGGTTGAAGAAGTCGCAGACGAAGGCAAAGTGAAAATCGGCAAGTAAATCGGAAGGAGGTCAAGCCAATGATTAAAATGAACGAACTTAAACCTGCCGACGGCGCGCGCAAGGATAAAGTACGCGTCGGACGCGGTACGGGCTCGGGTTGCGGCAAGACATCGGGTCGCGGTCATAAAGGTCAGAAAGCTCGTAGCGGCGGCGGTGTTCGCCCGGGTTTTGAAGGCGGTCAGATGCCTATCTACAGACGTTTGCCGAAACGCGGATTTAAAAACGTCTGGGGCAAAGAATACGCCGAAGTCAATGTCGAAACTCTCAATCGTTTTGAAGACGGTACCGTAGTCGATGCAGTCGCATTGGTCGAAGAAGGTATCTTGAAAAACGTATTGGACGGCGTAAGAATTTTAGGCAACGGCGAATTAACCAAGAAATTGGATGTAAAGGCTCAAGGTTTCACCAAATCCGCAATCGCAAAGATTGAGGCTGCAGGCGGAACAACTGAGGTGATTTGAAGTGCTGTCGGCTCTGTCAAACATCTTTAAGATACCCGAGTTAAGACAGCGCATAGTTTTCACATTGGTAATGTTCGCGGTGTTCCGCATGGGCACACATATTCCCGTCCCCGGCGTAGATCCTTCGGCTATCGAAGAATTGTTTAATAACGGCAGTTTGTTCGGGCTGTTGGATTTATTCTCGGGCGGCGCGTTCAGTAAATTTTCCATATTCGCAATGAGTATCACGCCATACATCAACGCGGCGATTATCATGCAGTTGTTGACGGTGGTCATACCGAAACTTGAACAGTGGTCGAAAGAAGGAGCCGAAGGGCACAAGAAGACTACGAAAGTCACGCGGCAATTAACAGTCGTGTTGGCATTCGCTCAAGCAATCGGAATGTCAATCGGATTGAAGGCAGCGATTTTGAATCCGAATCCCGTCAACATCTTAATCATCGCGATAACCTTGACGGCAGGAACAACTTTGTTAATGTGGATAGGCGAACAGATAACGGCGCAGGGCGTTGGCAACGGAATTTCATTGATAATCTTCGCCGGTATCGTTGCGGCACTGCCTAAAAACCTTGCGACGATTTACCAATATGTTCAGGCAGGCACGATAAATTATTTCAGCGTTGTACTCTTCGCAATAATAGCGTTGGGCATGATAGTCTTCGTCATCTACGTCGAATCGGCTCAGCGCAGAATCCCGATAACTTACACAAAGAGAGTAGTCGGAGCGAGAGCATATCAAGGGCACTCGAGTCACTTACCGCTGAAAGTCAATCCTGCCGGCGTTATCCCGATAATCTTCGCGTCGTCGGTGTTGATGTTCCCGATTACGGTCGTTCAGTTCATCGACATACCTTGGGTGCAAAAAGTTGCGGCACATCTGCAATGGGGTACGCCGCTGCAAACGACGCTGTATGTACTGTTGATAATTTTCTTCACGTATTTTTACACGGCAGTCACGGTCAAAATCCACGACATGGCGGATAATCTCAAAAAGTACGGAGCATTTGTGCCCGGTATTCGTCCCGGTCAACCTACCGAAGATTACATTGATTTCGTGTTAACGAGATTGGTGACAGCGGGATCGCTCTACTTGGGATTTATAGCAGTCCTGCCTAACTTAATCGGCGGAGCTACTCATATTCAAGGTGTATATTTCGGCGGTACGGCACTGTTAATCGTAGTCAGTGTCGCTCTGCATACAATGAAACAAATCGAAGCGATGGTCGTTATGCGGCATTATGAAGGCTTCATCAAGTGACGCACAATGTGCATAAATATTGGAGGAAACCAAAAATGCAACTGTTAATGATGGGGCCTCCCGGTGCCGGCAAAGGTACACAGGCGGCCAAACTCGTAAAGCAATTCAAAATTCCCCAGATATCAACGGGCGATATGTTCCGCGCGGCGGTGAAGGAAGGAACGGAGCTGGGCAAACAGGCGAAAGCTTGCATGGAGGCAGGTAAACTTGTTCCCGACGAAGTAACGATCGGAATCGTGCGCGAACGCCTCGCGAAAGATGATTGCAAGGGCGGTTTTATTCTTGACGGTTTTCCGCGCACCGTTGAACAGGCGGACGCGTTGACAAAAATTTTGAACGAACTCGGCAAGAAACTTACGCGCGTATTGAATATCCACGTACCTGCGGAAGATCTTATCGAACGTGCGGTAGGGCGTAGAATCTGCAAGAAATGCGGCGCGACTTACCATGTGAAATTCAATCCGCCCAAAGGCGCAAATTGCGACGAATGCGGCGGCGAACTCTATCAGCGCGGCGATGACAACGAAGAGACAATGAAAAACCGTCTCGGCGTTTATGAGGCGTCAACCCGTCCCTTAATCGATTACTACAAAATTGCGGGTGTTTATACCGAAATTGACGGCAGACAGCCCATTGACAAAGTCACCGAAGATCTCGTTAACGTTCTCTCCTCGGTGAAGGAATAAACCGGAGGCAACAGTTATATGTCAAAGCAAGACGTTATCGAAGTCGAAGGCAAAGTCTTGGAGGCTCTGCCGAATGCAATGTTTCAAGTTGAGCTCGCCAACGGTCACAAAATATTGGCGCATGTATCGGGCAAAATCAGAATGAATTTCATCAGAATATTGCCCGGCGACAAAGTGACAATCGAGCTCACGCCCTACGATTTGACGCGCGGACGCATTACTTACAGATTCAAATAAACCGCGCGGGGCGTAACTAACTCAACATCAGAACGGAGGTGACCGGTCAGATGAAAGTCAGACCGTCGGTAAAAAAAATGTGCGACAAGTGCAAGATTATCAAGCGCAAAGGTCGCGTTATGGTTATATGCGAAAATCCCAAACATAAACAGCGTCAAGGTTAAGGAGGTGAAAATTTATGGCACGTATAGCCGGTGTAGATTTGCCACGTGACAAAAGAATCGAATATGCTCTTACGTATATTTTCGGAATCGGGCTTCCCTCATCGCAGAGACTTCTCGAGATGACCGGTATTAATCCCGATACCAGAACAAAAGATCTCACGGATGACGAGGTTGTTAAACTTCGTGATGCCATCGAACATAACTTTGTTGTGGAAGGCGACCTTCGTCGTGATATTCAGATGGACATCAAGCGACTCATTGATATTGGCTGTTATCGCGGACGCCGTCACCGTCTCGGTCTCCCTGTTCGTGGACAGAATACCAAAAACAACGCCAGAACTCGCAAAGGTCCGAAGAAACTCGTACAGGGCAAAAAGAAAGACTAATCCCTAAAGGAGGTTAAGACAGGTGGCAACAAAAAGAACGGTTCGCACCAAAAAGAAAGTCCGTAAGAATATAGAATACGGCGTGGCACATATCAGTTCCACGTTTAACAATACAATCGTCACGCTCACCGATAAAAGCGGCAACGCAATTTCTTGGGCGTCCGCCGGTGGGCTCGGATTCCGCGGCTCCCGTAAAAGTACTCCTTTCGCTGCGCAAGTTGCGGCGGAAGTAGCGGCGAAAGCGGCAATGGAGCACGGACTCAAACAAATCGAAGTTTATGTAAAAGGTCCCGGCGCAGGTCGTGAAGCAGCTATCCGCTCCCTGCAGGCAACGGGCTTGGAAGTCAACATGATTAAAGACGTGACGCCTATTCCGCATAACGGCTGTCGTCCGCCTAAACGCAGAAGAGTTTAATTTGGAGGTGCAAACATGGCAATCGATAGAGTTCCTGCTTTAAAACGCTGCCGCGCACTCGGAATTGAACAAGCGGTCATAGGTCGTTCGCGCAAGGTAAACGAAAAGAAACACCAAGGGCAACAACGCATGGGTCGCAAAGTCAGCGAGTACGGAATGCAGCTCAAAGAGAAACAAAAAGCTAAATTCATTTACGGCGTTCTCGAACGTCAATTCCGTAATTACTACGAAAAGGCAAAGAAAATGCCGGGCGTCACGGGTGAAAATCTTCTCATCCTGCTCGAACGTCGTCTTGATAATGTCGTCTTCCGTATGGGTTTCGCAAATACCCGTCGTCAAGCTCGTCAGTTCGTCACTCACGGTCACATTACCGTTAACGGTAAACGCGTTGACATCCCGTCCGCATTAATCAAAGTCGGTGATGTTATCGAAGTAAACGAAAAGAGCCAGGGCAAAGAAGTTTTCAAGGCAATCAAAGAAGTCAACAATGCTTTGAGCGCACCGGCTTGGATCGATTCCAATCAGGCAAATCTCAAAGGTAGCGTAACTCGTTTCCCCAACCGCGAAGATATCAGCGATATCCCCGTAAACGAACAGTCTATCATCGAGTTGTATTCCAGATAATCCGATATTTCCGACATGGAGTCTTTCTGTGAAAGGAGCGGATTTTTTGTATGACTGATAACGACAAAAACGAAACTCAAAGACCGCCGAAAATTGAGTTGGTCGAGGCAAGCGAAGACGGGCATTACGGTAAATTTGTCTGTGAGCCCCTCGGGCGCGGCTACGGTATCACAATAGGTAACAGTCTTCGCCGCATGTTGCTTTCCTCTCTGGAGGGCGCGGCGGTAACGTCTATCAGAATTGACGGCGTATTGCATGAGTTTTCTACAATACCCGGCGTCCGCGAAGACGTTACAAATATCGTCTTGAATATCAAAAAATTGTCCGTCAAGATTGAAAACGAAAACGGTCAACCTTCGCAAGTATTTGCGCAAGTTCCTACTACTCCTCCGCCCGTTTACACCCTTCGCATCGATGTTGATGTCGAAGAGGAATTGAAAAACGGCGATGATAAAAAATTCGTCAACGGGCATAGGGAAGTAACCGCGGCAGATATTGTCTGCGATTCAAATATCGAGATACTCAATCCCGATTTACATATAGCCTGGCTTAACGAGACCGGTAAACTTCATATCGAAATGCTTGCCAAAATCGGACGCGGCTATAATCAGGCGGACAAAAATAAAAATCCCGACGATATAATCGGCACAATCCCGATTGACTCGATATATTCTCCCGTCGTGCGTGTTAACTACGAAGTAACCGATACACGCGTAGGCAATGAGATGGACTTCGATAAATTGACCCTGGAAGTTTGGACGGACGGCACTTTGAAACCCGAAGAGGCAGTAGCAAGAGCCGCCACCATTCTTATCGCGCATATGAGACTTTTCCAGAGTATGGACGGAGTTTATTACGAAGAGGACGAGGAAGAACCCGAAACCCCGATTAAGGAAAAAGAAGATGCAGTCGACACAACACTCGACAGAAATCTCGCCAAACCGATTGAGGAATTGGAATTATCCGTGCGTTCCACAAATTGTCTTAAACGCGCAGGCATACACGTCGTCGAGGATTTGGCGGATAAGACCGAAGAGGAAATGATGAAAGTCCGCAATCTCGGTCGTAAATCTTTTGAAGAAATTAAACGCACCATGGATCAACTCGGTGTATCTTTCAAACAGTCACCGAATCCCGGCACCGTAAACGGATTGGACGAATAAAATTCGCAGGAAGGAGGAAATTTGATGAGCTACAGAAAACTCGGCAGAAACATGGGCGCACGTAAGGCCTTAATCAAAAGTCTGCTGTCTGCATTCTTCAAATATGAACGCATAGAAACGACGGAAGCACGCGCCAAAGAGTTGCGTAAATTCGCCGATAAAGTTATAACCCTTGCAAAACGCGGCGATCTCGATGCACGTCGCCAAGCAATAAATCTCGTCGCCGATGTCGACGTTGTACATAAAGTATTCGAGGAACTCCCCAACAAGTACAACGATCGCGCAGGCGGTTACACCAGAATTCTTAAACTGGCACCTCGTCGCGGAGATGCCGCGCCTATGGTCTTGATTGAGCTGGTCTAAGATAATTCGGTTTTGCAAAACACGAATGCTATCCGATATTTCTCGGGTAGTATTTTTTTTGCCGTAATGCCGTCGCAACATAAAACATCTTGAAAGTATGATTTTTTTCTGTTAATCTTCAGATAAACTTTGTACTTCTTAGCGGATAAAATTCCTAAGGGGAGGAAAATTTATTTTGAATTTAACAAGCGTAATAACGGGACAAATAGCGAATCTCTTTCAGAAGCGCGGCGAAGTTGAACCCAATGAACTGATTAAAGCAATCGAACGGGAAGTAGCCAAACGTAAGACGAAAGATAAACTTGTTCCAAACATTTACACTATCTACCTTTGCGAAGATGATTGCCACAGATTGAGCGCGGCGCGCTTGATTAAAGAATTATATGAGACCGTCGAACGCAAAGTCATTCGCGAAGACTGTTTCATGGACGGCAAATTATCGGTGAAGATAGATAAGATGACGAATACCGAAGACGCTATAGTTATCGAAACAAATTTCATGAGCGAAGACAATGCCGAACAAGATACGATTGATTTGGAGAACGAAGTAATTTCGCCGACGCTGATTAAAGATACTTTCAGCGACGAAAACGAAAAGACAATCGTAGCGGATAAAACCAGGATAACCGAAAGTCTTCGGCCGCCCGCGCCGCACAGAATCGAATATGAATTGGCAGTCATCACCGATAAAAAAGATTCCCAAGTTGTTTTCGGTGAACGTCAAATTTATCTCGGGCGTAAAGATACAAATGATTTAGTCTTGAACGACGAAAGTGTATCGCGTATTCATGCCTACATTTCCTACGAAAGACATCGGCATGTCATTTATGATGCCGGCAGTCTTAACGGTACACTGGTAAACAAAAAACAAATACGCCGTCATGAGCTGAAAGACGGTGACAAAATTTTAATGGGCAATACCCTGTTGATTTATAAGGTATTGTAAACGGAGGAGACTTTAATGATAAGCGTGACGAAGTTGCTTTTTGCCGATGACTACTTCGGCGACAGTCTGCGCTACACCAAAGATGCACACAGTATGAGGAACGGAGCAGCGGCAGGCATTGGCCCCGTAGTGGTTTGGAATTCGACGCGCACTTGCAATTTAAAATGCCGTCACTGCTACATGAATTCGGATTCAAATAAATACAAAGATGAATTGTCTACCGCAGAGGCTAAAAAATTTATCGACGATCTTGCGGAATTTAAAGTGCCGGTGTTATTGTTTTCGGGCGGTGAGCCGCTTATTCGTCCCGATTTCTTTGAGCTTGCCGAATACGCCGCAAAAAAAAATGTTCGCCCGACTCTCTCCACCAATGGCACTCTGATAACGCGCGAAACTGCGCAGAGAATAAAAGATATCGGCGTCGGTTACGTAGGTATTTCGCTTGACGGACTCGAGGAAGTCAACGATAAATTTCGCGGCGTGCCCGGTGCTTACGTCAAAGCAATGAACGGGATAAAAAATTGTGTCGCCGTCGGTCAACGCGTCGGGCTTCGTTTCACAATCAATCATCACAACTTCAAAGAGCTGGATAAAATTTTCGATTTCATTGAGGCAGAACAAATCAATCGCGTTTGTTTCTATCATCTGGTCTATTCGGGACGCGGCAGTCAAATGTTAGACGAAGATGTAACCCCTACCGAATCGCGACAAGCTATGGATACGATTATCAGACGTACGAAGGATTTTGCGCGGCGCGGTTTGGCGAAAGAAATTTTGACTGTCGATAATCATTGCGACGGCGTTTACATGTACCTAAAGGCATTGGCGGACGGCGATGATGATACGGCTGCGCAGATAAAAAAATTTATCTCGATGAATGGCGGAAATCGTTCGGGGATTGCATTCGGCGAAGTGGATCCGTTAGGCTACGTACATCCCGACCAATTCACTCAACATCATACTTTCGGTAATGTCCGCGAAAGAAAATTCGGCGATATTTGGAGCGATACAAGCAATCCGATTATGTCGGGCTTGAAGAATCGCAAACCGCTGTTGAAAGGACGTTGCGCACGGTGTAAATTTCTCGACGTATGTAACGGGAATTTTCGCACACGCGCCGAGGCAGTCACGGGAGATTTTTGGGAATCGGATCCCTCGTGCTATTTAACCGATGAGGAGATTGGTTTATAAATTTTTGATTGGCAGGTTTTAATCATGAAAAAGTTTTTCTTGACGGGCGCGATAACACTGTCGTTACTGTTGTGCAATACGACGGCGGACGCGGCTCATTATTTCACGCAAGGATACGCGCAAGGTTCCGACACACCTTACGGCGACAACACAAGCGTAGGCAATTACGCAAAGACTTCGGACGCTAAAATTTACTATGAAGTTTACGGTAAAGGCTCCCCGATTTTGATTCTTCACGGCGGCGGCGTCGGTTCTCCCTACGAACTCGGCAAAATGCTTGACGTACTCAAAGAGAATCATAAATTGATAGTCGTATCTACACGCGGTCACGGACGTTCCGAAATCGGGCACTCGACTATAACTTACAAGCAGAAAGCCGATGATGTTATTGCCGTGCTTGACGATTTGAGATTGAATGAGCCCGTACAGATAATCGGATTCAGCGACGGAGCTTATGCGGCTTATGAAGTTGCGGCACTTTATCCCGAACGAGTCGACAGAGTTGCGGCAATCGGTGCCGGTACTTTGGAGGCCGGTTATTTCCCCGACAGTTTAGATTTCAATGCGCTTGCCTCCGCCGATAAAAGATTCATCGACGAACAAAGGAAGATACAGCCCGAGCCGAAACGTTGGGAAAAATTTTTGAATGACTATATGAAGTTCTGGCACAATCAATCGGTAGGCGAAGAAACTTTTAGCGCGATAAAATGTCCCGTACTGTTGATTGTCGGCGATGAAGACGATCATGCACCCGTCGCGACGGTTTTGGCGGCACATCAGTTGATAGAAAATTCTCGGCTGTGCGTCGTCCCCAAAGCTTGGCACACGACTTTTATCGATAACTACGATGTTACTTTCGCGGCGATTTCCCAATTTGTTAATGCGCCCGTCGAAAGTTTAAAACCGAGCAAAAAGTTAGACGCCAATTCAAAATAAATTTCGGGCGGAATTTTATTTGACAATAGATTTTCCGCGTAAAAAAATCCCTCTGAAGTTGCGGAGGGATTTAATTTTTGGCTTGAATATAAAATTTTCGAGCGGCAGGAATTTATTCAACCACTATAGAAAAACGTTGCAAGGCAATTATTTTTTATTAACTTAGGGGGCGTGGAAATTGATGTTTTTACTTGCGCTGTCACCGATATTATGGTTGGTGATTGCGCTCAGCATTATCAAAATGTCGTCGTGGAAAGCGTGTCTTATCGCGTTGATAATTTCGTTGGCGGCAGGTACTCAGGTTTGGAGTATGGAAGCGGCGCGAGCTGTCGAGGCAGTTTTGGAGGGCATTGCGCTGGCGTGTTGGCCTATCTCTCTTGTCATTATCGCGGCTATCTTCACTTACAATCTGGCGTTGCACACAAAGGCAATGGATACGATTAAAGACATGTTGACGAGTGTCAGTCACGATAAACGTGTCTTGATTCTGTTAATCGGTTGGGGCTTCGGCGGCTTCCTCGAGGGCATGGCAGGTTTCGGGACGGCTATCGCGGTTCCTGCCGGTATGTTGGCAGGTATCGGCATCAATCCGATTCTTTCCGTGTCGGTTTGTCTTATCGCCAATTCTGTTCCCACCGCTTACGGCTCAATCGGTATACCCCTTGTGACTTTGGCGAGTGTCACCGGTTTTGATTCCGTTCAACTTGCCACATACACTTCGATTCAATTGGGCGTATTAAGTTTACTTTGTCCGTGGCTGATGGTCATTGTAACGGGCGGCGGCATGAAGGCTCTGCGCGGTATGACGATGATGTGTTTGGGCGCAGGTTTATCCTTCTTTATTCCCGAATTGGTTTTGTCAATGTTCGTAGGTCCCGAACTTGCTGTTGTCGCGGGTGCTATTGCAACCATGGGCACAATCGTTTTCATCGCGAAAAAATTTCCGCTTAACGATCCCGAATTCGCAATGCCCGATCATACAGACCATAAAATCGGAATGTCGGAAGGTATCAATGCATGTTTGCCGTTCATATTGATATTTCTCTTCCTGTTGTTCACCAGTAAACTTGTTCCGCCGATTAATGAGGCATTGATGGTATTCAAGACCAGTGTACCGATTTACACGGGCGAAGGCGGTTCGCCCTATACCTTTGTATGGATTAATACTCCGGGCGTTCTGATAATGCTGGCGGCGTTCATAGCAGGCAGTAAACAAGGCGCAAGTTTCGGCGAAATGTTTGGCGTACTGAAGAAAACAATTAACGGTTTGAAATTCACGATACTAACGATAATCGCGGTCATAGCGACGGCGAAAGTAATGGGCTACAGCGGTATGACGGGACAAATTGCCGATACTGCAGTTGCGGCAACCGGTACTGCTTATCCTGCGATTGCGGCATTCTTAGGTTCGGTCGGTACTTACATTACCGGTTCGGCTACATCCAGTTGCGTTCTGTTCGGCAAATTGCAAGTCATAGCGAGTCAAGCAATAGGCGCGTCGCCCGATGTTCAAGCATGGGTAGCGGCTGCCAATGCTACGGGTGCTTGCGCAGGTAAAATGATATCGCCGTTGTCAATCGCAATCGGCTCGGCGGCTATCGGCGTGAAAGGTGCCGATTCGCAACTTTTATCTTTCGCCGTGAAAGTTTATATACCGTTCGTAATATTCATGGCGGCTGTCGTTTATTTCGGGCAGGTACTTATCGGATAATTTCGGCGTAAAAATTTTATAATCGAGGGAGCGACAATCAAGATGAAAATTTACACGAAGACGGGCGACGCAGGTTTAACGGGTTTATATACGGGCGAACGCGTCGAAAAAAATTCTCTGCGCGTACAGGTTTACGGTGCGATTGATGAAATTGATTCTGCCTTAGGGATTGCTCGCGCCTTCGTTATCGATGATGATGTTCGGGAAAAAATTTTTACTCTGCAGAAACTTTTACCGCGGTTGATGGCGGATTTCGCAAGTTTGAATCGTGACGCGACGATAACCGAAGATGATGTCTATAAATTGGAAACGGAAATGGATACACTTCAAAGTTCATTACCGCCGTTGAGAGAATTTGTAATCCCCGGTTCGTCGAAAGGCGGCGCGTTTTTGGATTTGGCTCGAACGATAACACGTCGCGCGGAAAGATTAGCTTGCGAATTGGCGAAGAGTGAACATGTACACGAATCAAACAAAATTTTCCTGAACAGGTTATCGGATTACTGTTTCCTACTGATGCGCCGTGAAGATTCGGCAAAATAAAAAATCCTCCCGAAAGAGGATTGAGGTTGACGAAAATTTTTCAAGCAAAATATTGTTGATAGACGACGTAAGCGAAAAGAATTATCGCGATAAACATTGATGCGTAGCCCGCACGCTCTACCCATAAGTCATGCACTTCGGATAAAGTATAATTGCGACGGATGTAGGTCGCTGTCAAAGATCCGAGTAGTGCAAGATACAGACCGCGATTTGCCATCGTGAAATTTTCCCAACCAAAGATTAAGAAAACCAAAGTCAACGATAAAACTACAATCAACAAATAATCTCTGCCGGTTCGCGCCGGCTTTTTGTTTTTATCTTCGGGCTCAACTTTCTTGGGCTGAATTTTTTTCGCTATCTTCTTCGTTTGACGTGCCATTATGATTCTCCTTTGAACAAAATGTTTTTCAAGTGTACCAAAGGGTAGAATAAATTGCAACGTATAATTAAGTAGCAACGGCGCGACGAACATGATATAATGACTGCGAAAATTTTTTATCGAGGACAGAACAAATTACATGGTTAAAATAAAAATCATTGTTGCCTTAATGATAGCGGCGTTATTTGTAGGTATTCACCTAATCGAGCCGAAATTTTTGCCCGAGATTTTCGATTTACTGTCGCGCGGCGATATAGTCGAGACGGCGAACTATATCAGGGGCTACGGCTCGATGGCAATCGTCTTTAGTTTCTTGCTGACAATGTTTGTGAACGCAATCGGATTTCCGCCCGCGATAATTTTTTCTACGGCGAACACTTTGATTTTCGGAATCGTACCGGGGATAATTTTATCGGTTATCGCCGAAACAATAGGCGTGACAATCAGTTTTCAACTCCTGCGATTTTTCTTCCGCGATTCGGCGAAAAAATTCATAGCCAAACATAAAATGCTGACTTCGGTTGATAAATACAGTTCGCGTAACGGCTTTACGGTCATGTTAATTGCGCGTGTGGTTCCGTACATTCCAAGTGGTATTTTGAATGCGGCAGGAGCTTTGAGCTCGATAACTTTGTTTGATTATTTTCTGTCGTCGCTAATCGGCAAATTCCCGTCGACGAGCATTGAGGCGATAATCGGGCATGACGCGATTTTGCAAGAGCAGGACATTACCAGAATAGTTATTGCCGTGATTTTGGCAATAGTGTTAATTTTTTGGGCATGGCGTTATCAGAAAAAAAATTCTCGAGGATAACGGCGGATAAGCGTCAACGGTTTTAATTTAACGGGGAGATTTTTTGTGCATCAATATCTGTTTTACATCGGCGATTTTCCGATAAGATCCTACGGCGTTGTATTGGCACTGTCGATATTTTTGGCGACGGGTGTCGGATATTTTTTGGCGAAAAGCGACGGGCGCGGCTACGAAAAATTTCTGATTGATATCGGATTAATCGGCGGATTCTTCGGCTTGTTGGGCGCGAGACTTTGGGATGTATTTTTTTTCGATTGGCATTACTATCAAAATCATCTCGACGAAATTTTAAACGTATGGCAGGGCGGCATGGCTGTTCAAGGCGGAATAATTTTGGGCGTGACGGCCGGCGCGATTTACGCCAAGAAAAATAATTTGGATGTGATTCATCTTGCCGATATCCTTTGTCCTGCGATTGTTCTCGGTCAAGCTTTGGGACGCTGCGCAAATCTTTTGAACGGCGATGCATTCGGCGCACCTACGGGCGGAGATTTCGGCATTATTTATCCCGAAACTACTCTTGCCTTCCGTACGTACGGAGCTAATCCGCTTTTTCCTGCGGAAGTTTGGGAATGTCAACTTGATATCGTTATCTTCGCCCTACTGTTGATTTTCCGTTGTACCGATTACGTTAAGGGACAATGTTTTTTAGTCTATGTCATGTTATACGCGGCGGCGCGATTCGCTTTGGAATTTTTGCGCGGCGATTACACTCAACAAGTTTTCGGCATTCTGAAATCTGCGCAGGTTACAAGTGTGATTGCGTTTGCGATTGCCGCAATAATTTTCGTTTATTTGAGTTGGAGGAGGAAGAAAGATGGCAGAATTAAAGTTGCCTAAGGATTTACCGCCCGAAGTCATGGAGATGTTGAATAACTACAAGAATCCGCCGAACAAATTGCGTACGTTACAGGAAGTCACGGCGCGATATAATTTGACGTTGGAGAATTACAAAAAGATTTGTTTTTCCTCGGGCAATGTTCGCGACATGAAAATCGCTACACATGCCGAAATAAAAATTCTCGGTTGGGTCTTAGGTAAACCCGATAAAGATGTCGTGAATGATATCGCGAAAAATTCAAACACGCAGGTATTCCCCGGACAAGTTACGGAATGAAAAATTTTGATGCCGACTTGAAAAAGTTTTGGTCTGCCGAAAAAAAGGCGTTCCAAAAATTTTCGCGGAAGTTTTATTTCATAACGAGTGTCATTTTCGCAATGTTGGCTGTCATTACGGTTATCGCGCCGAAATCCGATACGCCACCCAGTTGGCACGAAGAAATTATTCCGTCAAACGCAATCGGCTACATTGATAACGGTAAAGTCATTGCGTTGCCCGACGGCGATTATCGACTTGCGATGCCGCCGCAAAATACTTTCGTCAACGGTATTGCGCCGATGTTGCTTGTCGAGGTTGACGGCAATTATTTTCCGCTGAACATTGTCGATGATTCTATCTTGCCGCGCAGAGGTAAACAATTACCGCTGAAAATTTTATTCGGCTTTACTTCCGCACATGCCGAAAATACTCTGACGTATAAAGAAAAAACCGGCGACGATAATCCCGTCACCGAATACAGTAGGAAGGCATTTTATTTTTTGCGCGTTGAAAACGGCTACGGACGAGTTCGGCGCGATTTTGTTATCCAAACCTTGAATTAAAAGTCATTCGCGCTTATTCGTCAGCGGTGAAAACTCAAAGTCATACAAGACATCATTCACAATGTCTATATCGAAAATTTTCCGCTGAATCAAATATTCTATAATCAAGTCGCGCTTATTGCTCGGCGACAAAGTAAATCCTGCTCTTCCTATTAAATCTTTTGTCTCATCTAAATCCAAATGCAGGATAAGCGCAAAAGCCAATGCAGTTTCTTTCGTCGGTTGATAATCGGCGTTCTTTTTTATTTTGGAAAAGTGTTGCCTGGTAATTCCTGCGCGATTATATACTTCGGAAGATTTATCGCCTTTCGTTTCAATCAACTTCAATAATTTTTCCGAGAAGGTATCTTCTTTTTTGGCGAAGATATTTTTTATCATCCCGATTATTCCCGAAGAATTTGTAGTAGGTGCGGATGTGTTTTCAAATATGTCAGTTGAGAAACCCAACGATTTTGATTCGTAAAACTCAGTGATAAAATTCTTTATGTCCTGAACAAGCTTGCCGTATTCTCTGTCTTCTCTGCGCATAATTTTACCTCCTGATTATTTTCCGCAATCAAAGTTCAAGTTCGTCGGCTCGTTCGGTCATTCCCTTTATGCACAGTTCCATTAACAAACTCAAATCCATTCCCAAATCATCCGCGCCGCGCTGAATCACTTCACGATTACATTTGGCTGCGAACCTTTTATCTTTGAATTTTTTCTTCAAACTCTTAACGCTCATACCTTCCATTTTTTCGGGACGCATCAAGGCGTAAGCATGGACGATACCCGTCAATTCGTCGACGGCGAACAGAGATTTTTGACAATCGGTCTCGGGCTTAATATCGGCACCCGTCAAACCGTAGCCGTGCGAAATTATTGTCTTGATATCTTCTTCGTCAATTCCTTCCGGCTCCAAAAGTTCGCGCACATGTTGACAATGTTCTTCGGGGAATTTTTCAAAATCAACATCATGCAGATAACCGATTGCCGCCCAATGTTCTTTATCGGCATTGAAATGTTCGGCGAGTGCTCCCATCGCCGCGCTGACCGCCGCCGCGTGGACAAACAGATGCGATTCGGTCGTATGTTTACTCAAAATTTCTTTGGCGCGATTCAATGTCAAATTACTCAATTTAAATCCTCTCCTCAAAAAAAATCTATACCGAAATAAAATGACGGAGACATCCTCTGCCTCCGCCTTTGTTGTCGTTTAACCAGATAATTTATTTATCCATATATCACCCTCTGATACGGCGTTTGGTGGACACCGCAAAATATTTTGTGCCGACCAAACTGCGGGGACAGTCCTTCGGCTCTGTGGCGTTTATCTTTCTATGGAATTAACGGGAATTATATTTGAAGATAATTAGAGGATTTTTAACGAACTATAAAATTTTTTACTCCGAAAAATCTTCGCATGATCCCGTACCCAAACTTTAGCAGATTTTTTTCATTATTGCAAGTCAAGCAATTAAAATTTCTGGTACATGTTATCATCTTAAAGCATATAAATCAACATAAATTAATACCGTCGCGCCGAAAAATTTTCAGCTGTGAGTTTCGACAATCTTTTTGGCGGCGTCCCTTACTTTATCGCGTAAATATTTCGGCTCGATGACTTCGATACTTTCGCCGTACTGTAATGCCCAATATCTCATTGCCATCGCGTTTACCTTCACACCGATTAAAATTTTCCCGTCATTATTCTCCATTATGTTGAAATTCTTCCCGAACCAATCTATCAGATTATCCATCATGGTTTCGGTTGTCCAAAATTTTACCCAGATACTTTTGCCGCCGAACATATATATATTTTCCGCCATATGCTTCGGCAAATTGAATCCGTTGACAAACGCCGGTATCTTTTCCTTCGGCTTTACATCCTCATCAAGTATGTTCATATTCGTTATCTTATCTATCCGATACTGCGAAATCGTATCGTATTCCTCGGTATTGGAAATCAAGTAATAGTGACCGTTAGACCACGCCATTTGATAAGGACTGACTATGTAAAGTCTTTCTCTGCGCGGATGCAATTTAAAATCCGTGCCGTAACTGTTATAGACGAACGAAACTTTTTTCTTTTCCGTAATCGCGTTGTTGAGTGTATCGAGATTCAAAGCAATTTGCTTGTTATCGGAGTGTTGCAATTCGGGCAGATTGTAAACGTGATTGATTTTTTTGTCGAAATACTTTGATGCCAAACCTTGTAACTTACTAATCAGATGTTTGGCTTGCATTCTGGAAAGATTTTTGTTGAAAAGTACGCTGTCAATCAAAAGTCTCAATTCGGCCTCTTCAAACTCGTGACAAATATAAATATTATTCTTCGGATTGCGTTGCTCGTCGTCGTCATCGGGCAGATGTATATCGTAGCCCATTTCTTTCAGCGAAATTATATTTGCTTTGACAGATCGTCTGTCGCAATTCATTCCGTATTCCTTATCCAAAAGCTCCACGATTTTTTTCTGCGTCAATGTGTGTTCTTCATCGGAATGTTTTTCCAATATCTTCAGAATCATAATGTTAAGCATTTTTTTCGTGCCCGTGCCGTACATAATTCGATTACTCCCTTAATTCTGTCCGTCAGATTAAATTTCTTTCCTTCGCTACGTTAACTATAGTAGTATCATTATACAAAATTTTGCACGTTAATTTTCCCCGAGAACTGTTGACGGCAAAAAATATTGTATTCACGCGCATTCAGGGTTGAAATTATTCGGGAGGATGAATATAATAATCGGCAGTTATCACACATAGTAGTTTTGAAAGGATGAATTTAATTGGCAAACGTCGACAAGGAAGCTTTAGCCCTCCATAAAGATAAACGCGGCAAACTTGAAGTCAGAAGTAAAGTGCCGCTCGAAACAGCTAAGGATTTAACTCTTGCATATACACCGGGCGTAGCCGCTCCCTGTCTTGAAATTAAAGACGACTTTGATAAAATTTACGACTACACCAATCGCGGCAATCTCGTCGCCGTCGTCACTAACGGTACTGCCGTTCTCGGTTTGGGCGATATCGGCGCGGGCGCAGGTTTGCCCGTCATGGAAGGTAAATCGATTTTGTTTAAGGGTTTCGCAGGTGTCGACGCTATTCCTATTTGCTTAGACACAAAGAGCGTACCCGATATCATAAAGACCATTCAGTTGATGGCTCCCAGCTTCGGCGGTATTAATCTTGAAGATATCAAGGCTCCCGAATGCTTCGACATCGAACACGCTTTGAAAGATTCCGTAGATATCCCCGTATTCCACGACGATCAACACGGTACCGCTATTGTAGTTGCCGCCGCTCTCATCAATGCTCTTCGTCTTATCGGCAAGAAATTTGAAGATATTAAAGTCGTCGTCAACGGAGCAGGCGCGGCAGGTATGGCGATAACCTATCTTATTCAGAAGATGGGCGCGAAAAATGTTTTGCTGTGCGATTCCACCGGCGCAATTTACGAAGGTCGCGGTAAGGGTATGAATCCCTACAAAGACCAAATCGCGGCGGTTACCAATTTCGATAAGGAAGCCGGTCAACTCGTCGACGTTATCCCTGGTGCCGATGTCTTTATCGGCGTATCGAAGGCTAATTTGCTCACTCAAGATATGGTAAAGACTATGAACAAAGACGCAATTATTTTCGCGATGGCTAATCCCACTCCCGAAATAATGCCCGATTTGGCGAAGGCAGCAGGGGCGCGCGTCGTTGCTACCGGTCGCAGTGATTTCCCCAATCAAGTCAACAATCTGCTTGCATTCCCCGGTATCTTCCGCGGTGCACTCGATGTTCGTGCCACCGATATCAATGAAGATATGAAAATCGCCGCGGCTTATGCTATTGCCTCTTTGGTTGACGAAAAAGAATTGAACGAAGAACATGTCATCACCAATCCTTTCGATGAACGCGTTGCCCCCACCGTCGCGGCGGCTGTCGCTAAGGCGGCTATCGATAGCGGTATCGCACGCAGAAAGGATATCACGCCCGAGGATGTCGCCGAACATACTCGCCAACTCCTCAAGGCTATGAAAAATTCTTAAGGCTTTTATCGTGCTCGTAGTCCAGTGGATAGGACGTTAGCCTCCGGAGCTGAAGGCGTGGGTTCGACTCCCGCCGAGCACACCAATCATAAAAATGATAATCCCTCCGTCGTGAGGGATTTTTTATTTACTCCTGCGCAGATTATTTTTTATCCGCAGTCGTCAACATACTCAACAGGAAATTGGCAGGCACACCCGTTATCGGTATTTCAGGCATTTCCGGATTCGTTAAAGCCTCTTCCGCCCGTCTTATCGCCTCAAGTTGCGCATATTCATCACTTGACGATTTCAATATCTGTTCGTGCTCAAACCATTCTTGTTCCGCCTTCAATCGTGCCTTCAATCTGTCGAGACGCCGCGACCAATAACTTTCCTCTTCATTCGTATTCCTACTGTCATTTTTGCTTATCGCGTAGGATTGTCCCCGATATTCTTCACGTGTCGCCCCAAATTGTATCACTTCATTTCTGCCGTATGTGCCCGGATAGCCGCAAAGGTAATCGGGACAACTCAAGTCCTTCTTCACCGTCTCTATTACCCATGCCTCGTATTCCGAATCGCGTTGCATTGCTTGATATCCCGAATCCGATATCACTATCGTTACGTTGTCGCGATGCCGTGTGTAGTGCCGACCGATATTTTGTAACTTGCTTTCTATATACTCCTTGTATTCGTCAAGCGTCATATCTTGCGGCGATGTCTTTTCTATTCCTTCACGTGCCTCCGCCAATATTTCAGCATAACTTTTTTCACACCGTAAATCTTCCGCGCGTCGCTCTAAATCTTCCATCACTTCAACCATATTACCAATACAAAACTTGTCGAGTCTAACAGCATTATCAGACATTTTTATCACTCCCTTCCTTGAATTTATCGGTACTCTTCCCTCACTGCTTAATTTGATTCAACCCCCAAAACCACGGCAGGAAATTCGACACATTGACAGAAATTTAATCGCAATATGCAAAATGACTTACCCGAGAAAACGGAGGCAAGATATGAATTATCGGCGAATATTGGCAATAGGCGATATCCACGGCAAATTTTCAAAACTCATGTCGCTTATTCACAAAGTTAATTTTGACGAAACCAAAGATTTTCTGATTTTGCTCGGCGATTATATAGATCGCGGCGAAGATAATATTCGGTGTCTTCGTTGGGCTATGGAAATGAGTCGTAAAAATAATGTCGTGGCTTTGCGCGGCAATCATGAACAAATGATGCTTAATTATTACCTGTCCGACGGTGCCGAATTTATTTGGTTACCCAACGGCGGAAATAAAACCAAAAAGGAACTCGAGGTTTGGCAGTTACGCAGTCCCGATGCTCTCAAACGTGCATTTACCTTCATTAACGAAAGACCTTATTATCATCACATGTTCATTGACGACGAAGAATATATTTTCGTTCATGCCGGTTTGAAACCAAATGTGCCGCTCGCCGAACAGAATGAAGAATCTTTGTTATGGATTCGTGAGAAATTTTATAACGGCTATAACGGCTCCGCTAATATAGTTTGCGGTCATACGCCTACATCGTTTATAGAGGATAATTGTTATTATCCGATTCTGTTGCCCAATAAAATTACTCTCATGGATACAGGTTCATTCCTGCCCGATGGTAAAATTTCATGCATAGATGTCTTGACTAAAACCGTTTGGCAAAGCGATTAGGAACGAGGAATATTTATGGCTAATTTCAAGATAAAAATCTTCGGCTTGGGCGACGGCGGTGCTCAGGCTATTACCAAAATGATTTCAAAAGACTTGGGCAAAAATAAGAACGTGGAATATATCGGCGTAGGTGCCGACGAAAATATTTTGCTGACCAGTATGGCGAAGAAAAATATCTTTCTCAATCTGGATAGAGCAACCATTTACCGCAAAGTAGCCGATACTCTCGAGGATGCCAAATTAATTTTTCTGGTCGGCGGTTTGGGTAGCAGTGTCGCTAAAGAAATTATTCCCGTCATTTTATCCTGCGCTAAATATATTAATGCCGTCGTCGTCGCCTTCATGTCAAGCCCCTTCGTTTTGGAGACTTCACGCCGTAAGGATAATGCTCAATATACTTTGGCTAATCTTGTCGGCAATGTCGATTCTCTTTTCACTGTTCCTTCCGAAAAATTATTACTCTCCCGATTGAATCAACAGCAAGTGGCAGTAAGCGAACTGTTTGATTTGGCTGATGATATTTTTTATCACGGCGTCAAATTATTCCTCGAGGAGATTACCGATGATGAAGAAAGTCTTTTGGTATGCAAATGGGGTTGCGCTAATTTCGGTTACGGTTACGGCGCGACAATGCTCGAAGCTATAACTGCGGCGACTAATTTTATTCTCTTCACACCCGATGATTTCGCTAATGCCTCGGGAGTTTTTATCCGTTGCGCCGCCGGCAATACCGTATCGCGCAAAGATATCGATAGAGCTACCGATTTCATTTACAAACTTCTGCCCGATGACGTCAAAATCTTTTCCCAAATGTACACCGATGATTTGCTTGGCGATAAAGTTGTCGTCACTATCGTTTTGACCCGTAAAACTGTCGACGATAAAAACCAAATTTAATTTCTGCGGAGGTTCATCATGATAAAAATAATTTTATCCGATATCGATGGTACTTTTCTCAAAAATGATAAGACGCCGACCGAATTAACCGCAAAAGCCGCTAAATCGGTTGTGGCGCAGGGTTTAAAATTCGTATTCGTATCGGCGCGTATGCCCGAGGCTATCTACCCGATAACCGATGCAATCGCAATGGCACACACGCCCGTTATCAGCTACGGCGGCGGTCTCGTACTCACCGAAGACGAACAAATTATTTTCGATAAAAAAATTTCACTCGACGACGCTAAAAATATTCTGGCGGTCATGAAAGAATCTTGGCAAGATATTTCCGTAAATTACTATGCCGGGCGTCGTTGGTTCGTCGAGTCTGTCGATGAACGAATAGAACACGAAATTAAAATCACCAAGGCAACCGCGCAAATTCATTCCTTTGATAACTTGCTTGCCGAAAATATTTTACCCAATAAAATTATGATTATCTGCAATCCGCCGACCTGCAAAGATATGGAATCACAACTCGGTAAAAAATTCCCTGCCCTTAACGTCGTGCGCTCCGCTCCTCATCTGCTCGAAATTACCGATAAATCCATCTCCAAAGCGACGGGAATCGAAATTCTATTGAAACACTACGGCTTCACACTCGATGACGCCATTGCCTTCGGCGATAACTACAACGACGTCGAAATGTTACAGCTGATTCCCCAAAGTGTTGCAATGGGAAACGCACCCGATGACGTCAAAAAACTTGCTCATGCCGTCACCGATTCAAATGAGGACAGCGGAATTTACACTTACCTTGTCAAAATCGGCGTTATCAAACCTTAAAAATTTATCATAACCGCGTAAAGTTTCGGCTGTTTCTTTAACATTGCCGGACTTTTTTTATTTCAACCTTCCGAAAAAATCATAAACCAAATTTATCATGACGGGCAATTTTGAGCCGAAAACATCCATAAACCAAATTTATCGATTTTGACAATTTCCCGAGCGTTACCCTGGGAGTTTAATGAATCAGATTTATCGATGACCTCAAAAATCGCCACAAATTTTCCATAAGCCAAATTTATCATCAACCCTAAATTTTCCAAATCTGCGCAGGGTATCGTAAAAAAAAAGACCTGCTAAGGTCTCGTCAAAAATTAATTCACTTATCATTTTATTTCGGTGGCGATGGAAACGCGTCGGGCTCCCGATTGTTTCAAAGTATCCAATACAGCCGCTACGCTTTCATACCGCGCATCTTTATCGCCACGCAGTACAAATACAGTATCGTTATCGGATTGAATCGCCGCCCGTACTTTTTCGATTAATTGTTCATTGGTTATTGATTCCTTGTCGAAAAAAATTTCGCCGTGAGCAGTCACGGTAATCGCCAAAATTTTCGGTCGTGTCTCCTGCGCCGCGCTACTCGTCTTGGGCAGACTAACCGCTATCGTATTCGTCTGCATGTAAATCGTGCTCATCATGAAGAATACCAGTAGGAAAAGCATGATATCAATCATCGGGATAATCATTACAAGGGGCTGTCTTTTCTCCCTGAAGTCACGGCGTCTCATGATTACGCCCTCCGATTCCGCCGATTACTATGCTTACCGTTTTATCAAGTTCCGTCAAATTTTCGTCGAGTTTCTGCGCAAAGTAGGTATGGACAATAAGCGCGACGATTGCCACACATAATCCGGTCGCCGTAGCTATTAACGCTTCGCCGATGCCGCCCGTTATCGCAAGTGGTTGTCCTGCCTGTACGCTGAAGATGTTAAAGGAATCAATCATGCCGGAGATGGTACCCAATAAACCGAGTAGCGGAGCAAGAGTGACAATCATCGACAGGTAATTCAATCGCGCCCGTAATTTCATTGCCTCTTCGTCGTAAGCGATATTCAAAGCGGTTTGGATATCTTCGCCGTGAACGGCGGCACGAACTCCGGCAACAGCTACGAGACCAACGCAAGATTTTTCGGCGGCACAGTAATTCAAAACTTCTTCGGCGCGTTGACTTTTTAATCGCCCTCTCAAGCCCGAAAGAAAAGTTTGACTGTCGTGAGATGCATAGCTGTAAAATCTGAAACGTTCAATAGCAATGGCGACGACCGCAATCGAACCGATTAACAGCAAATACATAACCGCGCCGCCTCGGGCGAAAAGTTCCGTTACTTCCAAAAAAAATCCTCCTCAGCGTGTACGCTCTTTCATTGCTCTTTCGATATCTCTTTGTGCGCTCTTCTCGTGCAATGCCGCGCGTTTATCGTAATTATGTTTACCGCTTGCCAGTGCCAATTCCAATTTGGCGCGTCCTTGTTTGAAGTAAATCTTCAGCGGTACGAGTGTGAAACCTTTTTCGCGTGTCTTACCAAACAATTTGAGTATTTCGCGCTTATGCAGAAGTAACCGCCTACGCCGTAAAGGATCGTGATTAAAAATATTTCCCTGTTCGTACGGACTAATGTGTAGATGTTCGACAAAAATTTCGCCGTCCTTTACTTCGGCGTAACTGTCGCGCAAATTTGCCTTACCTGCACGCAAACTCTTTACCTCGGTGCCTTGCAATTCTATTCCTGCCTCGTACGTTTCATGAATGAAATAATCATGCCGTGCCTTACGATTTTCGCATGCTACTTTTATTCCTTCGCTCTTCAATGTTATCACTCCTCGCGAAATTTATAACATATAACCCGGGCAGAATCAATGAAGTTGAAATACCGCCGTCACTGAAATATAATTCGAGTAAAAAAGACGGAGGCTAAGCAGTGAGTTATAAAGAATTTGACTTGAGCGATAACGTAATGTATGTCAAGGGGGTAGGTGCGAAAAGAGCGAAGTCACTAGAGAAATTGAATATCTTCACGAAATATGATTTGCTGACACATTATCCGCGGACATACGAGAATCATACCTCGCTGACGAAGATAGGAGATATAGTAATCGGTGAGACGGTATTACTTGTGGGGAAAATATACGGATTGACGGGACGAGATACGGCACGGGGTTTGAAAATAATCACGGCGGTACTCTACGACGATACGGGCGAAGTACAGTTGACATGGTTTAACAAAGAATATCTGTTGAATAAATTACGGGACGGCATGCGGCTGTTGGTAATAGGTAAGGCGAAGGAAGATATATGGTCGCCAATCGGTTTATCGGTCAATCAGATACAAAATTTTACGATATTGGATGAGCATGAAGAACCGCCGTTGGGAGTAACTCCGATATATTCGTCGACGGGGGCAATCAGTCAAAACATATTACGTACGGCGATAAAAAATTTATTGGATTCGATGCCGCGATTGCAGGAAATTTTACCGCAGAATATTATAGCCGAACGGGAATTGATATCGCTTGATACGGCGATGAGAAATGTACACTTCCCGAAAAATTTATCGGAATTAAATGCGGCTCGGCGACGTCTTGCCTTTGATGAACTGTTCATGATTCAATGCGGTTTGATGCTGATAAAGATGCAAACTCAGGATGAAAGATTAGGAATCAATCACGCGGAAGACGGAGCACTTGTCGAGGGTGTTCGCAGCAAATTACCGTTTGAATTGACGAAGGATCAGCAGAAAACTTTCGACGAAGTGAGTAAAGATATGCAAAGGAAAATCCCGATGCGCAGATTGATTCAAGGTGATGTAGGTTCGGGCAAAACGGTAGTGGCATTATTGGCATTGGTCAAGACGGTAGAAAACGGGTATCAAGGAGCAATGATGGCACCGACCGAAATTTTAGCGGCACAACACTACGAAAAATTTGCGGCATTGCTGACGTCATTAGGGATTCGAGTAGGTTTACTTACCGCCAAAGTTACACGCTCAACGAAGATGCGCGAAGAAATTTATCGAAAGATATCTGCGCAGGAGATAGATATAGTAATAGGTACACACGCGCTGATTCAGGAGGGAGTAAGCTTCGCGAAATTAGGGCTTGTAGTCACGGACGAACAACATCGATTCGGAGTGGCGCAACGTTCAACATTGGAGAAGAAATCAAATCTGATGCCGGATATGTTGGTAATGACGGCGACACCGATACCGCGCACAATGACTTTGACAGTCTACGGCGATTTAGATGTCTCGCTGATAAAGGAGATGCCACCGGGTCGCAAGCCGATAAAAACAAAAGCAGTGAATATGGACGCCCGTGATAAAGTATACGAATTTGTCCGTAGCGAAGTATTATCGGGACGACAAGCATATATAGTGTGTCCGCTGATAGAGCGCAGTGAATCAAATAGGCTGTCGGATATAGAACCGGCAGTAGAAGTATTTGATATGTTAAGCAACGGGATTTTGCGAGATATACAATGCGGACTGTTACACGGGAGAATGAAGCCGCGCGAAAAAGAAACAATCATGGAAGAATTCCGCGACGGGAAAATAAAAGTATTGGTAGCGACAACGGTAATAGAAGTAGGAGTTGATGTACCGAATGCAACAGTAATGGTAGTGGAACATGCCGAACGATTTGGCTTGGCGCAACTGCATCAATTGCGAGGACGTGTCGGGCGCGGTGCGGATAAATCTTTTTGCCTACTGATTTCGGATGGTAAGGCAAGTGACGGCAATGAGCGAATGAAAATTTTAGAGTCTACGAACGACGGATTTAAATTAGCGGAATACGATTTGAAGATGCGTGGGGCAGGACAATTCTTCGGGGAGGCACAGCATGGTTTGCCCGATTTGAAGATAGCCGATGTCTTTCGCGATGTGGATACTTTACTGCAAGCACGCGACGCCGCCGAAAAATTTATTAACGACGAAAAGAATTTGAATTACTTCGCAAACATGAGGAAGAATTTGGCGATAGCGTACGGCGATAAATTCAAACGGATAACGGAAGCGTAATGAATTACCGGGTATTTTTGTTTCGGAGATTAAATTTTGTCGTCAAAGGGGCTTGTTTTTTTCGTTGTCGTACTTCTGTTTGGTTTCCGCGCTGATTCCCTTCGACAAAAACTCTTTGAAAAATTGAGCGCGTTGATTGGGCGTCATCGTCAAATAGTCTTTGGATAAAGCCGAAACCCATGAACCATATGCAGGATTCGGGAAAATGATATAGCGCGTACCGAAATCTTTCTTCGCCGAATCAATGATGTCACTACGTTCGTCAAGACTTTTGCCTTTCGTCTTCAAAGGGAAATCGCCCACATTATCGCCCATGTAAACGACTACATCATATTTTTTGGCAATCTTATCAAAACGCGGTTGTTTATCGCTGACTTTCAAATCATCCATCATCAATACATGTTTAGCGTCGACCGACGGGAAATTTAAAGCCTTGAGATTGTTCATTGTCTGCTCGTAATTCATTGCGCTGTATCGATTGGTAACGTAGAAAATAGCAACACCGCGCTTTTCGACAGCCCGAAGAAAATCAAGAGCTCCCGGCATTGCTTCCGATATTTCTGCGTGCACGGAATTACGCCACCACAAAGGAGTAAAAGCCCCGTTACCTTCGGCAGTACTCAACGCCATTGCGGCAGTGTTATCGGTAACGGTCTCATCACAATCCAAAACTATCGCCAAAGGTTTTTTCTTACGTTTCTTATCGGCTATAGCTTTATCGACTTGAGCCAATGCCGCGTTATAAGCTTGATAGCAAAGAGCCCTATATTCTGCCGCCGTCCTCATCCATAGCAACGCCATCATTTCGGCATCCGCTAACTGTTGATTAGATATTGCCTGTTGTTCCTGTGGAATTGTTTCGGCTTCAACTCCTGCGCAGGTTGCGCAACTGCTTATTGCCGCTGCTATGCATATAACTTTCTTCCAATTCATTTTCTACACTCCTTATGATTTTTGACTGTTGATATTTCCGAGATATTCGCCGTCAATGATTCGCGAGTATTCGACAGCATTTTTGATAGCCTTCGCCAAAACTTCGGCGGCAAGAGTTCCAATCATATTGACATCGGCGTTAATCAAATTACCGCAAGACGAGGCGTAAACGGTATCGCCGTCCGCCAAAGTACCCACGGGATTAATACATCTTGCGTAGGCATTTGTAGCTTGTTCGGCGATTCTGGTCAATTGTGCCTTATCAAAATTGCCGTTGGTGACAATTGCTCCGATAGTCGTATTGGTACGTGACAACAAATCTTTTTCTTCGGATATACGATAGAGTTCGTGTGAGCTGTCGATAAAATCGGTACGGTTTTCGTTCATAAGACCGGCAATCTTTTTCCCGTCGGAATAAATATCGCCCAAGGCATTGACGACGACAACGGCACCGACTTTCAATTTACCGACCTGTACGGCGTAATAACCTATGCCGCTTTTCTGAGCTTGTTTCATACCTAAAATTTTCCCGACTGTTGCGCCCGTACCTGCGCCTATCGAGCCGTTGACGGGATTATTTCCGCTCAAGGCATTTTGACAGGCTTTATATCCCATATCGCTTGTCGGTCTAATCATTGCCGAACCGTAAGACAAATCATAGATACAACTTTGCACGACCAACGGGACTAATGCGAAACTTGTATCGTAACCGATTTGATTATCCTCAAGGCATTTCATTACACCGTCGGCGGCCGCCAATCCGTAAGCACTGCCGCCCGAAAATACTATTGCGTGTATGCCGATATTTTCCTTCGTGGGATTTAATACGGGCGTCTCTCTTGATGCAGGTGCTCCGCCGCTGATATTAACGCCCGTCTTCGCTCCGTCCTTGAAACACAAAACCGTAACACCTGTCTTGCCTTCATTACTTTGGGCATTGCCGACCGTTACGCCCTCAATTTCTGCGAAAGATATTTCCTTCATGATTTGATAATCTCCTTAGCGTTTATCAAGACGTTTGGCGATAGTATTGCCGACGAATTGAACGAGTTGCACAAGAACGATAAGCACTACAACGGTAGCCAACATGACTTCGGGTCTGAAACGTTGATAACCGTAACGAATAGCCAAATCGCCCAGACCACCGCCGCCGATTGCTCCTGCCATTGCCGATTCTCCTACGAGTGCAATTATTACCGTCGTGAGCTGTGACACGATACCCGGCATTGCTTCCGGTAACAAAACTTTGCTGATGATTTGGAAGGGAGTTGCGCCCATTGCCTGCGCAGCCTCTATCAAACCTGCGGGCACTTCCTTTAACGACGTTTCAACCTGTCGCCCGATAAACGGAATTGACGCGATAACCAGCGGCACTATTGCGGCTGTCGTCCCGATTGCACTGCCTACTATTAATCGCGTTAACGGAATTATTGCCACCATCAGAATGATGAAGGGAATCGAGCGAAGTGCATTTACTACAGATCCCACCGTTTGATTTAAAATGACGTTCTCTAAAATTTGTCCTTTGGCGGTAATACGGAGTAAGACGCCCAAAGGTATTCCGATTATCGAGGCTATTACCATTGACACGATAACCATGTAAACAGTTTCGCCCAGTGCCTTAGTCAACAGCGGCAAAATTTCTTCTGACATAACCAATCACCTCTACTTTAACGTCTTGACCGTTAAGAAAATCTTGTGCGGCTCTGATAGCCTCGTCACTGCCGCTTAAACCGATAATAAATCGCCCGAAAGGTACGCCGTGAATTTCATCGAGATTGCCGAATAACATAGTGCATTCGATACCGCTACAGCTGCGAATCATTTGAGCGAGTACGGGATAATCGGCAGTTTCGCCCAGGAAAGTTAACCGCAGTAAAAGTAAAGAGTCGGGCGTCCTGTCCTGTGATATTTCGTTACCGCGGAAAGCTACGGGCAAATCGTTTGAAAGAAGTACGCTGATAAATTCTTTGGTAATAGGATGTTGCGGATTTGTGAAGACATCCAAGACACTGCCGCGTTCTGCAATTACTCCGTCGCTTATGACTGCAACTTTATCGCATAAATCTTTGATGACTTGCATTTCGTGAGTTATGACCACTACGGTTAATGACAAAGTTTCATTGATGGTATGAATCAAATCCAAAATTGATTTGGTAGTTTGGGGATCTAATGCACTTGTCGCCTCGTCGCATAATAAAATTTTCGGCTTGTTCGCCAAGGCTCTTGCGATGCCCACACGTTGTTTTTGTCCGCCGCTCAATTGTGCCGGATATTGTTTAGCCTTATCGGTTAATCCCGTCAATTCGAGTAGGGGAGTAACTTTTTTCTTGATATCGGTATCGTTCATGCCCGAAAGTTTCAGCGGAAAAGCAATATTATCGTAGACTGTGGCGGAGCTTAACAAGTTAAAATGTTGGAAAATCATGCCGATAGATTTACGGGCTTGACGCAATTCGCTTTCGGTTAATTTGGTCATGTCTTGCCCGTCGACAATGACAGTGCCTGCGGTAGGGCGTTCGAGCATATTGATACAGCGTACGAGAGTAGATTTACCTGCGCCGCTCAAGCCGATTATCCCGTAAATTTCGCCGCGTGCTATTTCCAAATCGATTCCCTTGAGCGCGTGTACTTTGCCCGAAGGACTGTCGTAAACTTTTTCAATGCCGATTAACTTTATCAATCAAATCCCCTCCGGTGATAAGGTAATGACAGAATGCGCCGAAAAGATTGGCGTCGTTAAGATAGTGACAGGGAACGATATCGGGACGCGGCAGATATTTCGGAGCTTTGTCATATAAATTGTTTACTTCGTATTTTATGGCGTCGATAAAAGATTTACGGGCACTGATACCGCCGCCGATTGCGAATCTTGCGGGATCGAATAACATTTGCAGGTTGAAAATTTTAACGGCAATGGCATGAGCGAAACGATGTAAAGCCGCAGTCAATTTTTCGTCGCCGCGCTCAATCAAATCGAAAATCATTTCGCCGTTGACTTGTTGCTTTAAAATTTCTGCGCAGGTTTTTTGAAAAGCAAGGGCACTGATATCCCTTGAGTAGAAATTTTTTCCGGAAGCATCGCCGTATAAATCTTTCAGAGTAAAAGAAACTTCGCAGGAGAAATTGTGAGCACCGTGATAAATTTTTTTGTCGAGTACGAAAGCACCGCCGACACCCGTCCCGAAGACCAAGACAAAACCTTCCTTAACGTCCTTGAGTGAACCCGAAACGGCTTCAGCCAATGCCGCACAATTCGCGTCGTTTTCTATGGTAACGGGTACACCGCAAAGTTTTTGTAAATCCTCGACGATATTTGAATTATTGTTACAAGGCAGAGCATCCGATGAAATCCAAATACCTTTTTGGACGTCAATCATACCTGGCAAAGATAATCCGATTCCCTCAATGTCGTTGCATTGATTAAAAATTTTCACAATCCCCGATAAAAAATCTTCATGACTTTTTCGCACTGTCGGTGTTTTAGCTCGTGCGGTAATTGTAAAAGCCTCGTCGCCCGACATGACGGCGTATTTGGTGAAGGTGCCGCCGACGTCCACCGTTAGAATTTTTCTCATAATTAATCTCCTCAAAATTTAGAGTTATAACAATCGAAGTCAACGATAAATTAATCTTAAAGCGTTTGTCAACATGGCAACAAATATTTTGGCATATATGGATTTTCTGCGCCGCAACTTGTTTTTAATATTGCGCCGAAAAAATATGCGTGTTAGAATGGTTAACCGAAAAACATCAAGAAGGTGTTGCCTTGGAATCAAACAATGATACGAATAAACCGAAGAAAAATCGCGGTTGCCTGTCGATAATTTTCGTCCTGTTGTGTTTCATAGGTTCGGCGGCGGCCGGTGCGTTACTTGCCTCCTCGGATATATTTTCCGATAAACCGCCGCGGCATGTGATAGACAGTAGCTATGACGACGATAATAACGAAGTAGAATTATTGAGGGCGACGGATAAAGTAACGGTAATGTTGATGGGCGTAGACAGACGTGAAGATGATGTAGGTCGATCGGATACATTGATGATAGCGACGATAGACCCGAATACAGATCAAGCGACATTGTTATCGATACCGCGCGACACAAGAGTAAAATTGCGCGGCAGAGGCTACGACAAAATCAATGCGGCATATGCTTACGGCGGAGTAGATTTGGCAGAGAATACCGTAGAAAATTTTTTGGGCATTGATATAGATCACTACGTAACGATAGACACAAACAGTTTCGTTAAGATAATCGACGCAATCGGCGGAGTAGATATTCAAGTAGAAAAAAGGATGTACTATGAAGATCCGTGGGATGATGACGGCGGACTTGTTATCAATCTCTTTCCGGGCAAACAGCATATGGACGGGAAGACGGCAGTAACATATGTGCGCTATCGTGATTCGGAAGGAGATATCGGGCGCGTACACAGACAGCAGGCATTTATGACGGCATGTATGGATAAAGTAACATCGCCCGAGATAGTGACACGAATACCGTTGATAGCGCGTGAGATAATGGACGCGATAGAAACAGATATGTCATTGCGGCAGATATTGGAGATAGCCGGATCTCTCAGGGAAGCCGCCGCCAATGGTCTTGATACCGAAATGGTGCCGGGCTATCCGCTCTACATTGACGATATCAGTTATTGGATTCCCGATGTGGAGCAGATGAGAATATCTGTAGCCGATGCGCTCGGAGTAAAAGTAGACCCGGATTTGCGTAAAAGGTTTGAACGTGATGCGAAGGAGTATAGAGAATCAATTCCGTCACATGCGCGTGATGTACCCGAAGGAGCGGATAATATCGGCAATCCCGTACGCACTGACGAAAGAAAGCATCATGATTCGGAACGTGATAAGAATGCGATAAATTACCGTGAAAGTTACAACGACAGTCGATTAGATAACAATCGTGAATCAACCGACAGCCGCGATAATCGTTACGACAACCGCGAATCAATCAACAGCCGCGATAATTATTACGACAGCCGTGAATCAACCAATAGCCGCGATAATTATTACGACAGTCGCGAATCAACCAACAGCCGCGATAATTATTACGACAGTCGCGAATCAACTAACAGTCACGATAATTATTACGACAGCCACGAATCAACTAACAGCCGCGACTACAATTACAATGACAACAATGAGCCGATGCGCGATTCTAATATGAGGTAATAATATGCTCACAGAAAAAATTATCTTGAATCGTAATTTATACTTAGGCGAAGGCAAACACAAAGTAGTTTACGCTCATCCCGAAGATATAAATCTTTGCATAAAAATTTTACGCAATGAGCCCGACGAAGATTTTGATAGGGAAATGAAGTACCGCAGAACATTGGGCAAACGAGCGGAATCAATGACACTGCTTACGAAGTATTTCGGTGAGGTAAATACGTCGCTGGGCAAAGGTTATCTGTTTGAGCGTGTAACGGATTACGATGGTGAACCTAGTAAAAGTCTTGCGGAGGTATTTGACAGCGTCACGACTGACCGAAAAAAATTGACGATGCTCGAAAATGTACTGATGGATTTCAAACAGGTTTACTTCAAAGAGAAATTTTTTCCGGCAGGAATAGACTTAAAGAATTATCTGTTGCAGAAAGTAACGGCGACGGAAATGCGCACAAGGATTATCGATAACATCGGTACTTCCGCCCATATTCCCGTTGAGTATTACTTCGATTATTTCACAGAAAAACGAGTCAAAAGATATTGGCGACGCCTCACGGATTTTATCGGCGAAAACTACAGTGATTTATTTCCGCCCGAATTCATGGAGATGTTGAGTGATATTGAAGGCAATAAATAATGCACGTATAGGAGAGGAGAAAAAATTGATGGAAAAAACTTTGGTACTGATTAAGCCGGATGCGTTCGGGAGCAATCACACGGGCGATATCTTGAAGATGTACGAAGATGCAGGATTTAAAATTGTCGCGGCAAAAGTAATGCAGATGACCGAATCACTTGCAGCCAAACATTATGCGGAACATATCGGGCGTCCCTATTATCCTTCGCTGGTGGAGTTCATGACGAGTGCTCCGATAATGGCGTTGGTATTGAGTGGCGAAGATGTGATAAAGAAAGTACGTGCATTGAATGGGGCGACGAATCCCGTGGAAGCGGCAGAAGGTACGATAAGAAAACTTTACGCCGAAAGCAAAAGTAAAAATGCCGTCCACGCCTCTGACAGTCCGGAGAGTGCGGCGCGAGAGATTCCGATATTCTTCAGTGCATGTGAAATTTTCGATTGATACGTTTGGAAATATTTTCGAGTTGGGCAGAAAAATTTTGCCCGACTTTTTTATTTCCGATGGTGTAAATCTGCGCAGGATTATAAATTTAGATTATGGAGAATTTCGGGCGATTTTTGAGGTCATCGATAAATCTGATTCATGGAATGTCGGGGTTGACGCTCGGAAATTTGCCAAAATCGATAAATATTGTTTATGGACGTTTTCGGCTCAAAATTGCTCGTCATGATAAATTTGGTTTATGAAAAATTTTCCGCTTGAAATAAAAAACTCCCACCGGAAAGAGTGAGAGTTTTTTTAACTGCGAAGTTGTTATCAGATTTTGAACTTGTCGACTTGTTCCATGAGTCTTTTTGCTCCGGCTTCGGATTCGTTCATCTTTTCTTGAATTTCGTGAGCACTTTCGGCAATCTGCGCAACGCGTTCGGCTATATTGGTGTTTCCTACTGCGGTCTCATTTGTAGCCGCGGCGATATCGTTCATAGCCTGTGTCATCGTTTGAATCGAGTTGGAAAGTTTTTCGGCGCGTGTATTGCTATCCTGCGCCCATTGCTTGACGTATTCGGCATCTTTGGTGTATTGACGCGCGGTATTCTCCATTTCGCCGTAATCTTTTTGAACAGTTTCATCAATGAATTTCAGAATGTCAAACGCGCCTTGAGAAAGTTCGTTAACGGACGACGTGACTTGACTTGTGAGATTTTTAATATTGCTGGCAGATTCGCCCGTCTGTTCGGCGAGCTTACGAACTTCATCGGCGACGACTGCAAAGCCGCGTCCGTGTTCGCCCGCGCGCGCTGCCTCGATAGCCGCGTTGAGTGCCAGTAAGTTTGTCTGTTCGGCTATGGTGACTATTTCGCCCGTGAATTTTTCGATATCGCCGACGACCTGCGAAGATTTGATTGCATCTTCCAAAGAAACTTTTGTTTGATTGTAAATATTTTGCGAGGCTCTTACCGATTCTTGAGTTTTAGTCTGAAGTGTTTCGGCGCGTTTGTTAATCTCGTTGGCATATGTTTCGCTTTCGCCGGATTTGGTTGCGGTAATTTGAATTTCGTTGTTAATCTGATCCGTAAGGTGTTGCATGTTGACGGTTGTCGCGGCGGTTTCTTCGGTACCTGCTGCCATCTGTTCGGTTGTCGCCGACATATCTTGTGTATGCTCATTGAATTTTATTACGAGCTCTTGCACTTGATCGCTCATCTCGACATTGTTTTCCGCCTCGTGTCGTACGTTTCTCATTATATCGCGTAAACTGGTTTGCATTTTCTGTACGGCTTGCACGACAGTCCCGACTTCATCGCCGCGTCTCAAAAGATCTTTGGGTATTTCCCTACGCAAATCGCCCGAAGCAATACCGTCGAGTTCTTCGATAGCGTGTTTGAGGGGAATAGCAATGCCGCGCGAAATTAAGATAGCCGCGATTATACCGAATATCAGACCGAGAATTAAAATGCCGATTAAAATCTTTTTGGAGAGTTGATAAGCCGCGGTAGTTTCTTCAAATAAAATTTTGCCTTCGTAAATATTGTTCGGTGTAATTACGTTCAAATCATCGGCAATCGTCTTTACCGTCATTAAACTTTTGTACATCTTCAATCTGTCTTCGGCCGATTCCGTCAGACCCTTTGTGCTGTCGACGGCCGATTTTGCCGCGCTGATTGTTCCGTCGAGTTGTTGCAGATTACCGATGAGTTTCGGCGAAGTCACAATCGCTTTCAACTTTTCGGAATCCGCGGCAATCGCGTTGAGATTTTCGTTAATATCATCGCGCAAAACATCCTTATTCAAGCCCGAACCGATAAGCATGTAAGTTATATCCGCCTCAATATTTCTCAAGCGGTTATTAGCGTCGTTTAGGTGTTGGGATGCCATAAGATTTGAATTATACATACGGTCTATCATATCGTTGGCATTATTATTGAATGCAATTCCCAAAGCGGAAACCACGCAAATAATTACAATCATCACGATAGATAGGAAAAGGATTTTGGCACGTACGGATAAATTGGTAAACATTTTGCGTCCTCCTCACTTATTTGAATTGCGATAAATTTTCTTTGGTGACAGATGTAAACGGTATTGTAATTTTAGTGGGTTTACTGCCGCTGCGAATTTTTTCCAAAGTCTCTACAACGCCGTCCGCCTGTTTACCGATATCCTGTTTTATTGTCTGTACCATTTCGCCGTTTGCTATCGCTTTAAGTGCATCATCGGTAGCATCAACGCCCGCAACGTGACAACCCTTTAATCTTCCTGCCGCCTTCAATGCCTCGACGGCACCCATTGCCATCTGATCGTTACCGCAGACTACCGCATCGATTTTCGGGAAGATACTGAGCCACAGAGACATTATCTTCATTGCCTCTGCCTTACTCCATTTAGAATCTTGCATGTCAAGCAATTTCAAATCCGAACGTTTGTCTAAACACTCCTGTTTGAAACCTTCCCAACGAAGACGCGCGATGTTCAAACTTGCCATACCCTCAAGATAGACGACCGTAGCACCCTGCGGCAAATTTTTCAACATATATTCTGCTTGGAGTTTACCGGCTTCGTATTCGTCACAACCGACATTGATTCTTTCGCCGTCACTGATATCACGGTTGATTGTGATAATCGGAATCCCCTGCGCATTCGCCTGTTTGACCAGCGGCATGATACTGTCGTTATCGATTGCTATTAAAATAATTGCTTGGGCTCCTTCTTCCAAAGCCGTTTTCATGTAGTCGAATTGGGCATTACCGTCGCCCTTTGCGTCGAATACTTCAATGTTAAAGCCCTTTGGTTTGGCTCTGTCTATGATGTAATCGCGCATCATTTGTCCGCCGACCAAATCATCGCCGTCGTGATTGAGATAGACAATTCGTTCGCTGTTACCGCCGCCGCCGCAGCCGGTCAAAACACTCGCCGCAAGAAAGAGACCCGCGATAAGTCCGCCCTGCATCTTTGAGAATTTCATAACGTTTATCCCTCCAAAAAAAATTTTTTACTCCACGGTCACTTCACTCATCTTGACTTTGTTTTGCGGAAAAAATCCGCTGTCCTTACCGTAATTCCGTCCGCCTTTCCCACTGATTTTTCTGATAAGTTTACTACAAAGCAGATGATTTTAACAAGTGTTTTGAAAGTTTTATTCTAACTATTCTCAAAGTTTGAAAGAAAAATTTTCGGCGTTTGCGCAGCTGTTGACGACAAAAAAATTACCCCGTCCGAATTATCGAACGGAGCAATTTATATATCTGAAGTAATATTCATAATTGGTGCCGAAGGCCGGACTCGAACCGGCACGTAGTTGCCTACGGCAGATTTTGAGTCTGCTGCGTCTGCCAATTCCGCCACTTCGGCACGAGCTAGATACTATCACGACTGTCGATTATTGTCAATAAAAATTTTTAAGCCTCGACAGCGTAGACACTGATTTTGCGTTGATAGCGACCTTTACGCTCGAATGCGACTTTGCCGGCGATTTTGGCGAACAGTGTATCATCTTTGCCGATGCCGACATTAAGACCGGGATGAAAATGCGTGCCGCGTTGACGAACCAAGATACTTCCTGCGGTTACGACGGTGCCCGCTTGTTCCTTCACGCCCAGACGTTTCGATTCGCTGTCGCGTCCGTTACGGGTCGAGCTGACACCTTTCTTATGTGCGAATCTCTGTAAATCAAAGTTGAAGTTAATCAATTTATTTCACCTCCGAAGATTTTTTCGTTAACGTTTACGATTTGCGGAGCCTGCTTCTCGATTTCGCGCAGACCTATCATCATTGTTTGAAAGACTGCCTCTGTAATTTCGTCGGGCGCGTCGTTCAGTTTGACTGTCAACCTTCGGGCATTTTTCTTTATCGAAACGTCACGGCGCAAATGTTTTTCAATACATGCCGCAACCGATTTCGTTAACGCCCAAATTCCTGCGCAATAGATTTTCAATTCGGCGGCAGAATTATCGGCGCGTTCCTCGACGGAAAAACCGATAGTCTTGTCGTCGACTTGCAGGATATCGACGCTTATCGCAACTTTGTCGACGGGGATTTTTGGCAGAGCATGACTTGGCGTCGGTTTCATTGCGTCAAGTTTTTCCTGCAGTTTCGATTCGGCTGTTTTGTCTAACGGAATCATTTTTACTTTGACCACGTTCGATTTGCTTTTCTCAATCTTGCGCAAGCCGATAAGCATGATTTGAAAGACAGCCTCTGTCAAATCGTCGGGCGCGTATTTCAATTCCACACCCAATCCGCCACTTTCACTGTTCTCCGCCGCCGCCTCCCGATTCAGATATTTTCTGATACCGAGATAAACGGTTTGCGAGAGTACAGACACTTCGGCACAACCGACATTGTAACCGTAACCGCGTTCATTACCGCCGCTATGTCCGCGCAGGACGAACCCGACAATTTTGCCGTCGCTCCGCTTGTATATCCCTGCGTCAATCATTATTAAGCCTCGATTTTTTCAATCTTGACTTTGGTGAACGGTTGACGATGACCTTGACGGCGATGATAGTTAGTCTTCTGTTTGTATTTGAAGATGTGAAGTTTGGGACCTTTGCCGGATTTAACGACACTACCCGTAACTTTCGCGCCTTTGACGACGGGGCAACCGAATTTGATATCTTCGCCTTCGCCTACCGCCAAAACTTCCTCAAACGTAACGGAATCACCTTCCGCCGCGTCAAGTTTCTCGATGATGACTTCGCTACCTTCGCTGACTCTGTACTGCTTGCCACCTGTTTTAATAATTGCGTACAATCTAAACACCTCCACACGGATGAACTCGCCGACTGCGGTACGGATTGCTCCGATTTTCTTTACCTCGTCGCGCGGCTAAAACAAAATATCACAAAAAATTTTAGCTGTCTAGTTTTTTTTATCGCCCGAAATTTTCGGATTGCTTTTGCCAATCGTTTACGGTAAACTTGAAACGGTTGACGGAAAAATTTTTGTCGACGTCTTCGGCTGTAAAAAGATTTGCAAAAGAAAATTTTTATGTGTAGAATAGAATCAATATATTAACAATATTAAACTTCACGCAAAAAAATCGGTGACTATCATGGACAGACGAAATTTTATTAAGATTGTCGGCTTCGGTGCGTTGACTGCTTATCTGACGGGTTGCGGCATCTCGGCGGTAAATGACAACGAAGAAGGAGTGGCCGCGCACGATTCCGTATCGGGCGGCAGGAGTTTGAACATTGTTTTGATTAACGGCAGTCCGCACGATGAAAAGCAATCAACTTCGCGCTATCTTGCTCAAAGATTTGCGGAGGGCGCAGAAAAATCGGGGCATAAAGTTTTTATGTTTGACGCGGCGAACAGTACCGTAAATCCCTGTCGCGGTTGCGATCAGTGCGGTATGGACGGCGCGTGTATTTTCGAGGACGATATAGAAAAATTTTTAATGCCTAAGATGTTAAAATCCGATTTGATAATTTTGGTGACGCCGCTGTATTACTTCGGCATGAGCGCACAATTAAAAATCGTCGTCGACAGATTTTATTCGCGCTCTACCAAATTGGGCGGTAAAAAAACAATGTTAATGGCTACGGCGTGGAATAGTTCGCCGTGGACGATGGACGCATTGAAATTGCACTACGAAACAATCGCGCGGTATATGAATTGGAAGGACGTCGGGCAGGTACTTGCAATCGGTTGCGGTTCGCGTAAAGTCCCGGAGCTGATTAAATTCGGCGATATGGCTCATCAAATCGGTTTGTCATTGTGAATCAAAAAATCCCCCACGAAATCGCAGGGGACTTTTTTATTTGGAAAGTGGTTATGTCAATCTTCTTCGTCGTCAAAAGTTTCTTCTTCGGAATCTTCTTCGGGCGGTTGCGGTTTAATCGATTTCTGCATCGCCGTGAAAATTTTTTCTTCCAATTCGTTTGCAAGTTCGGGATTGGCTATCAAAAATTTCTTCGCGCTGTCTCTACCCTGACCAAGTCTCTTGCCGTTGTAAGAGATATACGCGCCGGCTTTGTCGAGAATATTGAACGCTACACCCATATCGACGATTGCTCCGACACGTGAATAACCTTCGCCGTAAATCAAATCGAATTCGGCTGTGCGGAAAGGCGGAGCAACTTTATTTTTCGCAACCTTGATTTTTACTCGGTTACCGATAACTTCGGTGCCACGTTTTATCGCTTCACCCTTACGGACTTCCAATCTGACCGAAGAATAAAATTTCAAGGCGCGTCCGCCCGTAGTAGTTTCGGGATTGCCGAACATTATGCCGACCTTTTCGCGAATCTGGTTGATGAAAATCACAACGGTCTCCGTTTTGCCGATAACCGCCGTCAATTTGCGCATCGCCTTACTCATCATACGCGCATGCAAGCCGACATTTGAATCGCCCATCTCACCTTCGATTTCGGATTTGGGTACGAGTGCCGCGACTGAATCGATAACGATGATATCAACCGCTGCGGAACGAATCAAAGCCTCTGCGATATCCAAACCTTGTTCGCCCGTATCGGGTTGCGATAACAGAAGATTTTCGACATCGACACCTAATTTTTTTGCGTACGTCGGATCTAATGCATGTTCTGCGTCAATGAATGCGGCAGTACCTCCTTCACGTTGCACTGCGGCAATCATATGAAGAGTGACAGTAGTTTTGCCGCCCGATTCGGGGCCGTAAATTTCGGTGATTCTGCCGCGCGGTAAGCCGCCGATTCCAAGCGCAACATCAAGCGGTAAAATACCCGTGGATACCGCTTTGACATCCATACGCGTTGTATCGTCGCCCAGCCGCATGATTGAACCTTTACCGAATTCTTTTTCTATCTGCTTCATTGCCGCAGCTAATGCTTCTTTTTTATCCATAAATTCTCCTTTCGTTAGGGAAAATCAATCAACCGTGACTTACATATAATCGATGGAAGATTTTTGTTTGTCCTGTTTCATGAATCCAAACTTCTTGGCAACATATTCCGTAATGTAGAAAAGGACGGGGATAACGAAAATACCGAAGAGTGTAGCGAAAGTCATACCGCCGACAACCGCGACACCCATACCGTTACGGGAGGCGGAACCGGCACCCGTGGCAACCGCCAAAGGTAAGCAGCCGATGATAAACGCGAATGACGTCATCAATATCGGGCGAAGACGTAAGCCTGCCGCCTCGATTGCCGCCTTAATCGGATCCATTCCGCGGTCGACACGAACTTTAGCGAACTCAACTATCAATATCGCATTCTTCGCCGCCAAACCAATTATCATGATGATACCTATCTGCATGTAGACGCTGTCTTGCAAACCGGGGTTTTGCATATTTTGCGCCATTGACAAAAAATATTCTGAGAACACCGCGCCGAATAAGCCCGTGGGAACACTCAGCAGAACCGCAAACGGTACCGACCAACTTTCATACAACGCCGCCAACATCAGGAAGACGAAGACTAATGCCAATGCCAAAACTTGTCCCGTGGAACTTGAAGATTTCTTCTCTTCGCGTGATTGTCCCGACCATTCAATATTAAATCCTGCGCCTGCTTCTTCTTTGACTATTTCTTCGATAGCGTTCATTGCCGCGCCCGACGAATAACCTTCGCCCGCATTGCCCTGAATCGTTACCGCACGCGCCGCGTTAAATCTTGATATTTGTGTCGGACCTGTTGAGATTTTCGGCGTAATCAAAGTGCTGAGCGGAATTCTTTGCCCGTTGGCACCTTTGACGTAAACATAGCGCGCGCAATCGGATTCGGAACGATACAGAACATCGGATTGCAACATGACTTTGTAAGTACGTCCGAATTTGTTAAAGTCATTGACCTGCATACCGCCGAAGTTAACTTGCAATGCCGTGAAAACATCCGACAAATCTACGCCCAACATTTTAATTTTTTCGCGGTCTATTTCATACTCAATGGTAGGGGAGGAAATATTAAACGTTGTGCGCACGCCACTTAATTCGGGGCGTTGATTGCCTTTGCTTACAATGCGTTTTGTAAGTTCGTCAAGTTCAACATCGGTATGACCTGCCATATCTTGCAATTGCATTGACCAACCGCCAACGTTACCCAAACCGGGCAGTGCGGGCGGATTGAAGGCGATGACTTGCGCTTCGGGAACAGTCTTTGCGCCTAACATAAACATTGTTTTGATGCAGTTGGTTACGCTGGCTTCTTTACCGCGTTCGTTCCACGGTTTCAGACCGCAAACAATCATACCTGCGCTTGGTTTGGAACCGAAAGACAGAATATCGAAACCGGTAACCGTCATGAAATTGTTCAGTCCCGGCATCTCTTTCATAACCGCCGTGCCCAATTTATCAATAGTCTCTATCGTGTGGTTCATTGAGGTTCCTTCGGGCAAACTGACCGCCGTCATGAAATAACCTTGGTCTTCTTCGGGAACAAATGTTGACGGTAAATTTTTATAGATTATCCATGCGCAACCCGTTATCACTATCAAGAAGATAACGATTAATTGGGAACGTTTTATAAACGCCGCAACTACTCCGAGATAACCGTTCTTTGTGCGATCGAACCAATTATTAAACCATGTGAAAAATTTATCCAAAATACCCTTATTTGCCTTGAGATCTCTGGGCTTGAGAATCATGGCGCAAAGTGCGGGCGTCAAAGTCAACGCGATAAATGCCGATAAGCCCATCGATATTGCAATCGTCAAGGCGAACTGTCTGTAGAGAACACCCATCATGCCGCCCAAAAACGCAACGGGGACAAAAACCGCAGCCAAGACGAATGCTATTGCGACAACCGGTCCTTGCACTTCATCCATTGCGCGCTCGGTTGCGTCAATCGGTTGTAATCCTTCCTCCATGTGCTGTTCTACGTTTTCTATAACAACGATAGCATCGTCGACGACCAAACCGATTGCCAAAACCATTGCGAACAGTGTCAATGTATTAATCGAGAAACCGAGGACGATAAACGAGGCAAAAGTACCGATTAAGGAAACGGGAACCGCCAACAACGGGATTAATGTTGCTCGCCAACTTTGCAGGAAGAGAAAGATAACAAAGACAACCAACAATAATGCTTCAACGAAAGTATGAACAACTTCCTCGATTGAGGCGTTAATAAAGTCGGTGCTGTCGAAAATCTGACTCAAGTACAAGCCCGGCGGCAAATTCGGTTTTTGACTATCTAAGATTTCATGTACTGCTTTTACCGTGGACATCGCGTTTGCGTCACTGGTCAACTGGATACCGAAACCGACTGCGGGAGTGCCGTTGAATTTTGCCACGACGTTATTCATTTTTTGTCCGCTTTCGATTCGCGCGACGTCTTTCATGTAGACAAATGTTCCGTCGCCGTTGCTCTTCAAAATGATTTTTTCAAATTCTTCAATTTCGGAAAGACGACCTTGAACTTTGCCCGTGAATTGTTTTTCTTGTCCGTTTGCTATCGGCATAGATCCGATTGTACCGGCTGCCGCCTGCATATTTTGTTCGTTGATTGCGTTATATACTTCGGCGATTGTTAAATCTTTTTCGGCAAGTTTATCCGGATTCAACCAAATACGCATTGCATAATCGGAACCGAAGATTTGAACATCGCCGACACCGTCAACGCGCTTAATTTCGTCTATCAAGTAGATATCGGCGTAATTTTTCATGAATGCGCGATCGTATCGTCCATCGGGCGAACTAAGCGCGATAAACAACGCCATTTCATTTGACGATTTACGTGTAGTGACACCGACGCGCTGAACATCGCTCGGCAAACTCGAATTTGCTATTGCTACGTTGTTCTGAACTTTAACGGAGTCCATATCGCTATCGGTACCGACTTTGAAAACGACGCTGAGACTGTATCTGCCCGTGTCGTCGGAGTTGGAACTCATATAGTCCATGCCGTCGGTGCCGTTTACTTGTTGTTCTATGACTTGCGCTATCGTTTCGTTAACTACGCCGGCATTCGCGCCCGTGTAGGTGGTACTGACGGAAATTGTCGGCGGTGATATTTGCGGATACTGCGCAATTGGCAGTTGTATGCCCGCCAAGATACCGACCAATGTGATTATCAAAGAAATGACTATCGCGAATATTGGGCGGTGTATAAAAAATTTTGCCATTAGCGTTGTCTCCTTTTCATCTCAAATTTTTCTCTTATCATGTCGGAGACAATTATTTTGCACGCAGATTATTGGGGGAGTTGGGATTATCTTTTGCTGCTTTGATATTTGAGTCTTCATCATAAGTGCTGGTTAAGTTTGTCAAAGTGAATCCCATTTCTCCGGGCGTAACTGTAGTGACATTCAAATCCAAACCTTCGCGCAAATTGGTAAGACCTTCGACTACAACAGTATCATTTGCGGTGAGTCCGCTTGTAACGATAAAATAACTTCCGATTTGGTCGCCGAGTTCAACCGTACGCGCTTCCGATTTATTGTCTTTGTTTACAACCATAACGAAAGATTTGCCCAATAATTGCTGGACTGCGCGTTGCGGTACCAAAGTTGCGTTTGGAATAACTTCGCCGGTCAATTTAACACGCGCAAACATACCGGGCATTAAAAGTCCGCTGGGATTCGGGAAAACCGCTTTCATGATAAGTGAACCCGTACTGTTAGCCATTTCTCGGTCTACTTCTACAATCTTACCTTGGAAGGGATATTCACTACCGTCGGCCAATGTTATCGATACTTTTATCTCGTTGTGTTCGGATTGCATACTTTTTACATTCATGAATTCGAGATAATCGGATTCGCCGAAAGAGAACTGTACGAAAATGGGATCGTGCATGCCAAGTGATACAAGGGTAGTTTGTCCTGCGGTAACAAAAGTTCCGATAGCGACATCATCAACGCCCAATTGTCCCGACATCGGCGCGTAAATTTTCGTATCAGCCAAATTTTCCATTGCCAATTTTATGTTGGCTTCGTTTGCCGCCAATGCCGCCTCATATGAACGAACTGTAGCGGCTTGTGCCGTTGCCTGTTGTTCGGGGATTGCGCCGTCCTTCATCAAGGCATCGTAACGCGCCAAATCCAAACGAGCGTTGTTTAATTTAACTTCGGTTTCGGCGGCTTGTGCCTGTGCCTGCAATACCGTTGACTCATATTGTCGCGAATCGATTCTGTAGAGTAATTGTCCCTGTTCGACATATTGTCCGCCTGTTACATACTTTTCAACAACATTGCCGCTTACTTTTGACTGCACTTTGACTTCCTCGATACCAACCAAAGTACCGGCGTATTCTCTAGACAACGGTGTATCTTTTTGAATGATTTTCATTGCCTTGACTTGTGTCGCCGGTGCTTGTGCTTGCTGCTGTTCTTCATCGGAACCGCAACCGCTCAGCATTATCGAGGACGCAGTGAGCAGTGCCGCTATTGTTCTCAATCTGGTCTTAGACAGAAACACTGAAAAACCCTCCCACTCTGTTATTTGGTTATGAAGGGAATTTTAAAGTTTATAAAGGGAAATGTCAATTTGAAGTTGTGATAATGTTAGGTTATAATGGGTAGAAAAAAAGAGAGGTGCACATATAAAATGATAGGCTTGAAAACTTCGGTAATGGGGATTGTAAATGTTACGCCCGATTCCTTTTCGGGCGGATACTTTTCGGGTAAACAGGCAACGACACACGCGATACAGCTGATTGAAGACGGCGCAGACATAATTGACGTGGGCGCAGAATCGACAAGACCGGGCGCGCGAGAGATAGACAAAAATGAAGAACTGAGTCGTTTAAAAAGAGTTTTGCCGGACATCAAAGATATTGACATACCGATATCGGTGGACACCTACAAGGCGGAAGTCGCCGCCGAAGCAATAGAGATGGGTGCGACGATAATAAACGACGTCCACGGCTTACGCGATCCCAACATGTTAAAAGTTGCTATTGAATATGATGTACCCGTTATTGTGGTGCACTTTGACAGAACTTTCACGGGCGATATCGTCGACGAGGTTCTGGATTTTTTCCGCAAAACAAAAGAAAATTGCGCGGAACACGGTTACGACACAAGCAAAATCATTTACGATCCGGGCATCGGTTTCAACAAAACTTACGCGGAAGATTTGACGTTACTGCGCAGATTGGATGAGCTGAAAACATTAGACGGCGAAGAAATAAAATTGCTGTTGGGAGTAAGTCGCAAAAGAGTAATCGGACGTGCTACGGGTCTTCCGCTGGATGATAGGGATGACGCTACGGGCGCGGTTTGCGTTCACGCGGTCAGCAAGGGTGTCGATATCGTTCGCGTGCATGACGTGCGTAAAGTTTCGAGGATGTGTCTTATGGCGGATAAATTGTTAAAGGGAGCGTAAAAAAATGCTGGACAAAATATTGTTGATAGGAATCGAAGTACAAGGTCGCCACGGTTGTTCGGAGGAAGAACGCAGAACGCCGCAGCCGTTCATAATCGACGCAGAATTATATTTGGATTTGTCACGCTCGTCGCATACCGATGATTTGGCGGATACGATTGATTACGCGGCAGTCATCAACGACATCAAACACATAGTCGAAGGCACTTCGCGCAATCTTCTCGAATCGGTTGCGCAGGATATTTGTAACATTTTGTTCACAAAATATTTGCTCCTGAAGAGAGTTAAATTAATCGTCTACAAAACGGAATCGCCGTTGAAAGATATCTTGACGGGAGGGGCGGCGGTAGAAATCACGAGGAGCCGCATGAAATGATTTGCCTGTTGGGTTTGGGCGCGAATTTGGGCGAAAGAGAATTGACAGTACGTCGCGCGATTGAACTTATAAAAAATCTCCCCGATGTAAAATTATTGCGTGTATCGTCGTTTTACGAAACAGAACCGTGGGGCGTAGAGAATCAACCGAAATTCATAAACGCCGCGATAAAAATTTCAACCGACTTAGAGCCGGTTATTTTGCTTGACGAATTACAGACAGTAGAAAAAATTTTGGGTCGCGTACGGCTGGAACATTGGGGCGCACGTACGATTGACATTGATATCTTGCTGATTGACGGTCGGGAAATAAATTCCGAAAGATTGACTGTACCGCATAAATTTCTGTACGAACGCGATTTTGCTTTAGTACCGCTCAAAGAAATTTATCCTACGTTTGAAGTAAAATTGCACGGCGACGAAATTACACGCGCGACGGGTTCGCCGATTGACTTTGGTTTAAAATTGGTGGCATGTGTCGACAAAAATTTCGGGTTGGGGCTTAACGGTCAACTCCTATTCAAAATACCCGAGGACATGAAAAATTTTCGCCGATTGACTTTGGGCAATACGATTATTTACGGGCGGAGGACTCTTGAAACTTTTCCGAACTCTAAACCTCTTGACGGGCGCAGAAATATTATCCTGAGCAAATCGCTGAAAAATGTTGACGGTGCCGAAGTCGTTGACGGTATTGAAAAACTTTTCGACACATTGAGCACGACGGAAAATAATTTTGTTATAGGCGGCGCGGAAATTTTTAACGAATTGATTCCTTACGCCACGGAAATTTTTTTATCGGTCGTTAACGCCGAAGTCTCCGCAGATGTTTTCTTCCCGTCCGTCGATGAATTTATTTTGCGCGATACAAAAACTTTCAATAACTTTGAATTGAGGAGGTACACGCGTTGAGGAAAATTTTTCATAACGATTGGGCGGAACTTTTGGATGATGAATTACAAGAACCCTACTATCAAGAGTTGCGCAAATTTTTGATTGAAGAATACAGCACGAAGAAAATTTATCCGAACATGTACGATATTTTTAACGCGTTACACTTCACGAGTTACGCCGATACTAAAGTCGTTATCTTCGGTCAAGATCCGTATCACGAACCGGGACAGGCTCACGGCTTGAGTTTTTCTGTTCTGCCCAATGTGCCGCCGCCTCCTTCGCTCCAAAATATTTTCAAGGAGTTGCGTGATGACTTAGGTTGTTTCATTCCCAATAACGGTTGTCTCAAACCGTGGGCAGATCAGGGCGTCTTGCTTTTAAATGCCGTGTTGACCGTGCGTGCTCATTCCGCTAATTCTCATCGCGGTCACGGTTGGGAAATGTTCACCGATAAAATTATTCGGCTGTTAAATGAACACGAACGCCCGATTGCATTTATCTTATGGGGAAGACCTGCGCGGAATAAAAAAGTCATGATAACGAATCCGCGGCATTTTATAGTAGAATCTGCGCACCCGAGTCCTCTTTCCGCATACAACGGATTTTTTGGCAGTCGTCCCTTCTCCCAAGTCAACAAATTTCTTGAATCGGTCGGCGAAACTCCGATTGATTGGCAGATACCTAATATTTAACCGCAAGAAAGGACGTGAGTATCACATGAAACGCTATATATCAATCGCTCTCGTTATATTCATGCTCTTGACAAATATTTATCTTGTCTTGCGCGTCAGCGGTAACAATATGACAATTACATCGTATGACGGCGGAATTTCACAGCGCAACGGCGTAGGACAATTTGAAAGTTTTTGGACGAAATATGTCGGCGGTTCAAGCAGTAACATATCGGCAGGAGATTACAACAAAGCTAAAGACGACAACAATTTTTCTATAACAGTTCTGTTCATTTTGGATATCGTGATAATCGGCGGACTGGTCTATTTGAACAGAACACCGAAGCCGACGCCCACGCCCAAAGACAGAGATGAAGATTTGCGGTTGCCGCGCCGTCGTCGCTACAGATAAGATATGGATATTGTTCAAGAGAAATTGAAAACGTTGCCCGATTCGCCCGGTGTCTACATCATGAAGGACAGTCGCGGCAAAATTATTTACGTCGGCAAAGCGGTTGTATTGAAAAATCGCGTGCGCCAATATTTTCAATCGGGTAAAAATCACAGTGCCAAAGTAAGGGCAATGGTCGCCAAGATTGCGGACTTTGAAACTATAGTCACGAGTACCGAAGTCGAGGCATTGATTTTGGAATGCAATCTCATAAAGAAACATCGTCCGCGCTACAATATCAGCTTGAAGGACGATAAAACTTATCCGTATTTGAAATTGACATTGGGAGAAAAATTTCCGCGAATAGTGTTGACGCGGCGAGTGATTCACGACGGCAGCCGATACTTTGGCCCCTATACTTCGGGACTTGCCGTCAAGGAAACTTTACAACTCCTGCGCAAAATTTTTCCGCTGCGTACATGCAAGACTTTCGCTAAACGTCCGTGTTTGGAATATCATATCAAGCGTTGTTTGGCTCCTTGCGTAAATAAAATTTCCGCCGAAGAATATTCCGCTTTCGTCAAGTCGGCGGAAAATTTTTTGGAAGGACGTACGACACAAATTGAAAAAGATTTATCGGCGCAGATGACGACGGCTGCGGAAGATTTAAATTTCGAGCGAGCGGCACATTTGCGCGATGTTTTGAAGGCGGTACGGAAAGTGACCGAAAAACAAAAGATAGTCACGGATACGGGCGACACAGATGCAATAGGTTTGGCAAGATTGAACGGCGAAACTTGCGCACAAATATTTTTCATCCGTGAAGGCAAAGTCAGTGGTCGCGAAAGTTTTCTGCTCAGCGGCGCGGCGGACGAATCGGATGCGCAAACCGTCACCGAATTTATCAAACAGTACTACAGTCGTGCGCAGATATCGGCGAAGGAAATTTTATTGCCGACGGAATTGCCCGAAGACGACGCAAAACTTTTGGGCGAATGGTTGGGCGTGAAATTAATCGAGCCGAAACGCGGAGTAAAAAAATCTCTGGTAGAGATGGCAAATCAAAACGCGGCGAAATTTTTATCGGAAGAGGAAGCGCGTCGGCAAATCAAAGAGGCACAAACAGTCGGGGCGGTCGAGGAGTTGAAACGATACTTAAATTTACCGCGATTGCCGAAACGTATGGAGTGCTTTGACATATCGCATATACAAGGTGCGGAAACTGTTGCATCTATGGTAGTGTTCTCAAACGGTATGCCCGACAAAAAAAGTTACCGCCGATTTAAAATTCGTTCGGCGGAAGGAAAACCCGATGATTTTCTTTCAATGCGCGAAGTAACCGAAAGAAGATACGGGAAAATATCGGCGGAAGAATTACCGGACTTGATAGTGATAGACGGCGGCATCGGGCAATTAAATTCGGCATTGGAAATAATACGCGGTGCAGGACATAAAGTTGCTGTGGTAGGATTGGCGAAACAATTTGAGTTGATTTTCGTTGAAGGTTCTGCGACGCCCGTGGAATTACCGCACGACAGTCAAGCGTTAAAATTAATGCAGAGAATTCGCGACGAGGCTCATCGATTCGCGATAACGTATCACAGGAAATTACGACACGCACGAAATTTGAAATCGGAATTGGATAACGTGCCGAATATCGGGCAGAAACGACGGACGGAACTTTTAAAAGTATTCGGGTCGGTGGCAAAAATTCGGGCGGCGTCAACAGAGGAATTAAGTGCGGTACCGAGTATGACGCGCAAAGTTGCCGAGACCTTGAAAAATTTTCTACAGCTGAACGATAAAGACCGCGGCTAATCTCCTTTCGTTAGTTAAGCAAAAGGAGTCAAAGTCAACTTGGTTGCGATATGGTTTTCGTTAAACGTGTCGAAATTTTTTAAGTCAAGTTAGAAAGTTTTTTTATTGGCTGTGTATACTTTTCTTTGCGTGTCCAAAGAAAAGTAACAAAAGAAAGGACACCTCGCGGGGGCGTTAGTATTCGATAGGCGCAATGTATAGATAACACATGTCGAGTGTGCCGGCGAGTTATTCGCATCACGCGAATAAAATGCCGGCTTAGTGCCGCCCATCCTTGGGCGGCTCACTATCATTAATATTGAGATTCTCGTTAAGGTTATGAAATTTAATTCGCGGCAATTTATTTCTATTGTCGAGACCTTCGGCGCGATTTTGGAATGCAAGTTGTTATTTTCAATTAATGTTCAAGCCGTGACCGCAATAATCTTGTTAGCTAAGATGATACCTGTTATAATCAGCGCGATTAAAATTTTCTCGGGAGTGATTGGGTAATGATAAGAGTTTTGCTCGCCGAAGACGACAGCCGCCTCGGTAAATTAGTCGAATACATGTTGGTACAGAATAAATTTAATGTTGAATGGATAACCAACGGCGCGGATATCTTTGAATATGCAATGTATTCGGAATACGACATTTTAATTTTGGATTGGATGATGCCCAACGTTACGGGCTTGGATGCATGTCGTCAACTGCGCGAAGCCGGTTACGAACGTGCAATCATAATGCTCACGGCGAAAGATACCGTAGAAGACAGAGTCATGGGATTGGATGCAGGTGCCGACGATTATCTTGTCAAGCCGTTTGAGTTTGAAGAATTACTTGCGCGTCTCCGTGCTTTGGGCAGACGTTCCACACAAAAAATTCAGCAGGAAGTAATAGAAATCGGCGACTTCACTCTCAATCGCACGACAAAAGTACTCATGCGCAAAAATCAAGTCATTCAGTTATCGCCGCGCGAATTCCAGATTTTCGATTTGCTTGCGCAGAATTTGGGCGTAGTCGTACCGCGCGATATCATTTTAGACAGAATTTGGGGACTGGAACGCGATATCACTTCCAATAACATTGATTCGTACATGAAGATTTTGCGTAAGAAACTCACGGAAGTTGACGACGGTGGTATAGCAATAAAAACCGTCCGAGGTATTGGCTATCGTCTTGAGGCTTGAGGTTAGCTGAACATGGAAATATTTGGGCGAAGTCGGCGACGTCTTGCTTTTGCCTACGCGCTGATAATGTGTATTTTTCTTGCCGTAATAATTTTCGTCGTACATGTCGCGATGAACTGGTCAATGTTTTCCGAACAGGCTCAAGAACTTTCCGATGCCGCAAACGGTGTCGCCGAAGTGCAAGTCATGTATCTGCAGAATCCTACGGAAACTGTCGACGAAAATCGTTACTACAAGAGCGCAAACGACAGATTGTTTTTCTACATCTTCACCGAGGATAAACAGCTTATTCGTTTTGAACGCGCCTCTTTCCGTATCGAACAATTTATCCTTGACGTTATCGAATCGTGGAATATTCCCGAGGGTAAAGTCGAAGTCTTCCGTCACTCCAACGAAACGGGACGATTAACGACTGTCATGATGACTTCCAAAAAAATCATCAACGATAATACCGTTCAAACTCTTTACGTCGGCAAAGATGTAACCGCGCTTTATTCCGGTCTGCAAAAAGCAACTTATGCGCAGATTTTTCTTGGATTTATCGCGCTGTTAATCGCCTCGGCAATCGGCTACTTTATGGCGGGGCGTACACTCGTACCGATTAAAGAGGCCTACGACAAACAGAAACAATTCGCGGCAGATGCCTCACACGAATTGCGAACACCTTTGGCGGTAGCGATGGCCTCGGCGGAATTATTGTTGGCAGATCCGTCGATAAAAGACCCGTTTCTGCGGCAAGTGCTCGAGGATTTAAAGAGCGAAGTCAAAAAGATGACTAACCTTGTCAGCGATTTGTTAATGGTGGCACGTAGCGATAACAACGCTCTCAAAGTAAAAATACAGCGAATAGATTTAACCGAAGTATTGAAACAAGTCATACGGACGATGTCGCCGATAGCCGAAAAGAAAAATATTCGATTGACGGGCAAAAATTTCCGCAGGATGTTCATAATGGCGGACGAACAACGGATAAAACAGCTGACGATAATTCTTGTGGACAACGCGATAAAATATACGCCCGAAGGCGGCGCGATTATGGTTCGGCTGGAGGATAGTGACAGTGCCCACGCAATTTTTTCCGTAATTGATAACGGTGTCGGCATTGCTCCCGAAAATCTGGATAAAGTTTTTGAACGTTTCTATCGTGTAGACAAAGCAAGATCGCGCGAAATGGGCGGTAACGGTTTGGGTTTATCCATTGCCAACGAAATTATCAAAATCCATGACGGTAAAATTTCGGTCGAATCAAAATTCGGCGAAGGTACTAAATTTACCGTGGAGCTTAAAGTTAATCTGACCAAGTAAAAAAAATACTCCCCGACAGTTTTTATAACCATCGGGGATTTTTATTTTACCGAAATATTTTTAAGCTAAATCGTCGCCGCCGCCTACATAATCTTGCAGAGCCAACGAATAGACAAGACGTCTGTCGCGCATGAAGGAAAGTACGCGCATAACTTCCCAAGCAGTATCGAGACTTGTCAAACAAGGTACACCGAGTTCAACGGTAGCGCGGCGGATTCTGAATCCGTCTTTGGCAATGTGTTTGCCGGGTGCTTGCGTATTGACTACCATGTGAATTTTTCCGAGCTTAATCATGTGGATAATATCACTGCTGCGTTCGTGAACTTTGCCGACAACTTCCGCATCAATTCCGATAGACTGCAGAGCTTTCGCAGTGCCTTCGGTCGCAACAAGTTTAAATCCGAGTTCATAGAATGCTTTGGCAAGTTGTTTCATCTCTTCCTTATCTTTATCGGCAACCGTGAAGAGAATGCAACCGTTTTTAGGAATATTCATGCCTGCGCCCGTGATTGCCTTGTAGAGTGCACGTGCGTAATGATAGTCGATTCCCATAACTTCGCCCGTGGATTTCATTTCGGGACCAAGGGAAATATCAACGTCCTGCATTTTGGCAAACGAGAAGACGGGAGCTTTAACGGCTACATAAGGTTTGGGCTCAACGAGACCGGAATAATATCCCATTGCCTTCAGCGAAGAACCGAGCGCGGCACGTGTCGCGACGTTAACCATCTTTATGTCGGTGACTTTGCTGAGGAACGGCACTGTGCGACTGGAACGCGGATTGACTTCAATGACATATACTTTGCCGTCCGCAACGACGTATTGAATGTTCACCAGACCGCGAACATCAAGAGCAAGCGCAAGACGTTTTGTGTAATCGGTTATGGTGTAGATAACTTTAGAGGGCAAAGTCTGCGGAGGATAAACCGCAATACTGTCGCCCGAGTGAACGCCCGCACGCTCAACGTGTTCCATGATACCGGGTATAACCACATCAACGCCGTCACTAATCGCATCGACTTCAACTTCGGTACCTTGCATATATCTGTCGACGAGAACGGGATGATCGGGCGTGACTTTAACAGCACGGCTCATGTAATCGCGAAGTTCTTCTTCGTTGTAAACAATTTCCATAGCGCGACCGCCAAGAACGTAACTGGGGCGAACCATGACGGGATAACCGATTTGCGCGGCTCCGTTGATAGCGTCATCGAGATTGGTAACGCTGATTCCTTTCGGGCGCGGTATATTCAATTCGGTCAACATTTCATCAAAGCGTTCGCGATCTTCGGCGCGGTCGATATTGTCAACGCTTGTGCCGTAAATTTTGACACCTGCCGCCGCCAAACTCGCCGCAAGGTTTATCGCGGTCTGTCCGCCGAATTGAACTATAACTCCGTCGGGATTTTCTTTGTCGATTATGTTCAGAACATCTTCTGTCGTTAACGGTTCAAAGTAAAGCTTATCGGAAATATCAAAGTCGGTCGAAACAGTTTCGGGATTGTTGTTGATTATGATTGCTTCGATATCCGCCTCGCGCAAAGCCCAAACGGAATGGACGGAACAATAGTCAAACTCAACGCCCTGCCCGATACGAATAGGACCGGAACCTAGTACGATAATTTTCGGGCGGTTGGTTACTTCGACTTCATCAACTTCGCCGCGGAAAGTAGAGTAGTAGTAAGGCGTCATTGCCTCGAATTCCGCCGCGCAGGTATCAACCATTTTGTAGACGGGTAAAATATTTGCCTGCTTACGCATTTCGCGAATTTCGTTGACGTTTACGCCCGTCAATTCGGATATGGAAATATCGGCAAGCCCGACGGTTTTGGCTTCGCGCAAAAGTTTTGCATTGAGTTCGCTTTTCTTCAGACGCAATTCCATATCGGTAATGTTCTTGATTTTCTCGATAAACCAGGCATCAATTTTGGTAATGTCGGCAATTTCCTGGACGGTCGCCAAACCTCTGCGCAGAACTTCGGCGATAACGAAAAGTCTTTCGTCGTTGATTTTGGCGAGACGACTTTTGAGTTTATCGTTATCCCAATCGTCCATTTTATCCATGTGCAGACGATTGACACCTATTTCGAGACTGCGCACGGCTTTAAGAATCGCACCTTCAAAAGAACGGTCGAGGCTCATAACTTCGCCCGTAGCTTTCATTTGCGTTCCCAAAGTCGTATCGGCGTAAACAAATTTATCGAAAGGCCAACGCGGGAATTTAACTACGCAATAGTCTACGGAAGGTTCAAAGCAAGCTTTTGTCTTCTTCGTGACGGCATTGACAATTTCATCGAGTGTGTAGCCGATAGCAATCTTTACGCTGACTTTAGCAATCGGATAACCTGTTGCCTTGGAGGCGAGAGCACTGGAACGACTGACGCGCGGATTAACTTCGATGACGTAATAATTTTGATTTTGAGGGTCGAGCGCGAATTGAACATTACAACCGCCCTCAATTCCCAACGCACGAATAATTTTCAAACTTGCCGAACGAAGTAACTGATATTCGTGGTCGGTCAAAGTTTGAGTAGGTGCAACGACAATCGAATCGCCCGTATGAACGCCGACGGGGTCGAAATTTTCCATGCTGCAAATCGTGATACAAGTATCGTTACCGTCGCGCATGACTTCATATTCGATTTCCTTCCAGCCGGCTATACTGCGTTCGATTAATACCTGACCAATCATTGAATATTTCAAGCCGCGCAGAGTGACATCAATCAATTCTTCTTCGTTATTGACGATGCCGCCGCCGGTACCGCCCAAAGTGTACGCAGGACGAACGATGAGCGGATAGCCGATTTCTTTCGCAAATTCTATCGCGCTGTGAACGTCTTCAACGATTGTCGATTCGGGTATCGGTTCGCCGATTCGTTCCATCGTTTCTTTGAACATTTCACGGTCTTCGGCTCTCTTTATCGCGGTTAAAGATGTGCCGAGCAATTCGACTTTGTATTTTTCCAATACTCCTTTTTCTGCTAATTGCACCGCCAAATTCAAACCTGCTTGACCGCCGAGGGTTGCAAGTAATCCGTCGGGGCGTTCCTTTTCGATTATAGCCGTCAAAAATTCAACGGTGAGCGGCTCAATATAAACGCGGTCGGCGATATTGGCGTCTGTCATTATCGTCGCGGGATTTGAGTTGACCAAAACAACTTCGAGTCCTTCCTCTTTCAGTGAGCGACACGCTTGCGAGCCTGCATAGTCAAATTCCGCCGCTTGTCCGATAATTATCGGGCCGGAACCTATGACCAATATTTTATTGAGATTTTTTTTCTTAGGCAAAGTCAAACCTCCTCAGGGAGTAAAATTTCATTTGTTTTTAAATACGCGCATGTGATCGATAAATTGATCGAACAAATGGACACTGTCATTGGGACCGGGTGCGGCTTCGGGGTGGTATTGCACGGAAGTTATCGGCAGCGTATTATGACGAACGCCCTCGATTGTCCCGTCGTTCAACGAAATATGTGTGACCTTGACAGGCAATTCGCCCAAAGATTTTTCGTCGACCGCATAACCGTGATTTTGCGAAGTGATTGCCACTTTACCCGTCTCCAAACATTTTACGGGTTGATTGGAGCCGCGATGACCGAATTTTAATTTGTAAGTATCCGCGCCCAGTGCCAAAGCAATAATCTGATGCCCGAGACATATACCGAAAATCGGGCGTTTGTCGAGGAGTTTTTTTACTTCGTTAATGATTTCGGGGACATCTTTAGGGTCTCCGGGGCCGTTCGATAAAAATATTCCGTCGGGATTGAGCGCGAGTATTTCTTCGGCCTTCGTGTACGCGGGCACAACCGTCAAGCGGCAATTTAATTTCCGCAACGAATCCAAAATATTTCGCTTGATACCGAAGTCCATAGTAACGACGTTCAAAGGATTTGCCCCTGCATCCAATGTGTAAGAGACAGGCGTTGTAACCATCTCGACGACTCTTTTGCGTACGGGCAAAGCCATCATATCGTCTACGGCGGATTGCGAAGTATATTCGCTTACTATTACGCCCTTCATCGTACCTGCCGAACGAATTTTTTTGGTAAGGGCACGCGTATCCACATCATAAAGGCAAGGAATTTTTTCCTCCGTAAGAAAATCGGCAAGAGTCTTTTCCATGGACGAGCTTGAAGGTTTTTCGCATAATTCTCCGATAATCAGACCGGCAACGAAACTTTTGCGGCTTTGGTTGAATTGTTTCGCCACTCCGTAATTCCCGATTAAAGGATACGTCAAAGTTACAATCTGCCGACAATAAGACGGATCGGTCAATATTTCTTGGTAGCCCGTCATGCCCGTGTTGAAGACAACTTCTCCCTCAGTGGTCGTGCTTGTATTGCCCAAAAGTTGTCCGCGAAAGGTCGTGCCGTCTTGCAGTATCAATTTCCCTTTCAAAGTTTTCACCTACTAAATCTCAAATTATTTTGTTATACCAGCTTGCAAATTTTAGCACACGATAAATGTCATTGCAAACAATTTGCCGTATGACGATAAATAATTCTGTATACAAACTGAAAATTCATTCGTCGAGGAGTGGCGGCATATCCGATTCGACAAGCAAATTATTTGCCTCAAAAATATTTTTGTGATTGTTGCGCGGAAATTTTTGGGGCAGATAATTATCACGATGAAAAATTTAAAATCGGCGGCTTGTTACGGAACGAGACGATTATTTTTAACATGCCGAACGGAAAATTTTTTGCTATACTGGCGGAAAAATTTCGGGGATGAGCACATGAAATTTCTGCGTCAACTTTGGGAAGGAATTATATTTTTTCTGTTTCCGCCGCGTTGCCCGGTGTGTAGGCAAATAGTAGACGAACGCTATCAGATGTGCATTGACTGCGAGAAAAAAATTATGCGGCTCGACGTAGCCCAAGATAATTATGAGCCGATAGATAAAGTGTTGCGCGTGACAAAATATCGCGAAGGCTCTCGGGAATTATTGCGCCGATTAAAATTCGACAACGATTTAAATGTCCTGCCCGCGCTCAAAAAAATACTCGACGATTCGATTAACAACGAAGAAATTGTCAAGATGTTAAACGCGACGGATTTCGCGGTACCGGTTCCACTACATCAGGACAGATTAAAAGAACGCGGCTTTAATCAGACGGAAGAAATTTTCGGAACGTGGTTGGCTAAAAAAAATTTACAGCTGCGCAATATTTTAACCAGGACACGCGCGACAGAAAAATTATACAGCTTGGGAAGAACGGAGCGCGAAAAAGTTCTGCGCAATGCCTTCGCTCCGATTGAAAATGAAAATTTGAGCGGTAAGAAAGTTTTAATCGTGGATGATATTTTCACGACGGGCACGACCTGCAAAGAATGCGCCAAAGTTTTGAAACAGATGGGGGCGGAAAAAATTTTTGTCTTGGCATTTGCTTCGGATTTCGGCGAACGAAAAAATTAATCGCCCGAAAAAATTTTCATGATGTTTTCGCCGACGGTAATAATTTGCCGTTTTGCTAAGCGTGACGCGGTATAATACCGCCCGTGCCAATTAAGTATTGCAATATGAAAAAAGTATGCTAGAATATTTTACAAAACCTTTAAACCGTTTACGGTTGATAAAAACGGGCGTGATGTAGTCCGTCGGGCGCGAAGATATATTCTCCGTCAAGCCCGAAATCAAACGAATTTTTTCATGTGAATACGTCAACAGAGAAAGAAAATTTTCACCGATAGAAGGGAGCATTTTTTTAGATGTGGGATATTTTTGGGAGTCTATCACACGACATGGGGATTGACTTAGGTACAGCGAATACCCTGGTACACGTAAAGGGTCGTGGGATTGTTCTTCGCGAGCCTTCCGTCGTAGCTATAAAAAGTGATACAGGTGAAGTATTGGCAGTAGGTGATGAAGCAAAACAGATGATAGGACGTACACCTATGAACATAACGGCAATACGTCCGCTCAAAGACGGAGTCATTGCCGATTTCGATGTAACACAAGTTATGCTGCGTTATTTCATTCGCAAAGCTATGAAGTCAAAATCTTCCTTTATGCATCCCCGTGTAGTAATAGGCATACCGTCGGGAGTAACCGAAGTAGAAAAACGCGCTGTAATAGATGCGGCAACACAAGCAGGCGCGCGCGAAGCATATTTAATCGAGGAACCGATGGCAGCAGCAATCGGCGCAGGTTTACCGATAGAAGATGCCACGGGCAGTATGGTTGTCGATATCGGCGGCGGCACAACCGAAATTGCAGTTATATCTTTGGGCGGTATAGTCGTCAGTCGTTCGATTCGTATCGGCGGCGACGAAATGGATTCATCTATCATTCAGTATGTCAAACGCGTTTATAACTTGATGATTGGCGAACGCAGTGCCGAAGAAATAAAAATCAATTTGGCAACGGCGGTTGTCGACGAGAAAAAAGAATCCTCAATGCAAATCCGCGGTCGCGATTTGGTTACGGGTTTGCCGAAAAATATCAATATCACTTCCAAAGAAGTTTACGAAGCGATAAGCGATGCATTGTTTAAAATTGTCGACGCGATTAAAACCACGCTGGAAAGAACACCGCCCGAACTTGCGGCGGATATAATGGATCACGGAATAGTATTGACCGGCGGCGGAGCACTTATAAAAAATTTGGATAAACTCATATCGAAAGAAACAACAATGCCGGTTATCGTTGCCGACGATCCTTTAATCTGCGTGAGCGAGGGAACAGGAAAATCTTTGGAAGATATGAACTTGTTAAAGCGAGTTATACTTAATTCCAAGAAAACGAGACAATGAATAAAAAAGGCAATCAAGATAAACATAACGGGAAGAAAATTATCGCGCTGATTTTTGTATTTATCAGCGTGTTTTGTTCTGTATTCTTCGCGTCAAGAGGAAGATTTGCCACACCGAACGCGGATAATACCGCCATGACAATTCTGTCGCCCTTTCAACGCGTCTTTGCATGGGTCGGCAATCAAATAACTTTCGTGAGAAATACCGTTGACGAGATGTCACAGATTCACGAGCAAAATAAATTGTTGCGCGATGAAGTGGAAATTTTACGCGCGCAGAATTTGAATGCAAGCGAATACGCTTCGGAAAATCAGCGGCTCAGAAATTTATTGGGCTACAAACAATCGGCATTGCAATTCGATTTGGTTGCCGCAAGTGTAATCGGGCGCGAATCAGCTACATGGTCAAGCATCATCATCATCAATCGCGGCACATTGGACGGCGTAGCAAATAATATGCCCGTCGTTACCGAATTGGGTCTTGTCGGTCATGTCATGGAAAGTAATTTTAACACCGCAAAAGTTCAGCTGCTGATAGATCCTCGTTCTGCCGTCGGTACTTTGGTTCAACGTCCCGAATCGCGTGTAGCCGGAATAGTCGAGGGTAACAATAAAAATCCGAATCATCCGCGCATGGTCAATATCCCAAAAGATTCCGATGTCTTGGTTAACGATATGATTGTTACTTCGGGTTTCGGCGGCGTTTATCCCAAAGGTCTTATTGTCGGGAAAATCGTGGCGATTCATAACGAGGAAGGCGGACTTTTGAAGTACGCCGAAATAGAAACCGCAGTCAATTTCCAAAAGTTGGAGGATGTCGCGGTTATCGTGGCTTCGCGCGAAGCTCCGCCCGCTCCGATTCAAGCACCGCCCCAAACACCAGGCACCGAAACGAATCCGTATGAGACCATGGAAAAATTGCAGGATACTCAACAGAAAATTATCGACGCACATCAAGAAGTTTTGAACAATCAGCAACAACAACTTGAACAGGCGCGCCAAGATGCCGGCTTGAATACGCAAACTCCTGCGCAGAAAAATTATTATGACGACAGTCAAAATAATTATACGCAGGAAGATTATTACGACGACGGTCAAAACAATTACACGCAGGAAGATTATTACGATGACAGTCAGAATAATTACAGCAATGAAAATTATGATGACAGTCAAGAAAATTATTGACAAATTTTAAATCCGGAAAGGTGGTGACCGACGCGGCGGCAGCTTACAAAGAGTTTTTGTCGTGTCGGCTTAGATGAGAGTTATTGTACTGTGGGCGTTGGTTATCGTCCTTTGCTACAGCCTACAGACTTCTCTTTTATCATTCATTAATGTAAACGGTTTCAGCGCAAATCTTATGTTACTCATGACGGTTTCAATTGCAATCATGCGCGGACATAGATTTGGCGTTTTTTTTGGTTTTATCGTCGGGCTTCTGCAAGATTTGACGAGCGGCAATTTCTTCGGCTTGGCGACTTTCAGCTACATGACAATCGCTTTACTCTTCGGAAATTTTTCATCAAATCTCTTCCGCGAACAGGCACTCTTACCCGTAATCAGTGCCGTGCCTGCACTTGCTCTCCATTACCTGATAACAATTGTATTTCTGTTTTTATTAGGCTTCCCGATTGATTTGGTAAATTTTATCCGAAATGATTTTTGGCCGCCGGCAATCATGCAAGTAATTTTAGCTTGGCCGATGCACAGAATTGTTTATCTGCTGTGTGAGTATTCAAAAGAGAATTTTAATTTATTTTAAGGAAGGTGCTTTTATTGAAGATAAGCGAACAGGACATCAAGACGGTTGCAAGTTTGTCGCGGCTGAGAATTCCGCCCGAGGAAGCTCAGGAAGTTACTTCGCAGCTGGACAAATTTTTAACGTACGTCGAAAATCTGCAGGCGATTGACACGACGAATATTGAGCCGACAACTTACGCGCTACCCATGCAAAATGTTTTTCGTGCCGATGTGGTAAAACCTTCATTACAACGCGAAGACGCTTTGTCTAATGCGCCGCTCAAGGAAGATGGATATTTTAAAGTACCGCGTGTTTTGGAGGAATGAAAATGAAAAAGTTTTTTGTAGCAATCGTATTGACAGCATTGATGTTAATCAACACGGCAGTAACTTCAGCCGCTCCCGTCAAAGAAAAAAATACCCTCTATCAAGTTGCGCTGTTACAATCTCTTGCGCTCGGGCATTTTGACGGCTCGATTTCCGTTAAGGATTTGAAAAAATTGGGCGATACCGGTATCGGTACTTTTGAGGGTCTTGACGGTGAATTGATTGCCGTTAACGGCGTTATCTATCGCGCGAACAACGATTGCAAAATTAACGTCGTGCCCGATAATGTCAAAATTCCTTTCTGCAACGTAACTTTTTTCAAGAAAGATTTTTCCTCCCAACTTGTCAACCTTCACAGTAAAAGTTCCATTGAGGAAGAACTTAACAAATTTGTCGAGGAGCACGGCGTGAATAATTTCTACATGGTCAGAATTCACGGCACCTTTAATGATTTACTCGTCCGCAGCGAAGCCAAACAGAGTAAACCATATCCGACACTTGTGGGCGCGCTCGAGGCAACTCAAAAAGAATTTAATCCGCAAAAAACAGTTTCGGGTATCGTTATCGGTTTGTATTGCCCCGACTTCATGAACTCGCTTAATTCCACGGGTTGGCACTTCCATTTTGTTTCGGATGACAAATCTTTCGGCGGTCATGTCCTCTCTATGAATTTGAAGGAGGGCGAAGTTGAATTCGATAAGATTGAAAATTTCAAGATGGCTTTGCCCACCAATGACGATTTCGACGCGCTTAACTTCAAAGTTGATTTGAAGGAGCAAATTCACAAGGCAGAAAACGAAACATATTGATAAAAATTTGTTCCGAACTATAGGAGCGATGAATTTGAAATTATACGAAAAGACGGCGCACGAATTGCATGACTTACTGCAGGCGAAAGAAATATCGGCAACGGAATTGACTGCCGAAGTTTTGGCGCATGTGGATGAAGTCGAAAACAAAATCGGCGCGTACATTGAAATCACACGCGATAAGGCAACGGCGGACGCTAAGGCAGTCGACGAAAAAATTTCGCGCGGTGAAAAAATTTCCGCACTCGAAGGTATTCCCTGCGCAGTCAAAGACAATATCTGCACCAAAGGTATTCGCACGACTTGCGCGTCTAAAATTCTCGAAAATTTTGTCCCGCCGTATGATGCAACCGCTTACAACAAGTTATCTGCGCAGAATCCGATTTTAATCGGCAAAGCGAATATGGACGAATTTGCAATGGGCGGTTCCACTGAAAATTCGGGCTTTCACGTCACACGCAATCCGCACAACCTCGATTGTGTCCCCGGCGGCTCTTCGGGCGGCAGTGCGGCGGCAGTCGCTGGCGGTGAAGCAGTCTTTGCACTCGGTTCCGATACCGGCGGCTCCATTCGTCAACCTGCAAGTTTCTGCGGCGTCGTAGGTCTCAAACCTACTTACGGCAGAGTATCGCGTTACGGTCTTGTCGCTTACGCCTCATCTCTGGATCAAATCGGAACTATCACTCGCGACGTTGAGGACTGCGCAAATGTTATGAACGCAATCGCAGGTCACGACGAAATGGATTCTACTTCGACGGCCGCGCCCGTACCCGATTTTACAAAGTCACTCGTCGCCGATGTCAAAGGTCTCAAAATCGGTTTGCCCAAAGAATATTTTGTCAAAGGTATCGACGGCGAAGTTGAAAAGTCAGTGCGTAAAGCCGCCGAAACTTTTGAGAAACTCGGCGCGGAAATTATCGAAATAAGTTTGCCGCATACCGACTATGCAATTTCAACTTACTATCTGATTGCTCCTGCGGAGGCCGCCACAAATCTTGAACGCTATGACGGAGTAAGTTACGGCGCACGCGTCAACGGAATTGATGTTGTCGATATGATGACCAATACACGCACGGAAAAATTCGGCGCGGAAGTCAAACGCCGTATCATGATTGGAAATTACGCGCTCAGTGCAGGTTACTATGACGCTTATTATCTCAAGGCGTTAAAAGTTCGCACGCTCATTCAACGCGATTTCATTGACGCTTTTAAAAATGTTGACGTCATTTTAGCCCCGACCGCTCCGACTGCCGCATTTAAAATCGGCGAAATGATTTCCGATCCGTTGAAAATGTATCTGCAAGATATTTGCACCGTGCCGCTTAATTTGGCAGGTTTACCGGGTATTTCCGTCCCCTGCGGCATGACAAGCAGCGGATTGCCCATCGGTTTCCAATTAATCGGCAAAGCTTTGGATGAAGCTACGATTATCAAAGCCGCGTACACCTACGAGAAAAATAATTGATTGACGCCTAAAAGCGTTGACCGCAATAAAAAACCGCTCCCGAATTTCGGAGGCGGTTTTATTTTTGAGTTTAATCGTCAGAAATTTTTACTTGTTACGTCCGCAACAATTTTTGTATTTTTTGCCTGAACCGCATGGACAGGGAGAATTGCGCCCGATTTTTTTACCGTCGGCGGTTTTGGCGCGTTTATTCGATTCTGCCGGACTTGTTTCGTCGCCGTGAGATGCTCGCGCGTTCTGTAATCTGTCCTCTACTTTTGCCTGTTCGCGACGGACTATATCTTCTGCCGCGCGCGTATTTTTCGCCGTAGATACTTTCACCGGTTGCGGTTCTTGAATTTTTTCCGCAGTCTCAACTTTTTCCGCAATATCGGTATTTTCTTCGGCGTTGACATTTTCGTTATCGTCAACGGTTTTCGTATCGGCTACGGCTTGATTATTCTGCGCAGCGGTATTTTCTTCGGGCGGCTGTTCAAATTCGGGCGGCGGTGCGCTTTGCATGACTGCAACATGATACATTGTCGACGCAATCATATCTTGTATCGCGCCCTCCATCTCCTCGAACATCGCCAGTGCCTCGATTTTGTATTCGACCAGCGGCGCGCGTTGACCGTATGCACGCAAATTGATTCCCTCGCGCAACATGTCCATATGATCCAAGTGTTCCATCCATTTATTGTCGACGATTCGCAACATAACAACTTTTTCGAGTTCGCGCATTACCGGTTCGGTAAACATTTCTTCACGCTGTTTGTAAATATCCGCCGCTAATTTTTCAAGTGTCTCTTTCAATTCGTCGCGGCTCAATTTCTCAAGCTCCGAAACTTTGAGCATGCCGACGGGTGCATAAATTTTTTCTGCGTCCTTTATCAACTCGTCAAGTTGCCATTCTTCGGGATAAAGTTTTTCGTTGGCGTACTGATTCATTTCCGCCTTGATGATGTGATTGACCATGCCGACTATGTTTTGACGTAAATTTTCACCACGCAAAATTTTTCTGCGTTCGCCGTACATGATTTCGCGTTGCTGATTCATTACGTCGTCATATTCCAAAACATGTTTGCGGATATCAAAGTTACGCGCCTCTACTTTCTTCTGCGCGTGTTCAATCGACCGCGTGATTAAAGTATGTTCAATCGGCTCGTCTTCGTCCATGCCCAATTTTTCCATAATCTTCGCAATGTTATCCGAAGCGAACAGCCGCATCAAATCATCTTCAAGGGAAATGTAGAAACGAGATTCGCCCGGATCTCCCTGACGACCCGAACGACCGCGCAACTGATTATCTATTCGGCGTGACTCGTGGCGTTCGGTACCGATTATGAATAAGCCGCCTAAATCCGCAACGCCTTCGCCTAATTTTATATCGGTGCCGCGTCCTGCCATATTCGTCGCTATCGTTACCGCATCGCGCTGTCCTGCGTCCGCTACTATTTGCGCTTCCTTCTCATGGAACTTTGCATTTAAAACATTGTGGGGTATGCCGCGCTTTTTCAAGTATGCGCTAAGCTCTTCTGATTGTTCGATTGATGTCGTGCCGATTAATACGGGCTGTCCTTTGGCGTGTACCTGCTCGACCGTATTGGCAACCGCTTTGTATTTGGCGCGTTTGTTTTTGTAAACAACATCGGGATGATCTACGCGGCGCACGGGTTTATTTGTCGGGATGACCACGACGGGCAATTTGTAAATCTTGAGAAACTCATCTTCTTCGGTTTTCGCCGTACCTGTCATGCCGCCCAATTTATCGTACATACGGAAATAATTTTGGAAAGTTACCGTTGCCAAAGTTTGTGATTCGCGCTGAATTCTCACGCCTTCTTTAGCCTCGATAGCTTGATGCAAACCGTCGGAATATCTGCGCCCCGCCATTAATCTTCCCGTGAATTCGTCGACGATAATGATTTCGTTGTCACGGACTACATAATCTCTGTCGCGTTTCATCAAAGCTTTGGCGCGAAGTGCCGCAGTGAAACAATGGGAGTACTCGATATTTTCGGGCGCGTAGAGATTTTGAATGCCCAAAAACTTTTCAATCTTTGGAACGACTTCATCATTTGGCGCGACGGTCTTTTGTTTTTCGTCTACCTTATAATCTTCGCCCTCTTTGAGATTAGCAACCGCCCGAGCCATTACCGCATAAATTTCCGTTGACTTTGCGCCCGGCCCGGAAATGATTAACGGCGTGCGTGCCTCGTCAATCAAAATAGAGTCAACCTCGTCGACTATCGCGTAATGCAACGGACGCTGTACCATTTGCTCCTCGTGAACAACCATATTATCGCGCAGGTAGTCGAAACCAAATTCGTTATTGGTACCGAAAGTGACATCGCAACTGTAGGCAAGTTTTCGTTCGGGGAAATCCATATCATGTAGGACAAGACCGACGCTCAGCCCTAAGAAATGATAGAGTTGTCCCATCCATTCACTGTCGCGGCGTGCCAAATAATCGTTGACCGTGACCATGTGGACGCCCTTACTTTCCAGCGCGTTCAAATAAACGGGCAATGTTGCGACCAAAGTTTTGCCCTCGCCCGTTTTCATTTCGGCTATCTTTCCTTCGTGCAGACACATGCCGCCCATCAATTGAACGTCAAAGTGTCTCATGCCCAAAACTCTGCGCGAAGCCTCACGACAAACCGCAAATGCCTCGGGTAAAATATCGTCTAAGGTTTCGCCGTTGCGCAGACGTTCGCGAAATCTTTCCGTCGATTCGGTTAATCTGTCATCCGTATAATTTTGCATTTCGGATTCGAGATTGTTAATTTTATCGACAGTCTTTTGCAGACGTTTAATTTCCTTTTCGTTGTCGTCGCCGAAAAATCTTTTCAAGAAATCAAACAAATTTATCACTCCCCTAAAATTTTGTACCCGGAAATTATAGCAAGTTAAGCGTAAAGCTACAAGCTACAAGACAAAAGGTTTTGCGGCGGATTTTGAATACGCGGCGAACATCTGTGAAAAATTTCCTGTTACGGTTGTAAATACTTCGTCCTTAGTGTACAATTCGGCGCGAAATAGCTTGTACTATCGCAAGGGTAGACAAGACTTGGAGGTTAAAAGTATATGCAAAAGAAAAATCCTGTGTCCGTGAGCGACGCGCAGAAGTTCGACATAGTCAGACGTGAAGCGATTTACACGGGGCTGGCTCTCGTCGGGCTTATTATTTTTTGGCTGATTGCAGGTTTCGCAACCGCCTCGCTTGACGTGAAATTTTTTCATCTGCCGCTTTGGGCGATTTTGGGCACAATCGGTGTTTGGTCTGTCGCTATCATAATCAGTGCGGTTCTCAGCAAAGTTTTGTTCCGCGATATTGATTTGGGAGGCGAAGACAATGACTGAGACGGGGAATTTATCCGCGCTCCTGCCGCTGATTTTGTTTATGTTCGTCATGGTCGGCATAAGTATTTTCGTACGTAACAGACAAGCGGGAAAAAATTTTGTCAGCAGTTATTTTGTCGGCAATCGTGAGCTTGGCGGATTCGTTTTGGCTATGACTACGGTCGCAACATACAGTTCGGTATCAAGTTTCGTCGGAGGTCCCGGCATGGCTTATCAAGTCGGCTTCGGCTGGATTTATATGGCTGTCGTTCAAGTAACCGCGATTTTTCTTGTACTGGGTATCTTCGGCAAACGCGTTGCACTGCTCGCAAGAAAACTCAATGCCGTTACCGTCGTCGATATCATTCGCGCCCGTTTCCAATCCGATTTTCTTGCGGCAATCGCGGCTTTTGTCATCGTCCTGTTTTTCTGCGGAACAATGACCGCGCAATTTGTCGGCGGTGCAAAATTATTCGCGGCAGTCACCGGTTACAGCTACGAATCGGGTTTATTTCTCTTCGGATTGGTCGTCGTCATCTATACGTCTATCGGCGGTTTTCGTGCGGTTGCTTTGACCGATACTTGTTGCGCGCTGATTATGATGATAGGCATTGTCTTACTGTTGCATTACGTTTTAGAGGCGGGCGGCGGCTACGATAATATCATGACGACACTCGAAACCAATAACCCCGAATTGTTCGAGCCGTTTTCTTTCGGAAATATGCCGTGGACGATTTACTTTACTCAATGGCTGCTTGTAGGTATCTGCACAATCGCCCTGCCGCAATCCGTCGTTCGCGGTATCAGTTACAAAAATACTCAGGGACTTCATCAAGCAATGTTAATCGGCACAATTGTTGTCGGCTTTATGAATATCGGAATAAATTTCACGGGAATTTTGGCGCACGGAGTTTTGACGGGTACGGCTGCCGATTACGGTGGTGTCGATAATATAATTCCCACGACGATTGTAAAAGCCATGCCGCCCGAACTTGTCGGTTTGGCTATAATAGGTCCTCTTGCCGCATCCATCTCTACAATTTCCGGTCTGTTAATCGTTGCCTCAAGTGCTATCGTCAAAGATGTTTACTTGCACTATGCGCAGAAAAATAATCGCACGGTCACGCCCAACAAAGTAAAATTTTTGTCAATGACGACGACGGCGATTATCGGCGCAACGGTTTTCGTGATTGCTCTGACTCCGCCGAGTTTGATTTGGTTGATAAATATGTTTGCATTCGGCGGTTTGGAGACGGCTTTTTTCTGGACATTGCTCTTGGGATTATTCTGGCGCGGCGCGAATAAAATGGGCGCAATGCTTTCCATGACGGGCGGCACGATTATTTACTGCGCAACGCAAGCCGCAGGATTTAAAATTCTCAACTTACATCAAATCACAATCGGCATAACTTGTTCGCTGATATTATTCCTAATCGGATCTTACTTCGGTAAAAAATCCGACGACGAAACTTTGCAAATGTTCTTCCCCGAAAAAACTTCTGAACGCAATTAAATCTTCGGTCACAAAAAGTTTTTCATACGTGTAACAGAAAGATAATCCTGTAGTATAAGCAACAGAAACTATCCCAATTAAATTTACCTTCCGATATCGGGAGGTTTTTTTATCGGCGGCAGTGATTAAAAAATTTTTTCCTAAAGTGTAACGAAATATTTCGGCTGTCGTACAATGAAAGTAAAATAATTTCGGGAGATAGAACGATGACAGATAAAATTTTGACAAACGAAATGATTAGCGATGAAGAACTTGATAATGTAGCCGGCGGCACGACAAAAGAAATTGACGCCGATATCGAATACATAACAAAACATACGGGGATTAAATTCGGCGGCGAATATAAAAATGCGCAGCTCTATGATTTCTTTATGGACAGCCGAATCAGAGTCTTTATGCAGGAAAACGGATGCAACCAATATTATTACAAGGGGATGCCGGTTCCTCGTGAATTTGCTGTAGAGCATGCGGTAAATATGTATTTCAAGAATCGATAAATATTTTACCTTATGATATCGGAAGTTTTTTATCGGCAGCAGTAGTTAAAAAAATTTTTTCCCAAAGGTGTAACAAAACATTCTGCATGTCGTATAATGAGCAAGAAAACAAAAACACAAAAGAAATTCGGAGGAAAGAACAATGACAAACGAAATGATTAAAGACGAAATGATAAACGATGAAGAGCTCGACAAAGTTGCGGGCGGCACGAAACAAGAATCAAAAGCGGATTGCGAATATATAACCAAATGGACAGGCATTCAATTTCCTAAGGATTATAACAACCAAAATACTCAGCTTTATGACTTTCTCAGGGGCGAAGGGTACGCAGTAGATACACACAGGAATAAACCCAACGTATACAGCAGAGTATTGCCGAATGGCAAATTGGAAATCGTACCTCGTGAAGTCGCTTTACACAATGCGGTAATCAGCTATCGCAGAAAACACGAAATTGGTTAATGAAACGATTTAGCAAGATATAACCTTCCGATATCGGGAGATTTTAATCGGCGACAATGGTCGAAAAAAATTTTTTCCGAAGGTGTAACGAAACATTTCGCCCGTCGTATAAGAGGCATGAAAACAAAAACACAAAAGAAATTCGGAGGAAAGAACAATGACAAACGAAATGATTAAAGAAGAAATGATGAACGATGAAGAGCTTAACAATGTAGTGGGCGGCACGATAAGAGAGACCGAAAGCGATTGGGATTATGTGACGCGTTACACCGGGATTCGTTTCCATGGCGATTACAATCAGAAAGTTGAACAGCTCTATAACTTTTTAAGAGACAACGGAATAGGATTTGATGCGCACAGAGAAAGCCCCAACGAATATTTTTACAACGGACGTTCTGCCGAACGCGGCGCGGCAATGCAATACGCGGTAACCACTTATCTTCGCAAACACGGATATTAATCAAAACATGGGTACCGATAATCGGACTCAATGTTAACAAAAAATAAATGCCCTCCGATATCGGAAGGCATTTTTTATTCGCAGGTCTTGCAGGTTAATATGAAGGTCGAACCTTCGCCGGGTTCACTCTGAACGCTGATTTTTATATCGTGATGTTCGGCTATCCATTTAGCTATTGAAAGACCCAGCCCGACGGAATTTTCTTTGGCGTTTACTTTTGTCCGCGCTTTATCCGTGCGGTAGAATCTATCAAAAATTTTTTCGCAATCCTCTTTCGCAATGCCGATACCTTGGTCGATAAATTTCAGCGTGACGATTTTGCCGTTGACTTCCATTTCGATATTAACGACGCTGTCGGGCGGACTGTATTTCAACGCGTTATCTATCAGCGCGGCGAACATTCTGTTTAAAAATTCCGTGTCCGCCAAAATTTTACAGGGTACGAGTTTTGAAATTTGCAACCGCGGTGAAGGATATGCCTCGACGAAATTCTTTAATACCTCATCTAATTCCACGGGGAATTTCATTAACGGTTGATTGCCTTGATCTGCACGCGCCAAAAATAATAATCCCTCGACAAGTTTTTGCATATTCCGCGCTGAAAGTTTTATCGATGAGACTGCCTCTTTGAAAATTTCGGGATCCTGCAATCCGTAACGCTCCAACATATCAATGTAACCGCAAATTATCGTCAACGGCGTACGCAGTTCATGTGACACATCATTTACGAATCGCCTTTGCCTCATGAAACTTTCTTTGACGGAAATTTTTTGCGGCGACTTAGTCTCGAATTGCATAACCGACGCCTCTTGTAGTGTAGATATATTTTTCGCCGAACTTGTCATCAATTTTGGAGCGCAGATAGCTGATGTAGACGTCGACGACATTTGTATCGCCGATATAATCGTAACCCCAAACGGTTTGCAAAATCTGATCGCGACTCAAAACATTGCGCTTGTTTTCCACAAGATATTTCAGCAACGCATATTCTTTGTGTGTCAATTCTACGGGCTCGCCCTTGACAGTAACTTCGTAGCGTTCGGGATATAAAATCATATTCTTCACGACGTAACGAACTTCTTCGGCTTCGCGCACGCGTTCGGTGTGTCTCCTTATTGCTCCGCGTATACGCGCAAGTAATTCGTCCGTGTTGAAAGGTTTCGTGACATAATCGTTGGCGCCCAAATCCAAACCTTCGACTTTGTCGACAACTTCATCACGCGCCGTCAACATGATTATCGGTACGTCGCTCACTTCACGGACACGTCTGCAAATTTCCATGCCGTCCATTTCCGGCAACATGACATCAAGCAAAACCAAATCATATTTTTCCTGCAAAATTCTTTCATAAGCGCGCCGCCCGTTAGGTTCCGCCGCCGTCTTGAATCCTTCACGCTCAAGCGTCAACTGCAACAATCTTGCTATCGGTCTTTCGTCTTCCACTATGAATATCTTTGAAACTGTCGCCATTGCATCTTTCTCCTTCCGTTCGGTAATTTACCACGTCCTGCGCAACATCACCGAAGCCGTAACATCTTTATCGTGATTTCCGAGTTGTAATTCTGCTTCGCCGCCAACAAACCAGCCGCGCGCAAATTCATTTTCTCCGCGCAAACTGAACACAAAATGTGTCTTATCTCTTTTCTGACGAAGATTATAGACACGCGTGCCGTCGCCCTCGTAAGAAATATTCAAGTCGGGATCTGCACCGGTAAAACCATGCTTGACGCCGAAACGCAAGCCGAACATTCCCGTTTTGTAGTAGCGTTTTATATCAAGACCTACTTGCGCCGCAAAATATGTGTTGCTGTCCGCTTCCACGTGCTGATTATAAATCCCCGCTCCGCTTTCGTTATACGCATCTTGTTTCAAATATGACGCTTGAAAATTTATAAACGGACTGACATGCCATTTTCTGCGCGGCTGCAAATCATATTTGTACTCGCCGCCGATTTCCGCGATATGACTTTTATATTTGGCATTGGTGGAAAGACCCAACGAATATAATCCGCGATTAAGGGAATTTCTTAACTGACCGCCGTTAACGTAAAGATACAAATCACTTGCGCGGTTGTGATAGCCGGCATAAATTCCGAAACGAGTGTCGTAAACGGTGGCACGAGAAGAATCCGCGCCGTAACTTATGGAGCCGTAGGTTGCGAAAACACCGCCGCGCCATTTTCTCCCGAAAGATTTATCGTAGCCCATAACCATTGCGTTGCCGTGATAATCCGTACCGCCGCGCAATGTGCCCCAGTTTTTCATATAGTTAATCCATAAATTATTATCTTGACTTGTGGGCACTTTGACTTTGACTTTGACTTCGGGCGTGTCGCTTTCTCCGTCTGCCAGGTGCATCGGATTAACAACTACATCCATATATTCGGGTATATTCATGGAAAATACTCTTGTTATACGATTCGCAATCATCTTGTCGGCGACGGTGCTCTGTTGCGCCACACTCATTATCTGCGCAGCATCATTGGAACTTATTTGTGTCAAAGTTTCCTTTGCTTCGGATTTTTCCAAATTATAAAACGTGCGCATCTCGTTCTGTTGCGTCTCATCCTGCAGATTGCCAAACATGTTTTTCATCGCGTCGTAAGTTTCTGCCTCTTGCTGATTCAATTCCTCGATGCATTCAATTTCATGTGTAGTGACCTTGATTGTATTTCCCATGATTTCGCCCGTAGCCGTAAGCATTGCGGAAATTTTTACGGGATTGTCTGTCGTGTTTACTATGTTGCCGGTAACTTTATCGGCAATCAAAACGGTGGTCGTTTCGTTCGGCAAAAGACTGTCGGTTGTCACGGTGGAACCTTCCACGTTTGCGGTACCGGTTACCACTATTACTCCGTTGCTACCTCCGCTGATTTTTTTCAAGACGCCGTCGCTTATCAAATCGCCGTTGATTATCAGATTAGTTTCGCCGGAACCTGCGCCGATTGTTCCGTGATTGGTAAAAGTATCCACAGTGAATTTTCCACCGAAAAGACTTGCGTTTTTGCTTATCGTCACGTTGACAATTTTAGCCGTGCCGCCGTAATTCATCTTGCCGGAATTTACATTCAGGTTGATATTACCTGCGCCCGAAAAATTTCCGTCGTAATTGAAATCCGAATTGACATTTACATTTGTGGTCTTATCGGATACGGAAAAAATATTGCCGCTGATTTCGGCGTCGCTCTCTATGTTTATCTCGGATACTTCGGCTTTCTTGGCAATGTAAATGACATTATTGCCCTGCAACGTGCCGAACAAATCAATATTGGCGACCGCCGAATCGTTTGTGACTTCAATCGCGTTGCCGCTCGCCGAAAGTGTGCCGATTATTTTCACTACATGATTTTGACCGCTCGAAACAACTATACCCTTGCCTTTCACGCCGACAGAATTGACAGTCGTGCCCAAAGGTATTATCAACATATTGTCCGTGCCTTCAATTTCAACGCAAACGGCTTTTTTACCGGAAAGATAAATATCTCCGCTCTGAGTTATAACATTGTTTTTGCCCGAAATTTTTAAGGCAACTTCATTTTTGGTGTCGCTCTCGTAAGATGTTTCGTTTGTGAAGATATAATCATACTTTTTTATATGGTGTAAAAAAGTTTCCGTCTCTGTGTTCGATTCGTCGATAATTTCATTGCCGTTTAAATCAATTTCGGTTTCGGCAGCCGCCTGACAGCTCGTCATGCCCCAAAAAATTCCAACAGCGAGGAGTCGACACCACCGACCGATATTTTTTTTGATAATCATGTCCATTAATTTTCCTCCCTGTTGAGTTTTGACTTATGTTCGGAATTTTAACATAAGTGATACCGAATTAAAAGATGACGGAACTGATTAACGCCACAGCAACGGGATTTTTAACTGAAATTTAATCCTCGAGTAGGCGAATGATTTTGCTCAAAAATTCTTCGGCGAAATCGGGAGTCGGCGAACATTTTATGACATTGGGTGCCGATAAATTTTTCGGAGCGAAAGCCACATCGGCAATTTTCAACATAGGCAAATCGATATCGCTGTCACCTGCCGCGATAACTTTATCGGGCGAAAATTTTTCCGTCAATCTGTTCAACGCCGCGCCCTTCGTCAATTTAGGCGGAAACAAATAAATTTTCCTGCCGGTATGGCGTACCGTCAATTTCGTTTGAGTTTGCAAGTCGGCAGAAATTTCTTCAACGTTTATATCGTCACGCGCGCGCAAAAATAAAAAACTTTCGTCGACAATTCGGCAGATATTAAAGTTATCGTCGGCGGAAAATTTTTCGCACTGCGCAGATAATTCGGTAGCATGCGGCGCGATAATATCGGTCATGAAATTTTCTTTGGTGTCACCGTTGAGAAGATAAGCACCGTTTGCGACGATTGCCGAAGTCGGGCGAAAATCTTCCCTCCAAAAAATCCGCCGATATTGTTCGATTGAGCGAGTAGTTATCGGGATGAAAATTATCCGCGCGGCAATTTCCTTGAGCAAATCCAATGCCACGGGCGAAATAAAACTTTGTTCGTGTCCGTCGTAATGCTCAACGCAAATATCTCCTGCGCGGCGGTTTTTATACGAATGAATCAGCGTGTTATCCAAATCGCACGCAAAAAGAATCCTCATATCAGTTATCGGCAAGCAATCGAATCAATCCGCATGCCTTGTAATTTTTCAGCGGATAAACTTCGAGCGGCGCGCCCTTCTCCTTTGCAAGTTGATAGAGATGCCCCAAATGTTTTTCGTCGTTCAAACTGTGCACCAAAATTTTCCATGGCAGACGACGCAATAGAACTCTTGTAGCTTCACCGATACTTGGCTTAATCAAATTTATATCGGTTACGGAAAATTCTTCGGCGATACGATAAACTTCATCAAGTCCGCTGTCTTTCGCGATGGCGATATTTTTTATCTCGGGTGCGTCGTCGAAATGACTTTTGATGCTGTCGATAAATTGGTAAGTCAAATCTTTATCGGCAAGTTCACTGTAAAAAGCCGCGCCGTGAAAATCATCTACACCGATAATATCGCTGCGCAGAAAAGTACGGCTGAGCAAACCCGATACGGTAGAGTTCAGACAAGAACTGGCGATTAAAAAATCTTCGTGCGTACCGGTTTTTTCCGCGACGCCTGCGGGATCGCTCAAGACTGCAAGACCTGCGTTGACGTTCGGGAAATCTTTCATTGCGTTAATCAATTCGCGTTGAATTGCTCCCTTACCCGTCCAGCCGTCGACGAATTGAATTTCCTCGGGCTTATGTCGCGCCAAAATATATTTGACGGCGTTTTTGTCAATGCCGATGCCGCGGATAATCGAAATGGTGTAGTGAACGACTTGGCAGGGAAATTTTTGCTCGAGATAATTTTTGATAAGAATTCCTATCGGCGTACCTGCACGCGCCAAAGATACCAGTGCGATTTTATTACCCTTGTCGCGGAAAATTTTTTCGGCAACGGAGGCGACGGCGGCGGCGGTTATTCCTGCGTAACGATTGAGCGCGTCAAAATAAGTCTGCAAATATTTCTGTGTAGGTTCGTATTCTATCGGCAACATTTCGGAATAATGTCGCCCCGATTGTATTTGCTTTTCTCGTTCGCGTGTGCCCAAAGGTTTCACCAGTCCGCTGATATCTTTGAGCAAAATTGTTACATCTTGCGGTTTATATGTCCCGAACACGTTAACACCTCACGATAAAAATTTCGCCGACACCGTGAACATTCAGCGCGGCAATTAAATCATCAAGTCCTGCTGAAAAATTTTGGGCATCTGTCACGATAACGGCGGCATCATAAAATTTCGGATTGTAAATGAAAGTTCGGCGCGTATCGTCGTAAAAACTGCGCAAGCCGTAACCTTCGCGAATCGGATAATTTTCGTCGGTGCTTACGCCGATGGGGCTGCGTGTCGTGGAATGTGTCACGACCGACAGATTTTCCCTTTGCAATCTGCGCCCGATAATTATCGCCGGCAACATAAATTCTTCGGTACCGATTGTCACGACTTCGCCCGAAATTTTTCTGCGCACAAACATTTCGGCAACTTTATCGCCGACCGTTTCGCATTGGGAAAAAAATTCCCCGATTGTCGTGCCGCGTCTCGGATTTGTCGAGATTTTACACGTCAACACTTCGGTTACTTCCCTGCCGCAAGGTTTCACATCCTGCGCAGGAGATATTGTGAATCGTTCAACATCGAAAGGAGTCTGCGGCAATTTGACAAGGTATTCACAGGAAATATTTTCCGCCGCGAATGCCGATAAATTTTCTTCCGACAATCTGTTGATTATCGACGCCGCGCAGATTTTTTTATCGACAAGCTCGGGAAATTCCGATTTGAGGCGGCGCACGATATTTAAAAGTGTTTTGCCCGTTGAAAGTTCGTCGTCAATGAAAATTACTTCGGGCGTGTCGTTTAAAAGCACATTAAAATTTTCGGCGAAAAGTTTTTGTTCGGGCGCGTGACTGTGTTCTTCTAAAAATTCGACAAAGTTGCCGTCAAAAGTTTCGCGCGTAGTTTGTAGGTAAAAACAATCATCCGATAAAGTTTTCGCGACAGCCGCCCCGATTGCCGTTGCCGTTTCCGCAAAGCCTATTACCAATTTCGCCGAAGGAAAATTTTCGGCGACGCGTTCGCCCAAAGTAGACATCATATCAAGCGCGGCTGTTGGACTTGTCGGCAAATGTTTTCCCTGTAACGGATTTACCAGCAAATAATTTCTCTTGCGATTGTTAAATCTTTTGGCGACGCGCAAAATATCGGTTGCAGAATAATTTTTCATTCAATCACCCCGTAAAGTTCGCCGAGAATTTTTATTTTACGCGCCCATGCACTGTGACATTTAACCTCGTTCATTCTGGAACCGTCGGCACTTTTTGTCACGCCGTGAGTACTCGATTTCCAGTCAAGCAACATGTTCGCATCATCCCAATCGGTTTTCGTAACCTTCATGCTGTTGAAAATTATCGGTAGCTGCGAAGGATGAATTGCGGTTTTGCCCGTGAAACCGTTCGCCTTATCGAGTTCCAATTCACGCCGCAAACCTTCCGCCCAAGCATTATCATTATCGCCGCCGAAATAATTCCAAACAGATCCGGCGACTACATAATCGGTTGCGAAAACATTGATGATATCTACGAAGATATCGCGCACGACACCGATATCGTAAATTGTTTGATTGATATTTCGGCGCAGACCGTAGAGATTACACAAATCGTTTGCGCCGACACGAATGTTAAGAATGATTTGTTTTATTTCGTCAAATGCCTGCTTGAGGGATAAAAGTTCCGTCTGCCGCGTCAATAAAATTGCGATACGTTTACTTTCAAATGTCGGCATGATGTAAATCGGATTCGATAAACGTCCCTCGTTGATTTCCTTCGCAACATTTATGTAAGCGAATGCGTTGTTCATATCGACTTTCGGCAGGATATAGCCCGTTAAAATTTTCGAGTGCATACCGATTGTCTCATGAAAAATTTGCAAGTGACGCGGCGAACGAATACGCACGAAGATTAGCGGAAGATTTTCCACCGATTCCAATTCGCGCAAAATAATTTTCAATGTTGCTTCTGCCTCGTCAACAGATTCGTCGGATATCGAATCCTCCAAACAAAAAGCCGCCGAATTTAAATACGGCAGTTTGTTTCCCGAAAGTTTTCCGACGATATTTTTTTGAAATGCCGGCATATACATCAAGCCGCCGACTTTGTATTGTAAAATTTCCTTGTCTACCATTTTGAGCCTCCGAAAAAATTTATGCGGAAATTTTAATTTAGCCTATTGTTAAAGTCAACGCGACAAATTATATTTCTATAATTCCGAAAGCAACCGAACTGTATTTGCCGCCGTCGGCGATTTTGAACCCGAGTCGCGCAAATTCTTCACTGCCCGAATGTTCTTTCATGACGACGCGGAATTTTGCGACGCGACAAGCCTCGCGAATAATTTCTTCGGTCAAAGGACGGGCGTCCGCTAAGGGACGAATCGGATTGAGACCGGAACTGCTGTGAATCGGTTTGCGGAACATCGGATCTAAATAAACTACGTCGAAAGAATTATCTGCGCAGGTATTGAGATAATCGCGGCAATCAATGTTGACGACTTCGACGCGACGCATTGCCTCGATAATGTGAGGGCTGTCATCGTTAAAATTTTTCAAACCGTGGCGAACGACTTCGGCGATTAATTTGTTGACTTCGAGCGCGATAACTTTGCCGCTGTCCGTGACGACAAAACTTTCGACTAGTGCATCACTGCCCAAACCTAAAGTGCAATCCAAAACGGTTGAGCCTGCAGAAATTTTCAGCGCGTCGATTAACCTATCTCCTTCGCCGCTACGCAGATTTTTGATTCTAAGATGTGCGGTATTCGGATGGAAAAACAATTCTCCTTCGGCGGTAACGACACTAACGGAATTTTTTTTGACCAGTAAAATATTTTCCGCGCCGTAAATTTTTTTCATGATATCGAAGGATAAATCTTCACGCGGAACAAATTTGCCGCCTAACCTTTGCGCAATTTCCGCGGCTGAATTTTCCTGATTGATATCGGGATTTCGCGCCGTAGTCACTATAAAATTTTCCATACAATCCTCCAAGATAAAAATTTGTTCGCCGAAATTATAGCAGAAAAAATTTAGGTCGATAAATAGTTCGTTGACAAAACGACGGCGATTGTGTTAGACTTTGCGACGTTAAGCAGGAGCCTTCGCTTCTCACCGGTCGACCTTAAATGAGTTGGCATGGTTACCGAGAAATTTTTTGGTATGAGAACGCGGGTGGCTTATTGCCGCCTAATTTTTTTTACGCGCCGCAGGAGGTGTATTTCGATTAGTAGAGACACATTGAGAATTAACGAGGAGATTCGTATTCGTGAAGTTCGAGTGACCGATGCGAACGGCGAACAACTCGGCGTCATGCTTACCAAAGACGCGCTCAGACTTGCCGAAGAAAAACATTTGGATTTGGTGGAGGTTGCCCCCAAGGCGCGCCCACCCGTATGCCGTATCATGGATTTCGGTAAATATCGCTATGAACAGCAGAAGCGCGAAAAGGAAGTTCGCAAAAAGCAGAAAATCATCACGATTAAGGAAGTCAAACTTCGTCCGAATATCGAGCAGCATGACTTTGAAGTAAAACTCAAAAACGCTCAACGATTCATTGAAGAGGGCAACAAAGTCAAAGTTACGATAATGTTTCGCGGACGCGAGTTATCGCACCCCGAATTGGGCAGCGAAGTTTTAAACAAACTTGCTCAAGCAATGGAAGGCACGGTAACAGTAGAACGCGCCGCCAAGCTCGAAGGTAAGAACATGACTATGATTCTCTCTCCCAAGGCTCAGAAGGCGCAGAAACCGAAGAAAACCAATATTCCAAAAGGAGGGGACGACAGTGCCCAAAATCAAGACTCATCGAGCAACAGCTAAACGTTTCCATGTAACCGGCAGCGGCGAATTTAAACGCAACAAAGCATATAAGAGTCACATTCTCGAAAAGAAAACCCGCAAACGCAAGAGAAATCTCCGCAAGGCGTCGCTTGCTTCGGCGGCAGATCGTGCACGCGTAAAGAAAATGTTGCCCTACGCCTAATCACTTTTTGAACGGAGGTAATTATCTTGCCAAGAGTAAAGACCGGCGTCACCGCACACAGACGTCATAAAAAAATCCTCAAGCTTGCGAAAGGTTATCGCGGAGCGAGGAGCAAGCAATTTAAAAAAGCAAACGAAACTATCATGAAAGCAGGCGCGTATGCGCTTCGCGACCGTAGAGCCAAAAAACGCGAATTCCGTCGCCTTTGGATTGCCAGAATTAACGCGGCGGCTCGTATCAACGGCATTTCTTACAGCAAACTTATTTGCGGTTTGACCAAAGCAGGCGTTGCAGTCGACCGTAAGATGATGGCTGACATTGCCGTTAATGATGCGCAGGCTTTTGAAAAACTTGTCGCAGTTGCGAAAGAAAATATCTGATTGATGGTCATAAATGTTAGGCGGTCGGTGTGAAAGCCGATCGCCTTTTGAGTATGAGGAATACTTTCAGTCGTTAACGAAAGTGTTCAAAGTCAACTTTGTAATTGTTACAAGCGCGGTTATTAATTACGGCTGGCAAAAACTTTATCGCGACAATTGGATGCAACGTCACGTTACCGGCGGCACTTTCTAAATTGGTTTGGAAATCTTTTTTATTGGCTGTGCATACTTTTCTTTGCGTGCCCAAAGAAAAGTAACAAAAGAAAGGGCACCTCGCAGGGGCGTTATCGTTCGGCATCCATAATGTGTAGATAACACATGTCTAGTGTGCCGGCGGGTTATCCGCATCACGCGGATAAAATGCCGGCTTAGTGCCGCCCATCCCTGGGCGGCTCACTATCATTAATCCTGCGATTCTAGTCAATGATTTGATGCAATATCACGTTGCAGGTGGCCGCCCGTCCGTGGGCGGCCTCAACCTTAATCAACTTCCCAAGTCAACTTTACTTTGACTTAACGATTATTTTCCCAAAATTTTTTCAATCGGTTTTTGATAGCAAGTTCCGCGCCCAATTCGGTCGGATTGTAATAGTGCGCAGAAATTTTATCGTCGGGTAAATACTGTTGACAGACAAAATGATTTTCAAAGTCATGAGGATATTTGTAGCCGATACCGTGCCCGAAAGTTTTCGCGCCCTTGTATTGATTGTCGCGCAGATGTTTGGGCACTTCGCCGCTACCGTATTTTTTCACGTCGCGCAAAGCCGAATCAATCGCCAGATAAGCGGCATTTGATTTAGGCGCACCGGCTATGTAGGTCACGGCTTGCGCCAAAATTATTCGCGCCTCGGGCAGCCCGACAAATTGACAGGCTTGCGCTGCGGAATTTGCCAGAACCAAAGCGAAAGGGTCGGCATTGCCAACATCTTCAGCCGCACAAATCACCACGCGTCGAGCTATGAAATTTAAATCTTCGCCGCCGTCAATCATCTTCGCCAAATAAAAAATTGCGGCGTCGGCATCGGATCCGCGCATACTTTTTATGAACGCGCTTGCCGTATCGTAATGATTGTCGCCCTTTTTATCGTAGCGACGAATTTTTTCGCCGAGCAAATCGCGCAAACTGTCCACGGAAATTTTTCCCGTAAAGGCGGCTTGTTCTAAAAGATTCAGAGCCATACGCGCGTCACCATCGGCGAAATCCGCGATGATATCCAATGCCTTTTCTTCGGCGTCAAATTTTTCCGAAGTCACTGCGCGATTTAAAATTTTTTTGATATCGTCGGCAGAAAGTTTTGACAGACGAACGATTTTAACGCGACTGAGGAGTGCGGCATTTACCTCAAAGAAAGGATTTTCAGTCGTCGCGCCGATTAAAGTTACACGCCCGTCCTCGACATACGGCAGAAGAAAATCTTGCTGACCTTTGTTAAATCGATGAATTTCATCAATGAAAAGAATTGTTTGCTTACCGTAAAATTTCCGCGAATCTTCGGCGTCCTTTACGATACCGCGCATTTCTGTAATGCCCGAAAGAGCCGCGTTGACTTTGATAAAATTGCTGTCGGTTGTGTTGGCTATGATTTTGGCGAGCGTTGTTTTACCCGTACCCGGTGCGCCGAAAAAAATAAGCGACGGCGTTTGTCCTGCGGCTATCATCTTCCCTAAAGAGCCGCGCAAAATTTCCGTCTGCCCTGCGAAATCTTTCAACGTCTGCGGCCTCATCTTTTCCGCCAACGGTAAATATTTTTTTTCGTCATTGACACTGCTGAACAAATCCATTTTAATTTTCCTCGATTGATGTTTAGTGATAGATTCTGAAAAAATTATAAAGACGGACGATATTTTTGCAAGAGCAAAATTTATATCGGCAGGATATTATCGCTATTACGCAGAAAATAACCGCACAATGTTAAACGATTAATTTGATAACTAGGGATTGACATAGTCTTCACGCGCTAAAATTGCAACGGATTGCACTACGGTGAAGTTTAACGGAAAATTAATCATGTCATCCTTGCAGAGGAGGTAAAGGCTGTCGGCGCGGCAGTTCGCTAACAATGAAAAACATATCCTCAGACAACAGAAACAGACCGTCCGGTCGTCCTTGTGCCGGTTGCGGTAAATTGATTGAAACCGGACTTTACTGCAGTGCGTGTCTTGAAAAATTTCGTGAACGCGCAAAAAGTCAGGGCAGACGTATCGAGGTAATGAAGAATAATTCCTTAAAGAAGGTGGCTGAAGATCGGCACGAAATTACAATTCTGATTATCATAAGCGACGAACGCAATCTCAACTTGATGAAAATTATTTTGGAGCGCGGTTTATCCGATTATGCAATTCTCGCGACAAACAACACTCTGAATGCAATAAATACTTTAATTAGTCGCGAAATAAGTCTCGTTATTTTGGATGCCGATTTTAACGGGCTTGACATGTTACGTCGAATTCGTTCCGAAGAAAAATTTAAAAACACATCGGTAATGATGATGTCAAGTTCAACGCAAAAAGATTTAGTCAGTACTGTTTTTTCTTTGGGCGTGCAAGACTATATTACAAAACCCTGCGATCCGAACGAGATAATCGAGCGCGTGAAAAAATTAATCAGTAGGAGCGAAGAACTATACGCCGCCGAAAAAAGAGCCAGCGGAATATTCCGCATCTTGCTTGTCGACGACGATATATTTGATTTGCGTCAAGAAAGAGAAATACTTCAAAACAGATTGCCCTGCGAAATATTCCCTGCGCAAAGTGCCGTAGAGGGTATGAAACTTTTGGAAACACACGGCGCAGATTTAATCTTAGTCAACTTGAACATGCTTTTTATCGACGGACTGAAATTTTTGTCGCATGTAAACGAAAACAGGAAGTTCAGACATATCCCCGCGATAATCATGACGGATTCGCGCGATTTTAAAGTACTCAACCAAATAGAAAAATCAACCGCGGTCGGTTATATCAACAAGCCGAACATTAACGAAAACAGTTTGTCATTCATTGAAGAAAATCTTCGCCGCCGCAGATAAGGAGAAATTATGTCCGTAGATAAAAATTTATTTCTCTATGATTTGGCAATCGTAGCCATCATGAAAAGCGAAGGGCCTTATATCAAAGAATGGATAGACTATCATTTGCTTGCGGGTGTCAATCATTTTTATATCTACGACAACGAAAGTCCCGATAATCAGTCAGAAGTAGTAAAGCCTTATGTTGAAAAGGGATTTGTCGATTATTTCTACATGCCGGGCAAAGCTATGCAATATGCAGCTTATAATGATGCCTTCAAACGTTTCAAATTTCAATGTCGCTACATGACATTTATTGACGGCGATGAATTTATCTTACCGAAAGCCGCCGATAATATTGTTGATGTTGTTGACGATATTTTTAACAGCGCTCCAAATATAGGCGAATTGGCTGTCAGTTGGCATATATACGGTTCAAACGGACAGGAAAAGGCAGATTATTCGCGAGGAGTCCTTGAACGTTTTACACGCCGCGCAGATGATACAAGACCCAATTATCTTGTAAAACTCATCACCAATCCAAGGACAATTAGATATATTGACAGTGCTCATTCCTTACATTATTTCGAGGGCATTACCACTGTTAATGTGCATAAAAAAAGGGAATGGACTTATAAAGTCGGGCAAATTAATCCGATAATTGGTGATACGCTGGTTATCAATCATTACTACACAAAATCGCGCGAGGAATACGCTTTAAAAAGGAAACGTGGTGATGTCATAGACGTAAATCGCTATGACAGTATACAATTCCAAAATTATGATCGTAACGAAGTTTTTGACGACAGCATTTTAAAATACCGTGACGGACGTATTAAAACTTATCAACAGTCAAATAATTATCGCATTCCGGAAAGAGTATTTAATGCACTGCTGAAAAATTTGTCACCTACGTTTTTACCGACAACGCCCAAAGATTTTTACAAAGGCAAGGCTGAAACTTTTCTTACCTGTCGCGCCGTCTGTTCGTATCTGCAGAAAAAATTGCCCGATCCTGCACCTGTAAAGTTTTTAGAGGAAGCGGCACTTAAAGCAATCTTGAAGTCTATACCGGGTATGACTTTGGCAGATGCCGAACTTTTAATCAATGAATTGCCGAACATTTTATCATTGCCTTATCCAGTCGTTAATGATATTCGTAATCTTTCCTTGCAAATTATTTCTCAACTTATGAATGTTTTTCATCTTGATAGAAGGTGGAGAAGTTATTCCGAATTGGATTACACAAGACAATTACTGAAAGCTTGGCAACCAAAATAAATTTTAGGGAGTGAAATACTTGCTTCTTGTTATAGACATAGGCAACAGCAATATTGTCATGGGCACGTACCACGACAAAAATTTAATGAAACATTGGCGCATATCGACGGACAGACAAAAGACCGGCGACGAGTACGGCATGTTGATTAATGATTTGTTTCGCTATCAGGGCGTAAAAATTTCCGACGTCAAGGATATAATCATTTCGTCTGTCGTGCCGCCGTTAGTCGTGCCGCTCAGTAAAATGTGCGAACGTTATTTCAAAGTCAAGCCGCTGATTGTAGGTCCCGGCATCAAGACGGGAATAAAACTACATTACGAAAATCCGCAGGCAATCGGCGCGGACAGAATTGTTAACGCGGTCGGAGCCTTCGAGCATTACGGAGGTCCCTTGATTGTAATTGATATCGGTACCGCCACGACTTTTGATGTTGTTTCGGAAACGGGCGATTTTCTCGGCGGCGTCATTGCTCCCGGTATTGTCGCAAGCTCCGAATCTCTTTTCAATTCCACCGCAAAACTTCCGCGCGTCGAATTGGTTCCGCCCAAAAATGTTGTCGGGCACAATACAACTTCCTGCATGCAATCGGGAATAATTTACGGCTATGTCGGGCAGATTGATGCAATCGTCGAAAGAATTCGCAAAGAGATGGGCGAAGATTGGCATGCAAAAGTTATCGCTACGGGCGGACTTGCCAAAATGATTTACAAGGAATCCAAAACGATTGACAAGATAGATCATTTCTTGACGCTGTCGGGCTTGCGCGTCTTGTATGAACGGAATTCGCAATGACTACGGCGGAAATTTTTAAGACACCGATTTTTTTGGCACCGATGGCAGGCGTCACCGATACGGCATTCAGAATTTTAGTGCGTGAGCTGACAGACGGCGGACAAAATTTGCTTATGTTCTCGGAAATGGTAAGCGCAATCGGTGTACATTACCGCAGTGAAAAAACTTTGGCGATGTTGGAGACGATCACAGAGGAAAGACCGACGGCAATTCAACTTTTCGGCTCTAATCCGACAATCTGCGCAGAGGCGGCGGCTTATGTCGAAAATCTCGGCTCTGCCGCCGTCATTGATTTTAATTCGGGTTGTCCCGCGCCCAAAATCGTTAAGAACGGCGAAGGCTCTGCGCTGATGAAAAATCCCGTGCTGTTGGAAAAAATTTTATCGGCAATCAAAAAAGCCGTATCGCTCCCCGTCAGCGTCAAATTTCGACTCGGTTACGATTCCGAAAATATTAACGCCGTGGAAATTGCAAAGCGCGCAGAAAGTGCCGGCGTAGACTTTATTGCGGTTCACGGGCGTACGCGCGAACAATTTTACTCGGGTGCCGCCGATTGGGAAGAAATTGCCAAAGTAAAAGCCGCCGTGAAAATTCCCGTCATTGCAAACGGTGATGTTCGGGATTTCGACAGCTTGGATAAAATTTTGTCGACGACAAAAGCCGATGCCGTGATGATTGGGCGCGCCGCGCAGGGGAATCCGTGGATTATTAATCGGCTTCTGAAATATTTTTTGACGGGCGAAAAACTTCCGCCGCCGACTTTAAACGAACGAGCCGAAGTCATGCGCCGTCATTTGGAAAAAATTATTCGCTACAAGGGCGAACATGTCGGTATCAGGGAAATGCGCGCACATGCCGCGTGGTATACAAAGGGCTTGACGGGTGGCGCAGAACTCAGGAATCTTTTCAACCGCGCCGAATCCGCCGATGACTTCCTGCAAATCATTGCGCTGATGAACGTAAATTAACCGCAACGAAAAATAAAAACTGCCTCGGAGATAATTTTCCCGAGGCATATTTTTTTCCAAAAGTACAACATGCCTAATGTTGACACAGCAACGATATTATCTTTTAATATTCTGAACAAACTTAAAATATTTTTTTAAAGGGGGAATATCTATGTTTGAGCAAAATTTTTCTCGACGTCTTCCGATAAT
>JAILRS010000027.1 GCA_024698045.1 Selenomonadaceae bacterium
CCGACAAGTACACAACTACCGTAGGGACTACGGGAAGTTACGCCTGTGGAGAGTGTGTAAGACGAGTATATTCCTTTTGGAATGTGCCGCAGTTCTCGACGAAGCAGGAAGCTCCCACTTCTATAAGTGGGGGTAGTTCACCCTAACAGTACATTACAACTTTTGTTGACCGGTGATTTTGTTTCCTTCTCATAAGAAACATGGTTGATTGTGTGATTAAACTTTACTACCATGTTTTTTGTGAGATTTTTTTTGCGTCAACTTTGTTTGAATCATCTTGCCAATATGTAGACAATTTCTTTCGAGTGTGATATTTTTCTTGTCAATTAACATTTATTGAGGAAAGAGGGGCGGTGATATCATGGACTTCACAAAAATGAAAGATACACTCGAATCGCTCGGTTACGTCGTCACCTGCTTTGATACCGCAGATGATGCCGCAAATTATTTAGACAGAAATATTAGCGGCAAAAGTGTCGGATTTGGCGGATCTGTTACTTTGGAACGCATGGGGCTTTATGACATGCTCGCGCTTAACAACGAGGTTTATTATCATAACAGATTGCCCGGGGGCAAAACCAAATTGGATGTCTGTCATGACGCAATGCACACCGACGTTTATATTTCTTCGGTGAACGCGATTGCGCAGACGGGCGAAATAATTAATCTCGACGGTTACGGCAACAGACTTTCGTCGATACTTTTCGGTCACGAAAAAGTTTATCTTGTGATTGGCGAAAACAAAATCACCGAGACTTTTGATGAAGCAGTTTCACGAGCAAGGAATATCGCCGCGCCCAAAAATGCTCAACGCGTCAAGGCAAAAACTCCCTGCGCAATCGACGGCGATAAATGTTACGACTGCGCAAGCAATAACAGAATTTGCCGAGCAATGTTGGTCTTATGGGCACCGCCGTTGCACAGCGATTTTGAAATCATTTTGATTCATGAGGACTTGGGATTCTGATAAAAACTTTACGGGCGATTGATGAATTTTTTTCGCGGTAAATCATCGGTCTTTATTACTGATAAGATTTTTAAGGAGAGATGTAAACGATGAATGATAAAAAAAATAAACCTGAAATGTTAATGATGTCGAAATCGCAAGATACTTCCGAACTGGATGAATTTTATTCCGTGGAAGAATTACGCGATAAACTTTCACTCGACGATTTTATTTCGCTGACAAAATCGGGCGATTTGCAAAATTGGCTGTGTGAAAATTTTTTTGACACAGAGGCTGAAGAATTATCCGAAGGAAAAATTTCCAAACTCGACGACAATGCGCTGTTGATATTAATCTGCAAAGTGCTTGAGATGGACGTAACACATTTGAACGCCGAAGATGCGCAGAGATTGGAATCGGCAGTAAATAATCGTCCGCTGATAGACAAACGTCGTTTGGAATGCGATGACGACGGTGTTATCGTGAGCAATCAGCGCGAATTGACTACGGCATTAAAGGACACCAATAACAACAAATTTTATCTCTACAGCAACAGATATAATATTCCCCTGCGCCGCGAATCGACAACTTACATCGGGCGCGAAAATGCTGTCATCGATATTCGTCAGAAGTCAAATGACATTATGGATTTCGACAGCCATGAAATTTATTTCCAAGATATAACCGTCGTGTTTCACTATCTCCAGCCGGAACAAGTCAAAATCGAATCATCGGCGAACAACGGCAATAATTTCATCTATCTGAATCGCAATAAAATTTCTCTCAACGACACTGTTACTTTAAAGGAGATGGCGGACTTTTTATCGGGACGTACGCCCTTCGAGACGCCCGAAGAATTTAAAACACGTTCGGAGAATTTCGATCCGGCGGTTGTCGGTACAGTCGTCCTCAACGCGAATAATTACGACATCACGAAGAAGGCATTTTTTGTAGATGCTAATTGGGAAGTTGAGTTTAGTTCGTTGATTCGCGATTATCTCGGCGATAATCCTCTGTGTATTTACGCCGAAGGTGCCGAGGCGAAAGCCCTGCTTGATAACGAACCTGCTTTCTTGGTATACGCCGAATTTTCCGCGGTAGGTGACAAGCCCTGCATTTGTAAATTGTTCGTGCGTACGTCGAGCGGCAAACGTTACAATATCAACGAAGATTTACCGAAAACAAGTTTTTCAAGCGGAAGTAACGGTGCCGGCTACGGTTTGGAATTAATCAACGACTACGAAATATACACTAGGGAGTTAATGCGATGAAGGCATTCCACACTTTGCGCGTACGTAACAAGAAAAATTTTACGCTTGCCGATTTTGAATTGTTCACGATTATTTTATCTGCTTTGGAATGGCGCAAACATAACGGCGAAATAAAATTGATGACGGACGCCGCAGGATTAAATTTCGTCAAACGGCGCGGCATATCGGATATATGGACGGAAATTGATTCGTCGCTTGATGAGTTCGCAAACTTCGGCATAGATGAAGATGTTTTTTGGGCAGGCGCAAAATTATTGGCGTTATCGAAACAAGAGCCGCCGTGTGTCATGATTGATTTGGATTTCATTGTTTGGCTTCCGATAAATTTTGACACGTTCGGCGAAAATTTGACCGTCATACACCGCGAAGGTATTTCGCCCGATATTTATCCGTACAAAGATTATTTCAAGTTTAAAAACGGTTGGCGATTCCCCGAGTGGCTTAATTGGTCTGTCGAGCCCTGCAACGGAGCATTTGTATATTTCGGCTCAAAAAATTTCATCAAACATTACTGCGATTTTGCTTTTGGATTCATGAAGAATGTTGCGCCGCCGTCAAACGAATTGCCTTACATGGTTTTCGCCGAACAGCGTTGGATGGCAATGTGCGCCGATTACTTGGGCATAACGATTAAAAATTTCTCGACGCTCGATGAATTATTCGGCGGTCGGCAAAAATATTTTACACATGTCTGGGGACACAAACAGAAATTGCGCGACGACGGATTTGCGGCAGAAAAATTTTGCAGAGACTGCGCAAGACGTTTAGCGCACGATTTCCCCGACTTCGCAGAAAAAATTTCCGCAAACGATTGGGCAGGAAGATATTTCGATTAATCAACTACTTCGCAATAAAAAATCCCTCGTCATTTTCCGACGAAGGATATTTTTTTACTGCTGGGTAAAATTATTTCTCGACCAAAATTCTCGGGAAAAGTTGTTCGGGTTTTCCGACCTCGTGATTGTCTTCGAGCTGCCCGAAAATTTCCGCGTCGTCCATATTTATTTCTTTGTCGACTTTTAATTGCGTACGAATTTTTATCGCGGTCTCCGGCATGAACGGTTCAATCAATATGCTGATGATTCGGAGCGATTCCGCCAAATTGTACATGACATCCGCAAGTTCCTGCCGCTTCGTCTCGTCTTTCGCCAATTTCCACGGCATTGTTTCGTCTATATATTTATTGGCGCGCCCGATAAATTTCCAGACAAGTTTAACCGCATCCGACAGCTGGACATTTTCCATAAGCCGATAATATTCCTTCGCCGTATCTACTGCCTCTTGACGGAAGGATTTATCTAAATCGGTGCCTTCGCTCTTGGCAAGCAAAATGCCCTTTTGGAATTTGCCGACCATATTTAATGTACGGTGTAACAAATTGCCCAAATCGTTCGCCAAATCCGCGTTAATCCGTTGAATCAAAGCATCGCGATTAAAATTGCCGTCCAAGCCCAATGTTATTTCACGCAGGAGAAAATATCTGATTGCATCTGCGCCGAACTCCTCGACCAACAACACAGGATCCACTACATTTCCTTTCGACTTAGACATTTTATCACCGTCGGTGACAAGCCAACCATGTCCGTAAATTTGTTTCGGTAAAGGCAGATTAGCCGCCATGAGCATAGCAGGCCAAATGATTGAATGGAATCGAACTATTTCCTTGCCGACAAGATGAATATCCGCAGGCCAAAAACGTTTCATATCTTCGTTATGGATAAGCGGCGTGATGTAATTGATGACGGCATCAAACCAAACATAGATAACATGACGCTCATCATCGGGCACAGGTATTCCCCAATCAAACGACGTGCGCGATATACATAAATCCTCCAAACCTTGTTTGATGAAATTAATCATCTCGTTACGCCGTGAAGTCGGGACAATGAATTCGGGATTATCCTCAATGTGTTTCAAAAGTTTATCGGCGTATTTCGACAGGCGAAAGAAATAAGCTTCCTCGGAAACTTTTTCGACGGGGCGATGACAATCGGGACAACATCCGTTTTCATCAAGTTGCAATTCCGTCCAATACGATTCGCACGGCGTGCAATAAAGTCCCGTGTATTCTCCTTTGTAAATGTCGCCGTTATCCCGAATACGTTTAAAAATTTCCTGCACAACTTTTTCGTGACGCGGTTCACTCGTGCGGATAAAATCATCATTCGAGATATGGAATTTTTTCCACAGCTCTTTAAAGTTCGCGACAATCGGATTTACATACTCAAGCGGCGTTTGTCCCTTCGCCTGTGCGCTGCGCTGAATCTTTTGCCCGTGTTCATCGGAACCCGTCAAAAAAAATACGTCGTAACCGGCATTGCGTTTGAATCTGGCAATCGCGTCGGCTATCGTCGTACAGTACGCATGCCCGATATGAAGATTTGCACTCGGGTAGTAAATCGGCGTCGTGATATAAAATGTTTTGTTCATCAAACTTCCTCCGAATCTTTCAGCAGTGAATTATAAATATCGCGGCGGCTTACGTTGAAAAGTTTAGCCGTCTCGCGCATTGCAGATTTTTTATCCAGACCTTCCGCCAAAAATTTTTCCATGACTTCGGGAATAGTTGCGGCAGGTTTTTCAATCAGACAAGATGTTTTGTTTCCCTCGACTACTATTACAAATTCGCCCAATGGTTCCGATATTTTTTCCGTCAAGCTGCGCAGATTATCGCGAATAAATTCTTCGTGCACTTTGGTTAATTCCCTCGCCAAGACCGCGCGACGATCTCCGAATATTTCCGTTAACTCATCAAGGAAATTTATCAAGTGATGCGGTGCCTCGTAGAATATCAGCGTGTTATCAATCGCCGAAAGTTTTTCCAAAAATTCACGGCGATTTTTTTTTGTCTTGGGCGGAAATCCGACGAAGGTAAATTTTGTCGTATCAAGTCCCGAACAAATCAAGGCACTCAAAGCGGCATTAGCTCCGGGTATCGGGCAGACGGTTATGCCTGCATCCGCCGCCAATCGTACCAAATCCGCGCCGGGGTCTGATATCGCAGGCAAACCGGCATCACTTACTACAGCCACACTTTCGCCGTTTTGCAATCGCGTCAATATTTTTTCGCCGACTTCTGTTTTACAATTCTCGTCGAATCTAATCAGAGGCGTATGTATATCGAAATGCGTCAATAATTTTCGCGTATGCCTTGTATCTTCCGCCGCTATGATATCGACTTCGCGCAAAATCCTAATCGCTCTGAAGGTCATGTCTTCCAAATTGCCGATTGGTGTCGCGCATAAATACAAAGTACCCTGCAAACTCTATCACCCCGAAATTTTTTATAGACGCGATTATAGCACATTAATCGGCGATATGATATAGTTTCGTCGAAACGGAGGAAGGCAGATGTTTGTTAAAACTTCGTACCGCGTGAAATTTTTCGATACCGATACTATGGGCGTGGTACATCATTCAAATTATATTCGTTGGTTTGAAACGGGACGCGTTGAATTTCTGCGCAAGTTGGGTATAACACTCAACGAGATGATGGACGACGGAATTTTATTCCCGATAGTAGATGTCTCGGCTAAATTCCATGCTCCCGCCAAATTTGACGACGATTTAGAGATTACAACAATCGCCGAAGCTTTAACCAAAGTTAAGATGTCATTCCGCTACGAGATAAGGCGGCGCGGCGAAGATAAAATTTTAGTTGAGGGCAAAACTACCAATGTGTTCACTGTCGACGGCAAAATCTGTCGTCTGCCCGAAAAATATTTTGAGCGGTTGACTGCGGAAGAAAAATGATGAGCCGCAGATTTTTTGTGAAATTTTTATTGGCGATGGGTTTGGGCGCGTATTTTCCGAAATTGACGGAAGCCGCGCGCTTGGATGAACTTCATACGCCGCAAGACGATTATAATACTTTGACGTCGATAAAATTTCTGCGGCAGATTGTCACAAGCGATTCGAGGACATCGCGAATGATAATGTGGCAAGCGGATTCCGAAGAAAATTTTTTATTGGAATGGCAACGGTTGGGAGAAGAGTCCGCACATTTCGCCGAAGTCAATCAACGCAATTTGTTTTACTCCTGTATGCTGGAAAATCTCGAGCCCGAAAGTTTATATCGGTTCCGAATCGTCAACGGCAATCGCGCATCTTCGTGGCAGAATTTATTCACTGCAGGTAACGGGAATTTTCAAATGTTAATCTTCGCCGATTCACAATGCGAACACTACAACATTTGGGAACGTACCGCAGATATCGCCGCCGAAAAATTTCCCGACGCTCAACTTGTTACGGTTATCGGCGATTTGGTTGACAACGGGCAGGCGGATTATCAATGGAACGCGTGGCACTCGGCAGCCGTCAATCTTCTGCGCGGCAAAATTTTCGCGCCCGTCATGGGCAATCATGAATGTTATGGCGTTGATTGGTTTAACTCCTTGCCAATCGGTTACGTCAATCAATTCAATTTGCCGAACAACGGCACAACCAAATTTGAAAACTATTTTTATTCGTTTGACTACGGCGCGGCGCACTTCGTCGTATTGAATACGCAGTTCGTTGAATTAGACGCGCTCAATGCCGGTATGCAAGACGCGCAAAATTATTTTCTGCGACGTGATATTGCCAATGCTAATCGCCCGTGGAAAATCGTACTCATGCATAAAGATATTTACGATTATGCGCAGGATAAATTTAATGATATCGCCGATAAATTCCTTGATGTGTTTGACGAATTGGAAATTGATTTTGTTTTCACGGGACATCTTCACACTTACCGCAATCGCGGCAGAATTTTCGCCCGTAAAAAATCCGACCGCGGCACGATTTACATTTTGTGCGGACGCGCAGGGGATCAAAAGTACGTTGAACCAAATTCCGATATCGACGACGTAACCGCACCGAATTTACGACAAGAGCCCGAAACTTTTATTGAGCTTAACATATCCGCCGACGAAATTAATTTGATTTGTCATAGCGTCGACGGAAATATTTTCGATAACTTTACCGTAAGAAAGGATTTAACAAATGGGTTTTAACTTTAACAGCTTAGACGAACTGATTGTCTGCCGCAATATATTGGCGCACGATGATATTTTCACGAAGGGACACGGTCAACGCAATTCCTCCGCCGCCAATTTAATTGAGCGCGCCGAAACTTTGGGCTTGGGCGGCAATCTCTATCGTTCATATCTGATTTATCTTTTGGCGCACGAACCGAATTTGATTTCGACGTCTATAGAAATGCACGGCGGAAAAATCAGCGAAGATTTGCGTAAGCTTTTCATTCATGACATTCTTTCACTCCTGCCGATTCTTTCGAGTGAACTTGAAAATTTTTATCTGGTTTCCGAGCCGTATATTCCGACAATGCCCAATCAAGACGAGTCATTGAAAAATTTGATGACTGCTCTTGATGAAGTTTACGACACCAAACCTCACACCAATGAGGCAACGAAAATCGCCGATATCTTTATCGAACACTATCGCAATTTCGGCTACGGAGATATCGCGGCCTATCGTGCTTTTCGTTGGGATGCGACAACCTCAAGCATTATCGGCATTCGTCACTTTGAAAGTATTCGCCTAGATGATTTAATCGGCTATGTTCATCAGAAAGAACTTTTGACGGGCAACACAAGTGCATTCGTCGACGGGAAACCTGCCAATAATGTTTTACTTGTCGGGGCGCGCGGTACCGGTAAATCTTCGGGCGTCAAGGCTCTTGTCAATGAATACTATGCCAAAGGTCTGCGGCTCGTGCAAATCACCAAACCCCAGTTAAAATCTCTGCCCGAATTAATGGAAACTCTTCGCCGATTCATGAGCAAGAAATTTATCATCTTCCTTGACGACTTATCTTTCGAGGAATCCGATGCCGAATATAAATATCTCAAGTCTGCAATCGAGGGCGGTGTGGAATCTCGTCCGCAAAATGTTTTGATTTACGCCACCAGTAACCGCAGACATTTGATTCGCGAAACATGGCGCGACCGTGCCGACGGGCAGGATGAAATTTATCGCGATGACAGTGTCAACGAAAATATTTCTTTATCGGATCGTTTCGGCTTGATTATTCAATACTACGCCCCGACGCAGACGGAATATCTCGAAATTATTCGCAGTATGCTCAAACGTCGCGGCATTAAACTCGACGACGAAACTTTGCGGATTGAGGGCTTGCGTTGGGAGATGTCTCATTCGGGTAGGAACGGACGTACCGCCCAACAATTTGTAAATCATTATTTAGGTCAACGCTGAATTTTACATAAACCATATTTATCCAAACAGGCGATTTTGAGTCGAAAACATCCATAAACCAAATTTATCGATTTTGACAATTTCCCGAGCGTTACCCTGGGAGTTTAATGAATCAGATTTATGGATGACCTCAAAAATCGCTCGAAATTCTCCATAAACAAAACTTATTATAAACGCCGATTTGCAGAATTTTTTACGCGCGGCGATTTATATTTTTTGGGAGGTAATACAATGGTCTATCTTGTAGGAGCCGGAGCAGGCGACGTAGGTCTTTTGACGCTCAAAGCTTGCGAAATTTTACGCGCGGCTGACGTAGTCATTTACGATCGTTTGGCTGACGATACCATTTTGAATTTCTGCGCAGATGCCAAAAAAATTTACGTAGGCAAAGAGGCAGGACATCACACATTAAAGCAATCGGAAATAAATCAATTACTGGTCGACGAAGGCAAACAAAATAAAATTGTCGTGCGGCTCAAGGGCGGCGATCCGTTCGTATTCGGGCGCGGCGGCGAAGAGGCTCTTTATCTGCACGAAAACGGTTTGCCCTTTGAAATAATTCCGGGCGTATCAAGTGCCATCGCCGTTCCCGAGTATGCAGGTATTCCCGTTACTCATCGCGGTATCGCCACAAGTTTTGCCGTCATCACAGGGCACGAAGACCCGACAAAATCCGAATCGACTGTTCGCTTTGACAAATTGGCTACCGCTGTCGATACGCTGATATTTTTAATGGGCGTGGCTAATCTGCCGCAAATAGTTTCCGAATTAATCAAGTACGGACGAAAACCCGATACATCTGCCGCGTTGATTCGTTGGGGTACGAAACCCGAACAAGAAATAATTGTTACGACATTAGCCGAGGCACCCAATGTAAAGATTTTGCCGCCCGCGATTTTCGTCGTCGGTGATGTCGTCAATCTGCGCGAAAAACTCAAGTGGTTTGATAATCGTCCGCTCTTCGGGAAAAAATTTGTAGTCACTCGTGCACGCGCTCAAGCCTCCACGCTTTCAAACGCATTGAAAAATTTGGGTGCCGCCGTCGTCGAATGCCCGACAATTAAAATCGTCGACCCAACAGATAATTTCAAGATGATTGATTCCGCTATCGATTCGCTCAACGATTTTGATTGGATAATCTTCACCAGTGCCAACGGTGTTGAAAAATTTTTCGACCGTCTGCATTTCCATAAACGCGATGCCCGTGCGATTGCCACTGCCAAAGTCGCCGCTATCGGCTCCGCTACCGCCAAAATTCTCAATTCATACGGCATTGTCCCCGATTTAATTCCCAAAGATTATATTGCGGAAAGTTTGGGCGAAGAGTTAAGCAGTCGCGTTAACGGTAAGAAAGTTTTGTTGGCTCGTGCGGAAATTGCGCGGAAAGTATTGCCCGAAATGTTGAGCGAAGCAGGCGCAGATGTTACCGTCGCACCCGTCTATAATACGATAGCCGCACCGCCCAAAGATATTGATTTCGATTCCGTCGATATGATTACGTTTACAAGTTCGTCTACGGTTAAAAATTTCGTCGACAATTACGGCGGCGATACCCTAAAGAAAATTCCTACCGCCGCTATCGGTTCCGTCACTGCCGATACCCTTAAATCCTTCGGTGCCGTACCTGCCGTCATCGCTAAATCTTTTACCATTGCAGGACTTGTAGAGGCTATTGAAAATTTCTATGGACAAAAATAATTCAATCAACACAAACGATAAACCGGTAGATGAAAACAAAACAGTAGACACCGATAAAAATGTTGACATCGATAAAAAAATTGACGCGGCGGATGATTATGCAAAGGGTATGACGCTCAAGCCCTCTGTTGCGGATATCGCCGAACCCGTCAAGAAAGATACGCCCCAACCGAAAACTTTCCGCAGCAAAAGAAATGTTGACGAAGACAATGACGAACAGCCGATAATCGAAAATAAACCTAAGCGAAGATTTTCATATGCGGAATCGAGCGGCATTGTGATATCCGCCGTTATGTTTGTCTACAGTGCCGTAAAATTCGACAAGCCTCTATTTTTCGTATCGGTCGCACTATTGATTTCTCTGCTCAAGCCGATTATCGGCAATCTCTTCGGCAAATATAATCAATCCGTTCAAAATGCATTGCACGCCTTCAGCATCGTCATGTTTATCGGCGCATTGCTTATGCTGTTTATGTAGAAAGGAATATTAACGTGAATTTGCAGAAATCTTTAGCCGCCTTCAACGAGGCAAAACAATTCATGCCGGGCGGCGTTAACAGTCCCGTTCGTTCATTCGGTAGTGTCGACAGCAATCCGCCGTTTATTTCGCACGGCTTAGGCAGTCACATTTTCGATATCGACGGTAACGAATACATTGACTATATCGGCTCATGGGGGCCTCTGATTTTAGGTCATGCCAATCCGAAAGTAGTCAGCGCGCTGAAAAATGCCGTGGAACGCGGCACAAGCTACGGCGCACCAACCGAACTTGAAACTACATTGGCGAAACTCGTCAGAAAAATTTTCCCGTCCATGCAAGTCATGCGTATGGTTAATTCGGGTACTGAAGCCACAATGAGTGCGTTACGTGTCGCAAGGGGATTCACGGGGCGCGATAAGATTGTTAAATTTATCGGCTGCTATCACGGACACAGTGACAGTCTTTTAGTCAAAGCAGGTTCGGGCGCGGCGACCTTCGGCGAACCGTCAAGCCCGGGTGTAACGAAAGGAACTGCGCAAGATACAATCACTCTGCCCTATAACGATATTACTGCCGTCGAAAATATTTTCGCTCAATGCGGCGAGGAGATTGCCGCGATTATCGTGGAGCCCGTCGCCGGAAATATGGGACTCGTTCCGCCCAAAAATAATTTCCTGCAGACTCTTCGCACTGTCACCGAAAAATACGGCGCACTTCTGATTTTCGATGAAGTCATGTGCGGATTCAGAGTATCGCTCGGCGGTGCGCAGGAACTTTATCACATTACGCCCGATTTAACTTGTCTGGGTAAAATTATCGGCGGTGGTCTACCCTGCGCAGCTTACGGCGGTCGCGAAAATATCATGCGCAATGTTTCGCCCGACGGTAGGATTTATCAAGCAGGTACGTTGAGCGGCAACCCTCTTGCCATGACCGCAGGTATCGAAACTTTATCCGCTATGCTTGACGACAAAAATTTCACGGCAAAAGTTTCAGCCAAAACAACTGCACTTGTCGACGGTATCAAAGCCGCCGCGGTTAAAGCCGATATCAAAATCCAAACTCCTCATGTCGGATCTATGTTCGGTATTTTCTTCAGCGATATACCCGTTACCAATTACGACGAATCAGCCGCCGCCAATCAAATTCGATTTAAGAAATTTTTCGCGGCTATGTTGAATCAAGGTATTTATCTTGCTCCGTCGCAATTTGAAACACTGTTTATGTCCGCCGTTCATTCCGACGAGGATATTGCCAAGACAATTGCCGCCGCCGAATTGGCTTTGGGTGAACTGTCATGATTGATATGCTTAAAAATTTTGTCGCCGAAAAAATAAACAACTGCCGCGTCATGGTTATCGGCGATGTCATGCTTGACAAATATTATTTCGGTGACGTGGAAAGAATTTCGCCCGAAGCTCCCGTACCTATTGCCCATGTCATGCAGATTAAAGAAACTTTGGGCGGCGGTGCCAATGTCGTCCATAATCTTGCGTTGCTCGGCTGTCAAACTTCGCTTGTCACTCAAATAGGTAACGACATTCACGGCGATAAACTCCTGCAGAAATTCCAAAGCCGCGGCGTTGATTATTCGGGCGTCGTAAGAATCGATAAACCTACCACAACTAAAATTCGCGTCATCAGCGGTCATCAACAGATGATTCGCCTTGACTTTGAGGACGCAGAAGAATTGAATGACGTACAGACTTCCGAAGTGTTAAATAAATTTTACAATCAACTTCCCAACGTCGACGCCGTCATTATTTCCGATTACGGTAAAGGTGTTTGTACTGAAAAAATTTGCCGTGCGGTTATCGATGCCTGTCGTCAAAGCGATAAATTTGTTGTCGTCGACCCGAAAGGCGATGATTGGCTGAAATATTCCCGTGCAAGTTTTATCACGCCCAATCTTAAGGAGCTTAACGAAGTACTGCCGCGCAAAATAAAAAACGTCGACACTTCCGTAGAAACATCGGCGCGTTATGTCATTGATAAATTTAATCTTGACGGGCTTATCGTTACTCGTTCGTCGAAAGGTTTGACACTCGTTGACGGAAAAAATATCGCTCATATCAAGGCACGTGCTCAAGATGTTTTCGACGTATCGGGCGCAGGTGATACTGTTATCGCGGTCTTTACTCTTGCTCTTGCCGGTGGGCTGGATACTCCTTCCGCCGCCTTCCTTGCCAATACCGCCGCAGGAGTTGTAGTCGCTAAGGTCGGCACATACGCCGTCAGCAAAGATGAATTGTTATCAGCTATCTAAGGAGGAATTATAATGGCAAGTATTCATATCGCCGCAGAGGTCGGGCAAATTGCCGAACGTGTTTTATTACCGGGGGATCCCGTTCGCGCAAAGATTATCGCCGAAAATTTTTTAGATGATGTCTTTCAGTACACCGCTATCAGAAATATTTTCGGTTTCACGGGCAAATACAAGGGCGTTCCCGTTTCGATTCAGGCAACCGGTATGGGTATCCCCTCAATTTCCATTTACCTGCATGAATTGATTGACGTATTCGGCGCAAAGAAATTGATTCGCGTAGGAACTTGCGGCGGTATGAATGAAGATATACATTTGCGCGATGTCCTTATCGCTCAGGGTTCCTCTACAGATTCTTCTATAGTTAATCAAGTTTTCGGCGGTGCCGTTAATTTTTCTCTGCTCGCCGATTTTGATTTACTGTCCAAAGCCGTAACCGTTGCCAAAAATTTTAATCTGCCCGTTAAGGTCGGCAATGTTATCTGTACCGATTTATTTTACAATGACTACGATGATGTCAACGGGACTTTTGGCGACGGGCTCCATACCTTTAACGATAAACTGCGCAGATACGGAATTTTGGCGGTGGAGATGGAAAGCGCGGCACTTTACTTACACGCCGCCGCCGCTCATGTTCAAGCATTGGCGATTTTCACCGTCAGCGATGATTTACTGCGCGGCGAACGTTGTACGCCCGAAGAACGTCAAGCAACCTTTAACGACATGATTACCATTGCGCTCGAAACGGCTATCCAATGACGGGAGATTATCATGAAGATTAAAAAGACCAATGCCGCCCGAATACTCGACGGGCTCGGAATCAATTACGAGATTAAAACTTACGAAGTAGACGAAGAAGATTTATCGGCGGTACATGTCGCCGAAACCGCAGGCATCGATATTGATAGTGTCTTCAAAACTTTGGTCGCGCGCGGCGATAAAACCGGTGTCATCATGGCAGTTATCGGCGGCGCGGAAGAATTGGATTTGAAGGCATTAGCCAAGGCAAGCGGTAATAAATCAGTCAACATGATTGCTTTAAAGGAGCTTTTGCCGTTGACTGGATATATCCGCGGCGGTTGTTCGCCATTGGGTGCGAAGAAAAATTATCCTGTGTACATTGACAGTCGCGCCTTGACTCTGCCGCAAATTTCAATCAGCGCAGGTCTTCGCGGCATGCAGATTATTATCGCGCCAAATGATTTAGTCAAAGCCGTCAATGCCACCGTCGCCAATCTTACTTTGTGAACGACGTTTGTTAAAAAATTTTTTCATCAGCGCACGACATTCATCCTCTAAAACTCCTGCCGTCACTTCCGCTTGATGATTCAACGCAGGATTATTTACCACATTGAAAAGAGATTCCGCCGCGCCGAATTTACTGTCGGGGATTCCGTACACGATTCTTTTCACGCGGCATAACATCAAGGCTCCTGCGCACATTGCGCACGGTTCAACCGTACTGTATAAAGTACAATCGGACAGCCGCCGACGTTTTAATTTTTCGCTACCTTTTCGCAGTGCCAATATTTCGGCATGTGCGGTTGCGTCGGTCAGCTGTTCGATTTTATTATGTGCCGCAGAAATTAAAGTACCGTCCTCACTTACGAGAACGGCACCAATCGGAATTTCATCTTCTCTATATGCACGCCGCGCCTCTTCCAACGCCAGCCGCATACATTCCTTATCATTCATGCCAATAACACATCCAAACTCAAACCGCTGTTGTAAAATAATGAGTGCGTGCCGCAACTGTTCAGCTCCAGAGCATACGCCTCGGGCAATTCCGTTTTCTTTATTGCGGGGGCTTCTTGCTTCTTATTCAGGGCGCGTGCCAATTCGGCGGCGAATGTGCCGGTTTCATCTTGACGCCGTCTACCACTGTCGAAGCGATGTTCATTTGTAATTCTGCTGATTCGTGCCACCCGTTCAATTCTATCAACTCGCTCCAACATTTTAATCCACTCCTCGATAAAACTCGATTAGCGTCCTTCACTGATATTATCGTCAATTTACTTCACCTCCTTTAATATTTTGGTTCATTTAAGAAAAAAGGAACCCCACCGATTATCGGCAGGAGTTCCCATATATTTTGTGTCAGAGGTTGACTGATTTAATCAGGCAAGTGCCTCGCCAAGTTTGCTGTTGACTTCACGGGCAGCCGCTACGCTTTCGGCAAACTTTGCTTTTTCTGCGGCGGAGAATTCGACTTCGACAATTTTTTCTACGCCGTTTTTGCCGAGGACGACGGGGACGCCGATGCACAAATCTTTTTCGCCGTATTCGCCATCAAGATATACGCAGCAAGGAATCAACTTCTTAGCGTCAAGTGCAATAGCTTCGACGAGAGCCGCAGCAGCCGCGCCGGGTGCGTACCATGCGGAAGTGCCGAGGAGTTTTGTGCAAGTTGCGCCGCCGACTTTGGTAGCCTCGACTGCTTTCGTGATTGCCTCTTCGCTGAGCAATTGAGTTACGGGGATGCCTTTGTAGGTTGCGATGCTTACCAACGGCACCATTGTTTTATCTGCGTGTCCGCCGACTACCATGCCGTCAATATCGGTAGGCGTTGCGGGATATCCTGCCTCTTGCAATGCCAACGACAAATAGTAACGGAAACGGCTGCTATCCAACATACCGCCCTGACCGATTATGCGATTGCGCGGAAGTTTTGTATCTTTCAGCGTTAAGTAAGTCATCGCGTCCATAGGATTGGATACGATAATCAAAATTGCCTCGGGCGAATGTTCGAGAATCTGGTCTACAACACTCTTGACGATTTTCGCGTTGGTGCCGATTAACTGTTCGCGAGTCATGCCGGGTTTGCGCGGTATTCCGCTCGTTACTACTACGACTTGCGATCCTGCCGTTGCCGCATAATCATTCGTAACGCCTTTAACCGTCGTGTCGAAATTCAACATGTGTGCCGTCTGCATGATATCCATCGCTTTGCCTTCGGAAAGACCTTCTTTGATATCGATTAAAACGACTTCGCTTGCGAAACCTTTTGTTGCCAAGACATTTGCCACTGTTGCTCCGACGTTACCCGCACCGACTACTGTTACCTTCATCATTCATTCCTCCATAATTTTCATTTATTTTATTCTATCACGGTGTTAACCGTTTGACCAGTTGTCAAAAAAATTTTTATTCGACGGGTTTGAAATCCTCTTTACCGACTCCGCACAACGGGCAGACGTAATCATCTGGCAAATCTTCAAACTTCGTGCCGGGCGCAATTCCGTTTTCGGGGTCGCCCTTTTCCTCGTCGTAAATGTAACCGCAAACTTCGCATTCCCACTTCATAACACACACGCTCCCTTTTTTGTTAATTATATCACGAAGGAAAATTTTTGCAATAATCACAACCGTCGTTTGAGTTATCCTCGACAGCCCAATCATATATTACTTGCCGCGAAAATCTACACATGATAGACTTGCGGCAAAAATTTTTTGGAGGAATAGAACTTTGCTGTTAAAAAGAATATGGACACTGATTTTATCGTTGATGATGGTGGGGGCGACGACAAGCGCATCGGCGAAAACAATTTTATTTGTGCCGCAAGACGATCGCCCCGTATCGTACGGGCAACCCGTGGAAGTTGTTGCGCAAACCGGTAATGAAATTTTGACACCGCCGAAAGAAATACTGACAAATCCGTCGGAGTTATGGACTTGGCTGAACGAAAACGCGAAGACGGCGGACGCCGCAGTAATTTCTTCGGATGCACTGCTTTACGGCGGCTTGATACCTTCACGCAAACACGAGATACCCGAAAATGTTTTGCATGACTACCTGAACAATTTCAAAACTCTGCGCAAAGAAAATCCCAATCTGCGGTTATATGCCTTTTGTTCGCTGATGCGTACGCCCGAATTCGGCGAGGAAGGTAATATAGAGGAGCCGGAGTATTATGCGAAATACGGCGCGGATATTTTCAAGTACACTGCTTTAATCGACAAACGGGAGACCAAAGGATTTTTGACGGTCATGGAGCAGATAAAACTTGAGCGATTGGAGCGTAGTATACCCGAAAATGTTTTGAGTGATTATTTTGCGCGACGCGAAAAAAATTTGAATGCAACGAAGAAATTAATCGAGTTGGCTCATGAAGGCACTGTAGATTATTTTGTCATAGGGCGTGATGATAATTCTCCGTTGAGTCAAACACATCGCGAAGACAAACAGCTTAAGGAATATTTGCGGCGGTTTGATAATTTCTACGTCAAGACACATGCAGGCATTGACGAATATGGGATGTTGGTTTTAGCGCGTGCCGTGAACGAATTGCGCGGTAAAAAACCGAAAGTCAACGTGCAATTTAATTGCGGTGTCGGCGAAAATACCATACCGGCATATTCGGATGAAAAAATCGACTACTCAGTTCGCAACGAAATAAAAATAGCGGGCGGCACTTACACTTCCAATCCCAAGCACGCCGATTTTGTTTTGTACGTGAACAGCGATCGCGAGGGAAATACTTATCATACACATAACAGTTTTCCTCCGCAGATTTTGTCACCTGCGCAAGAAAATTATTTCCGCATGAATGCAAAAGATTTTGTCGACGCGGTTGAAGAGGGCTTGAATAAAAATTTACCGATTGGAATAGCCGATATCACTTTCGGTAACGGTTCGGATATTGCGCTTATGGATGAACTCAAACAGCGTGACTTGCTCTTCAAAATTCATGCTTACGGCGGCTGGAATACCGCAACCAATACGACGGGATTTGTTTTGGGTACCGGTATGTTAACCGATAAAATGAATCAGCTCGAACGGAAAAAATTATTGGTCAGACGTTATCTTGATGATTGGGGCTATCAAACTTATGTCCGTACAAAAATCGCCGAAGAACTTTCCGCGCGTCCCGACGGCTTAAATATTTTCGTTGCATTGGGTGAACACGAACAGGAAATCATGCAACGCGAAACCGAACTTATCCGCGAATTTATTCGGCAAAATTTTCCGCCGATAAATTATCTCGACGATATTACTGTCAGCAATCCGTGGCACAGAATGTTTGAATGCGACTTACACTACGGCGCGGGCGAACACTAATCTTGAATGAATAGCTTGTTCGTTGTATAATTTGCCGTAAAAGTTTTAGGAGGTAAATTGATTTGAAGATGAACGGAGCACGGGCACTCTTGGAAAGCCTGAAAAATGAAGGCGTCGATATGGTATTCGGTTACCCCGGCGGCGTCGTGCTTAAACTCTACGACGAAGTTTATAAAATGAATTTCCCGAACATATTGACGGGACATGAACAGGGCGCGGTACATGCGGCGGACGGTTACGCAAGAGCAAGCGGAAAAGTCGGCGTGGTCTTCGCTACATCCGGGCCGGGCGCGGCGAATTTAATCACGGGTATCGCCACTGCCAACATGGATTCTATTCCGCTGGTCTGTATCACGGGACAAGTTGCCAATCCCGCAATCGGTAAAGATTCGTTTCAAGAAGTTGATGTCTACGGAATCACTACGCCGATAACCAAACATAATTACCTTGTGAAAGATCCGAACGAATTGCCGCGAGTAGTCAAAGAGGCATTTTTTATCGCGCGCACGGGTAGACCGGGCCCTGTGTCGATTGACATTGCCGCAGATGTTTTTAACACCGAAATCGACTTTGAATATCCCGAAGAAGTAAATTTGCGCGGCTACGACGGAAAAAATCCCGTGAATGCGGCGGAAATCGATGAAGTTGTCAAAGCCGTGGAGAAAAGTGAACGCCCGTTGATTTTTATCGGCGGCGGTGTCACCTCTTCCGATACAAGTGAAATTATGCGCAGTATTGTAAATCGTTTGGGCTGTCCGTCAACGTCAACGCTTATGGGCTTAGGCTGCCTTGATGCCGATACCGACGGATATTTGGGATTCGCGGGCATGCATGGTTCTTACGGCTCTAACATGGCGATTCAGAATTGCGATTTGTTAATTTGTATCGGCATGCGTTTCAGCGACAGAGTTACGGGACGCGTAAAAGATTTCGCGCCCAATGCCAAAATCATTCACTTTGAATTGGATCCAGCCGAAGTAAATAAAAATGTTCAAGTCGATTTGAAAGTCTTGGGCGATTTACGTGAATCACTTCCTATTTTCCTGGATAAGCTTGACAAATCGACTACAGACTTTGCGGAAAAATTTTCTGCGTGGAAAGACGAAAGTATCGCCAAAGGTAACGAACATGTATTTAGTTGGACGGAAGACGGCGATAAAATCAAACCGGGCGCATTAATCAGCAAAATCAGCGATATTTGCGACGACAATACAATCGCGGTCACAGACGTCGGGCAACATCAAATGTGGGCGGCGCAATTTTTCAAAGCACATAATCCGCGTCAATTTCTTACGTCTGGCGGCTTGGGTACAATGGGATTCGGTTTACCTGCAGCAATGGGCGCAAAAGTTGCTTGTCCCGATAAAAATGTCGTGTTATTCACGGGCGACGGCTCTATCATGATGAACATTCAAGAATTGGCGACGATTGCGGATCACGATATCGATATCAAAATTGTCATCGTACATAATTTCATTTTGGGTATGGTCGGGCAATGGCAACGGCTTTTCTACAATCATCACTATTCGGCTTCGGAACTCAAATGCAAACGCGATTTTGTGAAGATAGCAAACGCAATGGGAATAAGAGCATATAAGTTGACGAAGGCGGAAGAATTGACTACGGAATTGCCCGAGATTTTATTTTCCAAAGGTGCGGCGGTAATTGATGTATTCGTACCGCAGGAAGAAAATGTCTTGCCGATGGTTCCGGGCGGCAAACGTTTGGATCAAATGATTCTCGGTAACTCTTAATAACCGACGGGAGGAATTAAATTGAAGAAATATTTTCTGGCGGTTCTGGTAGAAAATAAGCCCGGTGTCTTGACGCATGTATCGGGATTAATCAGCCGCCGCGCATTTAATATCGAAAGTATATCGGCAGGTTACACCGAAGAGCCTTCTGTGACACGAATAAATATTGTCGTCAGCGTCGAATCGGAAAATGAATTGGATCAAGTCGTCAATCAACTGGGCAAACTTATCGACGTAATTAAAATCGTCAACTTGAGTAAATCGCCGTCAATCGAACGCGAACTTGTCATGATAAAAGTTAAGGCGTCGAAAGAAACACGCGCGGATTTGGTCGGAGTCGTCGATATCTTCCGCGCGAAAATCGTTGACGTCACGAGTGAAAATGTTGTCATTGAATTGACGGGCAGTCAAAGCAAAATTGATGCCATCTGTGAAGTGTTAAGCGATTACGAAATTGTGGAGATAGCTCGCACGGGGACTATTGCCCTATCGCGCGGCCCCGTTCCCGTCAAGGCTATGTAATGCGAAAAATTTTCTTGCTGTCGGTTTTTATATTGCTCTTCGTCGTCGGTTGCGGCAATCAAATTCAAACCGTACCGCCGTTGCCGCTGGCATTACCTGCAGAATCAACCGCGCCCGAAAAAGTTGATACTGATATTTATTTCGACGCAACAGTATCAATGAAAGGCTATACGACTTTAGCGGCGGATAATGTTTATGTGACATTACCCGATTTGCTCGGCGATTTGTGCGGCTCAATGGGTACCGCTAAATTTTACGGCTTCGGCGAAATGATTCACCCTTTGGAGGGCAGGAGCTACAGACAATTCACCTCGCCCGAAGTTTACACGGAAGCAATAACAGCAGTCGCCAATGTCATTGATGCCGCGGATACAAATCATCTTTCGATTATCGTAACGGATTTGTTTGAAAGCGATTCGGATTGGAGTAATGTTACTCAAAAGTTGCGCGATAAATTTTTTGCAAACAAATTAGCCGTTGCCGTCATTGGGATAAAAAATCCATTCCACGGAGAAATTTTTGACGTAGGTTTTTCCGCGGCGAAGTTCCTATATAATTCCGCCGATAATCCCAATCGCTATCGTCCGTTTTACTTGTTGGTCATGGGGCGCGATGATGTTGTCAAAAATTTTCTTCGGCAATTCAACACGCGACAAATTTTGCCCAATGATACGGGATATCTTTTGCTGTCGGAAAATTTGACGGAGACGGCGGCGGATTTTTCCAACTTCACATTGGAAGAGCAGGAGAATTTTTATTTTGACGAGGCATTGAATTTAGATAAGCGCGTCCGTGAATTCGGCATAGATGATTTCAATTCGCCCGCATCGTTTATATTTTCATGGAAGTATGAGCCGCCTTTGGGAGCCTGTCCGCTTGATTTGTCACAGGTTGATACTTTCGTCGAAACTTTTTCGGCAAACGGCGAAGAATGGACGCCCGTACCCGAAACCGATTTGACGGTAAAGTTGATGAAGATAGACAAGCGACCTGAAAATTTATTCGTCAAAGTTGCGTTGACGCCGCTAAAATCTTTGAACGAAGGCAAATTAAATTTCATCCGAGTAAAAGTGATGCCGACAGCTTTGGGTTACCAATTGCCTGCATGGGTGGAATTATGGAGCGTGAATGTAGACGGAGCAATCGGAAAATTTGACGGCTCGAAAACCGTAAACTTGACGCGAATATTATCTTCGCTGAAGGATTCTGTTTTCATGGCATCACGTCCGTCGTTGATGAACATTAATTTTTTGGTGAAACCCTAAAAAATTTTTGCGAAGTAAGAACGAAATCAGATTGCGGTCAAAAACTTCCGCTTATAGTTAAGGATTGATTTGCATGAGTAACAAAAATAATACCGCTGAAAAAATAAGCGAAGCAGAAAAATCGTTTGACAGAAAACGAAAAACTTTCGGATTATTCGTGGGACCTTTACTTGCCGTTATCGTTATGCTTATCCCGATTGATGGCTTGAATTTGGAGGCACATAAATTACTGGCGATAATGACACTGGTCGCGATATGGTGGATAACCGAACCCGTAGCGATAGCAGTTACTTCCCTGTTGGGGCCTACACTTGCGGTTGTTACAGGAACCGTAAAAGTTTCGGCTGCCTTTTCGGCGTTCGCAAGCCCAATGATATTTTTATTCATGGGCGGATTTATTTTGGCTAAGGCAATGATGTTACACGGTTTGGATAAACGTTTTGCCTACTGGTTGTTATCGCGCCCGTGGGTCGGTTCAAGTCCGCGCAGAATATTTTTGGCGGTCGGTTTGGCTACCGCTTTATGCTCCGGCTGGGTGAGTAATACCGCAACCGCCGCAATGATGTTCCCGATTTGTTTGGGCTTACTCGAATCAATAAAAGCAATGATGGCGGCGAACGGTCGCGAAATAAATTTGTCGGAATATAAATATGCAACGGGCTTGATGTTGATGGTGGCATATTCCGCCTCAATCGGCGGTGTCTTGACGCCTATCGGCACGCCGCCCAATTTGATTATGATGGGTTTCCTTTCCGAAATGCAAAACATTCACGTATCATTTTTCCAATGGATGATTTGGGGCGCGATTGCCATGATACTCTACTTTATCATCGCCTCTGTTGTATTGCTGAAATTATTCCCGGCGGATATGGATAAAATCGACGGCGCAGAAAAATTTATCAGTGAACGCTTGGCGGAATTAGGTGAATGGACACGCGCGCAGAAAAATACATTATTTGCATTCGGTGTTGCCGTTTTACTTTGGGTTGCCCCGGGCATTTTAAATGTTGTCTTGGACAGCGACAGTATGATACTGAAAATGTATAACAGACTTTTCCCCGAGGCAATCGCGGCTATGGTCGGCGCGTTGCTCCTGTTTATTCTGCCCGTGAATTATTCCGAACGCAAATTTACAATAACATGGAAAGAAGCAGCATCGGGTATCGAATGGGGTACGCTCGTTTTGTTCGGCGGCGGTCTGGCAATGGGCGGCATGATGTATAAATTGGGCTTGTCGAAATGGATCGGCGATTTAATCGTAAACAACTTGGGTACAGATATTTCACAAGTCACATTGGTTGCGGTCTTCTCCTTCTTGGCATTGGTTATGTCGGAACTCACAAGCAACACGGCAACGACAAATATGGTGGGACCTTTGGCGATAACGATAGCCGTTTCGGCAGGTTTAAGCCCGATACCCGTCGCTGTTGGCATTGCATTGAGTGCCTCGCTCGGATTTATGTTGCCGGTCTCCACGCCGCCTAATTCCATTGTCTACGCCAGCGGCTATGTCCCGATAACAAAAATGATTTCAAGCGGTGCATACATTGACTTTATCGGAATGGTATTTGTTACTATTCCGCTGGTAATTCATTTGGTTACTTTCATCATGAGCCCCTGAAAATAATTTGTCGCGCCTTTTTCCGTAAACACCGAATAATTTATCTCGGGAGGTGTCGCCATGAAAAAATTTATCGTGCCGTTCGTCATGACTTTGGTTGTGATGTTTTCGTCGATTGTCTCGGCGGAGCCTAATGATTTGCCCGAATCGGGACAGTCTGTTAAAGCAGATGAATCAATCGAAACAACGGAGTCGAAAAAGTCAACGGAGCCGAAAGAATCAACGGAGCCGAAGGAGTCAACGGAGCCGGAAGAATCAACGGAGCCGAAGGAGTCAACGGAGCCGGAAGAATCAACCGAACAGCAAAATAAATGGCTTTGGCTTTATTCCGACGATTTGAAAACAATTTACTTAGACAAGGAATCTGTTAAACACGACACAAATTATCTCGGATATAATTTCCGCGCTTATGTCAAATGGGCGTACACGGAGAAGGGACACGATAAAATTATCAATCAGTGGCTTTCGAGCGGCAAACCTTTCCCGAACGGCTTTTCAAATTTTTCCTATGAACTAAGGTTGCAGTACTTCAAAATTCAGGGCGAAGATAAATATACTGCCTATTTGGAATCTGTTTACTTCGACGAAAACGACAAACCGATTTACGGCGTCGGTTACTTCAACAGAGTACCGCAATGGATTATGATTCAACCCGATACCATGGAGGAAGATATTTACTCCAAAGTCAAGGAAGTACTGAAAGAAAGATAAAAAAATTTTACGCGACGCCGCCCGAAAATTCAGCGGCTACAGATAAAATTCCGTGAGGAGGAAAAATATTTTGGTTAATGTCAGTATAATCGGCGCAACGGGTTACGCGGGCGCGGAACTCTTGTCGATTCTCCACCGTCATCCGCAAGTCAAACTTGTACATATCACATCCGAAAGTCATACCGGTAAACAAATTCCCGAATTGTATCCACACTTGCGCGGTCTTTGCGATATGACCCTTGAATCTTTGGCTGATTTGGAAACAATCGGCAAGGAAAGCGATTTTATTTTCATAGCGTTGCCGCATGGTCATGCAATGGATGTCGGATTGCAGTTGGAAGATTTTCCAGTTAAGATTATCGATTTGGGCGCGGATTACAGATTCGGCGACACTTCAATTTATGAACAGTGGTATAAAGTAGTTCACAAACACCCGAACGCAAATCGTGTCTACGGTTTGGCGGAAATTTACCGTTCGCAGATAAAAGACGCCAAAATTATCGGCAATGCAGGTTGTTTTACTACGGCGTCGATTTTGGGGTTGGCTCCGCTCGTTAAACATCATTTGGTCGATGTAAATTCAATAATAGTCGATGCGGCTTCGGGCGTATCGGGCGCGGGCAGAGGATTAAAGTTAGGCAATCATTTCCCCGAACTCTATGATAATTTCAAAGCTTACAGCGTGGCATGTCACCGTCACACGCCCGAGATTGAACAGGCATTGACGGATTTGGGCGGCGAAAAAGTTGTCATGAATTTCACGCCGCATCTTCTGCCGATGACGCGCGGCATTTTGGCAACGTGCTACGCAACTTTGCGCGAAAATGTCAGTGATGATATGGTCGACGCGGTCTTTCTGAAGATGTACGGCGGCGAAAAATTTATTCGTCTGCTCGGGCGCGACGCTTATCCCGAAACAAAATTTGTCCGCGGTTCCAATTACTGTGATATCGGTTGGCACATTGACGAACGGACGCGGCGTGTTATAATTCTTTCGGCGATTGACAATTTGGTTAAGGGCGCGGCAGGTCATGCGATTCAAAATTTCAACATTGCGGCAGGTTTCGACGAAGATACCGCGCTTGATGTCGTGCCGATGTATCCGTAAAGTAAAACTTTGCGAGAGGAGATTATATAATGTTCAATGAAAATCACAAGATAGCCGGCGTAGCTTATCCGCAGGGCTTTAAGGCGGCAGGTGTTCGCGCAGGTATCAAAAAGAACGGCAATCTTGACGTCGCAGTCATCTACACCGAACGTGAGGCGGCTGTAGCAGGTGTCTTCACGAAAAATTTGGTGGCGGCGGCTCCCGTCCTCGTCAGCAAGCAAGTTGTCGCGACAGGTACCGCACATGCTATCGTAGCTAACGCAGGTTGTGCCAATGCTTGCACGGGCGAACAAGGTTTGAATGACGCTCACAAGATGGGCGAAATCGCTGCGCAGGAATTGAATTGCAAGGCAGATGATATTATCGTCGCGTCGACCGGTCTTATCGGCTCCAATCTCCCGATGGATAAAATGGAGTCGGGTATTAAACAGGCTGTACAAAAACTGTCGCGCGAAGGATCTGTCAACGCAGGTAATGCAATCGTAACAACCGACACTTACTCCAAAGCTTGCGCAACCGAAATTGAAATCGGCGGCGCGGAAGTTCGTTTCGGAGCAATCGCAAAAGGTTCGGGCATGATTCGCCCCGATATGGCTACGATGCTCTGCTTTATCACAACCGATGCCGATATAGATCAAAAACTTTTGCAAGAGGCTTTGAGCGAAATAACCGAAGTGTCTTTCAATTGCGTTTCGGTTGACGGCGATATGAGTACTAACGATTCTGTCGTCGTATTGGCGAACGGTGCGGCAGGTAACAAAAAAATCGTCGACAAGGGCGAAGACTACGAAAAATTTTACGAAACACTCAAAACAATTTGCGTGGAGATTGCCAAGAGAATTGCGGCGGACGGCGAAGGCGCAAGTAAATTCCTGACAGTCAATGTAACGGGCGCGAAATATTTTGCTGACGCCAAGAAAGTCGGCATGGCTATCGCCAATTCTCCGTTATGCAAAACCGCGGTATTTGGTCAAGACCCCAATGCAGGAAGATTTATTTGCGCGGTCGGTTATTCGGGCGTGGAGATTGTCCCCGAGAAAGTCACGATTAAATTCGGCGACGAAACTGTATATGCCGACGGTCTTGTTACCAAATTCGATAACGATCGTGTGCGCGCAATCCTCAAGGAACACGATATCAATGTCAACATCGATTTGGGACTCGGCGACGCGCAAGCAACTATCTTCACCTGCGATTTGTCTTTCGCTTACGTCAAAATCAACGCGGATTATACAACCTGATTCGATAAAAATTTTCGGGCGGATGTTGTTCCGCAAATAAAAATTTCCTCGTCAAATTACGACGGGGATTTTTTTATCGGTAACTTATTATAACCTTCAAGCATTGCTTTTCATACGGAATAAATATTTGCGGTTACTTTTTTGCAGATTTATAATGACGCCAAAACGAAGAAACTTTTTGGGAGGCGGAAAGTAATAATGCAGGACGACAGGAAAGCAGTTAAAATTGTGCAGACGGCGGGCAGAAAAATTCTCGGAGATTTCGCGCCCGATTTTGCCCGGTATAATGATGATATTCTTTTCGGTGAAGTTTGGTCTAAGAACGATATACTTTCTCTTCACGACAGAAGTATCGTTACCGTTTCGGCTTTGATATCAAGCGGAATTATCGACGGCTCTTTGAAATATCACATAGAATCGGCGAAGAAAAACGGCGTGACGAAATCGGAAATGGTCGAGATAATTACACAGCTTGCATTTTATTCGGGTTGGCCTAAGGCATGGGCGGCATTCAATATGGCTAAAGAAATTTATTCCGATGAATCGACGACAATCGAAAAAAAATCCTCGTTGAGTTTGAATGAGCTGTCACAAGTCAGTATTTTCCCCGTAGGCGAAGAGAATACCAAATACGGCGAATTTTTTGACGGGACAAGTTATCTCAATATGATTTCGCTTAATCAAGTTGTTATCGGCAATGTGACTTTCGAGCCGGCTTGTCGGAATCATTGGCACATTCATCACGCGAAAACGGGCGGCGGACAAATTTTATTGGTGACAGCCGGTTGCGGTTGGTATCAAGAGTGGGGAAAATCTGCGCAGAAACTCAAAGCAGGAGATGTAGTAAATATTCCTGCGAACGTAAAACATTGGCACGGTGCCGCGAAAGATTCTGCCTTCCAACATTTGGCAATAGAAGTTTCGGGCGAAGAAACTCATACAGAATGGTGCGAACCCGTCAACGAAGAAGATTACAACGCTTTGCATTGACGATAACCATAAAAAATAAATCCTCTCGTTAATCGGGAGGATTTTTGTTTCGGAAAATTTCGGAGTGCACACAAATTTTTTTTGCAACCTCAAGACAGAAACACTCAAACGCTATATAATTCTGTTCGGCAGAAAAATTTTCATCAACGAGGAAAGGAAGTGAAAGGCGCGGTAAATAGGCGAAGAAAATCCGCGTCGTTTTTATGATTGATAAGACTTTAGAAACAGATTTGGCGATTGAATTGTTGAAACAGTTTTTGCCGAAAGAAATGTATGAAGAAATTGTCAAGGCAGTCAACGAGGAAATTAACAAGACTGCGGAGGGCGAAACTCCTGCGGAAGACGAACCGATAAAAAAATCCGCCGAAGAGAAAACATCTGCACAGGTAAGAAATTTCAGTGCCGACGAACGTGCGGCGATTTTGGTCGAGGCTCTTCCGTACATCCGCGAATTTCACGGCAAAACCGTCGTGATAAAATACGGCGGCAATGCAATGATTAACGAGGATTTAAAATCATCCGTCATGCAAGATATCGCGCTGATGAAGTTCGTTGGCATTAACGTTGTCATCGTGCACGGCGGCGGCCCCGAAATTACGGGCTTCCTGAAGAAAATCGGCAAAGAGAGTTCATTTGTCAGCGGCTTGCGCGTCACGGACGAGGAAACTGTAGAAATTGCCGAAATGGTTTTGGACGGGAAAATAAATTCGGAAATAGTCATGCTGTTGAACACTCGCGGACTTCGTGCGGTTGGTTTGAGCGGTAAGGATGCCGAATTGATTCAAGCACGAAAAAAATTGGCGACGGTCTACGAACAGGGCGATAAGAAAAAAGTCGATATCGGTTACGTCGGCAAAGCAAAGCAGGTTAATATTCAGATTGTCAAAGATTTATTGGAACATGATTACGTACCTGTCATTGCTCCTATCGGCGTAGGCGAAGACGGCAAAAGTTACAACATCAATGCCGATTACGTTGCGGCGGATATCGCGGGCGCACTTAATGCCGAAAAACTTTTACTGCTCACAGATACCGAAGGCGTTTACAAAGATTTTGACGACAAGAAAAGTTTCATATCGACATTGAAGGCTGATGAGGCGCGGCAATTTATCAAAGACGGAATAATCAGCGGCGGTATGATTCCGAAAGTCGAGGCGTGTTTGCGTGCGATTGATGCCGGTACAAATAAAGCGCATATAATCGACGGACGTTTGCCGCACTCAATCATTTTGGAACTGTTCACAAATTCCGGTATCGGTACCGAAGTCGAATAACGCAATCGCAAAAATTTTTTCGTGACAATGCTTATCGTTAAGAGTAAAATCCCCTGCATGATGAAGTAATTAAACGAAGAAAATTTTTGGAGGCTACGAATGTTTAAAGGCGTTATCTTTGACATTGACGGAACACTTTACGACTACAAGATAAATGATGAACGGGCTATGAAACATTTCTGTTCGTTCATAAAAAAAGTTTTGGGAATCGACGAGGAAACATTTCGCGAAAATTATGCCGAGGCTCGGCGGCTTGTTCGCGCACAATTAAAGGACACAGCCGCTCAACACAGTCGCGTTCTGCTCATTCAGACCGCTCTTGAGTTGTTAGGCAAAAATCCCTTTACGTACCTGCTTGAAATGTATGACGTATATTGGAATTACTTTTTGGAAAATATGGAACCGTACGAAGGTGCCGCCGATTTCCTACGCGAATTAAAATCAGCCGGCATGAAAATTTCAACGTGTACCGATATGACCGCGCATATTCAGTACCGCAAACTTGCCAAGTTGGGATTAGACAGATATATTGATTTCATGGTAACCAGCGAGGAGACGGGATTTGAAAAACCTGCGCCGATTATGTTCAAGACTGCTCTGCGCAAAATGAAACTCAAACCGAATGAGGCGGCGTATTTCGGCGACGCGTTAGATCGTGATATTCAAGGCGCGGCGGCTATGGGTATTAAACCGTTTTGGTTTGTGGCAGACAGGAAAGTTAACGGCGGCGAAAGTTTCACGAAAATTTTTTCCTACCGCGACGAAGAACTCAAAAAATTTTTCCCGAGGTGATTTATTATGTTCCGATTTGCTCACAATAATTTAAACGTGCTCAATCTCGAACGCAGTTTAAAATTTTACGCCGAGGCACTTGATTTGCACGAAGTAGACGGCAGAATCGACACGCCCGATTTTACAATCGTTTACTTGGGCGACAGTTTCGGCAGTCACCACAAATTAGAACTGACATGGATTAAGGAAAATAAGACGCCGTATAATTTGGGCGATAACGAATTTCATGTTGCCTTCACGACGAAAGATTTTGATGCCGCGCATGAACGTCACAAGAAAATGGGTTGCATCTGTTACGAAAATGAAGCTATGGGCATTTACTTTATCGAGGATCCCGACGGCTATTGGCTCGAGGTTTTGCCCGAATAAAACTAAATATCGGGGAGCTTGCAAACAGGCTGAGAGGAAGTTAAACACTTCGACCCGTTGACCTGATTCGGATAATGCCGACGTAGGAAAAATAATTTGCTACACCGCGAGAAGGTTGCCGAATCGGTAACTTTCTCGTTTTGTTTTGGAAAAAATTTTTAAGGAGCATATCCGAAATGACAGAAACGTTAACGGAAAATATTTTGACACTGATTGAAAATCCGACGGCGATAATCGCGCTTGTAGGCGTATTGATTTTAATCGTGGCGGTAATTTACATGCGGCGAATCGAAATCACGACGAGAATGCTTGTGACAATTTCTCTGATGTTGGCTATGTCGTTAATACTTCATTTTCTGCGGCTGTATCATTTTCCGCAAGGTGGTAGTGTCACACTCGGCGCAATGATTCCGCTGCTTTTGATTTCATTTCGATACGGCGCAGGTGTCGGGACTTTGACAGGCTTTGTCTTCGGCTTACTGAACATGTTACAAGATCCGTTCATACTGCATCCGATACAAGTCTTGTTTGATTATCCGCTGCCTTACATGGCAATGGGTTTGGCAGGTTTATTTCCGCAACATCTAATCTTCGGGACGGCATTGGCATTCGTCGGCAGATTCGTATGTCATTTTATATCGGGCGTAGTGTTTTTCGCGTCATACGCGCCCGAAGGAATGTCGCCGATAATTTATTCGCTGATAACCAATGCAATGTTGATGATTCCCGAGGCGATAATTTGTTGCGTGATTTTGAAACTGTTACCGGTAAAAAGATTGGTCGACGCGATGAAAATTTGATTGGAGGAAAATGAAAATGTCAACGCAAATGGAAAAGGCTCGCGAAGGAAAGATAAGCGACGAGATGAAATTAGTGGCGGAGGACGAAAAACTTTCCGCAGAAGAAATTCGCAGAGGTGTCGCGGAAGGAACGATAGCGATTTGCGCCAATATCAATCATACGTCACTCAAGCCGCGCGGTGTGGGCAAAGGTCTGCGCACCAAAGTCAACGCCAATATCGGCACGTCAAGCACATTCCCCGATATTGAACCGGAACTCTTGAAATTGGATGAGGCGGTTAAATGCGGCGCGGATTCGGTAATGGATTTGAGTACGGGTAACAATATTGACTTATCGCGGAAAAAAATCATTGAGCGGTCACCGATAATGGTCGGCACTGTTCCGATTTATCAAGCGACGGTCAACGCGATAAAAAATCACGGCGCAGTCGTCTCGATGACGGAAGAGGATTTATTACATACGATAGAGGATCAGGCGAAGGACGGCGCAGATTTTATGACATTGCATTGCGGCGTCACGCGAGCGGCGATAGAAAAACTTCGTACCCAGCGCAGAGAAATGGATATTGTCAGTCGCGGCGGTTCGTTTATTGCGGGTTGGATTCTGCACAATGAGCGCGAAAATCCTCTCTACGAACGCTATGACGACATTTTAGATATCTGTGCGAAATACGACGTGACAATCAGTTTGGGTGATGGGATGCGCCCGGGTTGCATTGCCGACGCCACCGATAGAGCACAGTTGACGGAATTGATAACTTTGGGCGATTTGGTTGACAGAGCATGGCGGCGCGGCGTACAAGTCATGGTTGAAGGACCGGGGCATGTTCCTTACAATCAGATTGAGGCGAATATGAAGTTAGAGAAAAAAATTTGCCGCAATGCTCCGTTCTATGTTCTGGGACCTTTGGTCACGGATATCGCACCCGGCTACGATCATATCACTGCGGCTATCGGCGGAACTTTGGCGGCGATTAGCGGTGCGGATTTCCTATGCTATGTCACTCCTGCCGAACATCTTTGCCTGCCCACGATACAAGACGTTCATGACGGCGTAATAGTCTCCAGGATTGCCGCACATGCCGCCGATTTGGCTAAGGGCATCAAGGGTGCCGAGGAATGGGATTTGAAAATGGCACGCGCCAGGAAAATGCTTGATTGGGACGAACAAATTAATTTAGCAATAGATCCGGAACTTGCACGAAAAAAACGCGCCGACCGTAATGACGTTAACGAGACTGCTTGTTCAATGTGCGGCGAATACTGCGCGGTTAAAATTGTCTCGAAATATTTTGATTCGCCCGTTTGCCCGTGCATTGACTGAAAAACTTTTACGGTAACCAAAACAAAAAAGCTCTCTCCAAAACTTCGGAGGGAGCTAAAATTTTTAAATCATTGAATTGCCGTGATGACCCAAAGATAATTTTTCGCCGCTACTTTGTTCACGCGCTCGATTTGTTCGGGCGTCAACTGACTTTTGACATTGAGTTTCGGTGCTTCATGAAACAACGGAATTTTTTCGGCATGCAATCCGTGCGATTCCAGATATTTCATTGCCGAGTCTTCATCCTGCAAAGAATCGTCGTTGAGTTTTTCGCCGTATACTTTTTCATACATCTCTTTCGTTTCTTTGTAAATTATTTCGGCTTCGCTTTCGCCGTATAGCGCGGCCGCTACATCCTTAAAATATTTTTGCTGAACGAAATCCGAAGTGATGAGACAACCGCCGTGTTCTTTTAAGACGTCGCGAATGTTATCAAACATACTGTCACGATCGTAGGCATTCAAATAAATCATTAAACCCTGCTCGATTACACAGACTGCACCTTTGAATTTATGCGCGTACTGCATCATCGCTACTCTGTCCTGCACGGGAATTGTTTCGTAGTCGACAATATCTTTTGATTTGCCGCCCAAGTCGTAGATAAACCAATCGCCGATTAATGCGACCGTTGCCAATTCTCCGACAATAACGCGCCGACCTTCATCGCCCAACAACATTGCTCGCGGCGACAAACTGCACGCCAAATCATAGATGTTATTGTAGTCGTTGTAACGAACATATTCCAAACCGGCAGCCAAATTCATTTCTTGAAAAAGTGCGTTCGTCAATCTGATTCGTTCGTAGTCATTCAAATTTTGCGCGCTGAAAAATACGGGACGATTCAACAGCTTTAAAAATTTTTTTGCCTCGGGTACTCCGGCTTCTTTCAGCCACTGTAATTTTATCTGCGCAGAATATTCTATCATGTCAAATTCGGCGGCGCGTGCCGTGGATGTCACGACTACCGTAAATATTACCGCAAAAATCAGAAAAAATTTTTTCATCGATATTACCCCTTATCGTCAAAAAATTATTTGAACTCGACAAATTCGTTGATATTCGCTCCGCCCTTTATCATCGGCTCGACGAAACTGCGCCACACATTTAACACTATTACTCTCGGGTTTTCCGTATCCGCCAACGCTTTTGACAGTGCGTTCGCAAATTCTTCCTGTGTTGAGACCGACTCTGCTTTTATCCCGAAACTTTCCGCATATGCCACATAATCCGGTTGATAATCAAATTCGCAAGCTATGTATCTTTCTTTGTAGAAAACTTTTTGCAATTGGCGAATCATGCCCAAGCTCGTATTGTTTACTATCAGCGATATCACGGGCAATTTCAAGCGCGCAATCGTGTAGTATTCATTACCCGTCATTTTTATTCCGCCGTCGCCCGTCACGCAAATAACGCGTCTGCTGTTACCGTAAGCAAGTTGAGCACCCATAGCGGCAGGCAAACCGAATCCCATTGTACCCAAACCGCCCGACGTCAACCATGTACGCGGCTCGTTTACGTGCAGATGCAACGCCGCCCACATTTGATGTTGCCCGACGTCCGTAGCGTACGCAAAATTTTTCCCTGCGGTATTCTTCGCTATCTGATTCATCGCCCACGGTACTGTTAATCTGTTGACTTGATAATCGTAGTCGTATTCTTCTTCCCAACTTTCTATTTGCCGCCACCATTCGATTCGCGGCTTGCTTGCCTCATGTCTCATTAACAATTTCAATATCACTTGCATATTTCCGGCAAGACCTAAACTGCCCTCGATATTCTTATCAATTTCCGCAGGATCTATATCTATATGAATAAACTTTTTGGAGCGCGTGTACTTGCTCAAATTTCCCGTTTGCCTGTCGCCGAATCTGCTGCCGATTGCTATTACCAAATCCGCCGCCGCTATCGCGTGATTCGCTGCCTTTTTCCCGTGCATGCCTGCGAAACCCAAATACTGTTTGTGACTGCGCGGCACTGCTCCGATTCCCATCAATGTACTGACCACGGGCAAATTAAATTTCTCTATGAACTCGATAATTTCTTTCGACGCTCCTGCGGATATCGCGCCGCCTCCCACTATTACCGCAGGACGCTCCGCATTTGCTATTTCCTCCGCCGCCTCCGCTGCGCAGATTATAAAATCCGCGTCGGGCGGTGTCGTGATTTTTTCTTTGACTTCCTGCGGTTTCCAATCCACTTCGGCGAAAAAAATATTTCTCGGGATATCTACCAATACCGGCCCTCTTCTGCCGCTCATCGCTATATCGAATGCCTGTCTTATCGTCGGTACCAATAACCGCGCTTCTTTGACTTTAAAGTTATGTTTTGTTACGGGCATTGTGATATCCAATATGTCAATTTCTTGGAAGGCGTCGCGCCCCAAAAGCGAAGTGTCGACCTGTCCGGTTATCGCCACCATTGGAATCGAATCCATAAACGCCGTCGCTATTCCCGTGACCAAATTTGTTGCACCCGGTCCCGATGTCGCCATGCATACTCCGACTTTGCCCGTTGCCCTCGCGTAACCGTCCGCCGCATGTGCCGCATTTTGTTCGTGCGTTACCAGAACTTGTCTGATTTCTTTTTCGTCGACCAATGCATCATATAACGGTAATATCATTCCGCCGGGATATCCGAAGACTAAGTCTACTCCTCTTTCGCGCAGACATTCAACTATCGCCCGTGCGCCTGTCATCAACATATGACCACCTCGTTATTTTTTCAACATCATGTTTCGAGATTTTATCACAAATCATATTGCCGCGCGTAAAAATTTTTCGTCCGTATAAAAAAAATCTGCTCACCGTTGATGAGCAGTAACAACATTTTATTTCTGCGCCAATCTCCTGCGCGTAATTTCCTGTACCAATTCAATTGCGCCTCGTCCCAAACCTGTTTTGCGCGAAATATTTTCCACCGACATACCCGACAATAACATTTCTTTTATCGCGCCCGCGTCCGTCGTTTCTAATTTCAAATCACGACGCGGCGGCAACAATTTTTCTCCCGTCGAAGATATTTCCGGCGGCTCCTCATCATTGATTGTATTATTCGCGCTCAATTCTTCCGCTTCACGTATCGCGTCAAGTGCCGCTTGTCTCACGTTCTGCACCGCGCGTTTCGATTTCTTGCCTTTCTTTCGCGGTTGCGTACTTGTTTCTTCCGCGGTTTTTTTCTGTTCGCTCTTCGCTATTATCGCCGATATTTCCGATAACGTTTTACGTGTTTCTTCGCCTATTGATGTGTTTACCGTTTCGACAAGTTTATCTGTTTGTTTTTTCTTTACGGGCGCAGATTTTACCGTCGTACTTTGTTCGGGCGGTGTCGATATCGACTTTTCTAAAATCTTATCGAATTCGCTTTGTTGCGGCGGTAAATTTTCGTCCGTAGGTTTAGAATCTGCCGAGCGAACCATTTGCGGTATTGTTATCGAGCCGATTGAATCGAGCGGCGAACTTGTTTGCGGCAACGGCGGCAATTGATTGCTTGGCGTTTGATTGACGGGCGGCAAATTGTTCATCATTGTCGGCACGGGCGTCGCGGTGAGCGGATTCATTGGTTGTTGTACGGGTAGAGGCGCAACAGGTTGTTGTATCGTCAACGGTGATAATTGTTGCGGCATCGGCGTTGTTATCGCCAAATTTATTTTCCGTTCCACAACATCCATTTTCCGCTGCATGCTGTCGACTTCTACGCCGGCATCATCCAATCGCGCCAACAAGTCACGCATTTCGCCCGTGTGACCTTCGCTCTTCTTTATTAGCTTTTTTAGTTCGGTTACTCTGCCTTCAAGTTGTGTGCTGTTACGTTCGGATTCATCTATGATTTTTTCCAAATGAGTCACATGATTTTCCATGCGACCGATTATTTCGCTTGCCGTGCGTTCCAATTCCTGTTTGAGTTTGCCTGTGGAGTCCTCTACTTCCTTGCGTTCCATGGCATCCTCTTTACGTTTGTGCATATTCGTCCACACAACAAAAATCAGACCTACGCCCACGGCTATCAGCATTAACATTATTTCTATTATCATTTATTCACCATCTACAATCTACTCGTTGAAAAATATTTGCCATTATAAGCCAATGACTTTCATCTTTGCAACAGTTTTTAACCTTCAAGTCACGGCTAACGGCGCGGCGAATAATTACTGGTATCGAAAATAATTCCGTGAAATTATCGATAAACATTTGAATGATTCAAGGGAACATCTTTACTAAAACAAAGCCGGGGCATTAAATCCTCGGCAAAAAATTTTTCTCTGCAATTTAGAGTCAACTACTCCGACTTAAAGAAGTCGGAGCTTGTCCATACCCTTACCGGTCTTTACCGGACGCGAGGTTCAAACGTTTTCACTACCTCGTAGGTCAGACATCATCGGGTGGTTGACTTCACCCGTTTTACTTCCAACTACTAATCAGAAGTCGTTATTTTATACATTTACTATATCAGATTATCTATTGATAGTCAAGACGAAAGGAGAGAAAAGCGGCGCTTCCTCCCCGACCTTAGAGGTCGGAGTATCCGCGCCGCGATTAAGATGAAACATCAACGAAATGACCGCGTCGGGGATCCACTGCATAATTTTCTTCCTCTTGCTCTGTCGCGGACATTTGACGACGGCGACGATTGTTTTGATAATAACCGCCCTGTCTATTGCGGCGGTCGGGTTCTTCTTTTATTATTCCGCCTTCTGTATCGTCTTTCGTGCGGACTTGTTTTTGTTTGAGTTCGGAGTCGTTTTTTTCGCGCATAGCTTGATAATCTTGCTGCAACGCTATTTCTTGATTTAAATTGTGTTGAACCTGCGCGGCATTGTTTGCGTTTGCGTATGTCATTTGTACACCAACCGGAGCAATTTCCATTTTATTCCCCTCCTTCTCTTCGATTAAATTTTCGCATCAATAGGGACCTACTTCGACTTCGCCCGATTCGTTCAGAAAGATTGTGCAGCGTCTGTATTCCGTTTGAATACTTTTTATCAAGCTGTTAATGCCCAAACGAGTACCGGGGAAAATCGTATCGCTCACACGCACACGACCGTTTTTCATTTCCGCCAACATCTTTTCTATTTCCAAGATACGTTTTTCGTCGCGTTTAATTTGTCCTGCCAAAGGAAATTGAGAACGTGTCAACGCGTTTATCGATTCTATACGGCTCTGCGGCAACGTGTTTATGTCTATCTTCGACAATGTGTTCAGCGTTTGATTTATATGCGTCAAACGGCGGCGCGATTCTTTGTAAACTTTTTTGAGTGTCTGATATTCCTTCTGCAAATTCGGATCTATACCGACGGAAATTTTTGTTACGACAAAGGCATCATTGCCGATTACTTTTACGTCGATTAATTCGCCCGCAACCGCATGACCGCCCGTTATCTGTCCGTGCTTATCTTCCATCATTATTCTTTTGCCGGCTCTTATCTGCGAATGCAGCGCGATATCGGAAATGAATATGTCATTGCCTGCCTCGATTAATCCGTTTTCGATAAAGGCAGTGCGCACATCTCTTTCGGCGTAAACTTTTGCCTTATCCGCGCCCGTGATGCCGCCCGAAATGTAGACGTTGCGTCCTCTTACTTCCCCACCGTTGACAGAGCCTCTTATTTCCACATCGCCCGTCGCGTTTACTTTGAATCCGTCATCAACATTGCCCTTTATCAATACAGTACCGTCGAAAACGATATCGCCCGTGGAGACGCCTACGGAGCCTTTTATTTCGATTCGAGGGTCTACGCTTATGCGCGAACCTTTGTCGACGATTTGTCCGTTGGTTGTGGCAATCAGACGTTCGCCGACTGCTTTTGTATTCTTTCCTTCGGGCATAGGTACGGGACGACCGTTTTGCGCCGGTACCGTTTCACCCAAAACATTTTTACCGGGTGTGCCCTTTGTCTGCGGTATTCTTATTGCCAGTGTTTGATTTTCTTTCGCCAATACAAAAAGATTTAAATCTTTATAATCAACTTTGTCGTATTCGTCTACAACAGGTCTGCCCTTTATGCCCAAATCAAATTTCCTGTCGATGTAAGCATTTTCACCGGGCACGGGCGCGAGACCTTCGGCGGCGGTAAATGCCGAAAGACTTCTTATACCTACTTCGATTGCATCTTCGTCTATACCGTAAACTACACCGGCCTCCTTCAATGCATTCAAGACCATTTCTTTTGTCGGAAGTTTTGCGCCTTCACGCGTGTCGTAACGTACTACCGCCTTCATTTTATCGCGCGGCATATCCACTATCATTTTGACATAATCTTCGTCGTAAGAGTCGATAAAAGAATCTGCCGAAGCTTCACCGCTTTCCACTGCCGCCAAATCTTCCTCGGTTATATCCACAGCCTCGGCTATTTTTTGCGGCCGGCCGTTTGCCTCGCGCATTGTCCTTGACAGTATTCCGACATCATAATCCAATACTTTGCAATCACGTAGGATTTGTCTCATATCGGATAATTCAAAAAGTCTTTCGTTGTCTACACTGGGATATACAGTCAAATAAACGCCGTCCGATGTGAATTCGTATTTGTAACCCGATGACGGACCGCCTAATGTAAGTTTTTCTCGCATCCCGTGTCCTCCTTTCCGGAAACTTGTTTTTGTTAAATACGTCCGGAGTTGCAGAAATTTATGTAATCACTATCAGAATAAATCTTGTTTGCTTTGAGCCAAGTAGCCGCGCATACGCATAACGGCCTTCGTATGCAGTTGAGAAATTCGCGCTTCCGTCAAATTAAGAATCAAACTGATTTCCTTCAACGTCATTTCTTCGTAGTAGTAGAGTGAAACTACAAGACGTTCTTTTTCGGGAAGACGATCTATTGCGGCGGCAAGTGTTTCTTTCAACTCAAACATTTCGGTAGAGTTAGCCGGATTTGTATCCACTGCCTCGTTGACGTCCGTCTTTAAATACTCTTCCAAGGGAATAACCGTTGCGGCATTGCATTGCCCGACTAAAGTCTGTAAATCGTCCACGGAAATTTCCAACGCGTCGGCTATTTCCTTATCTGTCGCCGAACGCCCCAATTCCGTCTCGAGGCGACAAACTGTTTGTTCGTAGCGACGAATTTTTTGGCGCATTGATACGGGAATCCAATCTTTGGAGCGGAGATAATCAATCATTGCTCCGCGAATCCTCACGCCCGCATATGTCTCGAATTTTATGTTGCGTGTAATATCGAAGCGTTCAATCGCGTCCAACAGCCCAAAAAATCCGCTGCTCAACAAATCATCTTTATCCAAATGTTGGGGCAAACTGACAGCCAAGCGACCGCAGACCATTTTGACCAACGGCAGATAATTTTCGGCGATTTCGTTTCGTATTTCCACATCTTTTTTCTCGCGGTATTTCAACCACAGAGAGTTCATATCTTTCGTACTCGTTTAATTCACCGTCCCTTGCTGAGCTGAATTTTGATTGCCCGTATAATCTATCGGACGGAAGACATTATCTGCCGGTGTCTCCGTCACGTTTATTTTATTTTTGGTGTCGTCTTTCTTTTCGTGAAGATACTCCGCACGATTAAATTTTTCGCTCGTCTCTTTCAGGGTAGCATCTTCGATAAAACTTTCCAATTCTCTTTTGGTTTTAAATATGGCGTATTCTTCGCAGGACATCATAAAAATAAAGCAAACTAAACTTGTAAAAGAAAAGGCTGAAAAAGTTCGTGACGCCACCGCTTCGGAAGGTACGAAATCGCTTGTCAGCCCTGAAATAAGTACGATAAATAATGATACCATGCCGATGCCCAAAGAGATTAAAATCCTTTTTATCGGCATTATCCCTTCAAGGAATTTATACAATCCTGTCACAACCTGTCACCACATTTTATCGACAAATCCCACGAAGGGGAATTTTGCTTTTGACAATCGACGCTTCAAAATTTGAAGTCTTACTCAATCTGTCGCAAAGGTTGTTGTCGCAACCCGTTACTGCCGCGTTTAACCTCAAACCGAAAGGAGAGCAAGGGAGCAGACTGAAAGTCCGTCCCCAAACTCCTAAATGTTTTTTTCGCCGCGGTCTATGGTTTTCACTTTGTAAACGCCCGTAGCTAAATCTATCTGCACCGTTCTACCGTAATTGCCGCCCGTATCTTCCGCTATTACTCTTATTCCGTTGCGTTTCAAAATTTGTTTGCAACTTTCGGCATTACGTGTGCCCACGCGCATAATATCGGTTGAATTCGAGAAGGCGAACATCTGCGCACCGCCCGCGATTTTCGCCACCAATCTTGATTTCGACGCACCCAAAGCAATGACGTCGTTAATCATGAGCGGAATACCCGTATCGGCAAATTTCGCAGGGTTATCGCTTTTTCGTGCCTGTGTGCTGTCGGGCAACATTATATGTAACAGTCCGCCAACTTTTTTCTGTGGATCGTAAAGCGATACGCCTATGCACGAACCCAACCCGTAACTTATCAGCGTGGACGGACTTCGACCTACCTTGTAATCAGCCATTCCGACTTTAATAAGGTCTGCCATAATTATTCAACTCCCACTGCTTTGACTAATGTGGTCAGCGAGCCGGGATCGGGTACTAAGAAAAAATGTCCGTTAACGCTGTCATCCTCTGCCAAAAATTTTGTCTCGATAACCATTGCATGATCGCCCATCTGCCCCAATTGAACCAAGACAATATTTAAGATTGCTCCTGCCATATCTATTGCCAGCGACGGGATTGAGGGCACCATGGAAATATTTGTGAAATGGAAGAATGCATTAAGGTAAGAACCGGAAAGAATATTGCCGACCTCCTTTAACGCGGAGACATCCATTTCGTTCAGAGTTTTTGTAGAGCCGTGAGGTCTGCCCATCAAATCGTCTACCATATAGTAGGCACTTTCTTTGGGCATGATGAAAAGAATATTGCCGGGGGCTTTGCCGTAAACGCGCAAAAAAATTCCAACGATTAATTTATCGGCGCCGCCCACCAATTCGGGCACGTCTTCTATCGGTATCAATGCCACCTTGGGAACGTTCATATCGATTCTTTTGTTTATAACTTGCGACAGAGCCGTAGCCGCGTTCCCTGCGCCTACGTTTCCTATTTCTCTCAAGGCATCAAGCTGCGTCGGAGTCAAATTAAATTCGTCAATCATTTTGTAAGCCCCCGATTTTTTTAGCCGGCATTTACAATTTCTTCAAGATTAAGCATTGTCACGAGTCGTCCGTCAATATTGCCTATGCCGCTGAGGAATTTTTCCATAGCCTTGTCGCTTACGGTTTTCTTCGGATCCACCAATTTTGTACGGATAGTCAAAACTTCGGTAACCGCGTCAACCAACATACCGACTTGCAAATCGCCGACTATTACCGTCACGATTCTCGTTGCATCCGTATACGGTGTTTCCTCGATGCCCAGACGTTTTTTCAAATCTATGACGGGCATGACCGAGCCGCGCTGATTGATGACGCCCTTTATAAAGCCTGCGGCGAACGGAACACGCGTTATGTCAACCAAATTATGAATCTCCTGCACGTGAAAAATATTTACGCCGTACTCTTCATCACGCAATTTAAATGCCACGACCTGTATCGCAATTACTTCTTCCTCTTCCTCGAGCGGAAGAAATTTTTTATTGGCTGCCTTGTCATTTGCCACGATAATACCCCCTTAGTTTAACATTGTTGCAACGTCGAGAATGAGAGCAACGCGCCCGTCGCCCAACACGGTTGCTCCGGAGAACATTTTCAAGCCCATGAACAGATTGCCCAAAGTCTTTATGACTATTTCCTGCTGACCGATTAATTTATCCACGACAATACCGGCTTTTGCGTCGCCCGCGTGCACTACAACCACAAACAGTTCATTTGTATTGCGTACGTGCGGAACCATCAAAGTTTCTTCCATGCGGATTATCGGAATGATTTCGCCGCGCAGGACTATGACTTCGTTATTTTGAACGGTACTGATATCCGTCGGCTGAATACTGAGTGTACTGTCAATCGAGGCAAGCGGTATCGCGTACATTTCATCTTGAACTTGAACAAGCATTGCTTGAATAATCGCCAACGTCAACGGCAATTTTATTTTGAAGACGGAACCTTCGTTGACATGTGTTTCGACGTCGACATGACCGCTGAGCGATTCGATTTTGCTCTTGACGACGTCCATACCGACGCCGCGACCCGATATATCGCTGATTTTTTCCGCCGTAGAGAAACCGGGCAAGAAGACGATTCTGACTGCATCTGAGTCTTCCATTGCGTCGACTTCATCCTGCGAAAACAGACCTTTTTCGACTGCCTTGCGACGAATTATATCGGCGTCTATACCTTTACCGTCATCGGTGACCATGATAACGACGTTGTTACCTTCGTGCCGCGCGATAAGACCGACTTCGCCGATTCTGGGCTTGCCTTTTGCTTCACGTTCGTCGGGCATTTCTATGCCGTGGTCGAGTGAGTTTCTCAGCAAATGCATTATCGGGTCGCCGATTTCGTCGATAACGGTACGGTCGAGTTCCGTATCTTCACCCTCGATAGTCAAGTTGATTTCTTTGTTTAATTCTTTGGTGACGTCGCGAACCATACGGGGGAAACGGTTGAAAACTTGGCTGACGGGAACCATGCGGACTTTCATAACGATATTCTGCAAATCCGTTGTCACTCTGTCCATCTGCTCAAGTGTTTCCGTCAATTCCGAAAGTCTGTGTGTCTGTCCTATCTGTTCGAGACGGACTTTGTTTATGACAAGCTCGCCCATCAAGTTCATGAGCGTATCGAGTTTTTCTATATCGACACGGACGGATTGTCCGGCATGACTCTTCTTTTGAGCATTATTACCGCCCGAACCGCCTGCCGCAGGTTTATTTGCCGGCGCGGAAGGTTTTGCCGCAGGTGCATGCGCAGGAGCATTTGCCGGAGCAGTCGCCGCAGGTTTCGCCGCAGGAGCCGCAACAGGTGCCGGAGCCGGCGCGGCCGCTTTCGCCGCAGGAGCAAATTTTATCGACTCTACCTCTACTTCTTCTATTTCGGATATGCCCGATATCACATCGCGTACGGCGTCAACTTCCGAACCCGTTATCAAAATAATTTCAAAAGCATGATCGAATGATTCCTGTTCCAAATCTTCCGCAGGGGGTATCGTACGGATAACTTCGCCGACTTCATCCAAAGCATTCATTACCATGTAAGAACGCGCGGATTTCAAAAGACACGATTCCGAAAGAGTGACTTTGATATAAACGCCGTGCATGCCCGACTTTTCCGCTTCGGTTATCAAACTTTTATCCGTGTCGGTAAACTCTACGGCAATATTACTTTCGTTGCCCGTTGCCGCAGGAGCGGCTTCGGCTTCGGCTGTGGGCGCGGCTGCTCCACCTTCGGCAGGTTTATCTTTGGCGGCAGGTGCGGCACCACCTGCTTCACCGCGCGATATTGCAGACAATTTCTTTACCAAATCCGATACATCAATAAGATCTTCGGGGTCGCCGTTGGCAACATTGTTTATCATCTGCTCCAGTGAATCTATACACTTAAATAGTGTATCGATGATATCGCCGCTGACGGACAGTTGCTCCTTGCGCAACATATCCAACACATCTTCCATTTCGTGCGTGAGCTCGGCGATTTTGTTATACCCCATTGTCGCCGACATACCTTTCAGCGTATGCGCGTTTCGGAAAATCTCGTTGAGGACTGATAAATCCTCTGCATTATCTTCCAAACCAAGCAAGCCGTCATTTAACGATTGCAAATGTTCATGCGACTCATCAAGAAACATATCCATGTATTGATTGGTGTCCATTGAAACTTCTCCTTTGCAAGAATTTTTTTTATATGTACTCCGGTCTATGCATTACACAATTTTATAACTGTCGACAACCGTGTCAATATATTCTGTCTTTTTTTTTATAAATTATCGCTTCACAGCCTCTACTATTGCTTCGGCGATTTTGTTCAGCGGACGAATTTCGTCTGCAAGTCCTGCGTCCACAACTGCTTTAGGCATACCGTACACTACGCAAGTGCTTTCGTCCTGTGCAATCGAATAGCCTCCTGCGGCTTTGATTTTCTTCATACCTTCGCAACCGTCGCAACCCATGCCGGTCATTATCACCGACACCAAATCTTTGCCGAATTGCGCAGCCGAATCAAACATGACATTTACCGCGGGGCGATGATTTCCCACGGGCGGCTCTTGACTCAATACGATTTTTCTTTCGCCGCCCGCTATCGGGCTTATCCGCAAGTGATAATTGCCCGGCGCGATATAAACTTGTCCGCGCCTTATAATTTCGTCGTTCTCCGCCTCTTTAACCGCTATCCTGCTTATCGAATCCAATCTGTCGGCAAGTGATTTCGTGAAACCTGCCGGCATATGTTGAACAACGACAACACCGCAGGGCAAATTACTCGGTAAGCACGTTATAACGGACTGTAATGCCTGTGGTCCCCCCGTCGACGTCCCTATTACTACAAGACGTTTACCCGTGGGCGGTATAACTTTCCTTACCGTTTCGGTTTGAGTTTTCAAACGATGAACAGTAGTTCTTTGTCCGGGAACAAACCCCCTTCGCCGCCGCAATTCTATTCGGTGCATATCGTCCTCTTCGACTGTGGGGTTGGCTCTGTAGACCGGTAGCATTGTCGAGGCAACATTCTTTCTTGCATGTGCCTTTGCCGCCATTCTACACTTTTCTAAAATCTCATCCTTTATGGCATCGATTTTGGAAATTGCGCCGCCCACTTTGCTGACAAAATCGACAGCACCCAACGCAAGTGCGCGGATAGTTTCATTTGCTCCCTTTTGTGTTGCCGAACTTATCATGACAACAGGTAACGGACACTGATCCATTATTATTGCGAGCGCATCAAGTCCGTTCATTACCGGCATGATAACATCCAGCGTTAATACATCAGGTTGCAAGCGTTTTACCTTTTCAACGGCATCTTGACCGTTTATTGCCGTGCCGACTACTTCAAAATCACTTTGTTCTCTAAAAAGATCAGAGAGGATCTTCCGCATAAAAGCTGAATCGTCGGCGATTAAGATACGAATCAATTTAGACGCCTCCCTACTTTTTCGTCACTTACTTCTATCATAACCGATGTAAATTTCTCCCGTTTACAAAAGTTTTTTTTGTCATAATCTTTTCTTTGTTGCAAGGCGTATTATAGCATAAAAACGAGCTATATGTCTGCACCAATTGCGAAGGAATTTCCGAACAGGTTTGTTTAAAGCAATCAATCACATTATTATTCTCCTGACTTGTTAAAGTTCCTTCATTTCGGGAAAAAAATTAGCCGCCCGATATTCGCGCGAAATTTTATCGAACGTGTCACGATTAATATATCCGATTCAATCTGTCGAATTATTTTTTACCTACGTGCCGTTGAATAGTTAAAAAGGGACTATTTTCAGATAAAACTTGTTGCACGTAAAAATTTTTTCTCTTAAAATAACCTTCGGAATCATAAAGTTTTTTTATAAAGGAAAGGAGTTAGTCCCCTATGCTACATATTCTTAAGAACAATTATCTTCAAATCGCGGTGTCGGATCGCGGCGCGGAATTGAAATCGATAACCGCGGCGGACGGCACCGAATACCTTTTCGACAGCAATCCGACTTGGTGGAAATACTCTTCACCGATACTTTTCCCGATTGTCGGCAAGCTGATTGACAACAAGTATCGTGTCGACGGCAAAGAATTTTCGTTACCGGGTCACGGCTTCGGGCGCACGAGTGATTTCGAATTTGTCAGCGGTTCGGATTCTTCGCTTACTTTTAAACTCGTTTGGAACGACGAAACTTTAAAAGTTTATCCCTACAAATTCAATCTGGAAATTTCTTACGAGTTGAAGGACAACGAAATCAAATTCATTTGGAAAGTCACGAACGTCGACGACAAAGAAATTTATTTTTCAATCGGCGCACATCCCGCATTTCGTTGCCCGATTGTCGACGGCGAAAATTTTGACGACTGCTATCTCGAATTCAACAAGCCCGAAAAATCTGCGCGTATTCCGTTGAATGCAAACGGTACATTTTCAAAGAAGAGAATCCCGACTCTCGACGGTACCGAATTGAATTTGAACTATGATTTATTCAAGGGCGACGCGCTTGTATTCGACGACATGAAATCCGATGAAGTTACAATTCGTTCACGCAAGAGCGATAAATCTCTTACCGTTCGCGCGAAAAATTTTCCCTACTGGGGAATATGGACACCTGCGCAGGGCGGCGCGCCGTTCGTCTGTATCGAGCCGTGGCACGGACACGCCGACGATGAAAATTTCACGGGCGATTTCAAAGACAGAGCAGGAACCAATAAACTTGCCGCAGGCGAAACTTTCAATGCCGAAATGACTTTCATCGCGAAATAATCCCACAGTCAGCAAAAAAAGTTATCGTCACCGTATTATTTTTCGGGCGCAAAAAATTTTTGGCGTTACCGAAAAATTTTTCCTTATTATAAGATTATAAGAATCATGGTCTATAAAAAAGCAACAACGTTATCGGAAAGGCGATTGCCTATGTTTAACAAACTCATTAATAAATTCAACGACATGAAACCGCAACACTTGTTGATTCTTGCAATAGTGTCGGCGGCGTTGGCCTTCGCTGCCGTATTCATAGGAATGAATTTGGTTGCCGATTCCAACACCAAGGAAATGCCTGTGGTTGTGAAACCTACCACCGAAAAAGTATCGGTTGTCGTTGCAAAAGTAAATATCCAACCTAATACAAAGATTCAAGAGTCAATGTTGGAAATGAAGGAATTCGACAAGGGTTCTGTTCCCGAAGACGCGATAAAAGATTTCGATTCAATCAAGAACGTTCAAATCAAGACGGAAATATTTGCCGGCGATTTCTTCACGCCGCAAAAATTGGTAGCCGAAGCAAGCGGAGGATTCGCCGATAATATTCCGCCCGATTGCCGCGCCGTTTCAATTAATGTCAGCTCTGTCACGGGTGTCGACGGTTTTGCCAAACCGGGAGATCGTGTCGACTTACTCCTCGTGGAAAAAAGCGATACAAGCGCGACAAGTAATATCCTCCTGCAAAATGTTCCGCTCTTGAGTGTCAATCAGAATGTCGCAGGCTCTTCGCCCGTGGACGGTAATACCGGCATGGCGATATCCAATCCTGCCATCGCTACTCTTGCCTTGCATCCCGCGGATATTTTGAAATTAGTTTCCGCCTCGAAAATCGGGGAAATTTATATGTCGCTGCGCCCGACGAAACCGAATAGTGCATATGTCGACGCAATGGAATATACAATCGAATCGGTGAACGCACCGCAACCCGAGCCCGAGCCTGCAGTCGCGCCCGTCATTCCCTACAACGAGCCTGTCATGGCTAATATTCCTTCCGAGCCCACCACGCCCAAAATCGAAATCATTCAAGGCGATCAAGTTGTCACGGATAAAAAATCCAATAACTCAACGCCTTCGCAACAAAAAGTACAAGGCTCCTCGGGTGGTTCACAACCTTTGCCCGTTATTCCTTCCAACAGCAGTTATAATCCGGCAATAAGCTCTTCACCTGCACAAAATGTACAGGGTATCAGTGCGCCCGTGCCTTCACCGCCGATAGTTGGCGCACCAAATTAAAGTTGATTACAGGAAATGATAATCATGAAATATTTTAGCAAAGCACTTTTGGCGGCGATGATTCCGTTTTGCTTAACGGCAAGCGTGGCGAATGCCGCCGAAACAGAAACATTGAAGATAAACAAACAAACTTCGCAGTATATGAATATGGGTATGAATATTACCCGAATAGCAATAGGAGATCCCAATATCGCGACTGTCTTGCAGTTACCCGGTTCGACGAAAGAATTTTTAATCGTAACAAAAGAAAATCCGGGTTCAACCGCGCTTTACGTTTGGACTGCCGATAATGTTCGTCATGAATATTTAGTTGTCGTTTCGCCCGAAAATCCCGGACAAGCTATGTTGATTGAACAGGCAATAGGTTTGCCTAACGTTCATGTCAAAATGGTTGGCGAAAGAGTTATGTTGACGGGTACCGTTGAAAACCAATACGAAAAAAATTACGCACTGCAAACCGCGCGGCTTTATGTAGGTAAGGCAAGTGAAAGCAGTATTCTTGTCGGCAGCGGTTTCGATATGAAATTAGATACGACTTCGGCAACCTCCACAGGCAATTCGGGAACATTTGAGACGAATAAATCGGAGGCCACAGGAGAAATTATTGACTTGTTGCAGATTTTAAATCCGACACAAGTTTTGCTTGAGGCGCAGATTATCGAAATCAATTCCGACGATGCAAAAGATTTGGGTATTCGTTACGGTTCGGATCCCACTTCATCCCCGGGTATTTTTGCCTTCGGTCAAGATTACGGCTCCGACGGCGTACCCTTCCGAAACAATCCCGTTAAATGGATTGGACAACATTTTGACAGCATTAACGCATCTATTCATTTTCTTGTCACCAAAGGCAAGGCAAGAATACTTTCGCGCCCGAGTGTAACGACTTTGAGCGGCGAACAGGCTACTATTCAAATCGGCGGCGAAATTCCTTACACCACAACCAACAGCAACGGATCGACAAACACTTCATTTAAAAATTACGGTATCATTCTCCAATTCCGTCCGATTGTCGATGCGCAGAACAGAATTAATTCAGCCGTACACACCGAGGTTAGCAGTCTGAGCGGCGAAACAGTCAACGGTCAGCCGATTATTTCCACACGCAGTGCCAATTCCGTCATCAATCTCAATTCGGGAGATCCTATAGTAATCGGCGGCTTGATGGATTCATCCGAAACAAAAACCGTTTCCAAAATTCCGTTACTCGGCGATATCCCGATTATCGGCGAATTCTTCAAGCATACTTCAAAATCGCGTGACAAACGTGAATTAATAGTCGTGGTAACTCCTTATCTCGTGAATACCGAACAAGGATTGAAAACGCCTATGTCGCCGCAACTTCGTCAATGGTACGACGAAGAACAGAAGTACCGCGATACCATGGAGAATTTTGATTTCAAAGAGGCTCAAATAAAAGAGAAGGAACTACTAGCCCTAAAGGAAAAAGAGAAAGAACGCGCCAATGATGATACCGATGCCGAAGTAGTTGAGCCGTTCAAAAATTAACGTCAAGGGAGAACGGAGGGATTTTTTATATGGTAATAGCAGACGGAATCGAACGCAGCAGTGTTATCATAAGCGTATTCAGTACAACGCCGGGTATCGGCAAAACAATCGTAGCAATAAATTTGGCGGCAGGTCTGGCAAATGAAGGTTATAAAGTTTGTCTGGCCGATTTGGATTTGCAATTCGGGGACGTGTTAAACTATCTGAAATTGACTTCCAAAGCAACCGTGGCAGGTGCGCAGCGCGCCTTACTGGATCACCCCAAAACTTTTGATATACGAGATTTTTTAATTGACTACTCAAATAACGGATTAACATTTTCAATCTTGCCTGCTCCCTTGTACGTTTTCGACGCCTATCAAATAAATATCCAAATCGTCAAGGAAATTATCGAAGATTTGAATTTCTACGACTACATCATAATCGATTTGAACTCAATGTTCAGCGCGTTGAATCTGGCAATGCTTGACATAAGCACGGTCATAAATTATGTCGGCGTTATCGACTTCCTGCCCGCACTCAAAAATTACAAAATCGGTTACGATACACTGATTCGTTTCGATTACGAAGAAAGTAAAATCCGATTGGTTGAAAACCGCGCCGACTCACAGAAATTGATTAACAGCAATGATGTCGAGCGTCTTTTGGGCGAACCTTTTTATCACAGATTGCCCAACGATTATCCTTCCGTAAAAAAATC
>JAILRS010000033.1 GCA_024698045.1 Selenomonadaceae bacterium
GGAAAATTTCCCTCCCATTACTTTGATTTACCGATTTATATTTTCCGACGCAACTTCCGCGATTTTTTTTCGTGCCTCTTTTAATGCCATTCGTGCTTCAATGTGATTCGGATTTATTTTCACAGCACGTTTGAAATCGGCTGCGGCATTAACATAATCATCTTTTGCGGCATAAGCTACACCGCGACTGTAATATGCCGTGGAATCCTGTTCATCCAATTTTAATGCCTTCGTGAAATCGATAATCGCCTCGTCAAATTTTCCCTTATCGGTGTATGCTAAACCGCGATTGTTATAGGCCTCCAAATTATTCGAATCCAATTTAATTGCCGTGGTAAAATCTGCTATCGCGCTGTCTAAATCCCCTTCGTAATAGTAAGCATTGCCGCGATTGTTGTAGACGTCAACATAATCCGAATCCAATTCGAGTGCCTTTGTGTAATCGGCAATAGCTTTGTCACAATCGCCCTTGTCGACGTAAGTGTTACCGCGATTTGCGTAGCCGTCGACGTCTTCGGGATTTGCCGTCAAAAATTTTGTGAAGTCGGCAATCGCCTTATCGTAATCGCCTTTATCGGCGTAAGCATTGCCGCGATTAAAATAGCCTTCCATGCCGTCGGGTTTCAACTCCAAAAATTTCGTGAAGTCCTCTACCGCGCAATCGTATTTGCCTTTGTAGTAGTAAGCATTGCCGCGATTAAAATATGCACTTGCGTCATCGGGCTTCAGTTCCAAAGCTTTTGTAAGATCTGCAATCACTTTGTCGTAACTGCCTTTATCCTGATACGCAAGACCGCGCAGGATATAAGCCGCCTCATCGGTCGGATTGTTCTTCAGTATTTTGTTAAAGCCGGCTATGACTTCTTCGTAATTTTTGAAATTATTATCTCCCATTAAAATCCCTCCCAAGTTCATTTCTTATTTATCGGAACACGTCGCATTTATCCGTTGCGGCAAAACGACAAAGCTTATTTCTTTTATTTTAACACGAAAACCGCACTATATACAAATTATTGATTCGTCAATCTGTTGGCGCAGGCATTGAATTCCGCGATAATTTTTTCTTCATCCAAAGTTTTCAATTCGCGTCCCTGCATTAAAATTTTTCCGTCGACGATAACAGTATCGGCCGCCGAAGAATTTGCCGAATAGACCAAAAGAGATATCGGATTGTAATTCGGTTGCCAATCTGCGCCGTTCATATCCCACAGCACGATATCAGCCTTGCAACCTATTTCGAGTCGCCCGACATTTTCCAAACCGATTGCCTTCGCTCCGAATTCTGTTGCCATTTGAACAGCCTGCGCGGCGGGAACCGTCAACGGATTTAGTGTAGCTACTTTTGCCAGAAGAGTCGCCAACCGTATTTCTTCCAACATATCCAAATTATTATTGCTTGAAGTGCCGTCCGTACCCAAAGCAACAGTCACACCTTCGGCAAGCAATTTCGATACGGGCGCGATACCGCTCGCCAATTTCATATTACTTCCGGGATTATGCGCCACGCGTATTTTTTTTGCCTTGATAATTTCAATTTCACTATCGCTCAGCCAAACACAATGTGCCGCCAAAGTTCCCGTATCAAATAAACCGGTCTCTGCCACGACTTCAAAGGGTCGCTTACCGTAATTCTTTATGCTATCGTTAATTTCAGTCTGCGTTTCGTTCATATGCATATGAATTTCCGCGCCTAACTTTCCTGCCTGCGCGGCAACTTTCTTCAAGTATTCGGGCGGACAAGTATAAATTGCGTGCGGAGCAAACATAACGGTAATTCTTCCGTCTGCCGCTCCGTGATAATTTTTGTACAGCTCCACATTTTCGGCAAGTTTTTCGTCGCCGTTAACGAAACTGATTAAGCCGCGCGATAAAGATCCGCGCATGCCCGATTCGTCGACAACCTTCGCAACTTCATCCATACAAGGGCCATACATATCGGCGAATGCGGTTGTACCGCCGCGAATCATTTCGACTGCCGCCAATGCCGCGCCCCAATAAATATCTTTACGTGTCATCTTCGCCTCGATAGGCCAGATATCTTTTTCCAACCAATCCATCAAAGCTTTATCATCGGAATAACTGCGCAGTAAAGTCATCGAGGCATGAGTATGAGCATTAATCAATCCGGGTGTCGCAAATTTTCCGCGCCCATCGATTACATTTTCGCCCGTGACTTCGCCGACTCCGATTGCCGAAATTTTATCGCCGTTCACATGAATATTTCCGGTCTTCACTTCGCCGCCGGCCGTTAACATTTGCACATTGGTTATTACAAAATTATCCGTCATAAAAATTGACGCGACATAACTTCCCGATATCGGAAGACAGTCGCGCCCGTCACTTCCTTTCTGTATATCAGATGCCCAGATATTTACGCTGTTCTTCGGTTAACGTGTCGATTGTCACGCCGATTGATTCCAATTTTATTTCTGCGATTTTCGTGTTGATTTCGTTAGGCATGTAGTAAACTTTGTTTTCCATCGTCTTGTGATTGTGGAGAATGTGCGCCATGCTGAAAAATTGTACGGCAAAACTCAAGTCCATAATTTCCGCGGGATGACCGTCGCCCGAAGCCAAATTAACTAATCTGCCTTCCGCCAACAGATAAATTTTCCGTCCGTCGTGCTGTAAAAATTCCTCGACGTTATTGCGGACAAATCTCCTCGTCAACGATTGCGAATCCAATTCGGGAATATTAATCTCTACATCAAAATGTCCCGCGTTCGCCAACATTACGCCGTCTTTCATCAACGGATAATGTTCGCCGTTGATAACATCTTTATCGCCCGTCAAAGTCAAAAAGATATCGCCCAAAGGTGCGGCGTCTTTCATCGTCATGACGCGGAACCCGTCAAAGACAGCCTCGATTGCCTTGATGGGATCCACTTCGGTTATGATGACATTGGCACCCAAACCGCGCGCACGCATCGCGCCGCCCTTGCCACACCAACCGTAACCGGCTATAACAACGGTTTTTCCTGCCACAACAAGATTTGTCGTGCGCATGATTCCATCCCAAGTCGATTGTCCCGTACCGTAGCGATTATCAAACAAGAATTTACAATAAGCGTCATTAGCGGCAATCATCGGGCAAGCAAGTTCCTTACGACGTTCGAGGGCACGAAGACGCAAAACACCCGTAGTAGTTTCTTCAGAACCGCCGATAATATTTTTCAGAGCGTCACGACGTGTAGTATGTATCAAGTCGGTAAAATCGCCGCCGTCATCGATGAAAAGATCCGGCGCATAATCCGCCGCCTTGTTTAAGTAATCGTTATATTCCTTGTCGGTGCAACCGTGAGTAGCCAAAACCGTCACACCGTCCTCGGCCAATGCCGCCGCTACATCATCCTGCGTTGACAGCGGATTCGAGCCCGTTATTACCACATTCGCCCCTGCATGCATGAATACTTCCGCCATATATGCAGTCTTTGCTTCCAAGTGTAAAGTTATGGAAATAGTTTTGCCTGCGAACGGTTTTGACTGCGAAAATTCTCTGTCGATTGCGCTCATTACGGGCATGAAATTTTTTACCCACTCGATTTTATCATGTCCCGAAGGCGCAAGCTTGATGTCCCTTACGATTGATTTCATTGTAAATCCTCCCGAAGATTTTTTTAGACTTAATTATAATTTAAGTTGCAAATTCTTTCAATGCACCGCGACAATATCGTTACGCTTGACTGCAGAAATAAAATTTGTTAAATTTCGCCTGAGGTGATTGTTATGGGTAAACTTAGTTCAAGTATGGCTGAAAAACTCAAGAACATGGCTCGCGGTTTGCAGGACGAAGACAATTCCGACGGCATAAGAGGTGTCGCGAAAAAAATCAAGCAGTCGCAATCCGGTAGGAAAAACGTTTCCGATAGAAAAGAATCCGGTCGTAAAGACTGAAAATTTTTCGGCGGTCTCCGTTATTTCGGAGGCTGCTTTTTTTATCAAAGGTGTTAATCCGAACACTTTGCATGGAAATTTTGTCGATGTGCAATCTGTGGTATTCTTTAATACAAAATTCATTCTCTACTGTTATATTGAATGTGGTTGTATTTATCAAAAAATTTCGGCGGTGATTTTATTAATGGTTGTGGAAATTATCAGTGTAGGTACAGAAATTTTGATGGGCAATATCGTCAATACGAATGCGCAGTATCTTGCGAAGAAGTTGGCACATTTGGGGCTTGATTGTCATTTTCAGACGGTAGTCGGCGATAATCCCGAAAGAATAAAATCCGCGCTTGATGTTGCCTATTCTCGTGCGGATGCCGTAATCATGACCGGCGGTCTGGGACCTACGAAAGATGATTTGACGAAAGAAATGTTAATGAAGTATTTCGGCAAGACTCCCGTTGTCGATGAAAAAGTTTTGAGTTTTCTCGAGGAGCATGTAAAAAAACGCGGCTTTGAAAAATTATCCGACGGTATGCGTAAACAGGCAATAGTCCCCGCCGATTCGATTATCCTCTACAATCACAACGGAACTGCGCCCGGTTGTATCATGGAGCGCGACGGAAAAATTTGTATCCTTCTGCCGGGTCCTCCGCACGAAATGAAACCGATGTTTGAAGAATGTTGCAAAGTTTATCTCAACGGTAAGAGCGATAAAGTTTTCGTGTCGGTGATAATAAAATGTTTGAGCAAAGACGAGGCACCGATAACGATGGTGGGCGAAGCTCCGATAGCCGACAGGTTAGACGAATTGACCGATGGAGTTAATCCGACGGTAGCAACTTACGCAAAGCAGGACGGTTGTCTTGTTCGCATAACCGCGTCCGCAAAAAATCACAGTGACGCCATGAGGCTTTTAACTCCCGTCGTGAATGAATGCCGCAAACGTATCGGCAAAGGATATATCAGTTACATTGAGGAAGATATAAACTGAAGGAGATGAGCAATTATGATTATCGTAACGGGCGGCGCGGGATTTATCGGCAGTAATATTGTCCGCGCCTTGAACGAACGAGGACGAACCGATGTTTTGATTGTCGACGATTTGGGCGAAGGTGACAAATATAAAAATTTAATCGGTCTTCGTTTCGTCGACTACTGCCACAAAGACAATTTCATGAAGTTGATTAAAGAAAGTACGTTAGGGCAAAACATTACCGCGATTTTCCACGAAGGAGCTTGCTCCGATACAATGCAATATGATGTCAATTTCATGATGCGCAGTAATTACGAGTACTCAAAGGAACTCCTGCGCACGTGTATCGCCAAACAAATTACGTTTATTTACGCGTCGAGTGCCTCGGTCTACGGTATGGGCAAAAACGGTTTCCGTGAAGAAGAAGCCTGCGAAAATGCATTGAATCCCTACGCCTTTTCCAAATTGATTTTCGATCGTTACGCCAGACAATTTTTCGCCGCGGCAAAAAGCAAAATCATCGGTCTGCGCTATTTTAATGTCTTCGGTCAACAGGAAAGTCACAAAGGTAAAATGGCGTCGATTTTCTATCAGATGTATCGCCGAATGAAATTGGGTGGCAGTCCGAAACTTTTCAAAGGTACGGACGGATACGGCGACGGCGAACAGCGACGCGATTTTGTTTACGTCAAGGACGTTGTAAAAGTAAATCTTTGGTGTCTCGACAATAATCTTGCCAACGGAATTTATAACTGCGGTACGGGTCACGCGCATACTTATAACGAAGTGGCAAAGGCAATGATTGACGCAATGAATTCCAAAATGAAAACGACTTATTGCGATTTTCCCGACGCGCTTATCGGAAAATATCAGAGTTTCACGGAAGCGGATATGACAAAACTTTCCGCGGCAGGTTACAAAGAAGGTTTCACGAAATTTAACACGGCGGTCGCCGAATATTGCAAATTCCTCGAGGACGGCGGTTATTACACGTTGGGGAAATAATTTGACGACCGAAAGGCGGTGGACGGTTGCGGAAAAATTTTAAGCCGCGCCGATTGTCATGAAAAAATTTTTATCCGCGACTCTGCTTACGACAATTTTGTTATCGCCCGTAAATTCTTTTGCCGCTCCGGAAGAAATAATTTTACCTGCGCCGAATTTAACCGACAATCTTTCCGTAATGAAAGCGATAAGCGAACGTAAAAGCAGTAGGGATTTTGTCGACGGCGATTTATCCGAAGGACAGTTGTCGAAAATATTATGGGCTGCCGACGGGCTTAATCGTCCCGAAAAACAAAGACGCGTCACCCCCGCCGGTTTGAGTGTCTATTCGATTGAAATTTACGCCGTCACGCGTCAAGGCATTTATCTTTACGACAACACGAATCATAAATTAAATTTGATTGCTGCCGGAGATTATCGCGGTTTGACGACGAAGGGACAGGAATTTGTCGATAAGGCGGCAGTCAATTTGGTTTTCGTCGACAACTTTGATGCACAGGACTCGTTAAGCAAAATGCCGCAGAATTTTTATTTGTATAACTATATTCGTGTCGGCACAATGGTTCAAAATGTCGCACTTGCCGCCCAAACAGAGGGCTTGGGAAATTGTGTACGCGGCTCGATTAACACCGAAGAGTTCGCCAAAGTCGCCAAAATCCCCGACTCAAAAAATATTATCCTTGCGCAGAGTGTCGGTTTTATAAAATAATTTTGGAGGTGGTTACGTGTTCATTAAAAAATTTTTTGGTTTAATGTTGCTGGTGGCGTTAATAATTTTGCCGCAAAACGTTTCTGCGGAGAAAACAGATTGGTTTGACAGGAATTTCAACTTTCATCGCATGAGAAACGTCATAGTTTTCAATGTCGACTTCAATCAGAATTATAATTCGGTCGACGCGTTAAACATGAGAGACACTTACTACAAGAACGCACGAAAGTTAAAATGCAACATCATCACGGAAGAAGAGGCACGGCGCAGTATCGGTTATCAAATCGGAATGGATTTGGAATCAATGGCGCGATCCAATCCGTTGGGCGCAAGACAAGTCATCATGGAGAACGCTTATAACATCGCCGACGGTTGGGTGACGGCAACTGTTGACACTTGGGAAAATACTTATTACATTGAACCCGAGCGAACTGTTTGGGAGCAAAGACGCGAAACTCGTACCTATTACGACGCATGGGGACAACGCCGCGAAGAAGTTTATTACGTGCAAGTGCCGGTTACTTATCCTCCGCGCCGCGTCGACGTTTCCACCATTCAGATGACTTTGCAGCTGTTTGACGCAAGGAGTGGCGCACAGGTTTTCAGTCGCAAAGATGTTCGCGATCGTGAAGATTATCAGGCACAAAAAGGTATGTACGGCAGAATCACGAATTCATTCTTTGAGGACGTCGGCAAGAAAATTAAATGATTTATGATACCAATCGGCGGAAAAATTTTTGCCGAAATATAAGGAGGTTTTTTTATATGGACAAATACTTCAAGATTGTTTCTCGCATCGGTATTGCCCTGTTGATGATTTGCGCGGTAATTTTTCCCGGCAAAACATTTGCGGCTGACAATCCCAATTCGGAGGGCATGAAGGCTTTCCGCGAGGCTTTAACTTCGGATTCCGATTCTCTCGACAGGATTTTCCGTCAAGATATTTACTTCGCCTCTCCGTTTATCATAAGTGAGTTGGAAATTTACGGCACAGTCGAAAAAGATGAGTTTATTTCCTACGGCGATTTCTCCATGTGGGTTTACAATGATGACGGTACGCAAAGCGAAAATATCATCCCCTACTACATGGTGCAGAACGGCAAAGACATGACGATTTATTTTAAGACCGACAAGAAGTGGCAAAAATTCACGACGCCCAGTCTTGCCGCGGCAGTCATGGATATGCTTGCAACACCCACCGAACAGGAAGTCGAAGAAATAATAGCAGATACCAAAGATGTTACGATTTTGCAGGACAACGATTATCGCCGCATAATGCTTATCCGTGTTGACGGCAATCGTATTGCCGATTCCTTCAAAAATAAATCCGATGAAAATCCTGCCGACAAAGGTACTGCCACCGACAGTGCATTGCAGGAAAAAATTGTTGGTTACATGGATTCGGCTTTGCGCAAGGCAGATGTCTGGTACATGTGGACGATTGATAAACGCGATTGGCATACGGTAGCTATGCAATACAATTTCTCCGGTATCATTCAGGAAATGGCGCGCGCGGCACTCAACGACCCCGAACAACAATGGCCTGACGAAATAAGCAATATGCTTGAAACAATCGCCTACTACAGTGAGATTCGTGCCTACACAACTTATCCGGCAGATCCCAAAGCTAAGAAAAATTTTGTATTGCCTAAAGAAGTTTTGAAGGCGAAACCCGTCGATAGTTTAAGCGACAGTGTTAAAATAACCGGAAAATAATTTCTTACCAATAAATCGAACGAGTCGGGGACTTATTTTCGGTCTCCGATTTTTGTTCACGGAAAAATTTTTGAGGTGATTGATTATGTCGGTCAGAAAATTTTTTACCGTGTTGATGATGATTAGCGCGTTGATTGTTTCGCAGACTGTATACGCCGAAAAAAGCGATTGGGCTTCTTCAAATTACAATTTCGGCAAGATTAATACCGTGTTGCTTTTGGATGTGACTGTTAATCCCGATTTGGATTACGGCGGCATGATTGGTCTGCGCGGTTTGCAAAATACTTTCCGAGATCGTTGTCGGCAGGTACTCAATACACATTACAAGGTCATAACCGAAGACGAAGCACTTGTGATTTTAAGTGTGGAGCTCAACCGGAATTTGGAAAAACTTGCATTGGAAAACGCAATCGAAGCGCGCAAAATTGTTATGAATAACGCTTGGCGTATCGCCGATGCTTTTATCATGGGTAATATTGAAACATGGGGCAATAAAAAATATACGCCGTCAAGCAATGTGAATTATGCGGCAGTAATCGAACAGCGCAACTATTACGACGATCGCGGACATCTCAACCACGAAAGAGTTCTTATACCGTTGCCGGCGCAATATCTGCCCGAAGATACCGACGTCCCCGCTATCGGTATAATCATGCGTGCTTACGAAACAGGAAACGAAACAGTTATCTTTGAACGTTACGAAATGCGTATCCGCAGACCGCAAGAGGCGCAAACGGAAATGTTCGGAGAGATGTGCACACAATTTGCCGAAAGTTTTATGTCGAAACGTTGACAGAAAATCGAAAGGAAGTGCGGAAATGGAATTGATTGATATCATGAGATCTCGCAGGAGCGTACGCCGTTACACCGAGGAAAAAATTTCCGACGAACAACTTAAACAGATAGTAAGCGCGGCATTACTTGCTCCTTCGGGTCATTCAAAATATCCGTGCGAATTTTTAATCGTGAAGAACCGTGAATTATTGGAAGGCATGTCGAGTTGTCGCAAAGGTGTCGCAAAAATGTTGAGCGGCGCGGCGGCGGCAATCGTGGTTATCGCGGACAGAGATAAATCGGATACGATAATAGAAGATTCTTCGGTAGCGATGATGAATATGGAATTGATGGCGACGTCATTGGGGATTGGGAATTGTTGGATACAAGTGCGCGGTCGTGAGGCTGAAGATGATTCGACCAGCGAAAATTATCTGCGCAGTTTGTTAGACTTCCCCGAAAATTTTGCCTGTCAATCGATATTGTCGTTGGGATTCCCCGCGAAAGATCCGAAGGTAAGAGAATTAGACAAGTTGGATTTCGACAAGGTCAAAGTCCTCGAATAAAAAATATCAGTTCAGATAAAAAAAGGAAGCCACCAATATTAAGCGGCTTCCTTTTTTAGTATCTCAAAAATTTTTATGCGAACAAAATTATTTTGCGACGCCTTCGATTTCGGGCGCGGTCTCATCGGCCTCATCCGATGCCGCCGCTATCTCGTTCAATGCCTCTACAAGTTTATCCACATCTATTCCGTGCACAAGTGCGCCTTCCTCGATATTTTCAAAACGCGCCGCCGCACAACCTAAGCAACCCATGCCGGCATACATAAACACCATAGCCGTATCGGGATATTTTTGCACGACTTCGATTATACTCATGTCTTTGGTTATCTTCATAAAAAAATTCCTCCTTTGGATTGCCGAAATTATATCATGTGCCCGTCAATCGTCAATGAATTTGCTATGAAAAATTTTTCGGCGTTTAAAGGAATTTTTCATTTTAGGTAGAATAGGGGAGAAAACAAATTTAAGGAGCGCGGTAATTTTGGAGTTTAAGCATGTAAGTGTTATGCCCGAAGAAGTTTTAACCGCGCTGAATATCAAGCCCGAAGGAATTTATTTGGATTGTACGCTTGGCGGAGCAGGTCACGCAAGAGCTATCGGCGAGCGTCTGAATTCTCAGGGCAAACTTATCGGAATAGACCAAGATGAAGATGCTATTCTTGCTGCTGAAAAAAAGTTGACCGGATTAATTTGCAGTGTTAATATAGTTCATGCCAATTTCAGTAAGCTGGATAAAGTACTCGATGACTTAAATGTTGAAAGTCTTGACGGTGTATTGTTTGATTTGGGTGTCTCTTCGCATCAAATTGATACGGCAGAGCGCGGATTTTCTTACATGCACGATTCCCCTTTAGATATGCGTATGGACAGACGGCAAAATTTAACTGCGTGGGATGTTGTCAATCGCTACGATGAAGAGCGTTTGATTAAAATTTTCCGCGAATACGGCGAAGAACGATTTGCCAAAAGAATTGCCGCGGCTGTCTGTCGTGAAAGATTGGCTGATTCAATAGATACGACGGGCGCATTGGTGAAACTTATCGAGCGAAATGTTCCGCATACGAAAAACGGCGGACATCCTGCCAAAAGAGTTTTTCAGGCGGTGCGCATTGAAGTTAACGGCGAACTTGAAATTTTATCGGGCGCGTTGACGAAAGCAGTTGACAGATTGAAAACGGGCGGCCGCCTTGCCGTCATTACTTTTCATTCGCTCGAAGACAGAATTGTTAAAGAAACTTTCAAATCGTTGGCGCAAGGTTGTATCTGTCCGAAAAATTTCCCCGTATGTGTTTGCAATCATCACGCGACGATAAAACTACTCGGTAAATCTCATAAACCTACCGCCGAAGAAACTCAAGAAAACAGTCGCGCTAAATCTGCCAAACTGCGCTTGGTCGAGAAAATCGATTGGCGTAAGTAATATAAAATTCTTATAAGGGGGAAATTTTGTGCCATTAAAGCATAAAAAGACTTATGAGCAGCAAGCTCAACAGAAGATTTCATCGGAGAAAGCATCATTAACATTGATAAAAAAACAACCCAGATTAGATTATTTGCTCCGTTCGCGTTGCAGAGTTTTCTTTCTCGTAGTCGCGGTTTTTGCTATGCTCGTGGTAGTTCGCAGCGGAATAAGTGCAAGTCGCGGTTACGGTCTTGTCGCTACGCAAAACCAAGCACAAAATATCGAATTGGAGAACGAACGTCTTCGTGTTGAAATTGCTCAACTCAAGTCTCCTCAAAGAATCAAGGAAATTGCCGAAACTCAACTCGGCATGAAAGTTCCGCCGAAAATGTATTTCTCACACGAGAGATAACAAATTAAAAAACTCCTTCACACCAACGGCACGAGGGAGTTTTTTTTATTTCACCGATTGACTTCAAAAAATTTTACGGTCTGGGTTTTCCGCATTCAGCACAGAATTTTCCCTTGTTGACGTGACCGCATTCGCAAGTCCATTCGTTACTGACCGGTTTAGGTTTGCCGCACTCTGCGCAGAATTTTCCCTTGTTGACAGCGCCACATTCGCAAGTCCATTCATTGGCAACAGGTTTGGGCGCACCGCAGTTCGCACAGAATTTTCCGCGGTTACCGTCATTGCCGCAAGCCGTACATTTCCATCTGTTTGCCTGATTTTGTTGTTGTTGCTGTTGTGCCTGTTGCTGTTGTTGCTGCGCCATAGCGTAGAGATTTCCGGCATTGACGCCGCCGGCATTGGCAGCCATATTCATATTCATGAAACCGATAGCCGCACCGCCCGAATTATTCGCCGCGTCCTGCATTGCATTCGCTTGAGCACTTGTGAGTACCGCCGCCGCCATCGCAGGATTCCGCAAAGCTCCGCTACGTTGCATTTCCTTAATCATCGCGACATCTTCTTCATTCGCGCTGACATTAGACACGCCGAACGAAACAATTTCCAAACCGCGCTTTTCGCCCCATTTTTTGCTCAGTACTTCGTTAAGAGCATCGGCAATCTCCTGCGTATGAGCAGGCAACGCACTGTAACGAATACCCATTTCGGAAATTTTAGCAAAGGCAGGTTGAAGCGCCGTCATCAATTCGGTTTTGAGTTGCGCGTCAATCTCCGAACGATTGTAAACATCTCTGACATTGCCGCAAACATTCGTATAGAAAAGAATCGGATTGACAATCTTGTAACTGTAGGATCCGAAACATTTGATGGAAATGTCGACGTCAAGCCCGATATTGTAATCAACCACGCGGAAGGGAATAGGTGTCGGCGTACCGTACTTGTTACCGACAATCTCCTTTGTGTTGAAATAGTAAATACGTTCGTCAATTCCGGAGTCGCCGCCGAATTCAAATCTGCCTTTCATCGCGAAGAAAACTTCTTGAATGTTTTCGGCTAAGGTTTTGCCGCTGTCAAATATGCTGGCTTCTTTGGCTTTGTCGTAAATATATTCGCCGCTGTCTGCGCACAGGTCGATAACTTTGCCCTGCTGAACGATAATCGCACATTGCCCGTTGTTTACGGAAATACGCGATCCGTTTGTGATGATGTTGTCGTCGCCGTCATTGGAACTCCAACTGCTGTTTTTGCGCCGATGTCCCTTTGAAACCAGAATATCCGCAGATAAACTGTCGCAGTAGAAAAATTCTTTCCATTGATCGCCCAATACACCGCCCGCAGATGCTAACGCCGCTTGTATCAATCCCATATTAATTCTCCTCTCCGGAAATATTTTCCGCCCAAATTATACCGCGTCGGGCGTTTATTTACAACCTGCATTTGATTCGCGCCGTCTACAAAAATAAATTTTATCGCGCGGCTATCTTCTTTTAATTCTTTCGGCTAAATGTTATATTAATACCTGCCGAAAACCGCGGCAAAATTTTACTCACACGTAATCGAAAGGAGCAACCTTCTTGAACGATAAAATCAGAAATTTTTCTATCATAGCGCATATAGATCACGGCAAATCAACTTTGGCGGACAGATTAATCGAAATGACGGGCACGGTACAGAAACGCGAAATGAGCGATCAACTTTTGGATAATATGGAGCTTGAACGCGAACGCGGCATCACGATAAAAGCGCAGACCGTCAGATTAAAATATACGGCTTCCGACGGCGAAACTTATCAGCTGAATTTGATTGATACACCCGGTCACGTTGACTTTACTTATGAAGTTTCGCGCTCCCTTGCCGCGTGCGAAGGCGCACTTTTGGTCGTCGATTCCACTCAAGGCGTCGAGGCGCAGACTTTGTCTAACGTTTACTTGGCTCTCGAACATGATTTGGAAATTGTCCCCGTCATCAACAAAATCGATTTGCCCAGCGCAGATGTCGAACGCGTCCGCGAAGAAATCGAGGAAACAATCGGGCTCGACGCAAGTGATGCTGTTCAATGTAGCGCGAAGACCGGCATAGGCGTCGACGAAATTTTAGAGGCGATTGTCAATAAAATTCCGCCCCCCGAAGGCGATAACAATAAACCTTTGCAGGCTTTGATTTTCGATTCCTATTTTGATTCCTACAAGGGCGCAGTCGCTCACGTCAGAATTTTCGATGGCACCGTTCGCAAGGGCGATAAACTCAAACTTTTGGCGACGGGTAAAGAATTCGAGGCAACGGAGATAGGAATTTTTTCACCGAATATGACGGAGCTTGACGAATTGAAAGCGGGCGAAGTCGGTTATATCTGCGGCAGTTTGAAAGATGTTCGCGATGTTCGTGTCGGCGATACCGTTACTTTTTCCGAAAATCCTGCCGCCGCACTTGCCGGTTACCGTGCGCCCGTCCCCATGGTTTTCTGCGGACTTTATCCCACCGACAGTGTTGACTACGATAATTTGAAAGACGCACTTGAAAAACTCCAATTGAATGATGCCGCGCTTGTTTACGAGCCCGAAACATCTGCCGCATTGGGATTCGGATTCCGTTGCGGTTTCCTCGGGCTGTTGCATATGGATGTCATTCAAGAAAGACTTGAGCGCGAATACTCTTTGCGACTCGTCACTACTGCGCCGTCCGTCGTTTACAAAGTACATAAAACCGACGGCGAAGTATTCACGATTGATAACCCTGCCGCATTACCGCCGACTACCGAGATTAATTTTGTCGAGGAGCCGATGGTAAAAGCTACCGTGATTGTGCCGAGTGATTATATCGGTGCGGTCATGGAACTTTGCAGAGATAAGCGCGGCATTTACAAATCAATGGACTACATTGATAAAACACGCGTCATGATTGTCTACGAAATTCCTTTGAATGAAATTATCTATGACTTTTTCGATAAGCTCAAGTCAATGACTCGCGGCTATGCAAGTCTTGATTACGAACTTTTGGAATACAAAGAAAGCGATTTGGTTAAATTGGATATCCTGCTTAACGGCGATATGGTTGACGCGTTGAGCTCGATTGTCCACAGAACACGCGCGGCGAAAATCGGCAGAATCCTGGCGTTAAAATTAAAGCGGCTGATTCCCGAACAGTTATTTGATATTCCCGTACAGGCAGCAATCGGCGGCAGAATAATCGCGCGCGAAACGGTAAAGGCACGACGTAAAGATGTTTTGGCGAAATGTTACGGCGGTGACGTATCGCGCAAAAGAAAACTCCTCGAAAAACAAAAGGCAGGTAAAAAACGCATGAAGGCAGTCGGGAGCGTCGAATTACCGCAAGAAGCTTTTATGGCGGTGTTGACGGTCGGCGACGACGATACGAATTAATTAATCGCAGACGATTCGAGGAAGTGGATTATTTTGGTTAGCACGCGGCGATTATTACGGATAAGGTTGTTAGCGGAAGGTGCATTGATTGGTATTGTCACGGGTACGATTATCGCGGCTCTGCGATTTTTATTGGACGAAGCAGATATTTATCGCCCGATTATCTTTACGAAAATCGACAGCGTGGGAAGAATTTTGCTTGCAATCGGTGTGATGATTTTAATCGCGTTCGCAATCGACAAGGCAATAAAATTCGACGCGCAAGTATCGGGTAGCGGCGTACCGCAGATAAAGGGGATTTTGCAAAATCGCGCGTGTATGTTCAGACCGTTTCGCCTATTGGTCGTGAAATTTTTTACAACGGTGGCGGCAATCGGTGCCGGCATGAGTTTGGGTCGTGCGGGTATCAGCGTACAATTCGGCGCGGCTGTCGGCAATTTCTTTTCCAAAATTTTCCACGCAGATAAAATTCATCATGAAATAACCGAAGGAAATTTTTTACTGACCGCAGGTGCGGGCGCAGGTTTGGCGGCTATCTTCAATGCTCCTCTTGCCGGAGTTGTTTTCTGTATCGAAGAGATTCGCAAAAGGTATTCGCAGGAAATATTAATCACTTCGGTTGCCGCAGCTATCACCGCGTCTTTCGTCGTCAAAATTGTTTTCGGAGTTCGTCCCGTTTTTGAAACAATCACGGCGACACCGTTGAATATCCCGACTGTTTTGACCGTCCCGACACTTGAGATGATAAAAACTTTGTCGGATGAGCCCTTTGAATTTTTTTTGCTGTTTATGTTACTCAGTGTACTTTGCGGATTTTTGGGCGCGTTGTTTTCCAAGGCGTTAATCTTCGCGCTTGATGCCTACGACAAATTAAAAATTTTCGGCGTGAAAAGATACGCGATACCTTTGATTTTGGCGATACCTATCGGCTTAATGTTTCCGCAGATTTTGGGTTGCGGCAATGTTTTGGTCGACGAGCTTTTGATTTCTCATACGGCTTTGTCTTTGCTGATAATTTTATTTGTCGGCAAAGTTTTGTATACGCTGATTTGTTTCGGTACCAATGCCCCGGGCGGTTTATTCCTGCCTGTTTTGGCGATTGGCGCGTTATTCGGCGATATCTTTGCGCGTATCGGTAACAAGCTACATTTTTTCACCGCGGATTGGACGACGCTCTTTATCGTCTTCGGGATGGCGGCGTTTTTCGCGGCGGTCATCAAAGCTCCCGTCACGGGCAGTATTTTGTTACTCGAGTTGACGGGACAATTTTCGCATTTAACGGGTTTGCTTATCGTCAGCGGCGTCGCGTTCATGATTTCCGATTTATGCGGCACGGATCCGATTTTTTCGGCACTGCTCAACAGACAGAAAAGTAACGCGGCAAAAAACTTGGCGCAACAAAAAAAAGCCCTCCGTAAGGAACGGAAGGGATAAAATTAAAATCTTCGTCTGCCTCTGCGCAGTGCCTTCGGTTTGTCGAGGATTTCGCTCATCACTATTGCGTTCATCACATTTGACGGCGTTAAATCCAAATTGACTTTCGGAGATTCCTGCGGCTTTGATGTCTGTGTAAACATTTCGCTTACAGACGATTCGATTTTTTTCGGGCGATATTCGACGGGATTGCGCGTATCGGTTATCACCGAAAAATTTTCTTCGTACTTGTTGGGATCGTTTGCAAGTGTGGGGATTTCAAAATTTGAGGTGCCGGTTTGAGTTCGCGGCGGCGGAGATTTTTTCTTATTCGATTTCTGCGAAACAATCACCAGGAAAATTATCATACAAATTACGGTAAGCATAATATCACCTCGCGATAATTTATCGACGGAAGGGGGATTCGGCGGTTATGTTTCTCGAAGAACGACAGGCAAAAATTTTGGAGATGTTAGAGAAAGACGGCAAAGTCTTGGTAAAGGAATTGGCGGAAATTTTCGGCGTGACAGAAGATTCGATTCGCAAAGATTTAAGCTCGCTCGAATTCGACGGGAAATTGAAACGAACGTACGGCGGCGCGGTGACGATTGAAGAAAAACTTCAAATGACCGAGGCAAATAGGCGCAGAGTTTCCGACGTGGAAGCTAAACGCAAAATTGCCGCGGCCGCTGTCAAATTAATCAGTCCGCAAGATTTAGTTTTCCTTGACATCTCCACAATAAGCATAGCCGTTGCGGAAATTTTGGCGAAGAGTGAAACGAATTACAAAATCATAACCAACATGGTAGATGTCTTAGTCATGCTGGCACGAAATCCGAAGATAAATTTATATTTCGTCGGCGGACAAATCAATCAAAGCCGCGACGGTTTTTCAGACGTCCTCAACATAGAATTTGTATCAAAGTTTCGTCCCGACATTTCTTTTATAGGCGTATTCGGGGCGGATATTAAAAAAAATTCTCTGTCATCGCGCGACACAACCACCGGCATTCACAAGGCGAAGATGATTGAGCTAAGTAAATCTTCGTACATAACCGCAACATCGAATAAAATCGGTAGGGAGGGTACTTTTTGTTTCTGTTCGCTTGATAAAGTTGACGGGATAATCACGGACGCCGAATTGTCGAAAGATTTAACCGCGGCGGCTAAAAAATTGGATGTGAAAATAATTTCTGCCGCTTAGATTGATACTATCTCACACTGCAACTATGGAAATGCCGTGCTCTTCGGCTAAAGTAATCATGTTCTTCCTGTCTACAAGAAGTGTTTTACCTGCCTCGATAGCCAAAACCGTCGCACCAACCGACACCATAACTTCAATCGTGTGATATCCGACCGTCGGCACATCAAAACGATTATCTTGTTGCGGCTTTTCAACTTTGGCGACGACTGCGCCGCCGTTCGCCAATTTTCCGCCGCGCTCGATACATGCATCCGTACCTTCGATTGCTTCGAGAGCCATGACCGCACGATTTTTCACTACGACCGTTTGACCGATATCGAGCCGCCCCAATTCTTTTGCGATACGAAAACCGAAATCGATATCTTTTTGTTCGGCTTCCGTCGGTTTATTTTTGGTTATCAATCCGCGGCGCGGCATAAGATTTTTTATCAGCGCGGTTTGATCGAAAGTCTTAATGCCTTCCCTTGCCAATTCGCGCACAAATGCCAACATGATTGTATCGTCTTTTCTATCGGGCAAACTCATGATTAACTGCAACATTCTCATATCGGGTTGCACAATGCCGCTGAAAAGTAATTCTTTCGTGACTTTGCCTATCATCGTGACTTGTTTGACTTCGTTATCTCTAAGATAATTAATTATGGCATCCAATTGCGCAACGCTGATAGACTGATAATCTTTGGCGAATTCGGCAATCTGCGAATCTGTAGCCGGAAGCAGACCGACCGCGTAAACATCATAGCCGAGTTGTTGGGCGGCGCGGGCACATTCTACGGGCAATTTGCCGACACCTGCCAATATTCCGAGTTTCTCCATTAAATTGACCTCCAAAATTTTCAAAGTGACATTTTACGAGTTAAGCACGAAAATTTTTTTCGGCTCGTCACTTTTCGTCGAAGTCTCTGCGTTCGCGGCAAATTCCGCGTTCGGCATTTCTGAGGAACCTCAAGAAATGTTCAACCTCTTCGCACGAATCAACTTCCTGTTCGATAACCGCAATCGCCTCTGTCAAACTGAGACCGGAGCGATATAAAATTTTGTATGCTTTTTTGATGAGGCGACGACTTTCCAAAGGAATACCTGCGCGCGAAATTCCGACATTGTTTAAGCCGACAACTTTCGCAGGGTGACCATCTACCAGCGTGTACGGCACAACATCCTGAACAAGTTTACTCATACCGCCGACCATTGCATTGCGCCCGATTTTTACGAATTGATGTACGCCCGCCATGCCGCCGATAACTACTCTGTCCTCTACGATTGCATGACCCGAACAACTTGCCAAATTCGACATGATAACACGATTACCCAAAGTGCAGTTATGCGCGATATGAATATACGCCATCAAAAGACAATCGTTGCCTATACGCGTCTCGTTACCTTCACCGGTTGCGCGGTGTATCGTTGCGCCTTCGCGGATTGTCGTTCTGTCTCCTATTATGGTAAAACTCTGTTCGCCTTTGAATTTTAAATCCTGCGGTGCTTCACCGACCGAAGCAAATTGATAAATCCTGCAACCTTTGCCGAGAGTAGTCCATTTTCCGATAACCGCATGAGATTCTATGATTGAATCGTCACCGATTTCAACATCTTCGCCTATTACGCAGTAAGGACCTATTGTGACATTTTCTCCCAGACGAACATTTTTTGCGATAACCGCAGTCGGATGAATATTCGTGCCGGTATTTTCGAGAAAATCATCTTTACTTTCCAGTTTTATCATATTCATTTACTCCTAGAGTTTGGGTGTAGGAATCCGCAATCAAATTCCGCGATTGCCGATTCCTATTTTTATCTCGATTAAAGTTCGTCTCTACCTTTAAGCGCGAAAGTAAAATCCGCAACCGCGACAAGTTTGTCGTCTACATATCCGTCCGTATGAAGTACGCCGAAAAGACCGCGCACCTTTATGATTTCCGCCTTGGTTATCAGCGTATCGCCGGGCACGACAACTTTTTTAAACTTGATATTATCCATACCGCCGAAGAGTGCGATTTTACCTCGGTGTTCTTCGGGGTAAAGCATGGCAACGCCGCCGACTTGAGCCATCGCCTCGAGTTGAAGGACGCCCGGCATTATCGGATGTCCCGGAAAATGTCCGGCAAATTGCGGCTCATTCATCGTGATATTTTTCAAGCCCGTTGCCGATTTAAACGGATCAATCTCTAAAATTCTGTCCACCAAAAGCATAGGCGGACGATGCGGCAAAATTTTCATGATGTCTTCAATTTCCAATACCATTAGTATCTCTCCCTTTGAGTGTAAAAATTTTTTATTACGCGACGCCGATAATCAGCAGAAATATTCACTTACAATCGGCATAGATTTTTTTTGCAAGTTGAGTATTAAGCGCGTGCCCCGAAGCCGTCGCCACGATATGACAGTTCATAAAGCCGGCTAATCTCATATCGCCTATCAAATCCAAAATTTTATGGCGAACAAGTTCATCGGGGTAATTCAATTCATTAAGCCAACCATTGTCGTTATAGACTATAACATTTTCCAAAGTACCGCCCAAACCCAAGCCCATGGATTGCAACGCGGCAATTTCCTTTTCGTAGGCGATTGTGCGCGCCGAAGCTATTTCACGTTCGTAAATCTCTTCGGTTATTTCGTAATCGCCGTACTGAATGCCGATTAACTTATGCGGATTGACCGAAACGAAACTGACGCGAAAACCATCGTAGGGCAGAGCCATGACAAAGCGTTTACCGTCTTCATCATCGACGCGATAAATTTTTTTCGGGCGAATTATTTTGCGCTCCGCATCCTGCTCAATCGTGCCGACTGATTTTATCATACGAAAGAAATCGATAGAATTTCCGTTGAGTACGGGCGGCTCCTCCGCGCTGATTTCTATTTCGCAGTTGTCTACGCCGCTGACTGAAAGAGCACTCATCAAATGTTCTACCGTGAAAACTTTTGCGCCGTTTTCCTCAAGCGTCGTCGCTCTCATTGTCGCAGTGACATTTTCCGCCGTCGCATGTATCTTCGGGCGTTCGGGTAAATCCGTCCTGACAAAAATTATTCCGCTGTCAACTTCGGCAGGTTTTATTTCAAGACTTACATCTTTTCCCGAATGCAAGCCGATTCCTATACAGGTTGTTTTATCCCTTAAAGTTTGTTGTCTCTGCAAAACATATCCCCCTTTCAAAAATTCTCCGATTGATTATAGCATTAATCTTCAACAACGTCGATAATAATTTACATATTTTTTTCAGGTTATAACATTTATCGTCTCCAAAGTCGAATCAAACGCGCCGATAACGCGACTGCCCGAAAGTTTTTCCTGACGAATCAGCGCGACAACTTCCGCGGATATTTTTTCTCCCGGCATAATCAACGGTATACCCGGCGGATAAAAAGTTATTTCCTCCGCACATATTCGCCCGATTGATTTTTCCAATCGAATTGATTCAACAGGTGCGTAAAATGTTTCGCGCGGACTGATTGTCGCCGAAGAAATTATTTTCGGTACGATGGGCGGCGAAAATTTTTTTATCGGGCGTTGCGGCAATTTTTTCAGCGCGTCGATTAAAATTTCCGCTGTCTGTTCGTTATCGGCGTATGTTATCAGGAACAACAGATTTGCGACATCGGATAGTTCGCATTGTACTTTTAACTCGTTCCGCAAAATTTTTTCCGCTTCTTGTCCCGTCAAGCCCAAATCTTGCACATTCACCGTAACTTTTGTTGTATCCAATGAAAAATTTTTTACCGTGTCGAATGTTTTCAACCTGCGCAGATTTTTTATTGCGGCACGAATTTTTTTCGACAGATTAACCGCCGAAGAAATTTTTTCGTGTCCGTCCGTTTCCATTTGCAATCGCGCGATATCCAACGACGCCAACAATATTTGATTCGGGCTTGTCGTTTGCAAGAGACTTGCCGCGCGTTTTACCTTTTCGACGTCGATAAAATTTTTCCGCAACATCAGCATTGAAGTTTGAGTTAACGAGCCTAAAATTTTATGCGTTGACTGTGCCGATAAATCCGCGCCGCTGTCCATCGCCGATAAAGGTAATTCGTCGCTGAATTGCAGATGTGCGCCGTGCGCCTCGTCCACCATCAAAATTATTCCGACTTCGTGCGCCAATCGTGCAATTTCCGCAACATCCGCGGCTACTCCGTAATAATTCGGCGACACAAGTAAAATTGCCTTTACGTTCGGGAAATTTTTTATCGCGCGTTTTACAGTCTCCGTACTAACGTTCAGCGGCACACAAAATTTTTCGTCATATTCAACCGGCAAAAATATCGGTACCGCCCCCGATAAAATCAAACCTGCTATTACCGATCGATGTGCATTTCGCGGAATCAATATCTCGTCGCCCGCTTTGAGCGTCCCGAAAATCATTGCCTGTACCGCCGCGCTTGTCCCGTTCACTACGAATATACATTCATCCGCATGCCAAAGTTTCGCCGCCAAATTTTCCGATTCCTTTATGCAAGTGTGCGGTTCGTGTAAATCGTCCAGCTCTTCCATCAACGAAACTTCTTGCCGCAATCCTTCCGACGTTAACAGTTCGCGCAAAAATTCATGTGCGCCCCGTCCTTGTTTATGCCCCGGCGTATGGAACGGCGTCACTTTATCTGCGGAATATTTTTTCATTGCCGATACTATCGGCGCAGATTTTTCTTTCGGAACTCTAAGCAATAATATCAATCTCCTTTATAGTCACAAGCGCGGTCGTTAACTTTAGTTGTCGAAACCTTTGCCGCCACTTTCAAAGTGACTGTGCTTTCTTGAATAACTTTAATCGTTGTGTTAATCTTTGCTTGGTTATGATTTACGATTTTAACATTAACTGTTTGGAGGATTATAACTTTGATTGACAACTCTAACAACGGTAATGATGAATACGCTTCCAGATTAATACCGCTTGCTTTGTTTTGCGTGCTGGTTATAACGGCACTGATTGTGCGGATATGGTATCTGCAAATTTACGACGGAGAATATTACGCGGACTTGGCGGACGGCAACCGAATCCGAATCATCCCGACAATGGCTCCGCGCGGTACATTCTACGACAGGAACGGGCAACCGCTTGTAACGAATCGCCCGGGCTTTAGTGTTTCATTTATGCCGTTGACCGCGCCGATTTCTCCCGAAGTCGTCGACCGTGTGTCTAAACTTTTGAACGTACCCAAAGAGGAGATTGAGCAAAGAATTTCTGTTCATTACGGTTTCGATCCGATACGAATCAGTATCGATGTAAGTCAGGAGATTGTGACGATAATCGAAGAGCAAAAAAATCTTTATCCGGGTGTCGTCATTGAGGTTCAACCGATTAGAAATTACGCGCTCAAACAGGAGGGCGCACACACTTTCGGTTACGTCAGCGAAATATCCGACGCGGAACTCGAGAAAAAAAAGGAAGAGGGTTACAAGTCGGGCGATATCATCGGCAAATTCGGTCTTGAACGCGTCTACGATAAATTGATTCGCGGCGTCAACGGCGGCGAACAGGTTGAAGTAGATGTATCGGGCAAACCTGTTCAAATTCTGGGTAAAAAGGAGCCGACGCCCGGCAATGATTTGATATTGACGATTGACGGCGATTTACAAATTGCGGCTGAAAATGCTGTTGACGAGATGCTTGGTCAACTTGGTTGTCATGCGGCGGCTGCCGTCGTGCTCAATCCGCAGAACGGCGAAGTACTTGCCATGGTCAGTCGTCCCGCATTCGATCCCAATCTTTTCGCTCACGGTATTTCTTCCAAAGATTGGAACGCGATTAACAATAATCCTTATCATCCGATGGATAACAAATGTATCACGGGCGAATATCCGCCGGGCTCCACGTTTAAAATTGTCACGGGTACGGCGGCACTTGCCGAGGGAAAAGTCGCGCCCGAAGAATTGATTTTCGACAGCGGTCAACACTGGTTGGTTCCCAAAGGTAATGCGGGCGGCGAAGCTTTGGGCTGGTTGAATTTTTATGCCGCGCTGTCACATTCCGATAACGTTTACTTTTACGAGATGGGTAACAGATTGGGCGTCGATTTACTTTCCGATTACGCCAAAAAATTCGGATTGGGTTCGGTCACGGGAATTGATTTGCCTTACGAATCTCCGGGGCTTGCCGATTGGCGTCAATACAAATGGGATGTCTACAAAGACGAATGGTATTTATCCGAAACAATGGACGCGGCTATCGGGCAAGGTTTCAATTTGTTGACACCTTTACAAGCGGCGATGGTTATGGGCGAAATTGCCGCCAACGGTAAAAGATATAAGCCGCATTTGGTTAAACAGATTGTCACGCAGGATAAGGAAGTAGTACAGGATTTTCAGCCCGAACTTGTCGGAGAATTGCAAGTAGAGCCGTGGGTTATCGAGCTTGTGCAATCCGCTTTGAATGATGTTACCAAAAACGGAACGGCGGCGCGTAATTTCTACGGATTCCCTTACAACATAGCAGGCAAGACGGGTACGGCGGAAAATTCTCAAGGTATAGATCATGGCTGGTTTGTCGGCTATGGGCCTTTTGAAAATCCGACAATTTCCGTTGCGGTTATCGTTGAGCAAGGCGGTTACGGTGCAAGCTCCGCCGTGCCTATCGGGCGCAAAATCATGGAGGCGGCTTTTAATCTGCAAGTTCAACGCGGTGAGCTTGTCGCACCCAAATAACGGACGATTAAACGACTTAAAATTTTCTTGTCAGCGTGAATTGTTTGTGGTTTAATGAGCACAGAAAATTTTGTTTACGATTACTTGAAAGGTGGTGACGACGCGGCTTGTCGTTGATATTTGCCGTGTCAATCCTATGAATTTGAAAGAGGCATTTCAAGCGCAAAATTCAATCGAAAAGTTATTGTCCTTCCTCGAAGATTATTTCTCTAACGGAGATAATTTGATAAGCACGACAGAAAAACATTTTCGCTCGAAAGCTGCGCAAGGTCAGCCCGATGAAAAAATAAATATCGTCACCGAGGATAAATTTCCGCCCGATAAAGTTATCGAATTCCTTTTGGTTTTGCTTGACGAACGCGAAAAACTTGCCGCGGCGGTTCACGATACAAAGGCAGCTATGAATTTCGATTTGGATTCCGCCGTTGATGTCAACAAAAAACGTCATTGCGCTATCGAAATGTTGCGCGGTCTTCGTAACTACAAAAGTTCAAGTCTCGTCGAAAAAAATGCCGGTGTCGGTTACGTCTTCAACAACGAAGGCAATCAAACTACTTACCGTTACGATATCGAGCGCGTCAAGACCATTGACTTTGACAGAAATAAAGTTCGCAATATTGTTGCCAAACTTCAGGAGCAGGCGGATAAAGTTTCTGCGGAAATAGATGCCGCGCTTATCTCCTCGACCGTTAACTATGAATATCCCTTCGATATGCACGCGAGTAATTTGGAGATTCTCGAGGATTTTGTAAACAGATAAATTTTCGTTCGAGGTCTCGGCGGAGGGCGGAATTTTTTCGGCGGCGTCGGTTCAGATGCAGATGAACTGAGAGGCTGCATGACCTTCGGTTTCGGGTTAATGAAACTATCTTTGACGTTTGTTTACTCCTTCGGGAATGAACACCGCTTAATATTGATTGATGCGTTCACTGCGCAGGCAATCATAAATCGTTTCGACATTACCGAAAGACACAAATCGTTAACGCGTCAAATCGTTAACACCAAAATTCTTTAGGCACAAATACGTTTCTCCGAGATTATGCCTAATGAGGCTTTTTAAAATCTTTGAGTCGTTCGGCTTTCGTTACGGGAGTCGGCGACAAATAGACAATGCCGGAAATTTTTTGCCTTCCGCCGAGACCTTGAGCGATTTTTAGGGACTAGAGAAATTAAATTTTCTAGTCCCTTATTTATAAGGGGGGAAACCTTATGGACGCAGTGATTTTATCGCGATTGCAGTTCGCGATAACCACAATCTATCATTTTCTTTTCGTGCCCGTGACGTTGGGTCTTTCAATCTTCGTCGCACTGCTTGAATTGTGGTATGTCAACAGTGACAGTTACTACGAACGATTGAAACTCAAACGGCTTGTAAAATTTTTCGGGACAATCTTCCTGATAAATTTCGCAATGGGTGTCGTAACCGGTATCGTGCAAGAATTTCATTTCGGCATGAACTGGTCGGAATACTCTCGATTCATGGGCGATATCTTCGGTGCGCCTCTTGCCTTGGAGGCTCTTACGGCTTTCTTCCTTGAATCAACTTTTATCGGGCTGTGGATTTTCGGCTGGGATAAGTTGAGCGAAAAAATGCATTGCCTTTGCATTTGGATTGTAGCCTTTGGCAGTAATTTATCAGCCTTTTGGATTCTCGTCGCCAATTCTTTCATGCAACACCCTGTAGGCTACGAAATTTCAGACGGGCGTGCGGTCATGACGAGTTTCTTTGACTTGGTTACTAATCCCTACGTTTTGGGCGAATATTTCCATGCATTGTTCGCAGGAATCACTACCGCGGGATTTTTGGTTATCGTGGTCAGCGCGTGGAAAATCGCGACGGATGATATTTCACGCGAAATGTTTGTCCGTACATTGCGCCGCGCGGTTCTGTTTACCTTCTTCGGCTTATTGGGCGTCATGGGTTCCGGTCACATGCACGCGCAATATCTTGCCGAAGCCAATCCGATGAAGTTGGCATCTTTTGAAGCTCTTTGGGAGACAGAAAATCCTGCGCCGTTCGCAATCGTAGCCGATATCAATCAAAAAGAAGGTCGCAATGATTTTGAAATCACAATCCCCAAAATGTTTACGTTCATGGTGCATAATTCTTTCAGCGGCGAAGTAAAAGGTATCAACGATTTGCAAAATGAGGCAGTTGAAAAATACGGTAGCGGTTATTATATCCCGAATGATGTGCGCGGTATGTTTTGGAGCTTCCGCATAATGATTGCCACGGGCGGATTGATGATGCTGGTTGTCTTCGCAATGTGGTTCGTTTCGTTTTTAAAGCGCAAGTATATCAACGATTACAAATGTTACCTGAAGATGATGCCGATACTTTTGCCGATTCCGTTTATCGCAAATTCTGTCGGCTGGTATATCGCCGAGGCAGGTCGTCAACCGTGGATAGTGGTTGGTCTGCAGAAAACCGCAGTAGCCGTCAGCCCGAATTTATCCGCCGAAGAAGTTTGGTTGACTATGATTGGTTTCACGATAATTTATTTGGCATTGGCTGTCCTCGCGGTTTTCGCGGCGGTCAAATTTATTCGGCGCACAAAAATTACGGCGGAAGAATGATTCGGAAAAATTTTCCGCAAGGGAGTGAGCAACATGGATTTAAATATTATCTGGTTCGCGCTGATAACGATACTCTTCACGGGATTTTTTATCCTCGAGGGTTTTGATTACGGCGTAGGAATAATGATGATAGGTCGCCCGAGAAATGAACGCGGACAATTTATTCGCGCAATCGGTCCCGTATGGGATGGAAACGAAGTGTGGATGATAACGGCCGGCGGCGCAACTTTCGCGGCATTTCCGCACGTTTACGCTACCATGTTCAGCACGTTTTATATCGCGTTGTTTTTGATGTTAATGGCACTGATTATGCGCGGCGTTGCCTTTGAATTGCGCGGAAAATTTCAATCGCCCGACTGGGTAAATTTATGGGACTTCGGAATTATTTTCGGCAGTTTTGTCCCCGCGTTACTTTGGGGCGTCGCGGTCGTCAATCTCCTGCGCGGCTTACCGATTGATTTCCAAATGCATTATGTCGGAACATTTTTTGACTTGCTGAATCCCTGCGCATTGCTCGGCGGAATTTTCTTCGTCCTGCTGTTTACTTTCCACGGCGCGAATTTTTTGCTGATTAAATTATCCGACAAGGGTCTGCTGCAGGAAATAAGTCGCCAAAGTTTTAAATTGGGAATTGCCGCGCTGATTGTCTATGTACTCTTCGGAGCGGTCGCCGCCGTCGAAACGGATTTACTTGCCAAAGCTCCGACGATTATCTTTATCTTACTGTCAATCGTCGCGCTCGTCTACGGTTGCCGCAGTGCATATATCAAATCCGGTCAATGCGCGTTCTTTTCGTCGACGCTCAGTGTTGCTATGCTGGTATTCGGATTTTTTACGGCACTGTTCCCGAGAATCATGGTCTCGAGTATAAATCCCGAATACAGTCTTGATATTTACAATGCCGCGTCAACTTCCTACACCTTGACGATTATGACGGTAGCGGCATTAATCTTCGTGCCGATTGTCCTTTGCTATCAAGCGTGGAGCTACAAAATTTTCAAGGAACGAATCGCGCCGACCGACGTGAATTATCATTGAGTGAAACTATAACAAAATAAAGGCTTTATGTTGCAAATACTACGTTAATTTTATCGGTTGACAGAAAAATTTTTGATGACTATAATAAATCCTGTTAGGCAATAGAGCTTCAGATTAATTGGAGGTATTTCAACATGGCAGTTGGTAAAGTAAAATGGTTCAGCGCGGAAAAAGGATACGGATTTATCGCGCGTGAAGGCGGCGACGATGTTTTTGTACATTTCTCGGCTATTCAAAGTGACGGTTACAAAACTCTCGATGAAGGTCAGGAAGTTTCTTTCGATATCATCGAAGGCGAACGCGGACCTCAGGCGGCTAACGTTAAAAAACTTTGATATTGTCGCACGATAATTTTTCCACGTTGAAAGTGGTTTAGCAAAAGAACGATGACTTGTTTCGGATGATTTTTTGTCGGAAACAAGTCATTTTTGATTAGGAGGCTTGAGATGAAATTTACTTCGTGGAATGTGAACGGTCTGCGCGCAAGATTGAAGAAAGACTTTATGACGACGTTTAACAAGTTAGACGCGGATATCTTTGCCGTACAGGAAATAAAAATGCAACAGGGCGAAGCGATACTTGAGCTGAACGGCTATAAACAGATTTGGAATTACGGGGAGCGCAAAGGCTATTCGGGTACGGCAATTTTTTCGCGCGTCGAGCCTCGGGAAATTACTTACGGAATCGGCTTGAACGAATTCGACAGCGAAGGGCGTGTCATCACTTTGGATTTGGGCGATTATTTTTTCGTCAACGTCTATGTCCCGAATTCTCATAATCTCGAATGGTTAGATCGCCGTATTATTTGGGAAGACGCTTTCAGAAATTATCTGGTGTCGTTAGACGCGAAAAAGCCCGTGATAATTTGCGGCGACTTCAATGTTGCGCATGAACCTATTGATTTAAAAAATCCGTCGGCGAATCATCACAATGCAGGATTCAGCGACGAAGAACGCGGCAAATTTTCCGAACTGTTAAACGCCGGTTTTGTCGACATCTTCCGCAAATTAAATCCGACACTCACGGGCGCATATACTTGGTGGAGTTATCTACACAAGGCGCGCTTGAATAATTCGGGTTGGCGTATCGATTACTTTCTGTTATCGGAAAGACTTGTCGACAAAGTTATCACAGCGACGATTGACAGCGAAATTTTCGGTAGCGATCATTGTCCCGTAACTTTGGAGCTGGCAGATTAAATCATAATTGCAGTTTTTGATTATCGGCGTTATAATTGTCAAAAAAGGAGGCTGATATAATTGATTCAGGAAAATAGAGTTGTGGTTACCGGATTGGGTGCTGTTTCTCCCATAGGAATCGGCAAAGAAAAATTTTGGGAGGCACTCAAAGCCGGCACGAACGGAATCGGAAAAATTACTCTGTTCGATGCAAGCGATTACGGTTCACAGATTGCCGGCGAAGTTTTGGATTTTGATCCTGCGCAGTTCATTGACAAAAAAGAACTCAAACGCATGGATCGCTACACTCAATTTGCTCTAGCCGCGACAAAACTTGCTTACGAAGATGCCAAATTGAACGACGAAAATTTAGACGGCGAACGCGCGGGAGTTTTTGTCGGCACGGGTATCGGCGGCATGAGTACTCTTCACAGTCAATATCAAAAGCTCTTTGAAAAAGGTCCTTCGCGAATCAGTCCGTTTTTTATCCCGATGATGATAGCCAATATGGCGGCAGGTAATATTGCGATTGCTTTCAAATTGCAAGGTCCCAGCGAATGCATAGTCACGGCTTGCGCATCGGGTACAAATTCAATCGGCGACGCTTTCAGAGTAATTCAGCGCGGCGAAGCCGATATCATGTTCGCAGGCGGTACCGAAGCGGCTATTTCTCCTGCAGGTGTGGCAGGTTTTGCGTCTATGAAGGCTCTTTGTTCAGACCATAATGACGATCCTGCACATGCCTCCAGACCGTTTGATAAAAATCGTAGCGGTTTCATTATGGGCGAAGGTTCCGGCATTATCGTCTTGGAAAATTTGGAACACGCCAAAGCACGCGGCGCACATATTTACGCGGAAATTGTCGGCTACGGTCGCAATGATGACGCTTACCACATTACGACTCCCGCGCCCGGCGGAAAAACTCAAGCCCGTTGCATGCAGTTGGCTTTGGATGACGCAGGACTCAAGCCCGAAGATATTGACTATGTAAATGCTCACGGCACTTCAACTCATTTCAACGATCAGAGCGAAACCGAAGCAATTAAAATGCTTTTCGGCGAACACGCTTACAAATTGGCAGTCTCCTCAACAAAATCCATGACGGGGCATATGTTGGGCGCGGCAGGCGGTATCGAGGCAGTCGCGACGGTTTTGTCAATCGAAAATAATATCGTTCATCCTACGATTAACTACGAGACACCCGACGAAGGTCTTGATTTAAACTACGTGCCGAACACTGCGCAGGAGCGTACGGTTAACGCGGCTATCTCCAATTCTTTCGGATTCGGCGGACACAATGCTTGCGTTGCCTTTAAAAAATTCGTCGACTAAAAATTTTTTCCGCAAAAAAAATCCCTCGCAACTTTCTGCGGGGGATTTTTTTATTACGAATTTTGACGGTCGACTTACTTTTTGCCGAAGATAAATTTATCCAAAAGCTCAATAAGTTGACCGATTTCGGGTTTGGATATCTGAGCACTCGCGCCCAAATCTTCGCCCTTCAAACGCATTTCTTCGTTGATTAACGACGAGAACAGAACGAAAGGAACATCCGTGAGACGTTCGTTATTGCGGACGAGTTTTAATAATCTGTGACCGTCCATCTTCGGCATCTCGACGTCGGAAACGATAATGCCGACGTGTTCGGAAATATCGCCCTCTTTCGCGGCAAGTGTCTGCAGATAATTCCACGCATCTTGACCGTTGCCGAAATCGCGGACGAAACGATAACCGGAATCGTGCAGAGTAGAGACAAGCAAATCGCGCAACATCGGGGAGTCTTCCGCGACAACAACATGAACATCGGCACGCAGTGAACGAACATCCGCATTTGCATCCGATACCGTTGTAAGTTTTGCGTTGATTTCGGGATTTATTTCCGCAATGATTGTTTCAAAGTCGAGGAGCAAGACAATTCTGTCGGGCATTTTGATTATACCGACAACGCGGCTTTGATCGCCGACTTCGGGCGACGGCTCCATATTTTTCCATGAAATGCGGTGGATACGCGAAACATTTTCGACTAAGAAACCGATGTTGTAGTTATTGATTTCCGTGACGATAATATTTTTTGCGTAGTCACTGTTCGCAACATTAAGACAGCGCGGAAGATTTACAAGGGGAATAGCCTTGCCGCGAAGAGTAAATAAACCGTCGATATATGGATGAGCCTGAGGCATTGCGGTTACGGGTGCACGCTGGATAACCTCGCGAACTTTGGCGACGTTTATACCGTAATTGACGGCACCTATACTAAATTCAACTATCTCAAATTCATTCGTACCGGTCTCAAGCAGAATACCCTTTTTATCGCCGAAGACATCTTCGCCGCCTATGCGCGCTCTGTCTTTTTCTTTACCGGAATTTTTTCCAATCTGCGCCATGAAATCCGCCTCCATTTAGTAAGCCTATTAATTGATTGAATTTTTCGCCGCAAAATATTTTAATCCTTCAAAACACAATGTTTTTTTTGGGCAAACGATTTCATTCGCCGTCCTCACTCTGAAATATCGGGAAGGCAATTAAAAATTTTTCACGGAAAACCATCATGAGTTCGATTAACGCCAAGGATAAAGTTTTGCGTTGAGAATCGCGCGGCGGTAAAAATGTCTCGACAAAACTTTTGGCATCACCCAATTCAAAAAATTGTTGACCTAAAGAATAAAATCCCACTGTCAATGCGGCTATCGCTCCCACCGTCCACGGCAATGCCGTTACAATTTTTTTCGCGACAAATTGAATTGCCAAACCGATTGCCACCAAACCGTAAAGAAAAATTTTGGGTGATTTCATTATCAGAGCAAGCACGATTAACAGTGAAAATACGACAACCACAATTGTAACCAACACGCCGAACATGTTATCACTTCCCCAAAAAATTTTTTCGGTTAATCAAGCTTCCTTGTTGTTGCGAATTTGTATGCCGAGTATCACCGCAAAAATAGCTACGCCGATAACATCCGTGACCCAACCCGGATTGATTAACAGCAGACCGCCGCAGAACAATATAACTCGTTGCAAAGTATTCATCGATGCGGCAAGGTATCCGATTAACGACGAACTCAGCGCAATCATGCCGATAATCGCCGTGAACAATATCAATATCGTTTCAATCTCGAATCCGTTAATCAAAAGCAATTCGGGACTTAATACGAACATGTACGGGATGATGAAAGCCGCGATTGCCAACTTTGATGCGTTAACACCCGTTCGCAATGCGTTGCCGCCCGATATGCCCGAACCTGCATATGCCGCCAATGCTACGGGTGGAGTGACGTCCGCTATGATGCCGAAGTAAAATACGAACATATGAGCCGCCAAAATCGGGACGCCTATACCGATTAATGCAGGCGCGGCAATTGTCGATGTGATAACGTAGTTGGCGGTAGTGGGAACCCCCATACCGAGTAAAATCGCCGTTAGCATTGTAAGAAACATAGCCGGAAGAATTAAGCCGCCCGATAAATTCAAAAGTGTCGACGCCAATTTTAATCCGACGCCCGTCTTTGTAACAACGCCGATTATTATGCCTGCCGACGCGCACGCAATCAACACACCCAAAACATTTCTTGCACCCGTCTCCAAGCCCTTGACTATTTCCATCGGCGACATACGCGTTTCTGCCTTTAAAGCCGATGCGACAATTGACAGGACAATAGCAATAAGTGCCGCGCGCATTGGGGTATAGCCGCTGACCAACAAGTAAACTATGACTATCAACGGTATCGCCAAATGTCCGCGTGTTCTTAAAATTTCTCCCAACTTCGGAAGTTGATCGCGCGGAATGCCCTGCAAATTATTTCTCTTCGCTTCAAAGTGAACACCCAACCATACCCCGGCAAAATAAAGTATCGCAGGAATAATAGCCGCCTTGACGATTTCAATGTAGGGTACGCCGACAAATTCAGCCATGAGGAAAGCCGCCGCGCCCATGACGGGGGGCATTAACTGTCCGCCTGTTGAGGCCGCCGCCTCTACCGCGCCCGCAAAATCTTTGTGGTAACCTAATTTTTTCATCATCGGGATTGTTAACGAACCTGTGCCGACAACATTTGCGACGGAACTGCCGCTGACAGTACCCATCAAGCCGCTGGACAACACCGCGACTTTTGCGGGGCCGCCGCTCGCCCAACCTGCTATTGCGTTCGCCGAATCAATAAAAAATTTTCCTAAGCCCGTGCCTTCCAAATACGCGCCGAATAAAATAAAAAGAAAGATAAAAGTCGACGAGACACCGAGCGGAATACCGAAAATGCCTTCTGTCGTGAAGAAAACATGACTGACAAAATAATCCACGGTTAATCCGCGATGCGCCAAAATCCCCGGCATGTAGGGACCTGCGAAAGCGTAGGCAATAAACAAAAGCACCACGCAAACCATTGGGATTCCGACAACGCGCCGCGCCGCCTCGATTACCAATAAAATTCCGATTGCACCGACAATAACATCGGTTGTAGTGGGAAGTGCTGCACGCAAAATCAGTTCGCGATAATTTATAACTATGTAGGCAGGAGCCGCCGCGCCCATGATTGCTAAAATTAAATCGACGGGATGAAGTTTATCGCGCCGCCATGATTTTAATGTCGGATATAACAAATATGATAAGCATAAACCAAAACCCAAATGGATTGCGCGTTGCAGTTGCGCGTCCAATAATCCGAATGTCGCCGTGTATAATTGAAATACCGAAAAGCTTATTGCCAGTGCGGAAACAATTTTCGCCATTATTCCCGTATATTCCATTGTGTTGGATTCGTTGTCGTATTTTTTTAAAACTTCCTCGGCAGTCATCTCTTTTCTCTTACTATCCAAAATTTTCACATCCCTCATTTTTTATTGCTTGGTGTCTTGTAAACAGCTTACGAATTTTTATCGGCAAACGATAAATCCGTTCGCATGCACATGACAAGCGCGTTGAATTCGTTTTTTTTCCGTATCGCCTCCCCGTAATCTTTGGTGGACGATTCATGAATTTTTTGACAGTACATCTTTCCCTTGATGCAACAAATCAAGTTCGTTCATGAAAGTTTTCCTTTTCGCAATGTCGCGTTGAAATTTGCGCCGTTAAATTCATGACTGTATATTATCACAAGTACATATGATTCGCAAAGTTTTGTCTGAATATACCGCCGATATTCGGAGTCTTGAAAATTATCTGTAAGAGTGTTATACTTCGCCGCGTGAAGAGGTGATTTGAAATGGTTGCTCTGAAGAAAATCGGATTTATCGGTACCGGCATAATGGGCGCGGCTATGGCGGGACATTTGATGGATGCAGGTTTTGAAGTCAGTGTCTACAACCGCACGAAGTCAAAAGCGCAAGGCTTGATTAATCGCGGTGCTCATTGGTGCGAAACGGTCGGCGAATGTGCCAAAAATCAAGACGTCGTCATAACAATCGTCGGTTACCCAAAAGATGTTGAGGCGGTTTATCTCGGCGAAGGCGGCATTGTCGATTCTGCCAAAGAAGGCGCGTATTTAATCGACATGACAACTTCATCGCCGATTCTCGCCGAAAAAATTTACACGGCGGCGAAGGTCAAGAAACTTCACGCGGTAGATGCTCCCGTCACGGGCGGAGACGTCGGCGCGCGTAATGCCACATTAACAATTTTGGTCGGAGGCGACGAAGACGATTTCAATGCCCTTCAACCTGTCTTTGCGGCGATGGGAAAAAATATAGTCTACGAAGGCGCGGCAGGTGCGGGACAAAAGACAAAGGCTTGCAATCAAATTGCGATAGCCGGGACGTTGGCAGGAGTTTGCGAGGCATTTGCATATGCCAAAGCGTCGGGGCTTGATGTCGAGAAAGTTTATTCGGCGATTGCGACGGGTGCCGCGGGATCCTTCCAAATGACAGGCGTAGCGCGCAAAGGTTTGGACGGCGATTTTAATCCCGGGTTCATGCTCAAACATTTCGGAAAAGATTTGTCAATCGGTAGCGAAACCGCCACGGCTTACGGCGCGGCTCTTCCCGTATTGGCTATGGTTCTTCACGAAGTTCGTCAGCTTGAGGCTTCGGGCGAAGGAAATTTAGGCACGCAAGCTCTGTTAAAATACTACGGAGTAATTGAATGATGAGTACGATTTTTATCACGGGCGCGAATAAGGGAATCGGTTTTGCGCTTGCCGAAGAATTGTTGAAGAAAAATTTTCGCGTGATTGTCGGGGCGCGTGACTTAAAGCGCGGAAGCGATGCGGTGAAAATTTTGTCGACATTCGGCGAAGTTCATCTTCAATTAATCGACGTTGCGGATTTGGAAAGTATTCGCAGGGCGGCGCAGGACGTCGCAAAAAATTTCGGCGATTTGACAATGCTGATAAATAACGCAGGAATCGCCGGGGATATGCATAAAACCGCGTGGGATTTTTCTGCGCAGGAGTTAATCGAAGTCTACATGACCGATTTTATCGGCGCGTTTGAGTTGACGAAAAATCTTTTGCCGCTCCTCGAAAAAAATCACGGGCGGATAGTAAATATCACGATGCCGACCAATGCCACGGAATTTTTCCACCCGTTGGCTTATCAAGCCGCAAAGGCTCCAATGAATATCATGATAGACAATTTTGGATTCGAGTTCGCACAGAAAAAAATGTCTGCGCAGATTTTCGGATTAATGCCCGGAGTTGTCTCTACCGATTTAAACAATCACATTCAGGGCGCACATGTTAAATCACCGTCACAATCGGCAAAACAGATGACAGAAATTATTTTAGATAACAGAAATCTCAACGGTCAAATTATTGACGTTGACAAGTTTTAGGAGGAATTATCTTGTTAGACGAATTTAAAAAGTTTATTATGCGCGGCAACGTTGTCGACATGGCAACGGGTGTTATTATCGGTGCGGCGTTCGGCAAAATTGTTTCGTCGTTCACTGCGGATATTTTGATGCCGCCCCTCGGTATATTGCTCGGTAAAGTTGACTTCTCGAATTTCTATCTCAATCTTTCGAGCACGCAATATGAATCATTGGCAGCCGCGAAAGAGGCAGGCGCGCCCGTCATTGCTTACGGTGCCTTCCTCAATGTTTGTTTGGACTTTTTAATCTTGGCCACGGCGATTTTCATTTTGATTAAACAAGTCAATCGTTTGATGCCTGCGCCGCCCCCCGCACCTGTTCCGCGCAAATGTCCCTTCTGCCGCGAAGTTGTTGCCGACGACGCTACTAAATGTCCTCACTGCGCCTCAGACATTGCGGACGATATCAAGAAGAAGTAAACGATTAACCATAAAAAAATTTATCCCCACCGCGTTAACGATGGGGATTTTTTTTCGTATAATGTGCGGAAGTTTAATCCGCGATTAATTTAGATTGTGTAGAGTCTGATTGAAGAGGTACCGCCTTCGCCGTACTTCATGCCGGCTGTCATGATAACCAAATCATCTTTGGCGACGTAATTCTTTTCAAGTGCGCTGTTCGCAGAAAACTCAATCATCTGAACGATATCAAGCCACGGAGTACCTGGAATCGGGAAGACACCCCAACGCAAATTCAAATGACGCGCAACCTTATGATCGGGCGTAAAGGCAATGATTGAAGCCTTCGGGCGATATTTGGAGACGACACGCGTTGTGTAACCGGATTTTGTGGGCGTGACGATTGCGGCGGCATTCAGTTCGTAAGCAAGCTGAACGGTAGCATGTGCGATAGCGTCCGTGTGCGAATTTTTTCTGCCGATACCCTTCATAATGAATATGTCTTTGTATTCGAGTGATTCCTCGATACGCGTCGCAATTTGGTTCATCATTTGAACGGCCTCGACGGGATATTTGCCGCTTGCTGTTTCGCCGCTCAACATGATTGCGTCTGCGCCGTCAATGATAGCGTTACCGACGTCGGAAACTTCTGCGCGAGTGGGGCGAGGATTGACAGTCATACTTTCCAACATCTGTGTAGCGACAACAACGGGTTTACCAATCGCGTTACATTTTTTGATTATATCCTTTTGGATAATCGGAACGTCTTCGGCAGGAATCTCGACGCCCAAATCGCCGCGCGCAATCATTATACCGTCACTTGCCTCGATTATCTCGTCAATGTTCTTGACGCCCTCGAGGTTTTCGATTTTGGAAATAATTTCCATGTGACTGTTGTTTGCGACAATCAGTTTACGAATTGCCTCGACATCGGAAGCGCGTTGAATGAAACTGGCCGCGACGAAATCCATATCGTTTTCAATGCCGAACAAAATATCTTTCTCATCCTGTTCGGAGATTGCGGGCAGACCGAGAGAAACACCGGGCGCGGCGACGCGTTTGCGACTGCTCATCTTACCTGAATTAAGAATCGTCGTGTAAATATTTTTGTTTTCAATCTTGTCGATTCTCAATTCAACCAAGCCGTCATTTAATAACAACTTGTTACCAACTTGAACTTCGGTGTAAAGGAGTTTATGAGTGACGCTGGCTTGTTTTTCATCGCCGAGAATGTCGTCGTTAACGAGCGTGAAGGTATTACCCTCGACAAGTTGTACGGAACCGTCTTTGAATTCGCCCAGACGCATTTCGGGGCCTTTGGTGTCGAGAATCATCGAAATGATTTGACCCGTCTTGATTGCCGCCTCTCTTACCGCGTCGATACGTTTCTTATGTCCTGCATGATCTCCGTGCGAGAAATTGAAGCGTGCGCAGTTCATTCCGTGCTGAATCAGTCCTTCGATTACCCCGGGATTATCCGTGGCCGGTCCTTGCGTGCAAATAATTTTTGTTTTCTTAAGCATACTTCGCCCCTCCTAAGAATTTTTATATATTATACACGATTTATCCATGTGCACAAAATAAAATTGAAAAAATTTTTGAGGTCTAATATAATATTTTGACCTAAGGGGTTGAAGATAATTTTTGGTAACATATTTGATTTTAACAGGAAAGGAAGTGACGGGCGCACTTGCTCCGAATTTAGGCAGTAAAGTTGCGTCGAGCTTATGAATATTTTCAAAACAGTACTTTTGATGTCGTTGATGACGGGTTTGATGGTGGCAATCGGTGGAGCGATTGGCGATTCAACGGGTGCGATAATCATGTTGATAATTTCCGTCGGTATGAATTTCGCAAGTTATTGGTTCAGCGATTCGATTGTCCTTAATAGTTACGGTGCAAGGGAAGTAACCGAGGCGGAAGCTCCTCAACTTTGGAAAATCGTTTCGGATTTGGCAACCAAGGCAGATTTACCGATGCCGCGCGTTTACGTAATTAACAGTGACGTTCCCAATGCTTTTGCCACGGGCAGAAATCCCGATAATGCAGCTGTAGCAGTCACGACCGGTATCATGAATGTTTTAGACTACAATGAAATTTCGGGCGTACTTGGTCATGAATTGGCGCACGTCAAACACCGCGATATTTTAATTGGCACGATTGCCGCGTCAATGGCCGGTGTCATTTCGATGGTTGCCAATATCGTTCAATGGGGCGCGATTTTCGGATCTCATTCGGATGACGACGATAACGGCGGCATTGTTGGTTTTCTTTTGACCGTTATTGTTGCTCCTCTTGCGGCTACTTTGATTCAGTTGGCAATATCCCGTTCGCGCGAATACGATGCCGATAAAACGGGCGGCGAAATTTGCGGTAACCCAATGTATTTGGCGCATGCGCTCGAGAAAATCGAATACTATGCACAACATGCCGCGCCTATGGCTCAAGCTGGTACCGCAACCGCTCATATGTTTATTGTCAATCCCCTTGAAAATTCCGGTAAGACACTGAAAAATTTATTCTCGACACATCCCGATACCGATGACAGAATTGCACATTTGCGCGAACAAGCAAGAGATATGAATTTGCCTGCGTAATGCGCGGATAAAATTTGACATAAAAAAATTCCCCGATAACTTTTGTCGGGGAAAATTTTTTTTGCGATTAATGTAAAGGCTCGTCCAAAATCATTGCAACTTCGTCGCAGTTCGGGAACTTCGGACACTCAATACATTCTTTCCAAATTTTATGCGGCAGTGATTCCTTTGTCGTCTCCTCGAATCCGAGAGATTGGAAGAAATCGGGACGATAAGTCAGCGTGAAAAATTCTTTGACACCGACCGCGCGTCCTTCCGCCAAAAGTTTTTCGACGATTGTTTTGCCGATTCCTTGACGCGAATAATCTTCATGTACCGCCATGGAACGAATTTCCGCCAATTCATTCCAAGTCAAATGGAGAGCACCGACGCCGACGATTTTTTTTGACTCGACATCTTCGGCGACAATGAATTCGCGCAGAATTTCATAGAGTACACTGTGAGGTTTCGGTAACATGATTCCTTTCGCGGCATAACCGTCGATTAAATTATAAATTTCATCCACATCGTTAAAAGTAGGTTTGCGATAGAGAAGCATTCAATTTCCTTTCCGCTCAACAAGGGAGCGTAAAATTTCAACAGATTTGCGAACGCCCGAATGCGTATCATCTTTGGGCGTCCACCCTAACGAACGTAATTTGTCGTTAGGCATTATTGCATTAACGGCTTTTGAAAAACCTTTCGCCTGCGTTTCGTTCGGCAATTCAAAGACAACTTTACGACCGGCAAGCGAACTGATATACTCGGCAATTTCGCGCAGAGAAAGAATTTCGCTTGAGTCGGATATATTGTAAGCTTCGCCGCATTCGCCTTTCAGCAAACAGTAGAGGAGACCTCTGACACAATCCGCGCCGTAGCAATACGAAAATCTCGGTACGCCTTGACTTTTCAAGACTATATCTTCGCCGCGGACACCATTCATGATAAATTCGCTCATTGCCTTACTGTCATTGAGCCGCATTGTTGCGCCGTAAATCCTCGAAGGACGCGCGATAACCACATCGAGATTATACTGACTGATGTACGCTTGACAAAGAGCCTCACCGGCACGTTTTGCCTCGGGATAACCTGCGCGGAGCGTGTTGCAATTTATGTAGCCGCAATAATTTTCGTCAAAAACATCTTCGGGATTCAAACCTTTGCCGTAAATTTCGACGCTCGATATAAAGACAAGTCGCGAAATTTTTTTAAACCGCCCGAACTCAAGCAGATTATGTGTACCGATAATATTCGCCGTGACGGTGCCGACGGGATCCGTCGAATAGAGCAGAGGATGAGTATTACTGGCGGCGTGAATGATGTAATCGACGGGGAAATTACTTTTGATAGGTTCGTTGACATCAAGCTTGACGAATTCAAAATTTTTATCGCCGAAGTAATCCGCAAATCTTTCACGGGCTATTTTTTCGTTGCGACCTGCCGCGTAAATTTTGACATTGAGATTTTCCTCACGATTCTTTTTCATAAGGACGTCGACAATAATTGTACCGATAAGACCGCTGGCACCCGTCAACAATAAATTTTTCCCGTTGAGTTTTTCCCACGGTAAATTTTCACCGGCAATGCTCGCAACGTCCGCCGCATAAATTTCATGATTGATATACATTGCGACACCTCACTTGAGCCACGAAGTTTTTTTCGCGGCAAGCAACGCTTTGAACAATTCTATATCGTCAACGGTTGTTATCTTGATATTTCTGTCGGAACCGCCGGCAAAGTAAAGCGTTTCGCCCAAATCAACCATCATCGTATTGGTGTAAGACGATCCGTAAATGCCGATACCTTCGGCGAAGGCCTTTTCGTACGCCCAAACTATTTTATCGAATTTGTATGCCTGAGGAGTTTGCACGCGGCGCAGTGTTTCGCGGACAATATATTCTTTCGTGCTCGTGTCGTCAAGTTTTTTGAATATCTGTTCGTTGTAAGGCAAACTTGTTACGCCGTTGCCGTACTTCTTACAAGTTGCGATAACATCAGACAATACTTCTTCGTCTACCATCGGGCGGATACCGTCATGCACCACGACAATGTCATCATCCTTGCAAAATTCTTTCATTGCAAAAACGCCGTTGCGACAAGATTCTTGAACGGTTGCGCCGCCATTGACAATCTTTTTGAGTTTATCAATATTGTATTGACGCGAATAGGCACGAAGAATATCTTGCCAACCGTCAAGGCAAACGACGACTATGCCGTCAATTTCGGGATGCCGCTGAAAATTTTCCAACGTGTATATGATTATCGGTTTATCGTAAACGTTTATGAATTGTTTCGGAATATCTTGGCGAGTGCGCTGACCTTTGCCCGATGCCAACAATAATGCATATGTACTCATAATTTTCGCGACAAAAAAATTTCTGCCGCTCGTCACCTCCCATGATGTCGTTAGTTAATCGTTTTGTTCTTCCAACAATACTCCTACAATCTGATCGTTTTCTTTTATCGGCGATTTGTTTGCGACTTTGGCAAAGTAATCTTTGTAGGAAATGTCTACACTGTAGTCGGAAACGTGCGAAGGAGCATAAATTAATTTGTGCCAATCGCCGTATCTTGCTGCCAAAATGTTTTCGTAACCGGCGGGAACAGGCACTTCGATTTTTTCAAACGGCAGATAAATAATCTTCTCAAAGTCTTTCGTATTATAAGCGATTTTACGACCTGCGATTATATAATCTCTGAAGTCGGCAACGCATTCCGAATCAAAGAAACTTTTCGCCATAAACGATTCGAATTGCAATGTACGCTCTTTATGTTTCAGCCCCATGAATTTTTTCATGCTCTCATGAGGCAGATAGAATCTTTGATTATTTTCCATTGCTTTCTTCACATTATCGGGAAAAGCAATCATCCAAAGCAATTCTTTCGCTATTTGCCAATTTATTTCCTGTTGTTTTTCGATGAACGGCGGAGCAAAATCAAACGCAAAAATATCAATCCAAATACCTTGATTCACGTGTTTACGATTCGGCCACTGAATCATTGATGTACGACTGTCGCGAATTTTAATCATAGGCCAAAACGGAAACCAACCCGCAAAATCTTTTTCTTGTTGGAGCGGAACAAACTGTAAAGAATTATCGGAAGGAGAATCGGGACTTTCTTCGCTTTCCAATCTGTAATTGAACCATGCATCCAAAAAATAAGGCGGTTGAAGTTCCTGGGCGACGACCCTTTTAAATTTTTCGTAATCGGGACGGAACATAAATACATCAACATCATCATCCCATGGAATAAAGCCTTTGTGCCGCACCGCGCCGATAAGCGTACCCGAAAATACAAACCACTTAATGTCATGTTTCTTACAAATTCTGTCAAATTCTTTCAGCAAACCGATTTGAACGTTCCACAATTTTTTTCGGTGACTTGTTACCAAAAAGCCGTTACGCATTTCGTCGCTGTCGATGTTTTCGATAAAAACTTCTTGATTGTCGATTGCGGAAACAGATTTTGATTTACGCAAAAAATCGTTCTGTTCGCGCAACAACTTATTTTGTTCTTCGAGTAATTCGTTTTGTCTGGTAATCGCGTCGAGTTTGTTTGTACCTTTTCCCAATGATGAACCTCCTCAAAATTCGTTAAATCTGTAATTCTTTGGCCATCGTCTTGAAAATAAATTCTACGACCGTAGTTCCGTTTGTCTTCATGCAATTCATATTCTCGTCGAAAAATTTCACACGTATCGCAAACATATTACCTATTGACCTAGACAAAAATTTTTCTGCCGCTCGTCACCTCCGTGAAAATTATTTTTTCGGAATGGTTCTAATATATTCATCCCAAGAAATGTCCACACTGTAACTGACTACGTGACTATGCGTAAACACGGGTGTCCGCCAATCGCCGTAAAAATCCGTTAAGATTGAATCGTAATTTGCCGGCGCAGGTACTTGAATTTTTTCAAACGGAAGATAAACAACGTCGGCAAAATCCTTCATTCGATAAGATTTTTGCGTTCGAATTATGCACCAATTACGCACGTCACCAACCCGTTCGGATTCAAAAAAGTTTTGACCCAAAAATTTTTCCAACTGCATGCCGCGTTGTTTATAAGGCATAGCGATAAATTTGTTGAGTGTATCGTAATCCAAAATGAGTTTTTTATTTTCCTTCATCAATGCCCGTATGCTTTCGGGATGTGTCGTCGCAATATACAGCAGCCTCATAATTTCGAAATTCATTTTTCGGCGTTCGTCCTCAAACGGCGGCAACGAATCCATCGGAAAGATATCTAGGAAAACATTTTGCCTCATGGTTTTCGAATCGGGTATTTCGATGTAAAAAGTTCGCGAATCCCTTATTTTTACTATCGGGAAGAAAGGATAATGCAAGGGGTATTTTTTGTGTTGTTCGGTTGTCAGCATTGTCAATGACGAATCTGCTTGATTTGAAGGGGCATCGTCTTCCAAACGAAAATCATACCAGGAATTTGCGACGTACGGACTTCTAACCTCGGATGCTACTATCTTTCGGAACTTGTCATAATCCGGGCGCAACATTGCAACATCAACATCATCATCCCACGGAATAAAACCCTTGTGCCGCGCCGCGCCGATAAGAGTGCCGCCGATTGCAAACCAACGCAAATTGTGTTTCTTACAAATTCTGTCGAATTCCTTTATCAAAGCGATTTGCACGTTCCACAATTTTTTCCGTTGAGACGTTACAAGAAAACCGTTGCGTATTTCATCACGGTCAATGTTGTCGATAAAAATTTCTCTTCCGTCTTCAAGTTTGGTAACCGTATTTTTCTTTATCAATTCGTTTTGTTCGCGAAGTAAGTCGTTTTGTTCACGCAGTAATTTATTCTGTTCTGCCATTTCGTTTGATTTGTTTGGAGCTTTGCCCATCAATTTCACCTCAAAAATTTCAACGCTTACGGTTTAATCTTGTTGTCCTACAAAAAAATCGTGTAACAGCTTATCACAGCAATCAAGATTTTTCAATTAGTATTCAATGCCCGATTGCGCCGTTATTCCTTGTTGATACGGATGCTTGATTAATTTCATTTCGGTTACCAAATCTGCCGCGTCAATCAATTCCGGCAGAGCGTCGCGCCCCGTGAACAGTAAATGCATCTGCGGCGGTTTTGATTTCACCAATGACAAAACATCTTCCGCCGAAAGTAAACCGAACTTTGCCGCGTAATTTATTTCATCCAAAATTATCATATCCCATGCGCCCGAAGATATTTCCTCCTGCGCAGTTTCCAATGCCGTTCTTGCCGCCTCGACATGTGAATCGTGTTCGCCTCTGCTCGTAAATCCCAAACCCAGTTGTCGCACTTCAATCGTCGCCCGAAAATTTTTCAGCACCTCCAATGCTTCCAATTCGCCCGATTTCATTTTCCCCTTGATGAATTGCAGAATTAAAACCTTCAAACCGGATCCGAACGCACGAATCGCAAGCCCTAACGCCGCAGTAGTTTTGCCTTTGCCGTCGCCAGTATGTACCATAATCAATCCGTGTCTTTCCTTCATGATTTTCATCGACCTCCTTAAAAAATTTTTCCACCCTTGAAATATATAACTTGCTCACGGAAAAATAAAGCGATGATTGTCCTTGCGTAAATGTCGAAATGAATTTATAATGAAAGAAAAAACGAGAGCAGGGATGAAATTTGAGCAAAGCGCGAGAAAAATTAATCACGGCGCGCAGAATTGTTATCAAGGTTGGTACAAGCACATTGGCACATGCCGAAAGCGGCAAATTGAATTTGTACAGAATCGAACATTTAGTTCGTGAAATAGCCGATTTACATAATGCCGGTAAGGAAATAATTTTCGTGACTTCGGGCGCAATCGCTACCGGTTTAAACAAATTGGGCATGAAGAAAAAACCCGAGGGCATTCCCGAAAAACAGGCATTGGCGGCAATCGGTCAAGGTATCTTGATGCATATCTACGAAAAATTTTTCGCCGAATACGGTCAAACAATCGGGCAAATACTTTTGACGAAGGAAAATGCCGCCGACGATCACGCTCGCGAAAATTCTCATAACTCCCTACGTGCAATCCTAGACATGGGCGCGATTCCCGTCATCAACGAAAATGACGCCGTGGCTGTCGACGAAATCAAAATCGGCGACAACGATAATCTTTCCGCAATCGTGGCCAATATGATTAACGCCGATGTCTTAATCATATTGAGCGATATTGACGGACTTTATGACGGTAATCCGAAAGTCGACAAAAATGCAAAGTTGATTGACGAAGTGCCGATAATCGACGAGGAGACGGAAAGAATAGCGGGCGGCGCGGGTACGAAATTGGGAACGGGCGGAATGCTTACGAAGATACAAGCCGCCAAATCCGCAACCGCAAACGGTGTGACAATGTTAATCATAAACGGCGCAACCATCGGGAATATACGCAGAGCATTAAACGGCGAAAACATCGGTACTATTTTCCCTTGTATGGATTGAAATAAATTTTCTTCAGCCTTCCGCTTAATCAGGTTTCAGATAACTACGGAAAGGAAGTGAGTGTGCGCGGTCAAAATCTACGGCTTGCAGTTAACCGTATACGCCGCGCCATTGCCAATGAATTCTAAACTGTCATCAATCATAGTAAGTGCCGCGTTTGCATTCGGAACATTTTTTGCGCCGACTCTCTCCGTTCCGACCGCTTATGCCGCGCTGGCTGTTCAGGATAACCGCGCCACCGCCGACTATTGGGTTAACAAAAATTCTTCGGGCGAAAATGTTACCGTCGCGACAAGCGATTTAAATATGCTTAATCTGCAAATTCGTCAGAAGAGCACAAACAGAATCATCGAATTAGATAAATACCCCGAGAAAGTTTATCCGCAATGGATTAAAGACAAAATCACTACGGCAATCACAGTCGGCAATTTCCAAAAAGAGGAGGTGCCCAAACTTTTCAAAAACGGTGCGGCTTTAACAGAATACAGTTACGCGCAGGCAAAAAAAAATTGCGGTCTCGAAAATGTCCCCGAAGTTTGCGAAGTGCGTTATGCCTTGACGATTGACAGGACAAATATTCGCCTGTTACCCGAGGAAATCGGTTGGTTTGAGACTCAAGACGATACGCATTACGATTATCTGCAGGGTTCGGCGATAGATCCGGGCGAACCTGTTGCGGTACTTGTTGACAGTATAGATAAAAAATTCGTGTTCATAGAATCCCGTACTTATTCCGGTTGGGTTAAATCTTCCGCATTGGCTTTTACCGATAAATCTACTTGGATGAAATATGTTAAGCCGAAAAATTATTTGACGGTCACGGCAAGTCGCAAGACAGTCCCCGAAGGTAAAGCGTTTTATCAGATGGGCGGAAAAATTTTGCTGCGTGCCGCCGACGTACAAAAAGACGGTACATGGGCAATTTATGTCCCGAGCGTCGACGCAAACGGCACAATCATTGAACAAGGTTTAAACATTGCCAAAGATAACGGCGTTGTCAAAACCGCGCTACCTTATACCGAAAATAATTTGATTCGACAGGCGTTCAGATTTTTGGGCGAAGATTATGGTTGGTGCGGCGTAGAAAAGAATGTTGATGCATCTTCTTTCGTGCAAGATGTTTATCGCAGTGTGGGAATTGAATTGCCGCGCGATGCCGAAAGACAAGAAAAAGTCATGGCGCGTTCCATTTCCCTTGAAGGTATGACGCGCGAACAAAAATTAAATATCCTCAAGCAATCAAAAGCCGGTTCGTTACTTTTCGCCGACGGGCATGTCATGATTTATCTGGGCACCGACGATAAAGGCGAACCGTATGTAATTCACGCAATCAGCAGTTATTTTACTTTCGAGAATGATAAAACCGTTAAGCATTATGTTCGCAAAGTTTTGGTCAGTGATTTGCATTTCATGAATCGCAATAAAGTTGAGATGATTGACAGAATTAGAACTATCGGGAATTTCTGATTTACCCGCGACGGTTGAAAATATATCTGCTTATAAATTTTGGGAGGAAGTTATCGTGTTTATGAAAGATCATGTGATAAAGCAAGCCCGACGGGCAAAAGAAGCATCAAGAGTATTGGCATTGATTCCCGTTGAAATAAGAAACAAAGCACTTTTGGCAATGGCGGACGCGCTCGAGGCTCAACAAGATGAAATTTTAGAGGTAAACGCAAAAGAAGTCGAGGCAGTCAAAGAAAAGGGCAAACGTCTTAATATGCTCGACAGATTAATCCTCACGCCGAAAAGAATCAAAGATATGGCGGACGGTATTCGTCAAGTCGTAAATCTCGACGACCCGACAAGTAAAATCGATTTTGAGGTCACGCGCCCGAACGGTTTAAAAATTCGTCGTGTTCGTGTCCCCTTCGGCGTTGTCGGTATCATTTACGAATCGCGCCCCAATGTTACTGCCGATGCTATTTCTCTTTGTATAAAATCCGGTAACTCCTGTATTTTGCGCGGCGGTTCCGATGTCGTTCGCACAAATAAAAAAATCGTCGACATCATGAAAGCAGCGGCGGCAGAAAACGGAATCCCTTCAACCGCAATCGAATTTGTCGGCATTTTGGATCGTGATGTTATCGTCGTTATGTGCAGACTGCGCAAATTTATCGATGTCATTATTCCGCGCGGCGGCGCAGGTCTTATTTCGCGTGTCATTGAACACAGTACGGTACCCGTGATTGAAACCGGTACGGGTATTTGTCACACCTACGTCGACAAGTCCGCCAATCAAGATATGGCGTTGAAAGTTTGCATTAACGCAAAAACTTCGCGCCCGTCCGTTTGCAACGCAATGGAAACTTTACTTATCAACAAAGATATCGCCGAGGAATTTTTACCGAAAGTAGCAAAGGCAATGATTGACGCAGGTGTAGAATTACGCGGCGACGAGGCTTGTTTAAAAATTTGTCCCGAAATGAAAGCGGCAGAAGAAATCGATTGGGAGACCGAATATAACGATTTGATTTTATCGGTTAAAATTGTCGACGATGTTGACGCGGCAATCGAACATATAAACCAGTACAGTAGTGCACATTCCGACGCGATAATCACCGAAGATAAAGATAATGCCGTTAAATTCCAAAGCGTCGTTGATTCGGCGAATGTTTACGTAAATGCCTCGACACGTTTCACCGACGGATTTGAATACGGCTTCGGCGCGGAAATAGGAATCAGTACGCAGAAACTTCACGCAAGAGGACCTATGGGACTTGAGGCTTTGACGACAATGAAATATTTGATTGATGGCGAGGGACAAATTCGCTGATGCTTTGCGGCTATCTGCGCACGATAAAAAATTATCTGCGAACGCCCAAGGCTCGACATGATTGGCTCGATTACCTTCGCGCATTGTTAATCATTACGTTTATCGCGGCAATCATTATGCTGATATTTAATTCTCTTTAAACTCGACGGCGAAGTAAAAAATTTTAACGAGGTGACTTGCTTTGAAAATCGGAATAATGGGCGGCACCTTCGACCCGATTCACTTTGGACATTTGGCGACCGCCGAGGCAGTGCGCGAAAATTTTTCTCTCGACGAAATTTTATTCATACCTGCCGCCCGTCCGCCGCATAAATCCGAAAATATTGTCACGGATGAAAACCAAAGATTAGAGATGACTACTTTGGCGACGCGTTCCAACAAATTTTTCAGCGTATCCGATATCGAATTGAGACGCAAAGGATTATCCTACACATTCGATACCATGAACGAACTGCATAAAATTTTCGGCAACGCAACCGAATTATTTTTCATAATGGGTGCGGATTCTCTGGCGGATTTATCGAAATGGCACGAGGCGCGAAAACTTGTCGATAAATGTCACTTCATAGCAACGACGCGGCAGGGCGTTGACGTTGACTTTTCCGAAGTCAAAAAATTTTTCGGCGATGCGGCAACCAAACATATTCATCGTATAGTTACACCGGCATTGGAAATTTCTTCGACCGATATCCGCCAAAAAATTCGGCGCGGTCTCTCGATAAAATATCTCGTGCCCGATGTCGTGGAAGAATATATCACGGCGCACGGGCTTTATCGCGAAAATTAATTGAGGAGTAAATTTGTCATGAACGTAAACGAAATGAGGCGTGAATTGCAAAACAGATTGAAGCGCGGCAGATTTGCTCATTCAATCGGCGTAGCAAATACCGCCGTAAATTTGGCGAAACGTTTCGGCGCAGATGAAGATAAAGCGTACATTGCCGGACTTTTGCACGATTGCGCCCGTCAATACGAAGACGAAGAATTAATTGCGCAGGCGGAAAATTATTCTATTGAAATAGGCGAAGTAGAAAGAGAAATGCCGTTACTCCTGCATCCGTACATCGGCGCGAAAATGATTCGTGATGTCTACGGCGTAGAGGATGCGGAAATTTCTCAAGCAATATGGCGGCATACGGTTGGCGCGGCGAATATGACCGTGCTTGATAAAATTATTTACTTCGCCGATATGATTGAACCGAACAGGAAATACCCGGGTGTCGAGGAGTTGCGAACATTGGCGACGACGGCGGATTTGAATACGATTATGCTTACGGCTTTGAGCGAATCGATTATTTTCGTCGTGCAAAAAAATTCTTTGGTACATCCCGACACCGTTGCGGCAAGAAATTTCCTTTTAATCAATAAAAAAAAGTGAGTAAAGCTTTATGGCCAATACGACTAAGGAGAACATAGACAAAAAACGTAAATCGATTAGACGGAAGAGGAGAGTAAGATTTTTCCGTTTGATTTTCGTTTTGGTGATGATATGTCTTGTGTGCTCCGCAATTCTGTTCGTTAGTTTTGCCGTCTATAATGCCGGCGTTCGCGTATACAGCGAGTTCACTGATATGTATCAAGGTTACAACGACCGCAGGACTTCAAATATGGGACAAATAGATCCGAAGTTTGACGGCTATACAAATATATTAGTGTTGGGCGTGGATGATGGCGAGCGACAAAATGCCGATACGATTTTAGTGTTGAGTTTCTCCAACGACACGGGTAAAAGCCGAATCATAGCGATACCGCGCGATACGTGGATAACATCATCGAATCATTCGGGGAGATTGGGCGAACTCTATTCTTGGGGCGGCGCGTCTACTCTTGTTCGTGAAGTTTCTTCGCTGCTCAGTATTTCGATTCATCAATACGTAATTATAGATATGGCGACATTCGCGGAATTGATTGACGTATTGGGCGGACTCGATATCTACGTCGAGGAAGATATGGATTACGAAGACGAAAATGCAGGTTTGTCAATTCATATCGGGCAGGGTTATCAACATCTTGACGGCGCGGGCGTACAAAAATATTTGAGATATCGCGGCGAAAAATTGGGCGATGTCGGACGCGTACAACGTCAACAGAAATTTATCAAAGCACTCTACGCCAAAGTTTTACAGCTTGATACAATTCCGAAATTGCCGGCGATAGCCGATATTTTCCGTAACAGAATGCAAACCAGTGCGGAAATATTCGACTCGGCACATTTGGCGAACGTCCTGCGCAAAATGAGTTCGGATCCCCCGTCGACTTTCATGCTACCGGGTTCCGAAAACGAAGAAGGAATTTGGATTCCCAATAACGCGGAAATTGCCGAACGTATAAATTTACTTTTCCCTGCGCAGGATATTGTTAAAAATCCCGACGAGGAAGAGTAAGCATCGGGGATTAAAAAACTTGCCAAAAACAAAATCCGTGTGTAGAATAAAAATTAATAAGAACGGGGCGAGACAGCGTCCTGCGTGAAAGACTTTGTAAGACCTAAAATTTTGGGCGTAAGTCACCGAAAACGCAATCCCTTCAACGGGAATATGTCAAAGGAGGGATTTGATTTGAAGACAGTTGATTTGGCGACGAAAATTTGCAAGGCGGCAAGCGATAAGAAAGCAAGCGAAATCATAACAATGGATATGCGCGGCGTCATGTTCTCGACAGATTGTTTTGTCGTTTGTTCGGCGCAGACGACTACTCAAGTTCGCGCCATTGCCGATAATATTCAAGAGGAACTAGAAAAGGACAGCATAACCGTAACGCACCGCGAAGGTTATCACGAAGGCGAATGGATTCTTTTGGATTACGGTGATGTGGTTGCGCACATTTTCAGAGAGGAAAACCGTCAATATTATGCGCTCGAACAACTTTGGAGCGAGGCAAAAATAAAACTCTATGAGGATTGACACGATACAGCAATTGAAACCAATGACGGTGGCGACGCTGAAAGTTTTGCGTACGGGCGAAATGGGTGTCTTCCTTGACGGCGGCACGGGTAACACATCCGATGATATTCTTCTGCATAAGGCACAACAAACCGCGCCCGTCAAGCCCGGGGATATGGTAAAAGTCATGCTGTATCTGGATCCGAAGAAAAGATTGACGGCAAGTATGCGAGTCCCGAAAATGCGCGAAGGTCAAATAGCCCGATTGAAAATCATAAACACAACGGAAGTCGGGGCATTTGTCGATGTCGGTGCCGAACGCGGAATTTTTATGCCGTTCGCCGAAATGATTGGGCGTCCGAAAGTCGGCGAAATTGTTTGGGCAAAACTCTATACGGATAAATCCGGAAGACTTGCGGTCTCGATGAAAGTGTCCGACGAAATTCGCCGTGCCTCGAAACCTGCCGTAAATGTAAAACGCGGCGATAAACTCAAGGGCGCGATTTTCAACATAATCGAAGAAGGCGCATTTGTCTTCAGCACCGAACGATATATAATTTTCATAGCGCAACAGGAAATACCGCGCGTGCTCAGAGTCGGCGAAGTTGTCGAGGTTCGTATAACTTTCTTGCGCGACGACGGACGACTTGACGGCTCCTTGCGTGAAAAGAAAGAAATTGCCTTAGAAGGCGACGCAAGAGTAATTTACGACTACATGACGGCTCACGGCGGAACAATGCCCTTTAACGACAAGAGCGATCCCGAAAAAATTTTGGCGACGTTCAAAATCAGTAAGGCGGCATTTAAACGCGCCGTAGGTCATTTGTTACACGAAAACTTTATCGAAAAGGACGGCAAAGATTTCAAAGTTGCCGATTGATATTGATATGCGCGACCAAATACGGAGCGACACGAAATATGTCGCTCTTTTCATTTGAAAATGTTACATTGATGCTCGGATTAATAATCCGACAAAATTTTTGGTGCCACAAAAATAAATTTGTGATATAATTACTTGACAAAATCTCAAAACGTTTAAATGACGCCGTCAAAGTCACGATAAAATTTTTGATAAAACTTCTTGGTGAATTGTATATATTCGGCACAAAGATTTTAAATTCGGGAGGCCAAAAGTTTACATGAGATTAACCTCAATCCTCATTAGATGGAATCCGTTAAAATATTTGGGGATTTTTATCGGATGTTTAATTGCCGCCTCCTCAATAAATCTTTTCGTAGTGCCGAGCAGCCTTTTGACGGGCGGAGTAACAGGCATTGCGATTATTTTTTATTTTTTGTCGGGGCTGCCTATCGGCATTCAAACTTTGCTGTATAACATTCCGCTGCTGATTGCTTCATACAAATTACTCGGGAAAAAATATACGCTTGATGTTGTAATCGGTACTTTGATTTTTTCGTTTGCATTGGATGCCACAAAATTTTTAGGCGCGTATGCTCCGACGGACGAATCAATGTTGGCGGCAATTTACGGCGGAATTTTTAACGGCATCGGTTACGGCATTGTCTTCCGCATGAACGGTTCCACGGGCGGATTTGATATCTTGGGCGCAATCTTCAAAAGATATTTTTCCATGGAAATCGGTTCGGTTATCTTCGGATTCAACTGCATTATCGTAGCGATTGCCGGCATACTTTTCAGTATCAATTCCGCAATGTTTACTTTGATTTACATGTATGTCACTTCACAGATGACAAATAAAGTTGTCGACGGTTTCAACCAGCGCAAAGCGATTTTAATCATTTCCGATAAGGCGCAGGATATTGCCGACGGAATCATGAAGGAAATCGGGCGCGGGGTCACATTCTTTGACGGCGAAGGCGGTTACACGGGCGTCCGTAAAAAAATTATCATGGCAGTCGTCAGCATGACGCAGGTAGCCAAAATAAAAATTGTCGCCGATACCGTAGATCGCAACGCTTTTATGCTAATTCTTTCCGCAAGTGAAGTTATGGGGCGCGGCTTCACCCGTCCCAATCGACTGAAAAAATTTCGTACCGACACTCAGATTAATCTTGAAGTCGAGGAAAAAATTCAGAAGGCACTTGCCAAACGCGGCGGCGATTAGCGACACCATTAAAATAGTTTGTAGGCGACCGACTTAAAACATATTGTTGGTCGGGGGAGGATAAAGTATTTTATGAATATTTACTATCTTTTAAACAGCGGTTTTCTGATTCAGGATGAACGAACGTTGATGATATTCGATGACTACGAGGATCCCGAAGGAATCATTGATGCCGCCTATGACAAGGGGGAATTCGACAAGCTTTACATTTTCGTCACGCATTCGCATTTCGATCACTTCGGCACTCGCATTCGCGCGTACGCTCCCAAAGTCGAAAAGTACATTTTCAGCAGCGATATCAAACGTACTAAACGCGTCAAACTGTTTCCGACGCCTAAAATCGTCTACATGAAACGCTATACCAATTGGGAGGACGACACAATCAAGGTCAAGACTTTTGATTCGACCGATGTCGGTGTCTCTTTCCTTGTCGAAACTCCTTCGGGCAAAAAGATTTTCCATGCCGGCGATTTCAACTGGTGGCATTGGGAAGATGATACCTTGCAGAATATCGAATTGGCGGAAAAAGTTTTCAAGCGTCAAATGCAACGTATCACGGGACTCGAGGCAGATTTGGCATTTTTCCCCGTTGACGGGCGTCTTGGTTCTTCGCAGGAAAAGGGCGCGATTCATTTCATTTCCCGTACGAAATTCAAGGGCTTTGTAGCAATGCACCGCGCAGATTATCCGTTGTGGAAACCATCGAGAGAATTTTGCAATGCGTCGAAAAATATTCCCGTATGGGCACCCGTAAAGCCCGGTGAACATCGTTCGTTTGACGGTATTAGATTTTATTGAGAGGATTGATTTAACTTAACATGGCCGAAAAAAAAATCATGCTCACGCAAGAAGGCTACGACAAATTAGTTGAAAAACTCGACTACATGAAGAGCGTACGCCGCATTGAAGTTTCCGAACGACTCAAAGCGGCTATTGCGTTGGGCGATATCAGTGAAAACTCCGAATACGATGACGCCAAAAACGAACAGGGACGACTTGAAGGCGAAATCAGCGAACTCGAAAACAAACTGCGTAACAGCGAAATTATCAAGGTAAACGCAGACGGCTCCGATAACAAAAAAATTACATTCGGGCGCACAATAACGGTTCGCGACGTGGAATATGACATGACGGAAAAATATATGTTGGTCGGCTCGACCGAAGCAGATCCCGATCAAAATAAAATTTCCGACGAATCTCCTTTGGGTTCCGCGATAATCGGAAAAACCGCCGGCGAGATCGTTAATGTGCATGCACCCGTAGGGGTTATTCAATACGAAATTTTGAATGTCGAATAATTTCTCAATGTTAACCGGAAAGGAAGTGAAAGGCGCGGCCGCTTATTATCTGTAAATATTTTGCAGTATCTTCCGCGTCAATTCCGATGAATGTATTGTTAATCGGCAGCGGCGGGCGTGAACATGCATTGGCATGGAAAATTTCACGGAGTCCGTTGCTGAAAAATTTCTACGCAATCCCCGGTAGCTCGGGCATTTCGGATTTTGCTCAATGTGTAGAAAATATTTCCGTCGACGATAATGCCGCAATAGTGAATTTCGCCAAATCCAACGCGATTGATTTGGTAGTCGTTGGTCCCGAGGCTCCTCTCGTTAACGGTCTTGTCGACGAATTAAGTACCGCAGGCATTAAGGCGTTCGGTTGCAACAAAGCCGCCGCGCAAATCGAAGGATCGAAAATTTTCGCCAAAAGGTTGATGAAAAAATATAATATCCCGACGGCGGAATTTGAAGTATTCGATAATGTTGATGATGCCAAAAAATATATCCGCGAAAAAAATGCCCCGATAGTCATCAAGGCCGACGGTTTGGCGGCAGGCAAGGGCGTTATTGTTGCGCAAACTTTGGAAGAGGCACTTAACGCCGTTGACGAAATGAAAAACTTCGGCGCGGCAGGGAGTAAAATTGTCGTCGAGGAATTTATGGACGGCGAAGAGGCTTCGGTACTTTCGTTGACCGATGGCAAAAAAATTATTCCGCTCGTAGCTGCGCAGGATCACAAGAGAGTTAACGACGGCGACCAAGGTTTGAATACTGGCGGCATGGGTGCCTACGCTCCCGCGCCAATCGTCGACGAAAAAATTTCCAAACTCGTCGAGGATACAATTCTTAAACCTACGATAGCCTCGCTCAAAGCCGAAGGAATTACCTATCGCGGTTGTCTCTATGCCGGGCTTATGATTGTTGACGGCGTGCCCAAAGTTGTTGAATTTAATGCACGATTCGGCGACCCTGAAACTCAAGTTGTATTGCCGCTCTTGGAGGATGATTTACTTAAACTCATGGACGAATGCGCCACGGGCAATTTGACAACCGATAAACTTTCGTGGCTTAATCAAAGTGCCGTTTGCGTCATCATGGCAAGCGGCGGATATCCCAAATCCTACAAAAAAAATCTGCCCATTGACGGAATTGGTAAGGCAAAATCTTTGGGCGCGTTGGTTTTTCACGCAGGCACAAAAATTTCCGACGGCGAACTTGTCACAAACGGAGGACGTGTCTTAGGTGTGACAATGACCGCGCCGACTTTGCGCGAGGCCGTCGACAAAGTTTATCGTTGCGTTGAGGTTATCAATTTCGATAACGTTCACTATCGCCGCGATATTGCCGCACGTGCCTTGAAATAATTTCCCAAAATAAAAAGTACCATACCGCAGAAATTTTATCTGCAGTATGGCTTTTTTTATTGCCGCGAACCTTCAGCAGTTACCGGTATAAACGAAATTTAAATGACGTTTAGCGACCGCGACAAGTTCGTAAATTTTTTCAACGGGTGTGGGCGGTAAATTCCTAACCTTGTAGCGCGGAAAAAATCGACTGATGTGTAGCGGAATATCTTCGGAAATACTTGCCAACCATTTTGCTTCGGCGTCCATATCTTCGGGCGAATCGTTCATATTCGGCACAATCAAGCTCGTTACTTCAACGTGACAACTCTGCGCAGAAAGTTCAATCGTCCGTAAAACCGTCTCGAAATTTCCGCCCAACGTATCATAAATTTTTTGACTGTAACCTTTCAAATCAATATTCATAGCGTCAATCAGCGGCAGAATTTTTTTCAGTGCGGCAGGTGCGACAGTCCCGTTGGTCACGAGGACACTTTTTAAGCCGCAGGATTTCAACAGAGCCGAAGTATCGCGAACAAATTCGTAGCCGATAAACGGTTCATTGTAAGTAAAAGCAATCCCGATATTTCCCTGCGCCGTCAATTCTTCGGCAAGCGCGACTAATTGTTCGGGCATGACCTTGCGCGTCGGAAAGGTTGAATCAGCCATAGAAATTTCATGGTTTTGACAGAAAGGACAGTTGAGATTACAACCGAAACTGCCGACCGACAAAATTTTACTGCCCGGAAAAAATTTATACAGTGGTTTCTTCTCAATCGGATCCAAGGCAATCGAAGTCAATTCGCCGTAATTAAGCGGAATAATTTTATCGCCGTCATTCATTCGCGCCCGACATTTGCCTACTTCGCCGCGTTCTATTCGACAATGATGCGGACATATCTCGCAAGTTAAAGCCGTCATTAAATTTCTCTCCAGTCGTTAAAAATTTGCTCGCCACAATTTTAGCACAGATTGAAAGCGGCTTTCAGCTTAAATTTTTTTTTAGAGTCAAACGGGTTGTAGAGCGCATATTTACGCGAAAGTCAAAGATAAAGGCGCGGCAGAATGGGAAATGTTAAGATGTTCACAAAAACATTTTCGTTTGATATAATCACGGTCAATCACACCGAAGGGAGCGCGTACCAATTAATATTTTCAATTACCAACAAATAAGCGTATTTTTTTTGCACTTTGATGGGAGGGGATCATGTTGAATCTGGCCAAAGTTCGGAAACGTTCGGGGCAACGAGTTTCCTACGACCGCGAAAAAATTTACAATGCAATCGTAGGTGCAAACCGTGACGCATCGACACCTGCCGACAGGCTTTCAACAGAGGACATCGAAGTTGTCACCAATTCTGTCGAGCAAGCTATTGCCGATAACGAAATTGTCGGCGTCGAAGCGATTCAAGATCAAGTAGAGAAAGCCCTCATGGCTCACGGTTTTTTTGATGTTGCCAAACAATTTATTGTCTATCGTCAAAAACATACTCAACGACGAGCCGCGCAGAAAAAATTGATGGCTACTTACCGCGATATCTTTTTTGCCGATTCCGTCGATATCGATTTGAAACGCGATAATGCTAACATCAACACAGATGCGTCAATGGGTATCATGCTCAAATTGGGCGCGGAAAGTTCCAAGTATTTTGTCGATAACTACGTTTTGCCCGAGGAATTTGCTCAAGCCGACAAAGATAATTGGATTCATATTCACGACAAAGATTTTTCGCTGATAACTTTCAACTGCTGTCAAATCGATTTGCTGAAACTTTTCCGCGGTGGTTTTTCTACAGGTCATGGATTTTTGCGCGAACCTAATTCAATTCGTTCGTATGCTTCGCTTGCCTGTATCGCTATCCAAAGCAATCAGAATGATATGTTCGGCGGACAAAGTATCAATGCCTTCGACTACGCAATGGCGGAAGGCGTAAAGAAATCTTTCAAGAAGGCGATTCGCGACGAAATAAGACGTGCTTGCGAATTTTGCGACATCAAACCGAACGGCGATGTAGATTTTGACATCTGTACCTATTCCGAGTCGGGAAATCCTACCGCCGTCGAAAACCTTACCAAAGTTATCGGTTCTGCCAAAATCGCGGAAAAAATTTACAGTCAAGCTTGCCACGACGTCACCGAGGAAACTCATCAGGCAATGGAGGCTTTGATTCATAATTTCAATACGCTACACAGCCGCGCAGGTGCTCAAGTTCCCTTCAGCTCGATTAATTACGGAATGGATACCAGTCCCGAGGGGCGTCTCGTCACGCGCGAAGTACTTAACGCTATCGAGGCAGGTCTCGGCAATGGTGAAACTCCTATCTTCCCTATCAGTGTCTTTCAATTGAAGAGCGGCGTTAATTACAACGTCGACGATCCGAATTATGATTTATTCCGTCAGGCTTGCAAAGTCAGCGCGAAAAGATTGTTCCCCAACTTCGTAAATATCGACGCGCCTTATAATCTGCAATATTACAAGCCCGGCGATTATAACAGCTGCGTCGCGACAATGGGCTGCCGTACTCGTGTCATGTCGAATGTCAACGGGCGTGAAGAATCGGGCAGCCGCGGTAATTTTGCCTTCGTGACTATCAATCTGCCCAAACTTGCACTCGAGGCTAAAGGCAACCTTGAGGAGTTCTTTAACCTCTACGACAAATATATCACTATGTGCCACGATTACTTATTGTTGCGGCTGAAGATTATCGAAGAGAAACACGTCTATAATTTCCCGTTCCTCATGGGGCAAGGAGTTTGGATGGATTCGGAAAAACTCAAGCCTTCCGATAAAATTAAAGACGTCCTCAAACATGCAAGTTATTCCGTAGGTTTTTGCGGTTTGGCAGAATGTCTTGTTGCGTTAATCGGCAAACATCACGGGCAGAGCGAAGAGGCGCAGGAACTCGGATTGAAAATTGTCGGTCATCTGCGCGAACGTCTGGATAATTACGCCAAGGCGGAGAAAAGAAATTGGACGACCTTCGGGACGCCTGCCGAATCAACTGCGGGACAATTCCAACGCTCCAACAGAAAAATTTACGGTAACATCAAAGGCGTAACCGACAGACCTTATATGACAAATTCAAGTCATGTGCCCGTTTATTTCCCGATATGCGCAGGTGAAAAAATCAGAATCGAGGCACCGTATCACGCTCTTTGTAATGCCGGACATATTGCATACATCGAAATGGACGGAGATCCGACGAAAAATTTATCGGCATTCGAGGCATTGGTTCGCGCCATGCATGACGCAAATATGGGTTACTTCTCGATAAATCATCCCGTCGACAGAGATCCTATTTGCGGTTACACCGGTATTATCGCCAATGAATGTCCGCACTGTCACCGTAAAGAAACCGAAATCGGAACTTTCCATCTCAGACGACTTAAATAAAGGAGACGCCTATGAATATCGTTAATTTAGGCGAACCTTCAAGAACTTACGGTAACGCAAATCAAATCGGTAATAAGCGAGTACCTTCCACAAGTTTTGCGAATTTATTGACTGAGACTGTTTTTGCCGATAGCCCAACAAAATCCGTACAAAGCTTTGAAGATATGTGGAAATCAAAATTTCCCGAAGCTAAATACCATGTAATGGATGCGTCTAAAATCTCCCAAGGAGTATGGGAACGCAACGATTTTCCTTTTGAAAAATTCTTTGCCGAAAGCGTCGATGAATCAGTTTTGAATTGGCAACCTACGGGAATTGAACCACAAATGAGCGATTCAAACGTTCAGACCAAATTAAATTCAACATTAGGGACAAAATCGATTCTTGTTCCGCCCGAATTAGATGAGAAGATGAAAACTGATTCAGAACTGTCCGAAAAGGTTATGGATAAAGTTAACGGTTTCATCGCAAATCATCCGACAAGACCGGGACGAGTACTGTCATACTTGATTGCTTTGGATGGAAATGGTGATATCGCGCATTTTCGTGTAACGGGTGGCGGCGGACATATATCCGCTCCTTCTAAGGAAGAATTGCGACAATTCGAGGCAGAGCAAGCGGTCCAAAAAGAAAGAAAAGCTAAACTTGAGGCAAATCAAAATGTTGCAGATGAACGACGCCTTAAAGAGGCGGAAAATCTGCGCAGGAAAGATATAGAATCCGATTTTTGAATACCCGAACTTTTGTATTTGATGATACTTCAATAAATTGTATAATACGGAAGCCGCCCCGCAGGGGCGGCTTCTTCTCTCCCTATAAGTCGATATTAACATTGACTTGGGACGTTTATTAATGTTGAGGCCGCCCAAGGACGGGCGGCCGCCGGCAACGTGACGTTGCATCCTGAAATCGCGACAAAGTTTTTGCCAACCGTAATTAATGACCGCGATTGTAACAATTACCAAGTTGACTTTGAACACTTTCGATAACGACTGAAAGTGCCGCCACCGCAAAGAAAAGGCAACGTGACGTTGCATCCCAAAATCGCGATAAAGTTTTTGCCAGCTGTAATTAATGACCGCGCCTGTAAATTATAACAGGTTGACTTTGTCTCCTTTTGTTAACCGAACGAAAGGAGCCCACTCACACTATTGATAATTTCCGATAAATACAATATGAATATTGACTGAAAGGGCATGATTTGCTACAATCAATTAACAAAAAATTATTCGTCGGATTTATCAAGAGGTGACTGTCTTGGCGAAAATATATAGGGCGACACATGTCGGTAAAGTCCGCCGCAATAACGAGGACTCGATAATAGTAATAGATCCGAAAACATTTGTAGTGGCGGACGGAATGGGCGGAGCCTCCGCAGGAGAAGTAGCCAGCCAAATGTTAGTCGAAATCGTAAAAATTTTTCTGTTGAAAATGCCAAGACCATGGGATGATAAAATTTTGAGCCGGGCAATATTGTTGGCTAACCAAAAAATTTTTGATATGGCACAACAGAACAGTAACTACAACGGAATGGGCACCACGGCAACAATATTGTCGCTATACAAAGACAAAGCGTACTTTGCTCACGTCGGTGACAGTCGCATCTACATGTTGAGGAACAATGTCCTTAAACAAATAACCGAAGATCATTCCTACGTAGAAAGTTTAGTCAGACGAGGAGATATAACGCCCGAACAGGCACGCAGTCACCCGATGAAAAATGTTTTGACACAAGCAGTGGGTGTCGTGGAGAAAATTTTCGTCGATACGGCAAATTTCACGACACAAAAAGGCGATATGTTCCTGTTGTGCACAGACGGTTTAACGAATATGATAGACGACGAAACAATTGGCAAAATTATGCGCAAAGCGGAAGATCCTGCCAAAGAATTGGTCGAGGCCGCCCTTGATGCCGGCGGAAAAGATAATGTCAGTGTTATCGTTGCAGGAGTTGATTAGTCATGTGCCGCGAAATTTTTTACTGCGCATTGAATATTTATCATGCAATGCGTGGGGCGATTGATTATGCGTTCCGTATTGCACATGATGCATTAATTTGAGGGGCATGATATGATTCAGCGAGTCTTAGGCGAGCGATACGAGCTCGAAGAGAAAATCGGTAGCGGTGGCATGGCTGAAGTCTACAAAGCCCATGATAGACTGCTTGCTCGTCCCGTTGCAGTGAAAATTCTCCATGCGGCTTACCGTTCGGACGTGGAATTTATCGAACGCTTTCACCGTGAAGCAAAATCGGCGGCGCGGCTCACGAATACACACATAGTCAGCGTTTACGACGTAGGCGAGGACGACGGCGATCATTATATCGTAATGGAATATGTAAAGAGCAGCACACTCAAGAAAAAAATTCAGGACGAAGGACCTCTCGATTTGTTGGCTGCCGTTTCCATTGCAAAGGATATTGCCGACGGTCTCACTCATGCTCACGCAAATAATATCGTTCATTGCGATATCAAGCCGCATAATGTTTTGATGACCGAAGACGGACACGCAAAAATAACGGACTTCGGAATAGCGCGCGCGGTAACCGAATCGACTTTGACTTATGGCGGAAATGTTATCGGTTCGGTGCATTACTTTTCGCCCGAACAGGCGCGCGGCGGCTCAATTACTCCCAAATCCGATATCTATTCATTGGGTATCGTACTCTATGAAATGTTGACGAATCGTTTGCCGTTCACGGGCGATAATCCCGTAGCGATAGCGATGAAACACCTTGAGGACGAGCCGATAGCTCCCAGTCGATATCGGCCGCAGATTCCGCCGATGCTTGAATCGATTATCTGCCGCGCAATGAGTAAAAGTCCCGAAATTCGTCCGTCAAGTTTCGAAATGATGCAGGAGCTGGGCAATGTCGAAAAAATATTGATGAGTTCTTCCGAAGGGACAGACCCCGATGCGACAAAAGTTTTGAAACCGACAAACATCCCACCGCGCAGAATAAATCGTCAAGGTTTGGGCACAACCTCGAAAGACGATGCCAAAATTAAGAAGACCGTTCCCGAATCAAAACCGTTTTTCAAATCGAAAATTTTTATGTTCATGATGGTTTTCGTGCTGATGATTGGTTTCGGCGTGGGAATTTTTGCGGCGTTCGGGAATGTAATGGGTAACAGCGAAACGGTTGTAGTGCCCGATGTCAAAGGTAAACAACTCGCACTTGCCAGACAAATTTTGGAAGATGGCAAATTGCGCGTCAATGTCGCCGAAACATATGATGCAAGCGTCCCCGCGGGACAAGTTGTGTCACAAGATCCCGATGTAGGAAAAACAGTCAAAAGCAATCGTCTTGTCACGATTTATGTAAGCAAGGGCGGCGAAGAAATAGAAATGCCCGACTTAACGGGCTTGGCAAAGTCTGCGGCTGTCGAACGGATTCAAAAACTTGGATTGAATTTGGGATCCGTTTACGAAAAAGATTCGGAAAGCGAACCGGGAACGGTTTTATCGCACGATCCGAACACCGGCACTAAAATTACTCGCGGACAAATTATTGATTTGGTTGTCTCGCGCGGCGTGCCGCAAACTCAAACGCAGGAAGTGCAACAGGTTACCCGAAAAGTTACGCAGGTACCCGATGTCGCTTCGGTTAATTTGAGCAGTGCCGAAGAAAGTATCACGGGACGCGGATTAAAAGTCGGCTCCATAACGTATCAGGAAAGTCAGCAAACCGACGGGACGATTATATCGCAATCTCCTTCCGCCAATTCCGAAGTCGATTTGGATTCTTACGTTGATTTGGTTGTAGCGCGATATGTGCCGCCCGAACCCGAACCACAGCCGGAACCGCAACCCGAGCCCCAACCCGTGGATAATTACAACGATGACAATAATTCGGATACATCTGCTCCCGTGGAGCCCGAACCTACACGCGAAGACAGTCAGCCGAAAGGAAATTATTGATATGCAAAATATCGGACGCGTAATAAAATTTTATAACAGTTTTTTCTTCGTGAAGTCGGATAACGAGTTAATCCCCTGCAAATTGCGCGGACTGCTCAAGCGCGACAAAAAAATCGGCAGTGCGGTCTGCGTCGGGGATTTCGTGGAAATATCAAGACTTAGGGACGGTAGCGGCGTGATTGAAAGTATTCAGTCGCGCCGAAATTTTTTAATACGGCCGCCCGTTGCCAATGTCGACAGAGTTATTTTGACTTTCGCAGTCGACGCCCCGAAATTACATCCGCTGCTTTTGAATCGCTTTATCACTTTGGCGGAACAGTCCGCACTTGACGAAATTATAATTTGCGTCAACAAATCGGATTTGGCGACGGAAGAAAATTTTTTGGCGGAATATGAATCGCTCTACAAAATTTTGCGCGTGTCCGCCGCGACGGGTGAAGGCATTGACGAATTGAAAAAAATTTTGTCTACGGGCGTAACCGTTTTGGCAGGTCCCAGCGGTGTCGGAAAATCTTCGCTGTTAAACGCCGTGGATAATAATCTGCAACTTAAAGTCGGCAAAGTCAGCGAAAAAATTTTGCGCGGCAAACATACGACACGTGTCGCCGAACTTCTGCAATACAACGACGGTTTTCTTGTCGATACTCCCGGTTTCAGCGCGGTTGATTTGGTTGACGCAGGTTTAGACAAAAATAAATTGCGCCATTGCTTCAAGGAGTTTACCCAATTCGCAGGCGCATGTAAATTTCGCAATGTATGTACTCACAGCCACGAACCCGATTGCGGCGTTAAAGCGGCCGTTGAGCGCGGCGATATCCTTCGTGAACGCTATGATGCTTATCTTACTTTATTGAACGAAGTTGCCGCCGATAAGTAAATGTCAAAAAATTTATCCGAAAGGTTTTTAAGCGTATTTCATGACTACGCCGCGAATCATATCACTGACTTTCTTCGTGTGGTCTAAGGCGTCCTCAATGTCCTCTAAGATGTCTTTCCACTTAATCAGATGAATGACCGCGCGGCTGGCTCCGTGCTCCTTTGCCGCCTCTACTGCGTCGTCGAAAAGTATTCCGATTTCGGATCGGTAAATCAAATCGCCCGCGCTTTCCCAATTTGAAACTTTGTGCACCGAATCCAAAATCTCGCGCTGATTGTTTTTCACGTCACTCAAAAGCTTGAACATCTTGACAAGTTCTTCGGTGCTTTCAACCAAAAGCTTTGTCAAATCGGGACTGCGTTGTGTCGAATGTCCCGCGCTGTACATCAAAATTCTCTGCAATGCGCCCTGTATCATGTCGACGCCTATGCCCAATTCGCTCGCTATGGAGTAAATATCTTCGCGATCTATCGGCGTGATAAAACTTAAGTTTAGTTTGTTGAAAATCTTTTCGTTGATTTCGTCTGCGGCCGTTTCAAGACCCAAAATTTCCTCGCTCTGTTCGCTGGATTTATTTGGGTCTTTTATTATGTTGTCAAGTAAGACCGCGCCCCGATTGAAAAATTTTGCGTTCTCGACAAATAAATCGAAGAACTCCGTATCTTTTCGAGCAAAATTAAACATGGTAGACCTCCGTTAAAGTTTTTCGGTCATCAAGCCGTAAATGCATTTGCGACTACACCAACCGTTTGAGTGACCGTGATTATTTGAAATTTGATATGTATTGCCGTTTCGTATCGCCGTAATTTTATGTAGATAGTAATGCCCTGCCACTTTGCAGAAGACAATATTATTTTTGGCAAGTTTTATGTCGGCGGTAACGGGTACAACGATTGCAGGCTGCCCGGATTTTAAAATCGGTGTCATCGATTGCCCGAACCCTATTATCGTTATTGTTTCTCCTGCTTGAAGATGTTCCGCCGAAATTTTATTTTCCCTCCCGACAAACATCTTATCAGCTCCCGAAAAATTTTGCGCCGATTAATTAAACCATTTCATGACTTCCTTTGTCGCGCCGCGCAGACAAAATAAAATCGTCCTGTCGCCCGGCTCAAGAATCGTATTGCCGTTCGGGATTGCCGCCTTGTTTTTCCGTACGTAAGCGCAAACCAGACACGATTTCGGTAAATTGACTTCCATTAATTTTTTGCCGGCAACTTTCGCGCCGCTTTGCACTATCAATTCAACGGCTTCCGCTCTTGCTCCTTCCAATATCGATACGCTTACCACACCGCCGCGCCGTACGAATGCAAGTACCTCGCTGGCTGCCAAAAGACGCGCCGAAATGACGATATCAACGCCGACTTTCTCGATTAAATCAGCGTACTCCGTTCGATAAACGCGTACAACTGTTTTTTTCGCGCCCAAGTGTTTTGCCAAAAGTGCCATCATCAAATTTAATTTATCGTCTTCGGTCAAACATACTACAACATCTGCCGACGCGATTCCCTCCTGCGCAAGTAAATCAACATTTGTACCGTCGCCGTAAATCGCTATCGAATCGCCCGACAAAAGTTGCGCCATATCTTCGCATCTTTCACGGTCTTTCTCTATGACTTTCACGTTGACATTTGCCTTTATCAACATTCGCGCCAAAGTTTTCGCGATTCTACCGGCTCCGATTATCATTACACGCTCAATATGTCTCGAATCCTGTTGCACAAAATTACTGCTGAATTTCTCAATCGCTTGCGGAAAACCGATAAAGTAAGCGTTATCATGAACTTGCAACGAATCATTGCCATGCGGAATTATCATTTGATGGTCGCGAAATATAAGACCTGCCAAAACGCCCGTCGGCAATTTTAAATCCTTCAGCGGTATATTTGCGTACTTGCTGTGCTTATTGATTTTCACTTCAAACAGTTTAACTTTACCGTCGGCAAATTCGTCAACGTCAAGCGCGGCGGGTGTCATCAGTATTCGATAAATTTCCTGTGCTGCAATTTCTTCGGGGTTTAACATCAAATCTATGTCGAAATTTTTCTTGAGATAATCTTTTGCCTCGCTGAGAAATTGCATATCGCGAATACGGGCGATTGTGTGACGTATGCCGTGTTTCTTCGCCAAAATGCAGGCGACCATGTTGACTTCATCTATATTGGTCACCGCGATAAATACATCCGCGCCGCTGACATCGGGGTCGTCCATCGTTATCGGGCTTGCGCCGTTCGCCGTTATCGTCAACACGTCAAGATTATTTTTTACCGCGGTAAGTTGACTTTCTTCGCGATCTATGACTACTACTTGAATTTGTTCACTGCTCAAAAGTTCGGCAATGGTGTAGCCCAATTTTCCCGCGCCGACAATCACAACGCGCATGTAAATACACTTCCCTTCACTGCACGAATAATATCAAACGTTCGCCGCAAATTCAAGCAGACAAAAACCGTCAAGCCCGTTACGAGCCCGACGGTTTATTTTATTTGCGCAAACCGATTGAATTAATCAGCCTGCATCTTCTTCCTCTTTAGCGCGATCAATCAAGATGTTAAGCAATTTCATTGATGCTTCGGGGATATTGGTACCCGGTGCGAAAATCGCAACCGCGCCGCTCTTGTAGAGATGATCGTAATCTTGAACGGGGATAACGCCGCCGATTGCAACAAGAATATCTTCGCGACCGAGTTTCTTGAGTTCCTCGACGAGTTCGGGCAACAACGTATTATGACCTGCTGCCAAAGAACTAAATCCTACCATGTGAACGTCGTTATCTACAGCATCCTGCGCAGCTTCCTGAGGAGTTTGGAAGAGAGGACCCACATCGACGTCCCAACCCATATCCGCAAAACTGGAGGCGATAACTTTCGCGCCGCGATCGTGACCGTCCTGACCAATCTTTGCGACGAAAATTCTCGGGCGACGTCCCGTGAGTTTTTCAAATTCATCTGCACGTTCACGGACTTTATCGAGTTCGGTTTGATTGCCGAATTCACTGGAGTAAACGCCGGAAATCGTGTGAATCGTTGCCTGATAACGACCCGAAACTTTTTCGACGGCGTCGGAAATTTCGCCGAGAGAGGCACGAACACGAGCCGCCTCGACTGCACATTCGAGCAAGTTGCCACTGTCGCGAGATTCTGCCGCTTTCGTGATTGCTTCCAATGCCGCGCGGACATCATCTTCGTTACGTTCGGCGCGAAGTTTGTTGAGGCGTTCAACCTGCGCATTGCGAACGGCTGTGTTATCAACCGCAAGAATTTCCAACGGATCTTCTTTATCGAGACGGAATTTATTCAAGCCGACAATCGTTTCGTGATCGGAATCGATACGAGCCTGACGACGTGCCGCCGCCTCTTCGATACGCATTTTCGGTAAGCCTGTCGGAATAGCTTTCGCCATACCGCCGAGATTTTCGATTTCCTGAATGTGAGCCCATGCACGGCGAATAATTTCGTTTGTGAGAGCCTCGACATAGTAGGAACCGCCCCAAGGATCGATAATTTTGCAAACACTTGTTTCGTCTTGAATGTAAAGTTGCGTGTTGCGTGCGATACGTGCACTGAAGTCCGTAGGCAACGCGATAGCTTCGTCAAGTGCGTTGGTGTGGAGAGATTGAGTGTGACCGAGAGCCGCGCCCATTGCCTCCATGACAGTACGAGAAATATTGTTGAAAGGATCTTGCGCGGTGAGCGACCAGCCCGAAGTCTGGCAGTGAGTACGCAAAGCCATTGATTTCGGTTGAGTACCGCCCATTTGTTTGACGATTTTAGCCCAGAGAACACGAGCCGCACGCATCTTAGCGACTTCCATGAAATAATTTTTGCCGATAGCCCAGAAGAAGCTCAAACGTTTTGCGAATGCGTCAACTTTCAAGCCGGCATTGATACCCGTGCGAATGTATTCGAGACCGTCCGCCAAAGTGTAACCAAGTTCGATATCGGCCGGCGCGCCTGCCTCTTGCATATGATAGCCGCTGATTGAAATCGAATTGAACTTCGGCATATATTTCGTCGTGTACTCGAAAATATCGCCGATGATACGCATTGACATATCGGGCGGATAAATGTAGGTATTGCGAACCATGAATTCTTTGAGGATATCATTTTGAATCGTGCCGTTAAGGATTGATTTATCGACACCTTGTTCGATACCGCTCTGAATGAAGAACGCAAGAATCGGAAGTACTGCGCCGTTCATCGTCATTGATACGGACATCTGATCCAACGGAATACCGCTGAACAAAATATTCATATCGAGCATGGAGCAAACGGAGACGCCTGCTTTACCGACATCACCGAAGACGCGCGGATTATCGGCATCATAACCGCGGTGTGTAGGTAAGTCAAACGCAATCGACAAACCTTTCTGACCTGCCGCCAAGTTACGACGATAGAATGCATTGGATTCTTCGGCAGTGGAAAAGCCTGCGTATTGGCGAACAGTCCACGGACGGAAAACATACATCGTAGCGTAGGGGCCGCGCAGATACGGAGGGATACCGCTGACGAAATCCAAATGATTCATGTGAGCATATTCGTCATGCGTGTACAGCGGTTTAACGGGAACATGCTCCATTGTCTTGTAAACAAGTTTATCGTAATCTTCTTTCGCAGCCTGTTCAAATTTAGCCTTCCAAGCCGCCGCGTCGGAGGCAGGGGCATCGCTCAGGCTCATTTGCGTGAAGTCCGGATTGTTGTACTGTGCCATTATGCAATCATCCCCTTTTTCTTTTGCAGATTCTGCAGAATTTGATAGCAGTTGGCTTTGACATGAATGTATTCATCAATGCCTGCCGCGTTGTAAGTTTCAAGCAAATCTTTCGGAGCCGCACCGGCAAGGAATACTGTTGCGTTCGGGAGAGCTTCGTGAAGTTTGGGAGCAAGTGCGGGAATAATTTCGGGATAAGTTGCGTCCGTGGAGCAAATTACGACAGCATCCGCGCCCGATTCTTTGGCAGCGGCCGCCGCCTCGTCAACGGTAGCGAAACCGTTATTGCCCAAAACTTGGAACGCACCGACCTGCAAAAATCCCGTGGTGAAATCCGCACGTGCTTTGTGTTGCGGTATCGGTCCCATGTTCGCCAAAAAGATTTTAACATTGTCATTCTTTTCGGCTTTGAATTTTTCGGTAGCTTCACGCAGAGCCTCAAAACGTTCACTCCAACGATGAGCCTTAATCTTCTGAATTTCTTCGACTTCGGCAGTACCGAGCGCATCTCTGATTTCGGCAATCGTTGCGCCTTTGGCGGCCGCCGCGATAACCGATTCAACATCATCGACTTTAATCGCGGCAATCGCGTCTTTAGCGTCGACACCTGCGAGGAATTTATCAATAGCCTCTTTACGTGCCTTCATGTTATCTTCTTGACTTTCGGGACGCGAATCAATGCGTTCTTCTGTCATATTCGGATACATATTATTGCCGACAATGCGATCTTTGCGAGTTTCCGCCGCCTTGAAACGTGCGGAGAGAACAGCGGCGATTTGTTCCTGCGGATAACCTGCTTTGAGCGCGGCGACAATTCCGCCTTTGCCCTCGACCGTTTGGAATTCCGCCCAAATCTTTTCGCTAATCTCTTTGGTGAGATTTTCGACTGCCCAACTTCCGCCAGCGGGATCTATCGGTTGCAACAAGCCGAATTCTTCCTGAAGAATGATTTGCATATTGCGAGCGATACGGCGACTGAATTCGTCACCCTTGCGAACAGGTTCATCGAATGTGGAATTTTCAAAGCTGTCTACGCCGCCGACAACACCGCTGAAAAGTTCGGTGGTATCGCGCAACATGTTGACATAAGGATCGTAAACGGTTTTGAAGAATTTAGCCGGACGACCGTGGATGTGAATTTTTTGAGATTCTTCATTGCCGCCGAATGCTTTGACAATCTGCGCCCATATCGGACGGACTGCACGAAGTTTAGCGATTTGCATAAAGAAATTCGCGCCCATGGAGAAGCCGAACATAATTTGAGAAGCTGCCTCGTCAATGGTCAAGCCGCGTTCGAGCAAGGCACGCAGGTAAGCGACACCCGTCGCCAAACTGTAAGCAACTTCCTGAACGTCATTGGCACCGCCGTTGCTGAAAACATCGCTCTTGACAAAAACGGTTTTGACATTGGGAGCATTTTTGACAGCCCATTTTGCCGCAGATGCAGTCTCGTCAAACAATTTGTCGAGCGACTGACGAAGTTCGCCTTTAGCTGCATATTCGCCAATCGGGTTGCCACCGATAACGCCCTTGAGTTTGGAGACGTCGCCGCCGTTCTTCCTGACTGCCGCAACGATAAGCGCAAGCAACGGAAGAGCGGATTGACCTGCGTAAACGTAAAGCGGATATGTGTCGAGTTTTAAACCGTTGAGTAAAGTTTCGACGTCGCCCAAAGTCGTCAAGCTGACACCGCATTTGCCGATGTGTTTGCATTGACGTGCGTCGCGTGCCTTACGGGTTGCGCAGTCTACTTTGACATTGTAAATCGTCGAGCCTTTTGCAATTTCATGTTTGAGTAATTCGTTATTTTCTTCGGGTAAAGTCTCGTCGCAAGCCTGAGCGATTCCCCACGGCGCATTAACATAGCCGTTTGCCTCTATGCCGCGCAGATAATCGCCCATACCGGGATAAGATTTCGTAGGCTGAATAGGTTCTGTGTCGCCGTGGAAATACATTGGCGAAAACGTGATGCCCTCGTAAGTTTTGGTGAAAAGTTTCTTTTCAAAGGGCGCACCTTTGAGTAAGTCGATACATGCCTGTTTCCACTCTTCATACGTGGGCGGAGTAAATTCATCTAAAGGTACATCGGGGAAATTTTCCTGCGCCTCTGCACGACGGATTAATGTTTGCAAATCCAATTCGGCGGACGCTTCTTTTTGATTGCTCATACAGAATTGAACCTCCTATAAAATTTTTGCAGGTTACGAAAAGCTTTTTAGTCACTCCCCTTACCTAGCTGTGATTATTATCAGCTATTGAAAATATTAAGTCAAATTATGATAAGTGTCAACGTGTGACTTAAAAAAAATCTTGTATGGTGTTATAATTACGGGCGAAAAATTTTTGCGGAGGATATGCCATGTTGAAAAAAATTTTTACGTTGGTAATGACGATGTGTATCTTTGGATTCGGCGGACAAGTTGACGCAGAAAAATCGCCGCCGATTTTGACGGCCGAATTAAATCAGTCGGATTTTCCGCAACTTTATCCGACTTATTCGTGGGAACCGTTACCCGATACAAGATACTATGAAGTTCAAGTTGTCAAGATTGAAAATGCGCGTGATGTTATCGTCCGCAGTTTGGTTAACGATGAGGCACTCAATCGCGTAACCGACGGCACTCCCTTTACCGAAGTCGGCGATTATTATTGGCAAGTTCGTGTCATCAATAAGAGCGGCAAACCGTTAAGTGATTGGTCTGACAGACAAAATTTTACGGTAAGCGCGCCCGTAACTTTCGCGGTCTTGGGCGACAGTATCAGTCATGGCGGTGCCGCTTACATCCCTGCCGGTCAACTTTCTTGTCAATGGGAAACTTATTGCGACGTGTCGATTAAAAATCTTGCGCGCAGTGGTGACACAACTCAAATGATATTGGATCGTTTTGATAATGATGTTCTGCCGTTTCAACCGAAAGTTTTACTTATCATGGCAGGCGTCAACGATATTCGCATAGGAATTTCCGCCAACGAAATCATAAAAAATCTCGAGCTGATTCGCGACAAATGTCTTGCCAACAATATCACGCCCGTTTTCTGTACCGTTACCCCTATGAATCCGAAATTGATTCGTAAACGCGGAATTGATTTGACCGATAAAGATTGGATGACTACACGCAATCAAGTCAACTTCTGGATAATGCAACGCCCTTATTTCGTCGACGTAACAGGCAAGTTAACCGATAACAGCAATTATCTTCGCGCGGAACTCACTCCCGACGGCTTACATCCTGCTCTGCGCGGAAAAATTTTTATCGGTCAAACCATCGCCAATTATCTTCATGAAAACTTCCCGAATTATATTAACGTCGATTAACTTTTTATCCTCATTTGAAAACATTTTGAGCCTCGGCAGTGATGTCGGGGCTTTTCAAATCAAAACTTAACTGTCTTCTAACACACTGTTAACCTTTCTATATTGACACTTTTGAGTCTGTGAATTATCATTCTCAATGTCGAAATCACACGACGCACAGAGATAAAGTGATTGACGACGATGTCAAAAGGCATTGCGGATAATCACCACATTTGAAAGGAGTTTTTACTCATGTTTTTCGGAATGCAACAACTTAATCAAACACAGGGAAGTAACAATTCCGGCAACGCTCCCATGAACGGACAAATGCCTAACTCTAATAACGCGGCACCTCCTACGGATAGTGAGATGCCCAGCTTTGACGGCGCGGCTCCCACCGACGGCGAAATGCCCAGCTTTGACGGCACAGCTCCTACCGACGGCGAAATGCCTAGTTTTGACGGCACAGCTCCTACCGACGGACAAATGCCCAGCTTTGACGGCACGGCTCCCGTTGACGGCGAAATGCTTAGTTTTGACGGCACGGCTCCCGTTGACGGTGAAATGCCCAGCTTTGACGGCACAACTCCTACCGACGGAGAAATGCCCAGCATTGACGGCGCAGCTACCGTTGA